>DEAA01000013.1:191299-207852 GCA_002346545.1 Acidobacteria bacterium UBA2994
GGACGAGCCGCCGACCGCCGTGCTCCGCCGCAAGCCGGCGGTTGCGGTGAGGGTGGCCGCTGAACTGGTGGCTGACGGAGAGGCCGGCGGCTTTTTCAGTGCCGGAAACATCGGGGCTATGGTGCTGGCGGCGCACACGGCGCTGGGTCGCCTCCCGGGCGATTGTGAGGACTAAAGGGGTAGACGGGACAGATGATCGCGTTTGTGTTTCCAGGGCAAGGCTCACAGAAGGTTGGGATGGGGCAGGCGCTAGCCGAGCAATTGCCCGAGAGCCGCGAAGTTTTCGAGCAGGCGAACGCGGCGCTGGGCTTGTCGCTGACGGCCCTGTGTTTCGAGGGGCCGGAAGACCAGCTGCGTCTCACCGAGAACACCCAGCCTGCACTCGTTGCCGCATCGACCGCTATTGTTCGAGCCCTTAGCGAGCGAAGCGTGCGGCCGGACTTCGTGGCTGGGCACAGCTTGGGCGAGTACTCGGCCCACGTTGCGGCTGAGACTCTGGGCTTCGGCGATGCCTTGCGGACGGTTCGAAATCGGGGCCGCTACATGCAGGAAGCGGTGCCGGTCGGCGAGGGCGCGATGGCGGCGATTCTTGGGCTCGATGCCGACGCGGTTGCAAAGGCGTGCGATGAGGCGGCCAACGGGGAAGTAGTTAGCCCGGCCAATCTCAACGCTCCGGGACAGGTGGTGATTGCGGGCTCGACCGCGGCAGTCGAACGAGCCGGGGCGCGGGCCAAGGAACTGGGTGCGCGTCGCGTGGTGCCGCTGCCGGTGAGCGCGCCGTTTCACTGCGCTCTGATGCAGCCGGCCCAGGATCGATTGGCCCCTGAGCTGCGTGGTCTTGTCGTGGCCGACCCCATGGTGCCGATAGTTGCAAACCTCGATGCCGAGCCCAAGAGGGACGGCGCCTCAGCTATTGAGGCTCTGGTGGCGCAGGTGACTGCTCCGGTGCGGTGGGAGCAGGTGGTTCGGCGCCTTGCATCGGAGGGCGTCGACACGTATGTTGAGGTAGGCCCTGGCTCGGTGCTGAGCGGGCTTATCCGGAAAATCGATCGCGAGGCCCGTGTGATGTCTGTCTGCGACCCGGATGGAGTGGAGCAGGCGGCCTCAACGCTGGCGAGTGTCTGACGGATAGAGGATGAGCAGTTTGGACGGGCGGGTGGCGCTGGTGACTGGAGCCTCGAGAGGCATCGGTCGGGCAGTAGCGTTACGGCTTGGAGCCGCAGGGGCCACGGTGGTGGCTGCGGCCCGCGGCGACCATGCAGATAAGGTGGCCGGCGAGATTCAAGCGGTTGGGGGCACCGCCTTGTCCGTTTCACTCGACGTGACTGAGCGAGCCCGGGTCGACGAGGTGGTCGCCGGAGTAATGTCTGAGCTTGGCCGGGTCGACATCCTCGTCAACAACGCCGGAATCACCCGCGACCAGCTGGCGATGCGGATGAGTCCTGAAGACTGGGATGCGGTGATGGCGACCAACCTCACCGCGGCCTTCGGCTGCGCGCGGTCAGTGCTACGTCAGATGCTCAAGCAGCGTAGCGGCCGTATCATCAATATCGGGTCGGTTGTGGGTCAGATGGGGAACGCCGGTCAAAGTAACTACGCGGCGTCGAAGGCGGGACTCGAAGGGTTCACCCGCGCGTTGGCTCGCGAAGTAGCCAGCCGGAAGATCACGGTGAACGTCGTGGCTCCGGGCATGATCGACACCGACATGACGGCGGCGCTTGGTGAGGCGGCTCGGGAGAGCATGCTGAGCCAGATTCCCGCCGGTCGGTTAGGCACGGGCGACGACGTCGCTCACGCTGTCTGCTTCCTCGCATCGGATGAAGCAGCATATATTACGGGTCAGGTTCTCGCGGTGAACGGTGGCATGTACATGTAGGAGGCAGGTGAATGGCGGTTGCTGAGAAGGTGAAGGGCATCATCGTGGAGCAGCTCGGGGTTGACGAAGAGGAGGTGACCCAGGACGCGTCGTTTGTCGACGATCTGGGGGCGGACTCCCTCGACACGGTGGAGCTTGTGATGGCGTTTGAGGAGGAGTTCGGCCTCGAGATCCCGGATGAGGACGCCGAGAAGATTACGCGTGTTAAGGAAGCCGTGGACTACATCGAGTCGCATTCGAAGAAATAGGCGGCGTCTCTCGATCGAGGAGTGACTGTGAGCAGGCGGGTCGTGGTGACCGGTGTCGGCCTAGTGTCGTCGCTGGGGATCGGTACGGCGTCGACATGGGATGGGCTCAGAGCCGGGCAGAGCGGCATCGGTCCGATCTCGAGGTTCGATGCATCGGATTTCGCGTCGCGGATCGCTGGTGAAGTGCGCGGGTTCGACCCGCTGGACTTCGTGGCGAAGAAGGACGTCAAGAAGATGGACGTCTTCATCCAGTACGCGATCGCGGCGGCCGACTTTGCTAAGGAGGATGCCGGGCTCGAGGTGACACCAGAGATGGCCACCAGGGTGGGCGTCTACATCGCCTCTGGTATTGGCGGGTTCAGTACTATCGAGCGGGAGCATCGAGCGCTGCTCGAGGGTGGTCCCCGCAAGATCTCGCCGTTCTTCATTCCCGCGGCGATCATCAACCTGGCAGCTGGACAGGTGTCGATCCGTCTCGGCGCCAAAGGGCCGAACTCGGCGACGTGTACCGCGTGCTCGGCGTCGGCACACGCCGTCGGTGACGCGTTTGAGACCATCCGCCGGGGGCTGGCCGACGTGATGGTGGCCGGCGGGTCCGAGGCTGCCATCACCCCGATGGGGGTCGGCGGCTTCGCGGCCATGCGGGCGCTGTCCACTCGAAACGACGAGCCGACGCTCGCTTGCAGGCCATTCGACAAAGATCGTGACGGGTTCATCATCGGCGAGGGCGCCGGGGTCATTATTCTCGAGACACTCGAGCATGCCCAGGCGCGCGGCGCCTCGATTTACGCCGAGCTGGTTGGCTACGGCATGAGCGGCGATGCCTACCATGTGACGGCGCCGGCCGAAGATGGTGACGGCGCGCTGCGAGTGATGCGTGGAGCCATCGAACAGGCGGGCATCGACCCGGCTCTTGTCGACTACGTCAACGCACACGGGACGTCGACGCCTTTCAATGACCGGCTCGAGACCTTGGCGATCAAGCGCTGCTTTGGCGAGCATGCCCACAAGCTGGCCATCTCGTCCACTAAGTCGATGACCGGACACCTGCTGGGTGCCGCGGGCGGACTCGAGGCTGGGATCGCGGCCTTGACTGTCCGGGATCAGGTCATTCCTCCGACCATCAACCTCGATGACCCGGATCCGGATTGCGACCTGGACTATGTCCCGAAGGTTGCCCGGCCGGCCAAGATCAACTACGCGCTCTCGAACTCGTTCGGGTTTGGGGGCACCAACGCGTCCCTGCTGTTCAAGCGCTACGAGGGGTGACGGCGACCGCGTTCGGTCGCGCTCTCACGCAGTGAGGAAATCCGGATGAAAATCGCCGTGTGTGTCAAACAGGTCGTGACCAGGGAGTGGCCGCTGCGTGTCGACGACGCGGGCACCTGGGTGCAGGATCGCGACGCCAGCTTCGAGATGAACGAGCCGGATGCCTATGCGCTGGAAGAGGCATTGCGTCTCAAAGAGCAGCATGGCGGCGAGGTGGTGGTCTGTTCGGCCGGCCCGGCCCGGGTCGGCCAGGTCATCCGCGAGGCGCTGGCCCGTGGTGCGGACCGCGCCATTCGTGTCGAGAGCGACGCGCTCGCCGCGGCCGACGCCGGCACGGTCGCCGAAGCTCTGGCCTCCGCCATCCTGGACGAACAGTTCGACCTCGTGCTCACCGGGCTACAGTCGGATGATCAGGGGTTTGCCCAGACGGGCGTGGTGCTGTCAGAGCTGCTTGGCATCCCGCACGCGACGATCATCATGGAAGTGCAGGTCTCGGATGGACAGCTCCGCGTTAAACGAGAGCTCGAAGGGGGCTGGTTCCAGTGGGTGTCGATGCCCACGCCGGCTCTGCTCACTATTCAAAGTGGGATTAACCAGCTCCGCTACGCGACGCTCAAGGGCATCATGTCGGCGAAGAAGAAGGAGGTTCGGGTGGTCGAGGCTCCGGCCGACCTGGCCGCTCACCAGGAGATCCTGAAGCTCTACGTGCCCGAGAAGTCGAAGGAGACCCAGTTGATTGACGGCGCTCCGGCTGAAGCCGCCGCCGAGCTGGTCCGTATTCTCAAGGAAGAGGCGCGCGTCCTATAGGGCGCCCCCAATCCAAGCCCAAAGCCTCAAGAACATGATCCTCGTTATCGCAGAACAGAAGGACGGCGTCCTCAATAAGACCAGTTATGAGGCGGTCGTCGCGGCCCAGCAGACCGGACAGCCGGTGCAGGTGGCGGTGGCCGGTCATCAGCTGACCGACGTGGCCAACGAACTGGCAGGTGCGGCTGTCGAAGCGGTGTTGACCGTTGACGACCCAGCGCTGGCCACCTACACGCCTGATGGGTTCGTTGGCGCGTTCGCCGAGGTGGTGCAAGCGGTCGGACCAGGCTTCGTGTTTCTGTCACACACCTATCAGACGCGCGAGTTTGCCCCGCGCCTGGCCGCGCGGCTGGGCCGCTGCATGGTCACCGACTGTGTGGCGGTCAAACAGGGAGAGGGGCAGCTGCTCTTCGTTCGACCGATGTTCCAGGGCAAGTTCGTCGCCGACGTCGCTCCCACCGGTGAGGGGCCGCATTTTGCCAGCTTCCAGATTGGCGCGTTTCGTCCTGATGCGCTTGCGCTCGGGGAGACAGCGGCCGATGTCCGCCCGCAGGAGGTCACGATCGACCCTGGTGCGGTCCGTCAGACGGTGGAGCCGCCGTTCCAGGAGGCGAAGCAGGCGGTCGACCTGACCCAGGCGGGGCGGATCGTCGCCGTTGGCCGGGGTATCAAGGCGGAGGAGCACATCGCTCTGGTCCAGGACCTTGCCGAGAAACTCGAAGCCGAGGTGGCCGCGTCACGGCCGATTTGTGACTCCGGCTGGCTTCCGATGGATCGACAGGTCGGGAGCTCCGGTCAGACCGTCGCCCCCAAGCTGTATCTTGCGCTGGGGATCTCGGGTGCGATTCAGCACCTGGTCGGGATGAAGGGGTCACGCACCATCGTGGCCATCAACAAAGACGCCGACGCCCCGATCTTCGAGGTGGCCGACTACGGTATCGTCGGCGACCTGTTCGAAGTGGTGCCCGCCATCGTGGCGGCGCTCGGTGACGAGTAGAGGACCAACGGAGTACGTATACGGATGGACCGGGAAACGCTCGATGTCGATGTCCTGATCGTCGGTGCAGGTCCCGCTGGTTTGTCGGCGGCGATCCGGCTCGCGCGGAGGCGGGAAGAGTTCGGGAAAGAGCCGCTGGCGATTGCCGTGCTCGAGAAGTCTCGGCAGAGCGGGTCACACATGTTGTCTGGGGCGGTCCTGGACCCCTCCGGTCTCGACGAGCTGCTTCCCGACTGGCGGGATCGAGGGGCTCCGCTTGAGACCCGGGTCACTGGCGACCGCACCTATTATCTGACCAAGGGGTCTCAGCTCCGCTTTCCGTTCACGCCGTCTCCGCTCCGTAACCACGGCAATTACGTTATCTCGCTGAACCGCTTCGTGCGGTGGCTGGCTGAGCAGGCCGAGGCGGCCGGCGTGGATCTCTTCAGTGGTTTCTCCGGATCCGAAGTGCTCTACGATGGCGATCGTGTCGTTGGGGTGCGTACGGGCGATCGTGGGCTCGACAAGCACGGCACCCAGAAGGGCACGTTCGAGCCTGGTGTCGACATCAAGGCGAAGGTCACGATTTTTGCCGACGGCGTGCGTGGCAACCTTACCAAGACCTTAATTGCGCGGCATGGGCTGGCTGGTCCGATTTCCCAGTCCTATGCCATTGGGATCAAGGAGCTGTGGGAGGTCCCGCCGGGCCGGTTGTCTCCGGGGATGGTGATCCACTCGATGGGTTATCCGCTCCGCCACGAGGAGTTCGGAGGCGGGTTCATCTACGCGATGCCCGAGGGGCGACTGTCGGTCGGGTTCGTCGTCGGGCTGGATTACAAGGACCCGTTGTTCGATCCGCACATGGCGTTCCAGCGATTCAAGCAGCACCCTCTGGTGGCGCCTCTGCTCGAGGGCGGCGAGATGACTCGGTACGGCGCCAAGGCTTTGCCGGAAGGGGGTTGGCACGCGCTGCCTAGGTGTCACGTGGACGGTGGGCTAATCGTGGGAGATGCCGCTGGCTTCCTGAACTCCATGCGGCTGAAAGGCATCCACCTGGCGATGAAGAGCGGCCTGGCTGCTGCCGACGTGGTGCTCGACGCGCTGGCTTCGGGTGACGTGTCTGCCCAGGCTCTGGCCACCTTCCAGCGGCATGTAAGTGCCGGCAGCATCCGGCGAGAGCTGTACCCGGTGCGCAACGTGCATCAGGCGTTCGGTAGCGGTCTGGTGGCCGGAGTCGCGTGTGCCGGCCTTGTCCCATTCACCGGGGGCTGGTGGCCGTCTGCGCTGTTGTCGCGGGAAGCGGGTCACGAGCGGATCGAGTACTTGACCCGCTACTATCCCTCGGGGCCACCTTCCCTAGACTCGACCAGCAACGGGGTGGCCGTCGATCGGCAGTTAACCTTCGACAAGCTCACCAACGTGCACTACTCGGGGACCCGCCATGACGAGGACCAGCCGGTCCATCTGCTCGTGCAGGATACTGATGTCTGCCGGACCCGCTGCCGGACCGAGTACGGTAACCCCTGCATCCGATTCTGTCCGGCCAACGTGTACGAGATGGTCGACGACGAGGGCAGTGGCAAGCGCCTGCAGATCAACGCGTCGAATTGCGTCCACTGTAAGACTTGCGACATCATGGATCCCTACCAGATCATCGACTGGGTGCCGCCGGAGGGCGGCGGCGGACCCGAATACGAAGGGATGTGACCGGCCGAGCCCTGACCCGATGGCAGCGCGTTCAGGCGGCGGCAATAGCCGGGCTGGGCGCGCCGGTCATCGATGGGTTGTGCCGGACGCTTCGGTGGCGGGTCGACGGATTCCATCATCACGAGGCGATCGCGTCCGCCGGTCGCTACCCGATCTTTGCGTTCTGGCACGGGCGGATTCTTCCCGCGACCTACTTCTGGCGGAACCGCCGGATTGTGGTCATGACCAGCCGGAACTTTGATGGCGAGTGGATTGCCCGCATCATCGAACGGTTCGGATACGGGACGGCACGAGGTTCGACCTCACAGGGAGGGCGACGCGCGCTCATCCATATGAAGCGGGACCTGAGCGGCGGCCGCCCGGTCGCTTTTACCGTCGATGGGCCGCGTGGTCCGGCTCGTCGAGTGCAGCCTGGAGCGGTATGGCTCGCCGGGGCGACCGGTCAGCCGATCCTGCCGTTTCATATCGAAGCGGACCGGCACTGGGAAGCTTCGAGTTGGGACCGGACGCAGGTGCCCCGGCCTTGTGCCCGCGTGGCCGTGGCCATCGGGGCCCCGTTCGAGGTGGAGGCAGACCTGTCGTTCGAGCGGTTGGAGGCGCGGCGTGATGCACTCGAACAGGAACTAGGAATACTCGAGACCCGTGCGGTGAGTCTTCTCCACGAAGAGGTCGAAGGAGCAGCAGAGTGAGGGTGATTGGCAGCGAACGGTTCAGTGACCATCGCCCGCCGCCCGGCCACCCAGAGCAACCGGCTCGTGGCCATGTCATGCACGTGGTGGGGCAGCGGTTCGCCGACGCCGGTGGCGATTTGCGTGCCCCGCGACCGGCAACCCGCGCTGAGCTCGAGCGGGTCCATGCAGCCGACCACGTAGATCGGATGGCAGCCACGGCTGGCGAGTTGGTGGCCCTCGATCCAGACACTTACACCTCGGCAGAATCGTACTACTTGGCGCTGGCCGCCTCGGGCGCCGCGATCGAGGCGGCGGCGCATGCTCGCGAGACCCGGACGCCCGGAGTTGCGCTGGTCCGCCCTCCGGGGCATCACGCTGAACAGGACCGCGCTATGGGTTTCTGCCTGTTTAACAGCGTGGCTGTGGCGGCGGCCGATGCCCGCGCCGCAGGCGTCGAGCGCGTGGTGGTCATTGACTACGACGTGCACCACGGGAACGGGACCCAGTGGATGTTCTACGAGGATGCCACGGTGATGTATGTTTCGCTGCATCAGTACCCGTTCTACCCGGGCACGGGAGCCGTGGGGGATGTCGGACGGGACGCCGGCGCCGGATTCACGGTGAATGTCCCACTGGAGGCGGGTGCCGGCGACGCCGATTTCGACCGCGCCATGCGAGAGCTGGTGGTGCCGGTGGCCACCGCGTTCGATCCCGGACTGGTGCTTCTCTCGGCGGGGTTCGACGCCCATCAGCGTGATCCGCTCGGCGGCATGGAGGTGTCAACCGAGGGGTTCGGCCTTCTCACCGCTCACGTGCAACGGCTGGCTCTCGAGACATGCGAGGGGCGGCTCGGTGTGGCCACCGAAGGCGGCTACGACCTTGAGGCGCTGGAGGCTGGCCTCGACAGCACGCTGACCCAGCTTCGCGACGGCGTGCCGGCCGACGTGCCCGCGTCCGGTGACACGAGCCGGATCGACGCAGTGCTGCCGTCGGTTCAGGCGGCGCTTGGTCCGTACTGGCCGGGCGTGTTCTGAGGACCACCAAGCGCTCGGCGATCCGGGGAGGCGCGCTGGTAGGGCAGTCATTTGGCGCTGGATCCCGTGGCCAATTGCCCGTCAGGTCGCCGGGTGTCCGTTCACGAACCGGTGGCCAGCGATATAATTCCTTGCAGATCAATCTGTTGCCGGTGTTGCCAGCCTCCCACATACCCTGATTGTCGACTGTGTCCGACTACGATCCGCAGGCCATCGAGAAGAAGTGGCAGCGCCGCTGGACCGAGCAGCGCGCGTTTGAGGTGACCGAAGAGCCGGGTCGCCCCACCTACTACTGCCTTGTGATGTTCGCCTATCCATCCGGGCATGCCCATGTCGGGCATGTGCGGAACTACATGATTGGCGACGTCATCGCACGGATGAAGCGGATGCGGGGGTTCAACGTGTTGCATCCGTTCGGGTGGGACGCGTTCGGTTTGCCGGCCGAGAACGCGGCGATCAAGAACAAGTCCCACCCCGAGATCTGGACGCTGGAGAACATCGCCCACATGAAGGGGCAACTGCAGCGGCTGGGGATCAGCTACGCGTGGGAGCGCGAACTCGCGACCTGTGAGCCCGAGTACTACCGGTGGAATCAGTGGCTGTTTCTCCAGATGTTCGAGCGGGGGCTGGCCTACCGCAAGCGGTCGACGGTCAATTGGTGTCCCAGTTGTGCGACCGTGCTTGCCAACGAGCAGGTCGTCGACGGTGGCTGCTGGCGGTGCGACTCGGTCGTCGAGCGCCGCGATCTGGAGCAGTGGTTCCTCCGCATCACCGAGTACGCCGACGCGCTGCTGGACGGCATCGAGCGCTTGGACCAGTGGCCCGAGAAGGTGTTGACCATGCAACGCAACTGGATCGGGCGCTCGGAAGGGGCGCTGGTCCGGTTCCCGGTGAGTGGGCCAGAGGCGAAGTTACTGGAGATCGAGGTCTTCACGACGCGCATCGACACCATCTACGGCGCGAGCTTCGTCCTGCTGGCGCCCGAGCATGCGCTCGTCGACGAATTCACGGAGGAGGCGGATGATCCGGACGCCTTTCGAGAGCGGGTCCGGCAGTTCCGGGCGCTGGATCGCACGGCCCGGCTGACCGGTGCCATCGAGAAGGAAGGGTTCGACACCGGCCGGACCGCGACCAACCCGTTTACCGGCGAGCAGGTGCCGATCTGGATCGCGAACTTCGTCCTCGCCGAGTACGGCACCGGCGCCGTGATGGCGGTGCCGGCCCACGACCAGCGCGATTTCGAGTTCGCGCGGAAGTATCAGCTTCCGGTTCAGGTGGTGATCCAGCCGGCTGAGGGAGAGACACTCGACGGTTCCACCCTGGAGGAGGCCTACGCCGGACCCGGTTCCCTCGTGCATTCCGGGGAGTTCACAGGCCGGTCGACCGACGGGGCGGCCCGGGAGATGGCCGCTGCGGCTGCCAGTCGTGGGATTGGGACGCCGACGGTCCAGTTTAGGCTCAAGGACTGGGGGATTTCCCGCCAGCGCTACTGGGGCACGCCTATTCCGATCATTCACTGCCCGCACTGCGGCCTTCAGCCGGTGCCCTACGAAGACTTGCCGGTCGAACTCCCGACCGCGGTCGAGTTCACCGGGCGCGGAGACTCTCCGCTGGCGCAGATGCCCGAGTTCGTCGAGACGATCTGTCCGAAGTGTCAGCAACCGGCTCGTCGTGAGACGGACACCATGGACACCTTCGTCGACTCGTCCTGGTACTTCTACCGGTTTTGTGACGCGTCAAACGACCGGACGGCATTTGATCCGGAGAGGGTCAAATACTGGGCGCCGGTGGACTTCTATATCGGCGGGGTCGAGCACGCCATCCTGCATCTGATTTACTCGAGATTCTTCTGCCGCGTGTTTAAGGACCTGGGGATGGTCGAGCACGACGAGCCATTCACGCGTCTGCTGACCCAGGGGATGGTGCTGCGAGACGGCTCGGTCATGTCCAAATCGAAGGGCAACGTCGTCGACCCGGACCAGATGATCTCGACGTTTGGTGCCGATGCCCTCAGGCTTTACGAGATGTTCGTTGCGCCGCCGGAGAAAGAGATCGAGTGGACCGACTCCGGCCTGGAAGGCAGCTTCCGGTTCTTGACCCGCGTGTGGCGACTGGTCACCGGACTCGAAGCGCTCGTTCGGGGTGTCTCGCTTGACACGTTGAACGACGCGGATCTCGCTGTTCGTCACCGAGCCGTTCGCCGGCGTACGCACGAGACCATTCGCCGCGTGTCCTCCGACCTGGATCCTCGTGCCCATCTCAACACCGCAGTCTCTGCTTTGATGGAGCTGGTCAACGAGTTGTACGCCTTCTGCGAGGCAGAGGGGCTGGCCGTCCACACCGGCGCCGAGCGGCCCGATCCGGCGTCGGTTGCCGACGAGACCCGGGCAACACTGGCCGAAGCGGTCGGGGCGCTGGTCTTGATGCTGTCGCCGTTTACACCGCACCTCTGTGAGGAGTTGTGGGAGCGGATGGGACACGAGGGTAGTCTGGCTCGGGCGACGTGGCCCGCGTTCGAGCCGGCCGTGGCGCGGGCGGAAGAGATCGTTGTTCCCGTTCAGGTCAACGGCAAGCTCCGGGCCCGGCTGACGGTGCCGGCAGACGTGAGCGAAGACGCGCTCCGCGAGGCGTCGTTAGCCGACGAGGGGGTGCGCGGGCATACCGAAGGCAAGACCGTAGCTCGGGTGGTGGTCGTGCAGCGGAAACTGGTTAACATCGTGATCAAGGGGTAGGTATGCGAAGCTTGAGACGGTGGCGGAATGGGTGGCTGGCTGGTGCGCTGGTGGCGGCGCTGGCGTGCTCCGGATGCGGATACGCCCTGGCGGGGCAGGGATCGTTCCTACCCGACTACATCCAGACCATCGGCGTGCCGCTGTTCGAGAACGGCACGACGGTGTTTGAGATCGAGCAGATCTTGACCCAACAGGTGCGTTCCGAGTTCATCGGCCGTGGCCAGTATCGCGTGATCGCCGCCGATACCGGCGTCGACGCACTTCTGTCCGGCACAATCAGCAATATCTCGATTCAGCCGGCGACTTTCTCCGCACAGCAGCAGGCATCGCGCTACATTTTCCAGCTCTACGTGGCGATCGAGTTTCGCGATCTGACCACCGACGAGGTGCTGTGGGAGAACCCGCAGCTGCTCTTCAGCGATGAGTACGAGGTGGCCTCGGGTTCCGGCGGCGAGCTGGATGCCTCCACCTTTTTCGGTCAGCAGTCGAACGCGGTCGAGCGTATCGCCCGCGACTTCGGTCGCACCGTTGTCAGTTCGATCCTAGAGGCTTTTTGAAGACGCTTACGCCAGGGAAGGCTCTGGAACAGGTTGCCGCTGGCGATCCCGATCCGATCTACCTCATCGAGGGTGACGACGAGCTCGAGAAGGCGGAGGTGGTCGACGCTTTCGAGCAGATCGTCGATGAGGGACTACGTGCGTTTAATGTCGAACGCCTGCACGGTATGGACGCCTCGCTGGGCGATGTCGTCGAGGCGACTAGAACGCTGCCCATGATGGCGTCTCGGCGGGTGGTGATTCTACGCCGAGCCGAGCTCGCGCTGGTGCCGAAGCGGGAGAGCAAGGCGGCCGCCGCCGACTTGAAACTGTTCGATGCCTATCTCGACGCTCCGTCGAACCACGCGACGCTGCTGCTCGTCTGCGACGGTCTCCTCCACAAAGGGCGAAAAACGACCAAACGTCTGAGGGCGACCGCCACCATCGTGACCTGCGGCGTGGTCGACAGCGTGGCCGATGCCGAACGTTGGGTGCGCCGTCGCGTCTCGACCGAGAACGTGTCGATTGAGTCTGCGGCCGCTCGAATGGTGGCGTCGCTGGCTGGGCCCGACCTATCCCGGTTGCGAGACGACGTAGAACGGTTGCTCTTGTATGCGGTTGGGCAGGACACCATTCGGGTGGAAGACGTTCGAGCCATTGCCGGACCGGCGACTGTGCTCGACGACTGGGCGGTGGCCCGTGCCATCGAACGAGGGCAGGCAGCGCGGGCGCTGCGCGAACTCGCGCTGGTGCTGGATGGGGGAGCGGCGCCCCCCATGGTGCTTGGACAGCTGGCGTGGGTGGCGCGCACCAAGCTTTCGCCCGGCCGGGTGAGCCCAGCAGTGGAGGCGATGTTCGAGACCGATCTGGCTTTGAAGAGCTCTGCTGGCGACCAGCGGGTATTGCTTGAGCGGCTGGTGCTTGAGATGTGCGGGGTCGGCCTCCCGCGTTCGGCGGGGGCCTCGTCCTAGCGTTCGAGGGGATCAGCTGGCGGCGGCGAAGCGCTTGGCGAGCCGCGACTTGTATCTGGCGGCGGCGTTGTCGTGGATGATTCCCTTCGCCGACATCTTGTCGATCAGCGATACGGTCCCGCTCATGGCCGAGCGCGCCTCGTCGGTGTTGCCCTGATCGATCGCCGAGCGCAGCGACTTCAGCGCCCCCCGCAGCCTGGTTCGTAGACTGCGGTTCCGCGCGCGACGCACCAAGTCTTGCTTGTACGCTTTCTTCGTGTGCTTATGGTTGGCCAAATCTTGCGTCGTCCTTTCCTGGCTCAGGCAGCGCACCGCTGACCCGACCGACCCGTAATTGTAGCATCCCGTGGCTGAGGCGTGGGGCGCGATCAATGTCCTCGGAGCCGACGGAGGGCTCGTCGTTGCCGTTTGTCCGGTTGGCCGGAGCCACGCGGCAGCTGTCTGGTGTCGGCGCGGATCGCTCGTCTAAGTTCGAGCTCCTCGGGGCGGGGCGCAGGGGTGACGTCCTCGTACAGTTGTCGGGCGTTCGCTTTGGCCAGGTGCTTGGCGGCCAGCGCCTTGACTAAGATGATCTGGGTGTGGCCATCGGTGCGAGTGATGGTCAGCCGATCGCCAGGCTGAGTATGTCGGTGCGGTTTGGCCCGTTGTCCGTTGACGTCGACCTTGCCGCCCCGACAGGCACGTTGCGCCTCCGAGCGTGTCTTGAAGAGACAGGCGACGTCCAGCCAGATATCCAGCCGGAGTCTATTGTCGGTGGCAGCGTCGGTCACGAGGGATGCGGGATTAGGTAGTAGCTCGATACGTGAGGCAGGTCCGAATACACCGTGATAGGTTGGCCGTCGGTGACCTGGAAGCTCTCGTAGAGGGCTTGAACGTTGACGATGATGTTGGCCTAGGCCGTCCGCCCTCGGGCCACCGGCCGATTCGATCTGGACGGCGGCCCGCACGAGCTTTGGCCGTACACTGTGTCGTCTGGACTCGCGATCGATAATGTCGTCCCGACTCGCCCAGGAGCAGGACGAGACAGGCGGGGATCAGAGGCGGCATCCGGATCTCACGATAGCTCAGCTCGTCAGCGGGGCAAAGCGCTCCGCCGGATGGTCCTCTCCGGGGTCGTCTGGTTACGCGGGCGTCGAGGCCAGTGCATCAGGCGGAGAGCATGCCCTGGACGACCGAGCGGCTTTCGGCGAGCAACTCGTTGATCTTCTCGGGTCGGCGCCCGCCCGCCTGGGCGAAGTCGGGACGTCCCCCGCCGCCACCGTCCACGATGGGGGCGATCGCCTTTACGACCTGGCCGGCATGCACCCGGTCGACGAGGTCCTTGCTGACCGAGACTACGAGCGCGACCTTGTTGCCGTTCTCGGAGGCCAGGACGACCACACCCTGGCCGAGCCGGTCGCGCAACGAGTCGGCCAGGCCCCGAAGTGAGCCTTTCTCTAGTCCTGAAACCCGGCGGGCGACGAACCTGGCGTCGCCCATCACCTCGCTGTCGTCGTTGGTTTCGCCGCCGGCACCGCCGAGGGCGGCCTGCATCTTCTGCCGTTCCAGCTCTTCGGCTAGCCTGCGCGTCTCGCCGGTCAACCGCTCGACCGTCGAGAGGGCCTGGTCGCCGTGGACACCCAGGGCCCTGAGGATGGCGTCCAGGGTGGAGCGCTGTCGCTGCAGCTCCTTGATTGCCTCGGTTCCGGTCACCGCCTCGATGCGGCGGACGCCCGCCGCGACGCCACTCTCCTGGGTCAGTGTGAAGAGGCCGATAGCGCCGGTCGCTCGGCAATGGGTGCCCCCGCACAGCTCCATGCTGACCCCTGGCACCGACACGACCCGCACCCGCTCGGTATATTTTTCACCAAAGAGGGCCATAGCGCCGTCGGCGATCGCCTCGTCCAGCGATCGCTCAGCTGTCTCGACCGGGTGGTTCCGGTGCACCTGGCGGTTCACCTCCCGTTCGATGGCATCGAGCTGCTCGCGTGTGACAGCCGTGCCGTGTACGAAGTCGAACCGCAGCCGGTCGGATGCGACCAGTGAACCGGCTTGCTTGACGTGTGGGCCCAGCTCGTCGCGCAGCGCGGCGTGCAGCAGGTGCGTGGCGGTGTGATTTCGCCGAATTGCGTCCCGCCGGACCATGTCCACCTCGGCCGTCACCGAATCCCCACGTTTTAGCTCTCCTGCGTCGAGACGGATACGATGCGCCCGGGGTCCACCCGGGGCGACCCGTTCCATCGCCTCGACGTGTGCAAGCACGCCCTGGTCGGTACGGATAAGGCCGGTGTCCGATACCTGTCCGCCCGACTCGAGATAGAACGGCGTCCGTGCCAGCACCGCGTACCCCTCGCCGAAGGCATCCAGCTGATCGACGGTGGTCTTGTCGCTGTCGAAGAGTGCGACTACCGATGTGTTCACCTGGGTGGCAGTGTAGCCATCGAACTGATCGCCCAGGCTCGTGACCTCACCGGCTCCCGTGTCGTCAGCGAACGTGAAACCGTCCGCGGCGCTGGTGCCAAAGCTAGCCGTCGCCCGTGACTGTGCCCGCTGCTGCTCCATCGCCGCGTTGAAGCCGGCCCGGTCCACGGCGAGAGAGCGTTCGCCGGCCAGGTCCTCGATGAAGTCGACCGGCAGCCCGTAGGTGTCGTACAGCCGGAAGACGTCGGCGCCGGGCAGCTGTCCTCCCTCTGGGATCTCGGCCAGCACCGCTTCCAGACGGGGGAGACCGTCGTCGAGCACCGCGTCAAAGCGATCTTCTTCGGCTCGCACGACCTGTACGATCGCGTCCTGACCGGCAGGCAGCTCAGGATAGGCGTGTCCCATGTGTTGAACTAGCACCTCGACCAGTTCGTGAAGGAATGGGCCCGACGTCCCGAGCTTTTTCCCATGGCGCATGGCGCGGCGCATGATCTTGCGCAGCACGTAGCCTCGCCATTCGTTCGACGGCATGACGCCGTCGGCGATGAGAAAGGTCATTGCGCGCAGATGGTCCGCCACCACACGCATCGACGTGTCGTGCGCGGCGGCAGCGCCTGCCGCGGTGAGTGGGCCGTAGACACGTCCCGTGCGCTCGCCGAGTGCCTTGAGTAGCGGCGTGAACAGGTCCGTGTCGTAATTGGAGAGCGTGCCCTGCAGGACCGCTACGATCCGCTCTAGCCCCATGCCTGTATCGATCGAGGCCGCGGGGAGCGGAGTGCGATTACCATCGGCGTCCCGCTCAAACTCCATAAACACGTTGTTCCAGATCTCGACGTAGCGGTCACAGCTGCAGTCAATACCCAGGCAGGTGGGTGCACTACAGGGGAGGTGGTCGCCTCGGTGGTAGTGGATCTCGGAGCAGCGTCCGCACGGGCCGGTATCGCCCATGGCCCAGAAGTTCTCTTCGAGCCCCATCTCTACGATCCGGTCCGCTGAGACGAGGTCCCGCCAGATGGCGTGCGCCTCGTCGTCGCGGGGAATGCCTCCTTCGCCCTTGAAGACGGTGGGGTAGAGTCGGTCCGGAGGGATCTGCCAGACCTCAGTCAGCAGCGTCCAGGCGAAGGGGAGCGCTTCAGCCTTGAAGTAGTCGCCGAAGGAGAAATTTCCCAGCATCTCGAACAACGTATGGTGTCGCCACGACGGTCCGACGTTGTCGAGATCGTTGTGCTTCCCACTGACTCGCATGCATTTCTGCGATGTGGTGGCGCGGCTGTAGCTGCGGCGTTCGCGGCCCAAAAACAGGTCCTTGAACTGGTTCATACCCGC
>DEAA01000013.1:208148-208768 GCA_002346545.1 Acidobacteria bacterium UBA2994
GTCCTTGAACTGGTTCATACCCGCGTTGGTGAAGAGCAGTGTGGGGTCGTCGGCCGGCACCAACGAGCCGCTCCGAACGATCTCATGTCCGTGGCTTGCGAAGTAGTCCAGGAAGGTCCGGCGTACGTCCGAGGAGGTCATCCGGACTATTCTTCCATAAAAGACAGGTCCCCACCGACGCGCGCCACGAGCGCCTTAGCGACCTGATCGGCGGCGAATCCCTGCCGAAGGAGGGCCTGATACACCCGCTTGAAATGGGCGCGATCACGAATCGGTCCGGGTAGGCGCCGAGCGATAGCCTTCTCCAGCACATCGGTTTCGTCTAGCTCATCCAGCACGAGGCGAACGACGCGGGCCGCAGTCTCGGCCGGGATGCCGACGGCCTCGAGCTCTTGTCTTGCCCGCCGTTCGCCTCGGTGTTTCACGCCGATGATTCTTCGGGCATGGGTTTCCGCGGTGCGTTCGTCGTCGAGCCAGCGTTCAGCCCGCAGCCGTTCGATGGCCTCATCGACCTCGTCCGGCTCCAAGCCGTGGTCCAGGAGCTTGGTCTTCAACTGAGCGGCGGAGAGATCGCGGCGAGCCAGCAGCCGGATGGCGGACGGGTAGGCGGCCCGGCGGGG
>DEAA01000013.1:209080-209439 GCA_002346545.1 Acidobacteria bacterium UBA2994
TGGTCAGTCACCGAACCGTTCGACCAACGGCCGTAGCGCGCCACGCAGCCGCATGGTCGGGAAGTTGCCGCTCTTCAGGTGGAGATCGGAGACGCCGGCGCGCCCGGCGACGGTCAGCAGTGCCGCGATGTCCATACCGGAGGGTACCCGGTGGAGGAGGGTGTGTCGACCGCTACTGGGCCTCATTGCAGAATGGACAGCGATCTGCCCGCGCATGGAGCGGCTTGCCGCAGTGCCAGCAGAAGCCGCCAGCCGGCGTCGGCCGCGAACGAAGGCGCGCCGCCAGACCGGGGTCGCTGTCAGACGCTGCAGGGGGCATTGGCGCGGGCGGACCAGGCGCCGCTGGCGGCGCGGCTCGA
>DEAA01000013.1:209758-218236 GCA_002346545.1 Acidobacteria bacterium UBA2994
CCCGCCGCAATGTTCTCAAGGTCGGCCATCAGCTCGCTGGCCCTCTGATAGCGGTCGGTGACGTCGGGCGAGAGGCTCTTCATCACCAGATCGTTGATTTCGCCGGGAATGGCGCTGTTGAGCTGACGGGGCGGATGGACCAGTTCGCCTCGGGCGAGTCGGTCGAGGTCGCTGGGCGCCGGCGTGTCGTAGGGCAGCACGCCGGTTAGCATCTGATAGACCGTGATGCCGAGCGAGTAGAGGTCCGAGGCGAACACCGCCTCGCCACGGAACTGCTCCGGCGCCATATAGGAAGGGCTGCCGATGATTGTGGTGCCGTGGGCCGCGATCTCCAGAAACCTCGACGTCCCGAAGTCAGCGACCTTGAGCACATCGGCCTTCGAAACCAGCACATTGGCCGGGCGGAGGTCGCGATGGATGATGCCCTGGCCATGTGCATGGGCGACCGCCCGAGTGATCTGTTGTGCGTATCCGAGGGCGCGGTCGACCTCCAGACGGCCGCTGCCGGCGATGACGGTCTCCAGCGTCTCACCAGGCACGTACTCCATGACGATGAAGAAGACATCATCCTGCTTCTCGGCGGTCGTGATCGAGACGATGTTCGGGTGATCAAGGCTGGCAAGCAGGCGGGGTTCGCGCAGCAGCTCGCTGAAGTTCAGGTTTTGCCGGTGGGGGACCTTGAGCGCGACCTGCTTGTCGAGCCAGGTGTCTTCGGCGAGATAGACCGTACCGAAGCCACCGCTGCCTAGGGCCGAGACGATCTTGTATTTGCCGAGGGTGTGGTTCGCGAAGAACATGCGAGCGGGGGGAAGTATAGATCAGGACCCGCCGCTATACTGCCTCCGTGCCCCCTCGTTTTCATGCCCCCGATCTCTCCGGACCGTCCGAGGTGGTCCGTCTACCTGCTGAGGAGGGGCGCCACCTAACACGGGTGCTTCGCCTCGGGGAGGGCGCCGAGATAGCGGTGTTCGACGGGCGTGGACATGAGTATCTCGCCCAGGTTATCTCGGTCGAGGGACAAGTGGTGCGGATTGAGCCCCGCGCTCGGCTGGAACCAGCGGCGGAGCCATCTGTGACCCTGTCGGTGGCGCACGCGCTGCTCAAGGGGCGGAAGCTGGATGATGTGGTGCGCGACCTGACGATGGTCGGGGTTTCGGTGGTCCAGCCGCTTGAGACTGAACGAGTGGAGACTTGGCCACGCGATGCCAGCCGGTGGGCACGAATCGCGGTTGCGTCGGCAAAGCAGTGTGGCCGCGCGGTGGTGCCGACGGTCGCTACGTCGCTTCAGTTCCCGACCTACCTCCAGGTTGCCGACGACGACGTACGGTTGTTGCTCGCCGAGCCGAGCGCCGCCGTCGACGCCGTAGAGACGCTGAGCCAGCTGTCCGCTGAGCCGCGCCCCGCGCGGGCGACACTGATGGTTGGACCTGAAGGTGGATGGAGCCCGGCTGAGGTGGCGCTGGCGCGCGACGCTGGGTTTCGGCCGCTGACCCTCGGACGCCGCACCTGGCGCGCCGATGCCGCCGCGCTCTGCGCGGTGGGGGTGCTGCAATATCTTTGGGGAGACCTTGGCTAAACCGCCAACGCGCGACAGTTTCGCGTTGGCGGCGGCCCTAGGCTCTGGGCCCTACGGTCCAGACCATGCCGACCCACTCGTCCTCCTGTGCACGCCACGCCAGCGTCGCGGTCTGCGCGTAGGCTTCGATGACCACGTCGGCCTCCGCGGCGAGGATACCCGACAGCACCATCGAACCGCCCGGGGCGGTGAGCCGGGAGAGCGCGGGCGCGAACCGGGTCAGCGCTCCGCCGGTGAGGTTGGCGAGCAGGATCGGGACCGAGGGATGGACGAGCCCGTCGATGTCGGCGACCTTCAGGCTGACCTCCCGTTCGAGGCCGTTCTGGGCCAGTGTCTCCCGCGCCGACGCGATGGCGTCCGGGTCGCGGTCCAGGGCGGTGACATGCCTAGCGCCCAGCCGTGCCGCCGCGACCGCCAGTACGCCGGACCCCGTCCCCAGATCGATCACCTCGCGTCCCGAGGTCGTCAGCTTCTGGAGTCCGCGGAGCGCTAGCCTGGTGCTAGGGTGGTGGCCGCTCCCGAATCCCAGCGCCGGTCGTACCACCACCAGGAACTCACCGGGTGGCAGGGTCTCGGGCCGAGCCCAGGGGGGTGCCACGACGATTCGTCCGGCCCTGACCGCACCCAAGGAGGCCTGGCTCCGGGCGGCCCAGTCCTGGTCGTTCACCGTCACTGTGGACATCTGGCAGACTGAGCCCAGGGCCTGTTTAAGGAACGCGAGCGCGTTATCCCGGCTGGATGAGGTCTGGAAGAACACGCGTACCTGATCGGGGGCTGGCGCGTCGAGAGCGACGGCATCCCATCCGTCTACCAGAGCCGCCACCTGGTCGAACAGCGACAGGTATTGCTGGCCAGGGCCGTTGATCGCGATGGCCGGATGAGCAGGCACGGGCTTACCCGAAGATGTCTTTGACTCGCTCGAAGAAGGGGCGGTCCTCGTCCGGGTTACTGGCCATCGGCGTGTCGACACGCTCCGGCATCGTCTGGTCGAGGTCCTCGATGAGCGACTTTTGCTCGCGCGACAGCTTCTTTGGCACCATGACCTTGACGCCCACGTACAGGTCACCATGACCGCGGCCGTTTACATGCGGCATCCCATGTCCTCGTAACCGGAAGCGGGTATCCGCCTGCGTGCCTTTGGGAATCTGGATCGTGGCGGCGTCCTTTAGTGTCGGTACCTCGATTTCCCCCCCAAGTACCAGGGTAGGGAAGCTGATCGGCATGTCGCAGTAGAGGTCGTCGCCCTCGCGGTGGAAGAACTCGTGATCGTTGACATGGACGACCACATAGAGGTCGCCGGGCGGAGCACCGGGACCGCCGTGCTCGCCTTCGCCGGTGAGACGCAGCCGCTGCGCGCTGGAGATGCCGGGGGGAATCTTCACCGTCAGCTTCCGCTCGCGTCCCACCCGTCCGTGGCCGTTGCAGGTCTGGCAGGGCTTGGCAATAACGCGGCCGATACCTCCGCACTGCGGGCAGGTCCGGGCGACGGTGAAGAACCCCTGCTGGAAGCGGACCTGGCCGCGCCCCTGGCACTGGCCGCACTTCTCCGGCGTGCTCCCGGGCGCCGAACCAGACCCGCCGCAGGTGTCGCACTGTTCCTCGCGTGGGATCTGTAGCGTGGTCTCGGTGCCGGAAGCCGCTTCCTCAAACGAGATCTCGAGGTCGTAGCGGAGATCGGTTCCACGGCGCGGGCCGCGTCGCCCGCCGCCGCTAAACCCAAAGAGATCGCCCAGTCCACCTAGGATGTCACCGAAGTCAGCGAACACCGTCGGGTCGAACGGTTGGCCACCCTGGCCACCGGCGCCGACGCCGGCGTGGCCAAATTGGTCATAGCGCCTGCGCTTCTCTGGATCGGCGAGCACCGCGTAGGCCTCTGCGGCCTGCTTGAACTTCTCTTCGGCTCTCTTGTCATCGGGATTCCGGTCGGGATGATACTTGAGCGCCATCTTGCGATAGGCGCTCTTGACCTCCGCCTCGCCGGCGTTCTTCGGCACGCCGAGCACGTCGTAGTAGTCGCGCTGACTCACGCCTTGGCCACCTTCACCATCGCGGCGCGCAGGAGCCGGTCGCGCAGCATGTAGCCCCGTCGCATCTCCTCGACAATCTCACCATCGCGATGGGTATCGCTCGGTTCGTGCATCACGGCCTGGTGCAAGTTAGGGTCGAAGTTGGCGCCAAGCGCTTCGATTGGGGCGACCCCGTGGCGTGACAGCAGTTCGAGCAGCTGCTTGTAGATGATTTCCACCCCGCGACGATAGACCTCGCCGTCGTCGGCCTCGGCGGCCAGCGCTCGTTCGAGATCGTCGACGATCGGGAGCAGGTCGGCGAGCAGGTCCCGGGCGGCGTGCTCGGCCAGCTCGCGGCGCTCGCGGTCCGTGCGCTTCCGGAAGTTGTCGAACTCGGCTGTGGCTCGCAGTAGCCGGTCGTAGTAGTCGTCGCGCTGACGCCGGAGCTCGTCGGGCGATGCGGCCGGGGCCTCGTCGCTCGCCGTATCCGTGCCGTCGGGAGGCTGGGCCGCCTGGGGCTCGGATACCGGTGCCTCGGCGGCGGAGGCCGCCGGCGCGTCGTCCTGTTTAGTCGGTCTCGCTGGGTGCTCGTCTTGCATCGTCTGCCGATGGGGTGGAATGACCGACCAGGACCCGGCTCACGGCCTGTGACACGCTGTCGACGGCGGCAATAGCCCGCGAGTAGCGCATGCGACGAGGGCCGATGACGCCGACGGTCCCGGTTTGCCGTCCGTCGAAGTAGGTTGAGGCGATCAAACTGAATGGTTGGAGGTCGGCCGACGAGTGCTCAGTGCCGATCACTACGGTGAGTCCGTCGGTTCCGAGATATTCGCCTAGCAGGCGGACTAGCCGATGCTTCTCCTGCATCATCGAGACCAGAGTCCGCATCGTGGCGACCTGCGCCGAGCCGTCATCGATCGATACCTCGTCGAACAGAAACGTGACGCCTTCGATGAACACATTGTCGCGTGGCACCATATCTTCGAGGGTCGAGCTGGCAAGGCGGAGCGATCGGGATAGCAGCTCGTCGTAGAGCACCTGCTCCTGGCGCAGGCGCTCAATGACCTCCGCGTGCACGTCTCCGAGCGTTCGACCGCGGAACTTCCGATTCAGATAGTTCGCTCCCTGCTCGAGTTCACGCCGGCCGATCGGCTCGCCAATATCGACCACCTTGTGACGGACCTGCTGGCCCTGGGCGGTCACGAGGACGAGGATGCGGGTGCCCTCGAGCGGCACGAATTCGATGTGTTCGAATCCTGCCATCTCGTTGGTGGGAGCCAGGGCGAACCCCAGGTGGTGTGAGACTCGCGAGAGCTCGTGGGACACGTTGGACAGCACGCCAGAGACCGAGCCCGCCTGGCGAAGGCGCGCCTCGACCTCCGAGGTGGACCGGGTGGCGTGGCGGTGTTCGAGGAGCAGGTCCACGTAGCATCGATAACCCAGGTCGGTCGGGACTCGACCGGCCGAGGTATGGGGCTGGTTGACGTAGCCTGATTCCTCAAGGCTGGCCAGGATGTTCCGGACCGTGGCCGAGGAGAGACCAAAGCCTCCGTGCTCCGCCAGCCGCCGGGACGACACTGGGCTGCCGTGGTTGATGTATTCCTGGATGAGCGCCGCGAGTACTCGACGGCTGCGGTCGGGGAGCGAGCCCGCCGCTGACTTCCGAGACAACACGCTTGCAGTATATAGGACGACCCTGCCACGACTCACGCCGGGTCGGCCGCTTGGGTGCGCGGAGCTAGCCTGAGACCGCGGTTTCGGGGGTGGTCGGTGGTGCCCACCGCAGAGATTGGGCCGGTCTGTCGGCGTCGGCAGCGGGGACGCCAAGCTTGCCGTACTTCACCGCGATCAACTCGGCCAGGATACTGATGGCGATCTCTTGTGGCGTTACCGCTCCGAGATCGAGCCCCACCGGGGCGTGCACCTGTTGCAGCTGTTCTGTCGCGATTCCCTCGGCTTCCAGCGCCTCGTAGATCCGGGCTACTTTGGCCCGACTACCGATCAGCCCTAGATAGCGAAGTGTCTTCGGCGCCAGTGCCCGCAGCGCGTCGAGATCGTGCCGGTGTCCGCGCGTCAGGATCACCGCATAGGCGTGGGACGGGAGCTCGGCCGCGGCTAGCCAGGTCGGGATGTTGTCGATAACGATCTCCTCGGCATACGGAAACCGCTCGGCATTGGCAAACTTCTCGCGGTCGTCGATGACGTGCAGCTTGAATCCGACCGTGTGGGCGACTTCGGCCAGGTGATAGGCCACGTGCCCGCCACCGACGAGATAGAGGGCGGGCGCCGGCTCGAGAGGTTCGATGTAGACCTCCATTTGTCCCCCGCAGATCAAACCGGAATCCTCTGCCAGGTCGTCGGATAGTTCGTATTTGGCGGTCATCGGCTGGCGGGTCTGGATGGCCGTTCTCGCCTTCAGCGAGGCTTCGTTCTCGTAGCAGCCCCCACCGATCGTGCCCACGATCCGCCCGTCGGGGTAGACGAGCATCTTGGCTCCCACCCGCTGTGGAGTCGAACCTTGTGCCCGGATAATGGTCACCAGTGCGGCCTGTTCGCCCCGCTGCAGTGCCGCGGCGACCGCCTCGAAGACGTCTTCGTTTCGCATCGTGCTCTCGTATGCCGGCGGCCGGCTCAGATCAGGATCTCGATGGTGCTCTTGTCCCGTAGCGACTGTAGGAACGTTTCGGTGCGCGCCTGCTGTTCTTGGGTCGCCAGGAATTGCTGGATCTCGAGGCTGGTTTCCTCGAATGAGACCAGCTGGGGCTCTTGGACGCCTGTCATCTGGATGACGTGGAAGCCGAAGGGCGTCTCTACCACCTCGCTGGTCTCGCCCTCTTTGAGCGCGAATAGCGCCTGCTCGAATGGCGGTACGGTCTGCCCGGGTACAACCAGCCCGACCGACCCACCGTTCTCGGCCGACCCGGGATCCTCGGACTGGTTGCCTGCTAGTTCCGCGAAGTCGGCGCCGTCGAGCACCTGCTGGCGGAGTTCGGTCGCGCGGGTCCGGGCCTCAATCTTATCGTTGTCGCTCGCGTTGGGACTCACGCCGATCAGCAGATGCCGCGCCTCTCGCCCGCCTGCCCGGGTGAACTGTTCCGGGTGCTCGTCGTAGAACGCTCGTGCCGTTTCGGCGTCGATGTCGATTCCAGGGAGCACCTGCGAGGCGATCACCTGTTCCACCTGAAGGTCGCGGCGCGTTTCTTCCCGCACGGCGTCCAAGGTTGTTTCCCAGTTCGCGAGCTGGGCTTGGAAGGCCTCCTCGTCGGGGAAGTTGCCGCGCATCCCGTCGATCCGCTCCTCAAGCTCGGCCTCGCCGATCGTCAGGCTCAGTAATTCGGATTCCTGGAGCAGCAGGTGAAAGCTCACCAGCTGATCGAGGATAGAGCGGTAGACCTGATCCCGAAATTGGGCGGGAAGCGGCTGTCCCGCCTGTATCTCGGCGCTGCGTACCGCACGCTCGAGTTCGTCGGCCGTGATCGCGGTGTCGTTTACCCGCGCGACCACGTCCGGCAGCACTTCGGGTACCGGGTTCACGGGTGGAACCTCGGGTGCCTCGGACGTGAGGGAGGCTGTGGCCGCCGGCGTTTCGTCAGCCGGTGTTTCCTTCGACGACGTGGGAGCAGGGCCGGCGCAGGCGGTGGCCATCGCCAGTAGGGCAAGGAACGGCCAGTGACGGGAGCGAACCCAGGTGACCATCACTCAAGTATACCTGGGTCATGCGGGCGGCTTGGCGCCTCGTTCAGTGCCTCCTGCATGAAGACGGTCCAGATCGGAAACTGCCTCGGCCCCGGTCAGCGGCCGCGGTGTGGAAAAAATATGGAACGTCAGATGGTGATGATCCAGTGACGGTCGGTATCGAGCTCGGGATCGTTCAGCAACCGGTCGATGAGAGCGTCCCCGTACTTGTTCAGGAAGTAGACACCGGCCAGGCTGCGTTCTTGCGCGCCCCCTCCCGGGAATAGCTGGCTTTGCGCTCGCTGGAACTGCCGGCGCAGCGTCTGGTCCCGCCGTTTGGCGGCTTGGACCACTTTGCTCTGTAGGTTTCGGAGCTCCCGTTCCATCCGGCCGAGAGTGGATCCGGCGGCTCCTTTAAGAGTGGGGTCCACCGTGGCCACCGCCGTCGACACCAGGTCAAGTTGGTGCTTGAGGTTGGTGCCCGCTATTTCGAGCGTTTGTTCAACGCTGGCTGGCAGCTGGTTGGTCAGGAGTTGGTTGAGCGCCGCCTCGTCCTGACGACCGAGCTCGGCCAGGGACATTTCGTGCCGGCGGAGGAACTTAACCACCGCGGTGTCGACCAGGGTCGCGGTGAGCCGATTGGCGACGAGTGGCATCGGGATGTCGAAGTGGGCGTACACGTCCTTGAGCTGGGCCAGGTAGGCCAGCTCATTCGGGCCCGCTACGTAGCACACCGTTGGAAACAGACGGTCTTGCACGAGCGGGCGCAGGAGGACGTTCGGGCCGAATGCCGTCGGATCCGTGGCGAGTCGGGCGAGTAGCGCCTCCCGGCTGAGCTTCGTGTCGCCGACCAGAAGCTCGTCGTCGTCACAACGGACCGCCTGACGGGTGCCGTCGGTCACGAATAGCGCCAGACTGTTCGGTTTCGGAGTGACCTGGGCGTGGAACCCGGCCGCTTCGAGCGCCTCGCCTGCCGAACTGGCCAGGACGGCGGTATGCCCCTTGGTTGTGATCTCCCGTTCGAAGAGGTCGGCCACGTGCTGCTTCGCCGCCGGGTCTGAGGCGTCGAACACGACGAGACCGTGGCGCCCCAGTAGCTGCTCGAGCCATCGGGCGAACCCTTCGACCAGTCCGTGCCCCGGGCCGTACGCTGTCCTCAGCTTACCGAGGAGCGATTCGGTGAAGTCTGTGGATGCGAGCAACGCGCTGAGCTGATCGAGT
>DEAA01000013.1:218633-243930 GCA_002346545.1 Acidobacteria bacterium UBA2994
ATGGACACGGCGGCCGGTTGCCCGTCCGGGCCGATGACCTCGCAGCTACGGATCTCGTCGAGGTCGTGATCTTCAGCGTCTACCCAGAACACGGCGACGGCCGGCACACCACGGTTCGCTTCCAGCCGCCGGGCCAGTCGCAGCGCTGTGATCGCTTTCAACAGCGTGTAGAGCGGCCCGCCGAACAATCCTGCCTGCTGACCGGTGACCACGGCCACCGTCGTCGGGTCGGCGAGCCGCGCGAGCGCCTCCTTCGCGGCATTCGGGGCCCCCCGGCCGGCGAGTTGGGCTGTGAGAGCCTCGATGACCGGTCGGTCGGGGTGTGCAGCCCGCGCGGCGCTCACGGCCGCGTTCCAGGCGTCGTCGTCGCCCGGTAGGCCGTTAAAGAACGGGGCGATTTCCGGCGTGCCAGCCGCGTAGGCCGCGGCCAACGGGCGAACACCGGGGACCTGAGCGAAATCGAAGGCGAGGGCGGCCAGTGTGGCCTCGGAGCTGTCGGCAGGCACGGACCCTCCACTGTCGCAGAGCCGGAGTGGGGTGTCAAGACGATGGCGCGCGTGGCGGTTCAAGACGGACCGGTCCGTGGCGTAGGCCGCTCAGATCTGGTCTATCATGTTGAAAAATAGTGTAGTTCCGTGTTATTCTGAGAACCCAGCTGGAGGTACAGCCCCCCTGACACTCGACGACCCCGCCGCATCTAGCGCCCCCGGTGCATTCGGCGATTTCCGAGTCATGCATCAGATCGGGGTGGGTGTTCTCGGTCCGGTCTATCGCTGCTTTGACCCTGACCGCGGCCGGCTGGTGGCGGTCAAGGCGTTCCATCTCGATCTGACACCGGAACGGGCTGAGACGCTCGCGCGGGCCTTGGAAGCGGTCGTTGCCGATCTGCCGGTCCACCCGGCCATCGTCAGGCCCGTCGGGGCTGGATTGGCCGACGGCGTGCCGTATTTCGCCCAGGCCTACGTGGCGGCCGAGTCGCTTGATGTGGCCATTCGCAACTACGCGCCCGCGCCTGAGGAGACGGCCGGGCTATGTCTACGTCAACTGGCGGCCGCGTTAGATCTGGCCCACGGGCAGGACCTGTGTCACGGCGCGCTGCACCAGCGCGACGTCTTCGTGAGCCCTGAACTGGCCCAGGTCACCGGACTGGGTGTGGTGCCCGCGCTCGAGCGCGTCGGACTAAGTGGTCCGCTCAGACGCCCCTATACGGCGCCAGAGCAGATCGCAGGCGAGAACTGGGGCCCGGCAGCCGATCGCTTTGCGCTGGCTACCTTGGCCTTCGAGTTACTGACTGGCAAGCGGGCCGCTGGGGCGCCCACGAATATCGAGCCGCTCGCGTCGCCTGCGGGTGCCGACACAATTCGCCTTGGACGGCTCTTCCAGGCGGCACTGGCGGACGAGCCGACGGCTCGGCCTGGCAGCGCGACCGGCTTCATCGATGATCTGGCCGATGCGCTGGGATGGGGTGGGACGCTGAGGTCCCCGACCGGTCCGTCGGCGCACGCCGTGCCTTCCGGGGAGTCCCTCGGTGGGGAGGCGGGGCCGGAGACCGGAATGGTGTCGAACCGAGGAGCGACCGAGATGGCGAGAGCGAAGCGACCAACCGAACAAGATGCGGGTTCGCTCGACTGGACGGAACACATGCTCGATCGTGGGGAGTCCGAGAGTTTGCGTGTGGAGCCGGAATACGAGCCGCGCGAGCCGGGGGACGTCCGTCCGGCGAGAGGCGCGGCGCCCGGGTTCGACGAGATTGAGCCGCTGTTTGCTGAAGAGCAAGCTGCGGAGGACAACCCGGCGCCCGCCGAGGACGACGAGGCGGCTCTCATTAATCCGGTGCCTCCAGAGCGAGTGGAGACATTCTCCGAACTTGAGTTCGAGGCGGACGTGGAGGAGGACGAGACGACCCTCGCGGACGACGCTTGGAGTGAGTCTGCGGACAAGGACGGCAGGCCCGACAACGATCCCGACGCTCCGGAGACCGAGGAGGTCGAGCTCGATGTGATCCAGGCGCGTTATCGCGGTGGTGGCGTGGCCTCGACGGCGTACTCTGTACCGGACTGGAGCGAGGAAGAGGAAGACGCGAGCACCCCGGACTCGTTGCCGGCTTACGAGCCTATCCATCTCGATCCGCCGGAGGTTCGGGCCGAGGCGGCGTACGACGATGACCCGGGCGCGACTCTCGACCTTCAGGGGAACGAGCCCACCGAATCGGTGGTTTTCTCCGAGCCGCGCGTCGAGAGCCCTGTCTCGCCGACCCCGGCTGGCTATCGCATGCCGGTCGCCCAGAACGAGGAGCCGGCCGAGGAGTTCTTCGAACTCGAGCCTGAGCATTCCCCGCTGGCCGCGTCGGAGCACTCTGCCAACCCTCAGATTCCGGGAGCCTACGAGGACTACGACGAGGTCGAGGATGACGATGTGACCGCCGGCGCGATGCCGGCCGCCTGGAAGACAGAGAGTCGTCGCTTGCCCTGGGCGGTGCTGGCGGTCTTCATCGTGGCCATCGCCTTTTTCGTTGGGTTCGGTTGGATGAGCGGAGGCGATTCGGCGGCGGACGCCGCGCCGCCGCTGGCCAGGGCCGGAGCGCTCAGTGAAGTGCCGCCGGACGAGCCAGTGGCTGCGGTGCCCGATGCACTGTCTTTGTCCGACGGTGACGGGCAGACCTTCAGCGAGGCGGCGGTCGAGACGCCGTCGGCTGTGCGGCCTCCCGCACTTGAGCCGGTGGCGCCTTCGTCCCCGGTGCCAGAATTGAGGGCCGCGCGGGCCGCTCCGGCGCCCGCGGTGGTCGAGGGACGTCTCCTGGTGCGCTCCGCGCCGCCCGGGGTCAATGTCGTGGTTGACGGCGAGCCGCGTGGGCAAACGCCGTTCGCGTTGGCGGGTCTGGCCGCCGGGAGCTATCAGCTGCGGCTCTCGATGGACGGATACGAGCTCGACGAGCGTCAGGTCGTCATCTCGGCCGACGACCCGATTGCGTCGCTCGACGCGACACTGAAGCCGCTTTCGGAGACCATCTCACCGGAAACGGGCCAGGTTGGGGTAGGATCCATCTTCGTTGACACACGCCCGCGTGGGTCCGAGGTCTGGCTAGACCGTCAGCTGGTCGGCGAGACCCCGATGTTGATTCCCAACGTGTCGCTCGGCGTCCATGACGTCGAGTTCAGACAGGATGGCTATCGTGCCTGGGTCACGACCGTGGAGGTCGGGCCGTCGGGCCAAGCT
Source organism: Acidobacteria bacterium UBA2994 (assembly GCA_002346545.1). GTDB lineage: Bacteria > Acidobacteriota > Vicinamibacteria > Vicinamibacterales > UBA8438 > UBA2994. Next base: position 221,850 of record DEAA01000013.1, read on the forward strand.
CGCATAACCGCCTCGCTCGATCACGCTCGCTGATGAACGCAGTTCTCGCTCTAGAAAACGGCACCTGGTTCCGCGGGACCGCAGCCGGCGCCACCGGCGCCACCCGCGGAGAAGTCGTGTTCAACACGAGCATGACCGGCTATCAGGAAGTGCTCACCGACCCGTCGTATGCCGGGCAGATCGTCACCATGACCTGTCCACAGATCGGCAACTACGGCGTGGCGATCGAAGACGTCGAGTCACGGGGGCCGCAGGTGGCCGGCTTCGTGATGCGCGAGGCGTCGCCAGTGGCCAGCAACTGGAGGGCTAGCGGTACCCTGAAGGACTACCTGGCAGACCACGGCGTGGTGGCTATCACTGGGATCGACACCCGGTCGCTGACGCGCACTCTGCGCACGGCTGGCGTGATGCGCGGCGTTATCGGCACCGGGTCGGTCGACCCCGAGGCGCTGGTGGCCGAAGCCCAGAAGGTGACGCCGATGGAGGGTGCCGACCTGGTCAAGATGGTCAGTTGCGAGAAACCGTTCGACTGGCCAGGCCGGGCGGCTGATGGTCTCGAGCCGGAGGACTTTCGGCTACCGCCGATTCGGAGCTCGGGTCGGCCACTGTCGATCGCGGCCTACGACTTCGGCCTGAAACGGAACATCCTGCGTCGGCTTGCCGCGCACGGGTGCGAGGTGCGGGTGTTTCCCGCCTCGACCCCGGCGTCGGAGCTACTGGCTATGTCGCCGGATGGTGTCTTTCTTAGCAACGGTCCAGGCGATCCCGCGCCGCTCGGCTACGCGGTGGATAATGCCCGCACGGTGCTCGATGCCGACGTGCCGGTGTTCGGTATCTGTCTCGGTCACCAGATTCTGGCGCTAGCCATGGGCGGAACGACCTACAAGCTAAAGTTCGGACACCGGGGTGGCAACCACCCGGTGAAGCAGTTATCAACGGGCCAGGTAGAGATTACCAGTCAGAACCATGGCTTCGCGGTAGAGCTTGAGTCGCTGCCCGACGACGTCGACGTTACCCACCTCAACCTCTACGACGGTACGGTTGAGGGCCTGCGTCACAGGCGGCATCCGGCCTTCTGCGTGCAGTATCATCCCGAGGCGTCGCCGGGCCCCCACGACGCCGACTATTTGTTTTCCCGTTTTCTCGAGGAGATGGAGCGCCGCGCCGGCTGACCGCCGGTTGGGGACGAGCGCTTCCGGGTCATCGCGCCCATGCCACGTCGCACCGACATCAATCGAATACTCGTCATCGGCTCGGGCCCGATCGTGATCGGTCAGGCGTGCGAGTTCGACTACTCGGGTACGCAGGCCTGCAAGGCGCTTCGGGCCGAGGGCCTCGAGGTGGTCCTCATTAACTCGAACCCCGCCACCATCATGACCGACCCTGAGGTGGCCGACCGTACCTACGTCGAGCCGCTGACGACGGAGGTGGTAAGGAAAGTCATCGAGCAGGAACGCCCCGACGCGCTGCTGCCGACCGTGGGGGGGCAGACGGCGCTCAACTTGGCGGTGGACCTTGAGAAGGAAGGCATCCTGGAGGAGACCGGTGTCAAGCTGATCGGCGCGAGTATCGATGCCATCATGGTGGCCGAGGATCGCCTCAAGTTCCGCGAGGCGATGGAGTCGATTGGTATCGACCAGCCGGCCGGCGAGTACGCCCGTTCGATGGAAGAGGCGCTCGACATTGTCGAGCGTCTCGGGTTCCCCTCCATCATCCGCCCGTCGTTCACGCTGGGTGGCGTCGGTGGCGGGATCGCCTACAACATTGAAGAGTTCCGCGAGGTGGTAGCCCGCGGCATCGAGCTGAGCCCCGTCCACGAGATCCTGGTCGAGGAATCCGTTATCGGGTGGAAGGAGTTCGAACTCGAGGTGATGCGCGACATCGCCGACAACTTCGTGGTGGTCTGCTCGATCGAGAACATCGACCCGATGGGCGTCCACACAGGCGACAGCATCACGGTAGCGCCGGCGCTGACCCTAACCGACAAGGAGTATCAGCGGATGCGCGACGCTGGCCGTCGCATCATCCGCCGGGTGGGGGTGGAGACGGGCGGGTCGAACATCCAGTTCGCCATCAACCCGGACGATGGCCGGATGGTGACCATCGAGATGAACCCGCGGGTGTCTCGTTCGTCCGCATTGGCCTCGAAGGCTACTGGTTTCCCCATCGCCAAGATCGCGGCGAAGCTGGCGCTCGGCTATCACCTCGAAGAGATTCCGAACGACATCACCCGCCTGACGCCGGCTTCCTTCGAGCCGGCCATTGACTACGTGGTCGTCAAGGTGCCGCGCTGGACCTTCGAGAAGTTCCCGCAGGCCGATCCCACGCTTATGACCCAGATGAAGTCGGTGGGCGAGGCGATGGCGATCGGGCGGACTTTCAAGGAAGCGTTCCTGAAGGGAATCCGGTCGCTCGAGATTGGGAAGGACGCGCGCCTTTTTGGCCAGAAGGCAGACCAGGACGATGCGGCGCTACAGAAGCAGCTCGCCGTGCCGACCCACCGGCGGATGTTCGCGGTCTTCCGGGCTTTGGAGCGCGGTTGGAGTGTCGAGCAGATCCACGAGATCACGAACATCGACCCGTGGTTCCTAACCCAGTTTGCCGAGATGGTGGAGTTGTATCGCTCGGCGGGTGTGGTCGGGCCGCGGGAGATGACGCACGAACTGCTCGAGGTGCTGAAGCGGGCCGGCTTCGGGAACGAGGAGCTGTCCGGCGCGCTCGGCGTCGATCGGTCTGCGGTCAGCGAGCGATGCCGCGAGTTAGGCCTGCAGCCGGTCTACAAGCGGATAGACACCTGCGCAGCCGAGTTCGAGTCGTTCACCCCGTATCTCTACGGCACGTACGAACAGGAGTGCGAGGCGGAGCCGACCGATCGTGCCAAGGTGGTGATTCTGGGCTCTGGTCCTAACCGAATCGGCCAAGGTATTGAGTTCGACTATTGCTGCTGTCACGCGGCTTTCGCCTTGAGCGAAGAGGGCCTCGAGACGGTAATGATCAATTGCAACCCCGAGACCGTCTCCACCGACTATGACTCGGTCGACCGCCTCTATTTCGAGCCGCTGACGCTCGAGGACGTTCTGGCGGTCATTGAGCGCGAGCGTGTCGGCGGCGGCGAGGTCTCCTGCATCGTGCAGTTCGGTGGCCAGACACCGCTGAAGCTGGCGCTGGGTCTGCAGCGAGCCGGTGTCAACATTCTCGGGACGTCACCAGATTCCATCGACCTGGCGGAGGACCGAAAACGATTCTCCGCCCTGCTGTGGGAGTTGGGCATTCCGCAGGCGCCGAGCGGCATCGCGACCTCGAAGGAGGAAGCCAGTCAAGTGGCCGGCGAGATCGGCTATCCGCTGGTGGTGCGGCCCTCCTATGTGCTGGGCGGCCGCGCCATGGCGATCGTGTACGACTCCGCCGCGCTCGACCGTTACATGAGCGACGCCGTCGACGCGTCCCCTGAACACCCGGTGCTGATCGACAAGTTTCTTGAGGACGCGTTCGAGCTCGATGTCGACGCGGTGGCTGATGCGACCGGCGCCGTCGTCATCGGCGGGGTCATGGAGCACATTGAGGAGGCCGGCATACATTCCGGCGACAGCTCCTGTGTGGTGCCGCCATACCTGGTAGCCGAGAGCCATCTGACAACCATTCGCGGCTACATCCGTCGGGTAGCCAAGGAGCTGAAGGTGGTCGGGCTGGTCAACGCTCAGTTCGCCATCAGGGACGACACAGTTTATGTGCTCGAGGTGAACCCGCGGGCGTCGCGCACCGTGCCCTATCTCTCCAAGGCCACCGGCGTGCCCCTGGCTAAGGTGGCGGCCCGGGTGATGGCGGGCAAGACGCTCGCCGAACTAGGCCTAGTCGACGATCTCGAGGTAGCTGGCGTGTTCGTCAAGGCGCCGGTCTTTCCGTTCGTCCGCTTCCCCGGCGTGGACACCATCCTTGGACCGGAGATGAAGTCGACCGGCGAAGTGATGGGGGGCGCCGCCACCTTTGGGTCGGCCTACGCCAAGGCGCAGCTCGCCGCCGGCCAGAAGTTGCCCGATAGTGGCACGGCCTTCATCAGCGTCAACAACGACGACAAGGCGAACGTCCTGCCGATTGCGCGCGACCTGGCCGGATTGGGGTTCTCATTGCTGGCCTCGGCCGGCACCGCCGAGTATCTCCAGTCGCACGGGCTCGAAGCGGAGCTGGTCTACAAGGTCAACGAGGGACGGCCCCACATCGGTGACCGCCTCTTGAACCGGGAGATCGACCTTGTCATCAACACCCCGTTGGGGCGCGAGTCGCATTTCGACGATCGCACCCTCAGGCGCATCGCTACCGTCCTGCAGGTGCCGTGCGTAACCACCCTCACGGGAGCTGCCGCCGCCGTTAGCGCCATCAGGGCGTTGCGGGAGGAGGCGGTGGAGGTGCGGCCGCTGCAGGAGTACCACGCATCGGCAGCGCGAACGTAGGTCGCAAGATCACAGATTCTGCTGCCGTCCGAGCTGGGACGGCTATTCTCCTTTATTTCCTTCTGACACGAACCGTGCATCGACGTCGGCGTGCGTGCGCTGGTGTTACTTGCACTCTTGCCACTTATGGTCGGAGTGGCCTGAGGTTTGTCTTGGTTCCGGTTGTGCTCGGTGCGGCACGCTGGCGAGCGGTCAAGCTGCCCCACCACGGCAGCGCCGCTTCGAGTAGCGAGTCGTTGGTGCAGTCCTCGGCACCCTGCCTCGCCGTGGTCAGTGCCGGTCGGTAGAACCCGCTCGGACTGATATTTCCCCCGCTACCATGCCCTATGGGCGCAAGTGGTCAATACCGGACGACGGGGAGGCATCGTGTTGGAAACCGATGGACGGGCCGTGACCGTGTGTCAGGGCAGGAGGCGCGTAACGGCAGACCGTGCGCGCTAGACGGCGCTAAGTCAATCGTTTAACCGCTTGCCACTCCCGCTCGAGGTCCCCGCTGGAGGTGTCCTGTACCGAACTGCCACGTTCGGCCAGGCGCTGTTCCATCGTCCGGAAGCGGCGTTCGAACTTGTCGTTGGCGGCTCGCAACGCGAGCTCCGGATCAACGTCTAGCTTCCGTGCCAGGTTGGCCACCGTGAACAGCAGATCGCCAAGCTCTTCTTCGATGTGCGCCTGGTTGGCACTCTCCACCGCGTCACGGAGCTCGGCCAGTTCCTCGTCGGTCTTCTTCAAGACGCCGTAGGCATCGTCCCAGTCGAAGCCGACCTTCGTGGTGCGTCCGCCGATACGGGACGCCCGCATCAGGGCCGGTTGCACGGCCGGGATGCCGTCGAGGAACGACTCAGGCGCCGGAGTGCCGCCTCGCTCCGCCGCCTTGATCCGATCCCACTGGGCCGATACCTCCTCCGGCGTTAGCTCCGGTTCGGAGCCATCCTGTCCCTTGTGGGTGAAGACGTGCGGATGCCGTCGGACCAGCTTCGCGATGATGGCGTCGGTCACGTCGGACACGCTGAAGTCGCCCTCGTCAGACGCGACCTGGGCGACGAAGACCACCTCGAGCAGCAGATCGCCGAGCTCGTCGCAGACCGCGGACGGGTCGCCGTCGTCGATGGCGGCCACGACCTCGTAAGCTTCTTCTAGGATGTAGGGCCGGAGCGTATGCAGGGTCTGCTTGCGGTCCCACGCGCAGCCTTTGGGTGAGCGCAGGGTGCGCATGATCTCGACGAGCTTCTGGAAGCGCGCCCCCGGCGTGTCGTCGGCTGTGGGTAGGAACGGCGCCGTTGGTAGGGTCATGGGATACTAGTGTCCTACAGGACGCCCGTTTGCCCCATGGCCGCTGATTCGACCGATATCTCGTTCAACTCGTTGGTGGTGACGCTCGCCACCTCGGCTGCTGTCCATCTCGGCGATGCGGCCGACCCCGGCACCGGACAGAAACAGCCACCGAACCTCGATGCTGCGGGTCACATGCTCGATTTACTGGTGTTGCTGTCTGAGAAGACCAAGGGCAATCTCGAGCCGATGGAAGAGCAGTTTCTGACCCGCGTCCTTTCCGAGCTTCGTCAGCGCTACCTAGAGGCGAAGAGGGCCGAGTGAATTCGGCGCCGCGTCTGCGGGTCACGTTCCTCGGCACCGGTACCTCTGCGGGCATCCCCGTGGTTGGCTGCGAGTGCGAGATCTGCCGGTCGCAGGATCCCCGCGATAAACGACTTCGGCCGTCGGTCTTCCTCGAACTAGAAGATGGGACGCGGGTGCTGGTCGACACCACGCCCGACTTTCGGACGCAGGCTCTCGCCAACAAGATTGGCGGCGTGGACCTGATTCTTTTCACGCATTACCACGCTGACCACATCATGGGGCTGGACGACGTGCGCCCCTTCAATTTCCGGCAGAAGGCCGTGATCCCCTGTTTGGGGGATGCGTCCACCTTGGCGGCGCTGCGGCGCGTGTACTCGTATGCCTGGGATCCATCTGTGCCGCAGGGCGGCGGCCTTCCACGGCTGCGGTTGTTTGAGATCAGAGGACCGTTCTCCGTCGGCAGGGTAGAGGTGCAGCCGGTCCCGTTGTTGCACGGTACGCATCCGATCCTCGGTTTTCGTCTGGGCGCCTTTGCCTATCTCACCGATTGCAGCGAGATTCCAGATCTGTCTTGGCCGCTTCTCGAAGGGCTCGACGTGCTGGTGCTCGACGCGCTGCGGCACCGACCGCATTCGACCCATTTCACTTTGGCCGAGGCAGTCGAGACGGCGGAGCGCGTCGATGCCGGCCAGACCTATTTCACCCACATGTGCCACGACCTGCCGCATGAGGAGACCTGCGCCGGTCTTCCCGAGCGGATGACCTTGGCCCATGACGGACTCGTCGTCGAGCTGTGACGGCGCCCAAAGCGTGTATCTGACGTAGAATCAGCGGCTGGTCGATGTCTCACGCACTGTTCGATCCTGACCGGATCGACGTCATCCACTATCCCGACGATTCGTCGCCCTCCGGCTGGCACCAGCCGGTGCTGGCGCTCGGCAATTTCGATGGTGTCCATCGTGGGCACGCCAAGATCCTTGAGCAGGTGGGCCGTCGCGCCGACGAGCGGGGGGCGACCGCCGCGGCGCTGACTTTCGATCCGCACCCCTCGCGTGTGGTGCGCCCAGACAAGGCCCCGCCGCTGCTGATGACCACCGAGCAGAAACTCTCGGCTTTGAAGGAGGCGGGCATGGAGGGCGTGGCCGTGGTGCGGTTCACCGAGATGTTTGCAGCGTGGGAGCCGGACGCCTTCGTGCGGACGGTCCTGGTCGAGTGGTTGAAGGTGGTCGAAGTCTGGGTGGGAGCCAACTTCCTGTTCGGCCACGACCGGACCGGGAACTTTTCGCTGCTGCGGTCGCTGGGGGCGCGCTACGGGTTCCGGGCCGAGAAGATCGACCCGGTGCGCTATCGCGATTTCGTCGTGAGCAGCACGCGGGTCCGCCGGTTGGTTACTGAGGGACGGGTTGACGAGGCGGGCGCCTTACTCGGGCACCATTACGTGCTGGCTGGCAAGGTGGTGCGCGGTGACGGGCGGGGCCATCAAATCGGTTTCCCCACCGCGAATCTCGAGACCGAGAACGAACTCTTCCCGCCCAACGGCGTCTATGCGACCGCGGTGCTCGTGGATGGCGAGATTCACGCTGCGGTGTCGAATGTAGGGGTGCGCCCGACCTTTGGCGGCACGTCCACCCCAGTGGTCGAGTCGCATCTGCTGGACACGTCGCGCGACCTGTACGACGCCAAGATCTCGGTGGCGTTCATTCGGCGACTGCGGGACGAAGTGGAGTTTGCCGACAGTACCGCGCTACGGGCCCAGATTGGGCGCGACTGCGAGGAGGCGCGCGGCCTGTTTCGCCGTATTTCACTGTAGAATTCGAGCGAACATGAGTGAGGGCGAGAGCCAGCCGCCGATGACGGCGCTCAGTTTGGACGTGATGGTGCCGTGCGACGAGCGGTACCTCCCCATGCTCCAGCAACTGGCCGTGCGCGCGGTCGACTACTTCGCGTTTTCTGAGGACGTGCGGGCGTCGCTGACTCAGGCGATCGACTGCGCCATGGCTGGTGCGCCAGGCTCCGACTATGCCAGCGTCGGCATTTTGATGACCACCGCAAGGGGCGATCTGCGGCTCCGGGTCAGGTACCTGGGTGGGCCCGGCGGCGACGGCGCCCTCGAGTCTCTCCTCTCGCAGGCCGTCAGTGGGGTGTCCCCGCTCGAACAGTTGCGGTCCGGCGCTGTCGCCGTTGCCCTAGGCCGTGAGGATACGCACGGCGTGGCCGAGTTCTGCGAGTTGACCCAGCCGCTGCCGTGACGCGCGTTCCCGGTCTGCCGCCTGCCGGCGGCTCCAGCTAGCTCATGCGTCTCTACAACACACTCACACGACAGGAAGAGGAGTTTGCGCCACTCCGCGACGACACGGTGCGGATGTATACCTGCGGGCTGACCGTGTATGCGCGCGGGCATATCGGCAACTTTCGCACCTTCGTCGCGCTGGACCTGCTGCGGCGCACCCTGCGCGAGGTGGCTGGCTATATGGTGCGTCAGGTGATGAACTTCACCGACGTAGATGACCGTACCATTCTCGAATCGAATAAGGCTGGCGTCTCGCTGCGCGAGTACACCGATCGCTACGTCGCTGCCTTCCGTGAGGACGCCGAGGCGCTCGGTCTCGAGGCGGTCGAGGAGAATCCTCGCGCCACCGACGAAGACAACCTTCGCTCGATGGTGGAGATGATCCAGTCGCTCACGGCCAACGGTCACACATACGAAAGTGACGGCTCGGTCTATTTCAAGATCTCCAGCTTGTCCGATTACGGGAAGCTGGCGCACCTCGACCACGAAGGGATCCAGCCCGGCGCTCGGATCGACTCGGATCGCTACGAGAAGGACGACGCCCGCGACTTCGTGTTGTGGAAGGCGACCAGCCCCGACGAGCCCACTTGGGATTTTGGGTGCGGGCCGGGCCGGCCGGGCTGGCACATTGAGTGCTCAGCCATGGCGCTCCGCCTGCTCGACGGCGCGCCGATCGATATCCACGCCGGTGGGGTCGATCTGGTGTTCCCGCACCACGAGAACGAGATCGCGCAGGCAGAAGGCGCCACCAAGGAGACGTTCTCGCGGTTCTGGGTGCACGTCGAGCACCTGCTCATGGACGAGGGTGTGAAGATGTCCAAGTCGTTGGGCAACGTCTTCACGGTGCAGGACGTCCTCGACAAGGGCTATCGCGCCTCGGCGCTGCGCTACGTCCTCCTGTCGGTGCACTACCGCAAGCAGCTCAGGTTCAACTGGGGTAGCCTCGACCAGGCGGAGGAGGCGTTGAAGCGTCTTTTCGGCTGTCTGGCCAGGCTGGAGGAACTGACCGGCGGCGAGACGCATGACGAGGTGGCCGAGCGAGTCGAGGCGGCTCGCGCCGACTTTGCCGCGAAGCTGCGGCAGGACCTCAACGTGCCGGGCGCCTTGGGCGTTGTGTTTGAGCTGATTCGGTTTGTCAATACCTCGATTGATAACGACGAACTGGGGCAGGGGGATGCGGCTGAGGTGCTGGCTGCGTTCGACGAGTTTGACAAGGTGCTGGGCGTTATCTCGCTCCGCCGCGCCGAAGAGGCGCAGCCCGGCGTGCCGGTGGACGAGATCGAGCAGTTGATCGCCGACCGCAAGGCGGCGCGCGCCCGTCGCGACTTTGCCGCTGCCGACGCCATCCGCGACGACCTCGATGCCCGCGGTGTCGCCCTCGAAGACACACCTGCGGGCACCACATGGAAGCGGAAGTAGCCGCTGATCCTGTTTCTGTCTCCTGCCGTGCAGGGCCGGAGACTCGTGCAAGGCAGACCGTCGGCGAACGGTTGGCGCAAGCAGCGCCGAGTGGTCAACATAGTGCGGAGCTATCTCCTGGGCGCGCCGCCGGCCCGGTTCGACGTGGTGGGAGCAACCCTGGCGTCGGAGGAGTCTGCTGAGGTCGAGGTAGTCGCTAGTGCCTTCCACGCGGGTTGGCTGTGTCTTGATGCCGCCCAACCCGCTGTGCTACGGTAGTTTGCGTGTGATCACTTCGTGATCGCGCACGCTCGAGGGCGGGAATAACTCAGTGGTAGAGTGCGACCTTGCCAAGGTCGAAGTCGCGGGTTCGAATCCCGTTTCCCGCTCCATTTCCTCACCTCGGGTGCGGGCTCTCGCATTCTTCGGCACGGCCGGGCAGACCGTGATACCTGCCAGGTCAGCTTCGAACGGCGCCGTGGCCAAGTGGTAAGGCAGAGGTCTGCAAAACCTCCATCCCCGGTTCAAATCCGGGCGGCGCCTCCATTCTTTTCAACAACTTGCGGGGGAGACTTGGCGCCGAGGCGTCCGTAGCAGTCCCTTCAGTGAACTGGCTATGGCCGTCTCGGATCGCCGGGGTTCAGCAGCGGCTCCACCGGCAGCTTCACCGACAAGGTTTCAGTTCGTGGTGTGTAGCAGATAGTTTCGCTGCACGCTTGGAACAGCACCTCGACCGGGATCTCCAACTCCGTCGGCTGGTTGCCCGGCGCTGGACCGAACAGCTCCGAGTTCGGCGTTACCGGGATCGCGATGTCGACGACGCCTTCGTAGACATTCAGGGTGACCCCAAGTTCGGGGAATGCCAGCGGCTGCGTCGCGGGGTACCGCGCTTCACCCACCCGCAGTCCGGCGGTGTCCGGGACCACCGCCTCCGAGGCTATATAGCCGTCCGGGAGCGGTCGGCCATACATGTGTAGCCCCTCTTCCAGCTCGAACCGCACGTAGATCGTCGACTGTGTCTCGAACGTCAGCGAGGGGTCTGACAGGAACACCGAGATCTGCACCTGTTCGTTGGTCAGCTCGGCCGCGGGCGTCTCGTGCCGGGCCAGAATCTCGCCCAACGCGGAGTCGCGAATTGCGCCGGCCGACTCGCGGGTGGCGTAGTGGCGGTGGAAGAACTTCTCGGTCACCACGCCGTGCTCGTCGGTGACATACACACCGGGGAACGGCACACCGTAGAAGCTCATGCCAGCGGCTTCCTCCGGGTCCTCTGGCGAGATCAGCGTATTGAGAATGCCGAAATCTCGGATGACCGCGGAGTCGACATCGGACAGCAGGTCGAAGGTCACGCCATACTGTTCGGCGAATGCCCGCAGTTGTTCCTGACTGTCGTAGCTGACACCGTAGACCTTGATGCCAGCCTCGGTGAAGAGTTCCAGATTGTCCTGCAGCTCGACCAGCTGCGTGCGGCAATACGGTCACCACACTGCCGAGCGATAGAACACAACGATCGACTTCGAGCCATCCAAGTCCGCGTGATACTCGACCACGCGGCCCTGCTGGTTCGGCAACGAGAACGCGGGCAACCGCTCACCAATCTCCGGACCGGTCGGGAACTCGTCCGACGCCGGGTAGCGCCGTCCCGGATGCGACACGGGGTAGGGGATGGTGATCCCGAGGTCGTCGGTGTTCGTGCCCGGATCCAGCACAGCGTGCGCCGACTCCACTGTTTCCTGGGTCTGGGCTAGCGCCCCGGTCAACGGCGCCAAACTCAACACCAGCGCCGTCAGGACAACCCTTCTAACCATCTCTGCCTCCCGCATCGCGACTGCGACGCCATCGCCCCTACACGCGGACCACGGTTCCCACCGCGCCCCATCGACGTATCACATCCTCTACTGGGAATGTGGTTCCCACGCCGACGGGCGCGCCGACAGAGTGGGGCCCGCGTTCGTCGCATCAGCCTCCTGCTCCCGTCAGGGCAGTGCGAGCGCGATGAGCTCAGGTACAACACCACCGACGGTCAGAGCCACGTACTGCGTGCCCTCGTGCATATAGGTCATCGGTGTCCCGATCGCGCCCGATGGGAGATCTACCGACCCTACGATGGCTCCGGTCGTCTTGTCTCGCGCGACCAGGCGCGGACCGCCGGTCGTGCCACCGGCCGTGAGCGCACTAATCAGCAGCGTTTTCGTCAGGACCGGGCCACCCCGCCCTTCGCCGCCGAGGGGCGGGAGGTTCAGCTCCCGCAGCATCGGGTGCCGACGGTAGCGATCGCCGTCGCCGTTGGGCTGCATCCACGCGTGATCTCCTGTGTTCAGGTCGATGGCGGTCATCCGCGAGTACGGTGGTTTAAAGAGGGGTAGCCCCTGCGGCATCAGCGCTGCGGTGTTGAAACCGCCTTGCGTCAGATTCAGATTGCCGCCGTCCGCCGGATCGGGTGTGTAGTACTGCATGACCGAGTAGGCGTTCTGCGATGGCACATAGAGCAAGCCGGTTTCTGGGTCGACGGCAGACCCGTTCCAGTTGGCCCCGCCATCAATCGCCGGGCGCTGAATGGCTCCTTGGAGGCCGCCCTCCTCCGACAGCATGGGCGGCGTGAAGAGGCCGCCGAGCCGATGGTTCCGCACCGCCTCCACCGCCATGGCTCGAATCTCAGGCGTGAAGTCAACAAGCTGATCTATTGAGGCCCCCTGGTCTTCGAACGGGAGCGGTTTGGTGGGAAACGGCTGAGTTGGCGACAAGACGTCGCCGTCCAGATTCGTGTCTACTTCGACACTCCGTTCCTCGATTGGCCAGACCGGATCGCCCGTTTCTCGGTCGAAGACATACGTGAACCCCTGCTTGCTAATTTGCGCGATGGCCTGGATGTCGCGCCCATCGACTGTCACGTCGACCAGGTTCGGATGCGTCGGAAAGTCATAGTCCCACACCCCGTGGTGCACGGCCTGGAAGTGCCACACGCGCTGCCCAGTCTCGATGTCGAGAGCGATCAGGCTCTCGGCAAACAGGTTGTCACCCAGTCGGTGACCGCCGTAGTAGTCGCTGGTCGCGGTACCTGTGGGTATGTAGATGTAGCCAAGCGCATCGTCGACCGCGAATGTGGCCCATGCGTTGGTATTTCCCGAATAGCGCCACGATTCGTTCTGCCAACTGTCGGCCCCGAAGTCGTCGGCCTGCGGAACCGTGCGAAACGTCCACCTTGTATCGCCGGTCCTGGCGTCGATACCCTTGACCCATCCCGGTGGCGCTTCCTTGGTGATGCTGATGTCGGAGATGACCGTGGGAGTCACGACGACATCGTGAGCGACGATAGGCGCTGAGGCGACGCCAAGCCAACTATAGCCAAGCCGGTCGGTGGTGTCCCGAGGCGCACGAGGAATGCCTTCCGCGAGATCCACCCGGCCGTTGTCACCAAAGCTGCGGACGGGTTGTCCAGTGCGCGCATCGACGGCCAGAAGATAGCCGTCATTCGTACCGTAGAAGATGCGCGCATCACGGCCATCGTCCTCGGCCCAGTAGGCCAGTCCTCGTGTGTTGTAGCTCAGCACGCTGGCGTGCGGGTAGGGAGCCGCACGATACGCCTCGGGGTCATACTGCCAGCGCACCTCGCCCGTGTCGGCTTCGAGCGCCGCCGACAAGGCGAGCGGAGTCGAGACGTACACGACGCCGTCGACCATCAATGGTGTGGTCTTGAAATTGCGGATTCCGATCTCGGGGTGCAGCTCCCGCAGGGCATCCAGATCGAGCGCCCCGTCTGCCGACGCCCATCGCCAGGCGATCTCGAGCGAGGAGAAATTCGTCGCATCGATCTGATCGAGCGGAGAGTACTTGGTACCACCGAGGTCGCCGGCGTAGGTACGCCACTCGCCATTGGCCGCGCCGTGCTGGGCCAGCGCGGGGCTCGGCCATAGTGCGAGAGACAAGGCCACCAGGCCCAAGACAGAGCCGAACAATCTACGTCGCATACGCAACCCCTGCGGTCGGTTGTGGGACGATTGAGCTCCGAGTATAGCCGCAGGCAATGTAGTAGAAACCTTAGGGCAACGCTGGAGGGAGATCCCTTCCTTCCTCTGTTGCCAGAGCCTGCAGGTGAGACCCGGCACACCGCGCAGGGCCTAGTGCCATACTGTGTTCTGTCATGGGGCAATCGCTAGATCGGACCACCGTCGTTTTTGCGCACGTACTCCTGATCGCGGCCGCCGGTCTCTCGTTTGCCCAGGGACCGAGCATTGTCCCGGCGGTTCCGCCACCGTCTGAGGCGATGCTGCTCCACACCGCCGAGTACCAGATCCGGGTCGTACCAATCGTCGACGGACTGTCACATCCGTGGGGCATGGCGTTTCGGAACAACGGCGACATCCTGATCACCGAACGGGACCGCAGCGCGTTGCGGATCGTCCGTGACGGCCAGCTTCTGGACCAGGACGTCTCGGGTGTTCCGAAGGCGTTTCTGGATTCACGACCGGCGGGCTTGATGGATGTGGCCGTCCACCCTAAGGATGACAGCCTCGTCTACTTGACCTACTCGAAACCGAAGACATGTGGAGGTGAGAGGGGCTCGACGATCGCGTTGGCGCGCGGACGGCTAGAGGGTGACTCGTTAACTGATGTTCGGGACCTCTTCGTAGCTGAGGGATGGGAGAAGGGTGTTGCAGCCTCCCGCCTTCTGTGGGCTCCGGATGACACACTGTTCATGACGGTGGGCGGAGCGATGCGGTCCTATGTTGTCGCCACGCCTCCCGATGGGTGCCGCGTGGTTGGACGAGAGGATGCGCAGGACCCAGGCACCCACTTTGGGAAGTTGCTTCGCCTGCAGGATGATGGTGGCGCCGCCGCAGACAACCCGTTCCTTGACCGCGAGGACTACCTTCCGGAGATCTACTCACTGGGTCACCGCAACCAGATCGGCCTTGCCCATCACCCTGGTACGGGCCAGCTCTGGGCGACCGAGCACGGTGTGCAGGGAGGGGACGAAGCCAACATTATCGAGCCTGGTTCCAACTACGGGTGGCCGATCGCTACTTACAGCCGCGAATACGGTGGCCCCCCGATCTCTGGCCTATCCGAAGGACCGAGTTTCACGGGCCCCGAGTTGATGTGGTGGCCGTCAATTGGTCCCTCGGGGCTAACTTTTTATACCGGCAAGCATTTCCCGAAGTGGCAAGGGAGCCTGTTCGTCGGTTCGATGATGGTCGGGCGAATGCAGCGGACAGGACACCTAGAGCGGGTCGTCTTTAATCGCCTTGGGCAGGAAGTTCGGCGGGAGTGGTTGCTCACCGATCTGAAGCAGCGGATCAGGCACGTCGTCCAGGCCCCAGATGGTTTCCTGTATCTGCTGACGGAGGAGGAGGACGCGATCCTCCTCAGGATCGAGCCAGCGCTCGCCGTGACCGATCCGCCCGGCAATATTCTGACGATGCCGGCGTGGACGCCGTTTCGCGTGTCACCACTGCCGGAATTGGAGTGGAGCAGTGCACAGCGGGAGGTTGTCGACCGGTACGGCGTCGACAGCACTCTAGACAACGCTCTCCATGTCTTGCTCCGCGCTCCTGGTATGGCGGGCCGGGTCTTCCCGCTGCTCAACTACGTAAGGAACGAGTCAACGCTGTCACCGCGTCACCGAGCACTACTTGTCCTTCGCACGGCCTGGCTGACCCAGAGCGCTAGCCTGTGGGCCAGCCTGACGAGTTACGCCGCCGATGCGGGGCTGAACCGGGATGATGTGCGACGTGTCGCGGCGGGACCTGCGGAAGGGTGGAGTGACTTCGAGACTCTGCTTATTGGCTTGGCCGACGAGATGTACCGCAACTCGTCGGTGACCGACAGGACCTGGCAGCGTCTGGCCGAGCAGTACAACCGAGACAATTTGATTGATGCGGTCGTGACCGTCGCGACCGTTGCTGCGCAAGCGACTCTGTTTAACGCGATCGGCGTGCAGCCAGACGCTGATGTTGCTTCCTTCCGACTGCCTGCATCGACGGTCGCCTATCGGCTCGCGGCACCGGATCGTGAGTCATCGCTC
Source organism: Acidobacteria bacterium UBA2994 (assembly GCA_002346545.1). Classification (GTDB taxonomy): domain Bacteria; phylum Acidobacteriota; class Vicinamibacteria; order Vicinamibacterales; family UBA8438; genus UBA2994. Next base: position 237,586 of record DEAA01000013.1, read on the forward strand.
ACGACGCCGCGGGTGGAGCCGGTCGATGGTGACGGATCGCGGCTTGCCCGCACACTTCGTCAGCATACGGTGCTTGCTGATTGGTGGCAGGACAACGAGAACTACGTTTTCAGCGCAGACCGGTCCAGACTTACACCGTACGACCGAGAGTTGCTGACGCTCCGTACAGCTTGGAACACGCAGTCGGTCTACGAGTGGGCCAAGCACGTCGGAAGTGTTGGGCGCGCGCGTGATCATGGCCTGGATCCGGTCTGGATTGCGCAAGGGGCGGATGCGCTAGGCTGGAGCTCAAGAGAGCTTTCATTGATCGAAGCGGCGAACGAGATGTACCGCGACGCCACGATCTCCGATTCAACATGGAACGACCTCAGTGAGCACTACGACACACACCAGCTGATGAGCATCGCTATGACCGTTGCGCGATCTAGAATGGTCTCGATGACGCTCAACGCGTTGGGCGTGCAGACTCTGCCAACAGACGAAGCGTTCCCGGTTCTCGAAGGGTATTAGCGCCTCGCGGTCATCTCGAGGCGGTCTGAGTGAAACAAGAGATGAAAGGACGAACGAGATATGAGTGATGCGAACGTTCAGGTGGTGAAGGAGATCTACGAGCGATTCCGTGCGGGCGATGGCGAAGGGTTTCTCGCGCTATTGTCCGATGACGTGGTCTGGGATCATCGAGGACCAGACGGGCCAGCGTTCAACAAGCTATATGAGGGAAAAGCTGCGGTTGGAGAGTTTCTGGGTGAACTGGGCGCTGCTGAAGAAGCGCTTGTGCTCGAAGACAGAGAGTATTTCACCAGTGGTGACCGAGTCGTGGTCTTGGGATTCATGCGGTTTCGGGCCTTAGCAACCGGGAAGGAATGGGAATCCGATTGGGCCATGGCGATGACCGTGCGCGATGGTCTGGTCACGCACTGGCGAATCCTATTCGATATGGGACGTGAAGCGGACGCACTTCGCGGTTAGTCCACATCCGGTGTCGTTCTTTCGTTCGGCGGAACACAACACCTACCTGCAACGCCACGCCCTTTAGGCGTCGATGCCTTGCGTCCATCAGGAGCGCCCACAGGTTCTCCATAGGGGCTTGGCGTTGCACTGCTGGGATTCCTTTCTTTAGCGGGCAGCGCTGGCGGTTATGATAGGCGGCTGTGTCACTCCGAATATTGGTGACTGGGTACACCTCGTTCGTTCTGGGCCACGCGTTGCTATCGGTTGCGACGGCGCAGATCGTCACGCCGGCAGGGCGAACGGATCCAGCCCACGCTGCGCTCGACGTTAGGCCATTCGACAACCTTGGTGGGGATGTCCTCGACGACTGGATCGGGCAGGGCATCGCAGAGACCATTGCCATAGATCTCAGCCACGCTACGCCTCCTGGCGTGCGGTGGCGGGTTACTGGCTCGTTTCAGCGGTCTGGGGAGGTTCTCAGCATTACCGCGCGGCTGGAACTGAGCGCCGACGGGGCCCCGCGTGTCGTCGAGGTCAACGGTGCTTTCAAGGACCTCTTCCCGCTGCAGGACGAACTGGTCGCGCGTCTCGCGGAACTCCTGCGGGAGACGCCCGCGAGCCGTCCACCCTCTCCAGCGGGAGACGCCGGTCGCATGGCCGGGTTTGAGGGCATTCTCGGTCCACCTCCTCCGGCGCCTCCCGCCGTGGTGGCCAGGGACGCCCAGGGGCGGGTGACGATGCGCGCCATCCGCCTCGACGAGCCGCTGCGACTCGACGGCCAGTTAGATGAGCGTCTCTACCGTGAGGTCGAGCCGGTGACTGAAATGATCCAGCAGGAGCCGGACGAGGGTGCTCCCGCGACCGATCAGACCGAGATCTGGGTGGCGTTCGACGCCGATACCCTGTATGTGTCGACACGCTGCTGGAGCGAGGAGCCCGGGCGCATCATCGCCGATGTGATGAATCGCGATGGCATGAACATGTGGGGCAACGAGACCATTACGGTGGTCCTCGATACGTTCTACGACCGGCGGAACGCGTTCGCTTTCGCCACCAACGCGGTCGGGGGACTGGTCGACTCCCTGATCACTGACGAGCGAAGCCAAAACGTCGACTGGAACACCGTGTGGGATGTCCGTGTCGGGCGCTTCGACCAGGGGTGGACCATGGAGATGGCCATTCCGTTCAAGTCACTGCGTTACCGGGCCGGACAGATGCAGCCCTGGGGTCTTAACGTTCAGCGTCGTGTTGTGTCGAAGAACGAAGTTTCGTTCATTACCCCGATGCCGGCGTCGTTGGCCTGGGAAGGGCTCTACAAGATGTCGTCGGCGGCGACGCTCGCCGGGCTCGAGGTGCCGGACTCCGGGGCGCGCGTCGAGCTCAAGCCGTATGCGATCTCCGACCTCAGCTCAGATCTGAACGCGACCCCGATGGTTCGGAACGCTCTGGGCGGAGACGCAGGCTTCGACGCCAAGTTCGGGGTTACCGCCGGGCTCACGGCTGACGTCACCTACAACACTGATTTCGCGCAGGTTGAGGTGGATGAGCAGCAGGTGAACCTGACCCGGTTCAGCCTCTTTTTTCCCGAGAAGCGGGAGTTTTTCCTCGAAGGTAAGGGCATCTTCGATTTCGCCGGCGGGCAGCAGGGCGGTGACGCCGCCACGTTCTACTTTAGTGGCAGTGAGTTTGGAGGGACCACCGCCCCCATCATGTTCTTTAGCCGGCGCATCGGGCTGCAGAACGGCCGTACCGTCCCTATTCAGGCCGGCGGACGCCTGACGGGGAAGGTGGGGCCCTACAGCCTCGGGTTGCTGAACGTGCAGACGGGCGACGAGGCAATCTCGGGCGCTCGGCCGACGAACTTCTCCGTGGTCCGGGCCAAGCGCGATGTGCTCCGCCGGAGCGCAGTCGGGGCACTGTTCACGGGTCGTTCGGTGTCGCTTGAGGGCAACGGGGCGAATCAGACCTTCGGTGTCGACGGGGTCTTCTCGTTCTACGACAACGTTCGCATCACTTCCTACCTAGCTCGCACCCAGACATTGGGCGTGAGCGGCGACGACACGAGTTATCAGGCGCAGTTCGAGTACGGGGGCGATCGCTGGGGGCTTACCCTGGATCGACTGGCAGTCGGCGCCAACTTCAACCCCGAGCTCGGCTTCGTGCCTCGTCGCGACTTCCGACGCAATTTCGCCCAGTTTCGGTTCAGCCCGCGGCCGCGCTCGCTGCCGTCGATCCGGAAGTTCCTGTTCCAGGCAAGTCTCGACTATACGACCGATGGTGCCAATCAACCGGAGACCCGCCTCCAGCAGGGGATCTTCGGAATCGAGTTCGAGAACGGCGACTATTTGTTCGCCGGCACCACCAGCAACTACGAACGGCTCGCCCGTCCCTTCGACATCACATCGGACATCGGCATTCCGGTGGGCGGTTACAACTTCGTCAACACACGGGTGGTCTACGCGTTTGGACAGCAGCGGATGCTGTCTGGCGGCCTCAGCGTCGACCACGGTGGCTTCTTCGACGGTGATCGCGTCGGGGTGGGTTACACGTTCGGACGGCTTACGGTGTCACCGCGTCTGAGCGTCGAGCCCTCGGTGTCGTTGAATCGAATCACGTTGCCTCAGGGCGAGTTCGAGACCAGGCTCGTCTCGGCTCGTACGACTTATTCGATGACGCCGCGGATGTTCGTCGCCGCGCTGGTGCAGTACAACTCCACCCTCGATTCGCTGGGGACGAACCTCCGGTTCCGCTGGGAATACCAGCCGGGGAGTGAACTGTTCGTGGTCTACACCGACGAGCGGAACACGCTCGATTTCCGCTCGCCAGTACTCGAGAATCGCGCCCTGGTGATCAAGTTAACTAGGCTCTTCCGCTTTTAGGTCCGTGCCGGCCCTGTGTCCCGGGCTGCGGAGCTTCTGAGTTCAGCCGGCGGAGGCTTTGTAGCAGGAATTGGGCGGAAGCCCGGTGGGAGCTGGGCTGCCCCTGGCTCGTAGCCAGCCTATCGGCGTAACTTCCGTGCTACGGTAAGCGGCATCAAGAGTTCTGCGACCAGGTCGCAAGGGGAGAAGTCATGTCATCGAAGCGAACTTTGCAGTTGTTGTCGTTCGGTTGTGCTGGAAGCCTCCTGGCCGGCTGCGGTGCGCCGTCCGAGTCGCCTGCCGCCATGGAAGAGCCGGCCTCGGCCTCGATGCCGGCCGGTAATCCCATCAGCGGTGAGGGGATGCCAAATCCAAATCCGGTCGTCACCCAGAACTGGGGCGATTTGCCCGAGGGGCGGGAGTGGGGCTCGACGGCCGGGGTCGACATCGACCCGAATGACGGGCATCTCTGGGCGTACGAACGATGCGGCGCCGGTACCTTTGGCGCGGGAGCGCCGGTCAACTGTGACAACAACCCGGTCGGCCCGATCTTCAAGTTCGATCGGAACACGGGTGAGGTGCTCGCCAACTTTGGGGGCGGCGTCATGGTCACCCCGCATGGGATCCATGCCGCGGAAGACGGCACCGTCTGGGTGACCGATTTCGCCGGGAACGCGGATGGTACCAAGGGACACCAGGTGCACCAGTTCAGCCCCGAGGGCGAACTGCTCATGAGTCTGGGAACTGCGGGCCAGCCTGGCAGCGGACCCAACCAACTCAACCAGCCCAACGACGTCATCGTCGGCCCCGACGGCAGCATTTACGTCTCGGACGGTCACCAGGGTCAGAACATGACCAGCAACCAGGCGATCGAGCAAGGGCTCGAGGCGGGCGCGACCGGTCGCATCCTTAAGTTCGCGCCCGATGGCACCTTCATCAAGGAATGGGGCCAGATCGGTGTCCGCCATGGCGAATTCCGCACGCCGCACGCGATGGAGTTCGACGCTGAGGGGCGCTTGTGGGTAGCCGACCGCGGCAACCACCGGATCGAGATCTTTGACCAGGAAGGCAACTACCTTGAGTCACGTTACGCCTATGGCCGGATCAGCGGTCTGTTCATCCAGGATGGGATGGTCTACGCGATTGACTCCGAGTCGAGCCCGATCAATCACCCGAACTGGCGGAATGGCGTCCGGATCGGACCGGTGGACGGCGACCACATCACCGCCATGATCCCGCCTTTCGAGCGGGAGAATCGGGTCTACCAGGGCACCGCGGGTGAGGGGGTTGCCGTGGATGCCGACGGAAACGTGTTTGCGGCCGAGGGGCCGAACTCGCTGGCGCAGGCCGGCGGCGCGTTCACGAAGTACTCGGTGCAGTAGGCACGAATGGGTTGGGGGCCGCTACGGTTGGCCCTCGACCGCTTTCTCCAGTTCCCGTAGCCGTTTCAGCATCGACGGCAGCTTCCGGATCATCACCTGTTCGCGCTTCCACTGGGTAATGGGCCTGGCGGGATATCCCGTATAGTCACCTTTCTCGTACTTCTGCGCGTGACCGGCCGCGGCGCGTCCGGTAAAGCGGGCGCCGTCGGCAATTTCCAGATGGTCAGCGAAGCTCGACGCGCCCGCAAGCACCGCGCCTTTGCCGATCTTGGTGCTGCCGCCGATGGCCACGTCTCCGCACACGATCGTGTCCTGGCCGATGCTGACGTTGTGGCCAATCTGGGCGAGGTTGTCGATCTTCACACCGCGCGAGATCGGGGTGGTGCCAAACGCGGCCCGGTCGATGCAGGTGTTGGCGCCGACGTCGACCTTGTCGTCGAGTGTGACCACGCCCACCTGGGGAATCGGTTGGTGTCCCTCTGGGGTGGGGTAGTAGCCGAACCCGTCCGATCCGATCACGGCCCCGTTCTGCACCACCGAGTCACGGCCTACGACGCATCGTTCGCGTATCGTCGCGCCCGAGTGCAGGATCGAGCCCGAGCCGATCGCGGCGTGTGGGTAGATCACCACCCCCGGGTACAGCACCGCCTCGTCGGCGATGATGGCATGCGCGCCCACCGAGCAGAAGGCGCCGATATGGACGTCTCGGCCGACCTCGGCCGACGGGTGGATGTCGGCCTTATCGCTGATCACCCGCTCTATCTCGATCTCCGCGTAGAAGAGCGGCACCAATGAGATCATCGCTGGTAGCGGTGCCTGGACGCGAATAAGCGGCGGGCCCGGGTCGGGGAACTCGTCGATCGTGTTGCTGACGACCAGCGCGCGAGCCTGGAGGCTGCCCAGCACCTCCGCCAGTGCGGCGGACGTGGTGGCGCTCGAGAAGGCGATGGCGTCTGGCGCCTGCTCGTCGAGCGAGCAGACGCCATGGATACTGACGTCGGCGTCGCCGACCAGGGTGCCATCTAGGTGTTCGGCCAGCGCGCCCAGAGGGAGCACCGTATCGCGAGGTACGAATATCACCCTTAGATTGTAGTGGCTCCCTCAGGCTCCCGGGCGCCTCACCTACCGCTAAGTCGCCACTCGCAGTAGTCGTC
>DEAA01000013.1:244215-262546 GCA_002346545.1 Acidobacteria bacterium UBA2994
AGTCGCCACTCGCAGTAGTCGTCGAAGCGGTCCAGCCGCACCTCATCGCCCTCGATACTTCGGCGGCCCTGTAGCTGCTGAGCGTCGTACTGTTCACCGGTTTGTCCTCACCCCGGTTGACTGATGCGGTCATCATACGTGAGCCGATGGCGCCTCCATCTGACCTCGTCGGACGGTACCAGCAGCATCTGGCCGAGACCCGGGCGCGTCTTGACCGCGTGCTCGGAGCGATGCTGCCGTCGCCAGACGTTGACCTGCGGCCCAGTCCGATCGACAGTGGTTTCCGGAGCCATGCGCGCTTCTCGGTCGAGCTTCTCGAGGGGCGCTGTGCGGTGCTCGGGACCGACCCGCTGAACGGCTCGGCGGACTGGCGGTCCACGGTCTGGATCCTGCCGAGCATCGGGCGTCGGCTGGTGGAGAGGGTCGTTGCGCATGTCGAGGAGACCTCCAGCCGGTTTCCCGTGCGCGGGTTCGATCTGTGCCTGGGGCAGGGCACTGAGCAGGCTCACCTCGTCGTGGCCGTCGATCGTGCCGAACCGGTGTCGTTCCTCCCCTGGGCGCAGGCGATGTTGGAGCGGGACCAGCGACTTACCGGGGTGTCGGTGCCGTCGCGGTTACTTACGGTAGGCGAGCCGTTCGTCCAGCATCGGGTGTGTGCGGTCGAACTACGGTCGCATCCGCTGGCGTTCTTCCAGACCAACCACCGGCTGGCCGACCAGCTGTTCGCCGCTGTACGTGATGCCGCCGGTCGGGAGCCGGCGGACGACCTGCTGGACCTGTATTGCGGGGCTGGTGTTCATGGCCTGTTGGCTGGAGCTGGCCCGGTGCTTACCGGGATCGATTCGGACCCCCGCGTGGTCGATGTAGCACGGTTCAATGCTCGGCGACTTGGCCGCGCCGCTCGCTACATTCGTGCCGAAGCCGCGTCGTACCTCGCTCGACCCTGGCCGCGATCGCCTGCGCTTGTCATTGCGAATCCCCCGCGCGCCGGGTGTGGCGAGGCGGTGAACGCGGCGCTCGGAACGCTGCGACCTCCCCGCGTGTGCCTCGTGTGTTGCTCCGCGGAGTCTCATGCGAGAGACCTAGACCAGCTCGGCGCGGCGGGCTACGCGGTCGAGCGGTGCACCGCGTTCGACATGTTCCCGTTCAGCCTGCACGTTGAGTGTGTTACCGAGCTCCGGCTCCGTTGAGTTCTCCAGTGGCGCGGTTGCAATCGAAGTCCGTTCGGCTACACTTGCCCGACCGGGGTCGGGACGACGACACACGGGTACGTTCCAGGAGAGTGGATATGACGCGACGGGGATTGGATCGACCTCTCGGCGCCCAGGGCGCGAGCCGGCGGCAGCTCTTTAAGCTTTTGGCCGCCAGTCCATTCTTGGGCCTGGCGGCGGCCGGGCTGCCGGCGAGCTGGCAGCGGGCGCTGGCCAATGAGGCCGAGCGTCGCGCCGTGGCACCGGCCGCGACCTGTGCCAAGTGCGGGGTTGAGATGCCGCTCGCTACCTCTCGGCAGGAGTATCCCGGGTTGGGCCAGGCGCCAGAAGCGCAGCCGCCGGACGCGATCGACGGACAGTTCAACGGACAGCTGATCGAGTCGGTCGATGACGCGATCAACGTGTGGGACTTCGAGCGGGTCTGCCACGCGAACAATCTGCCCCAGCATTGGGACTATCTGCACCTTGGGGTTGACGACTTCGAGACCCGGTGGGCCAATCGCGAAGGGTTCACGCGCCGGATCATCCGGCCGCGCCGTCTAGGGCCCTCGGCCAACAATCCGGATCTTTCGACCGAGCTCTACGGCCAGCAGTTCGAGTCGCCGCTGTTTCTCTGTCCGGTCGCAGCCAACGAGGGATATCACACCGAGGGCGAGGCGGGCGCGGCCCGCGCCGCCGGCACGCACGGCATCCTCCAGATGCAGTCCCACTCGAGCTCCCAGTCTTACGACGAGATTATGGAGGCTCGTGGCGAGCCGCACTGGTTCCAGCTCTATACGGTGCCAGATTTCAATGTTAACCAGCGGGTTATCGACCGGGTCGAGTCGGCCGGCTGCCCGGTATTGGTCTGGACCGTCGACCTGATCGGCGGGAGCAACCGCGAACTCGTTCGCCGGACACTCCAGGGTGACGGGTACGAGGGAGCGCTCTGTCAGAATTGTCACAATCATCAGCCTGGTTACCAGCGGCCGATGCGTGCGGGGCTTGAGGGACCAGCCGGCGAGCGCTATCCCTACGACTGGGACTATGTGAAGCGGCTTCGAGACATCACCCAGATGAAGCTCGTGCTGAAGGGGATCGTGACGGCCGAGGAAGCCGAGCTGGCCGTGGACGCCGGCGCCGATGGCATCTTCGTGTCGAATCACGGCGGTCGCGCGGAATCGAGCGGTTGGGCTTCGATCGACTCGCTACCCGAGGTGGTGCAGGCGGTCCGGGGGCGGGTGCCCGTGTTCATCGATAGCGGCGTGCGTCGAGGCACCGACATCTTTAAGGCGCTGGCGCTTGGCGCCGATGCGGTCGGTATCGGCCGGCCGTACGTGTGGGGACTGGGTGGCTTTGGCGAGGACGGTGTGTCCAAGGTCATTGATCTGCTGCACGACGAGCTTCGGATCGCGATGCGTCAGACCCGCACCGCCGCCATTGACCAGATCACCTCGCGCATGGTGATGGAGGGCAAGAATCCCATCATGATGCGCGAAAGCCGGATGGGCTTTGGACTCTGAGGAAGTTATGGGAATCGTGACACGTGGGTTAGCGCTCTTCTGTGCCGTCCTCGGTGTGGCGGCGGTCACTTCGGCCCAGACGGTTGATTTTGCTGTGTCTGGCAATTCGACGATCCGCGGATGGACCTGCGAGGTTAGCGGCACCGCGGAGGTCACCGCGGGCGGGGGTGCCGCCGCTGCCGGGTTCTCGTCAGGCGTGCAGGGTGTCACCCTCACGGTGCCCGTCGCCGAGTTCACCTGTCCCAACGAGGAGATGACCGAGCACCTCATGGAGGCCATGCGGCCCGACGAGTTCGGCGAGATCACCTTCCAGATGGATGGCTACGAGGTCACGTCAAATGGGGCGACGGCCACCGGGTCGCTCACCATCCTAGAGACGACCGAGACCGTTGCGGTGCCGATGACGCTGACCGAGTCTGGAACTGGCGCGGCCATTGAGGGTGAAGTTCGCCTCGACATGACCGACTATGGGGTCGAGCCGCCTACCGTCATGCTAGGCATGCTCAGGGTGAGGCCTCAGATCACTATCGAATTCGGTGGTATCGTCGCTCCATAGTTAATAGGGCGACTAAAGTCCCTGATCAACAGTTTTTAGTTCGGATCCAGCGCTTCCTAGATCTGACCGCTTGGTCGATGTCGGTTGTTGTGCGACTTCCGGTGGCGGTCCTCGTGTGAAGAGACGGAGACGGTGATGAGACGTAGAGAGATCGTGCGCGCGCTGGTGGTGGCACTGGCGAGTGGCGCGCTGACGGTAACTCCGGTCGTGGCACAACCCGACCCGGTTGAGATCATGGAGCGCGTCGACCGATTGCTCCGCGGCGATTCGAGTCGGGGCGTTGCCACTATGGAGGTGGTCACCGAGAACTGGGAGCGCGAGATCACCATGGAGATGTGGTCGCTCGGTACCGAGTTCTCGCTGGTGCGGGTGCAGGCGCCGGCGCGGGAAGCGGGGACGGCGACGCTGATGGCCGAGGACAACATCTGGAACTATCTGCCAAAGGTGGAACGTACCATCAAGATCCCATCATCAATGATGGGCGGCTCCTGGATGGGGTCTCACTTCACCAACGATGACCTGGTGCGGGAGAGTCAGCTCATAGAGGACTACGACATCGAGATCGCGTTCGCCGGCGACCGTGACGGCGACGACGTGTGGGAGTTCCGCCTGACCCCAAAATCAGAGGCGGCCGTCATCTGGGGGCATCTCGAGTTTCGGGTGCAGCAGCTTGACTACATGCCGCTATGGTCCCGTTTCTACAACGAGGACGGCGAGTTGGTGCGCACGATGGAGTACAGCGAGTTTACGGAATTCGCCGGCCGGTTGGTGCCTGCGGTGATGGACATGCAGCCGCACGACAAACCGGGTGAGCGTACGACGATTCGCTACGAGGAGCTAGAGTTCGACCTCGACATCGACGAGTCGTTCTTCTCGCTGCAGCGGCTGCAGCGGCGGCGCTGAACGGGTGCGCGACTGATGGCCGAGTCTCCCTGGTCTCGTATCGGTTGGCGCAACCTCGGCCGGAACCGCAAGCGCACGGTCCTAACCGCGCTCGGGCTCGCCGTCGGCTTCTTCGCGGTGGTGTTCATCGTTGGCTGGTCGCAGGGCCTGATGGTGGCAATGGTCGAGAGTGCCACCTCGCTCGTCAGCGGCCAGATCGAGATCCACGACGCCGAGTTCCGGCCCGAACGCAGCCTCTACGACACCATCGGCGGTCGGGATGGGACCGACGTAGATGCGATGCTGGCGGCGCTTGACGCTGACCCGGCGGTGGTGGCTGCTGCGCCGCGGGTCTATGCCGGCGGGCTGGTTAGCTCCGGCGACTCGACGTCGGCCGGGATGCTGATGGGCATCGACGTGGCGCGGGAACTCGGACTCACCCGGTTCCTCAACGAGTTGCGCGATGGTGCGCTCCCGGAGGCCGGTCGCAACGAGCTACTGGTGGGCGAGGAGATGGCTCGTCAGCTGTCGGTGGCGCCGGGCGATGAGCTGGTCGTGGTGGCCTCGGGCGCCGACGGCTCGATGGCCAACGACCTGTACACGGTGTCGGGCGTGTTCCGCTCCGGGCTGGTCGAGCTTGATCTGACCTTCGTGGTACTGCCGATGGGCGACTTGCAGGATCTGGTGGTACTCGACCGGGGACGCATCCACGAGGTGGCGGTGTCGACCGCCGACCCCTGGATTGCCGAGGCGACGGCCGAGCGGCTGGGCGGCGCGTTTCCCGCCACCGGCCGGCCGCTCGAGGTGGTGCCTTGGCAGGAGCTGAACCCGGCCATGGTCGAATACGTCGCGCTGGCCGACGCGATGTATTTCGTGATCGTGATCCTGGTGTTCTCCATCGCCATCTTTGGCGTTGCCAACACGATGCTCATGGCGACCTACGAGCGCCGGCGCGAGTTCGCGGTGATGCTGGCACTAGGCGCCACACCGCGGTCGGTGCGGAGCGTGGTGCTGTACGAGGGGTTGGCCCTAGGGACGCTGAGCCTCGCCTTGGGTGCGGTCCTGACCTTCCCGTTCATGATCTGGTTCCACGAGGCGCCGCCCGACTTGAGCTGGGCGATGTCAGACGTGACGCTGATGGGGGCGCTGTTGACCCCCAGCCTGCGGGTCGAGTACGACGTTCCCTTCTGGTGCGGCGCGGCCGCAGCGCTCTTCGTCACGGCACTCCTGGCGGCGCTCTATCCGTCGTGGCGGGCCTCGCGTGTCCCGCCGGCCGACACCCTGGCGGGGCTGTAGCATGCCGACTCCACGCCGCGCGATGCACACCGGCGTCATCGTCCAACTGGCGATGCGGAATCTTCGTCGGCACCTGCGACGCACCATCCTCACCGCCCTCGTGATGGTCCTCGGCGGGGGGCTGCTGATCTTCGCCTTCAGCCTCGGTGACGGGACCCACGAGAACTGGATCGATTCAGGCGTGCGTACTTCCACCGGGCACGTCACCGTCCAGCAGCCGGAGTTCCAGACCAGCCGCAAGATTGAGCACCGGTTGCCGGCTGATATCCGGAAGCGAGCCGAGACCGTTCTCATCTCGGGGGAGCTCACTGATCAGGTGGTGGCTGTGTCGTCTCGGCTTAGCCTGAGCGCGCTGGCTAGCTCGGCGGCCGGCGCCCGCCCGGCCCAGATCCTGGCGGTGGATCCGGTGGCCGAGTCAGCGTTCAGCACGCTCGACGAGCAGGTCGTTGAGGGCCGCTATCTCGAACCAGATGACCGGCTGGCCGCCTACATCGGTGTGGGGCTGGCGGAGAGTCTTGAGCTGAATCTGGGGGCCCGGATGGTGGTGCAGGCGCAGGACGCCGACGGGGAGATCAGCGGGCAGCTGCTCCGCGTGGTCGGCATCTTCCGCAACGGTGTGCCTGAGGTCGATCAGGGCACCGTCCACATTCCGCTCGGTATCGCCGGCGAGTGGCTCGGCTCGGGCGAGGACGTCACGAATGTTGGTGTGGTGTTGGCCGACAGCGCGGCGGCGCCGGCCGTCACCGCCTCGGTGGAGCGGGCGTTGTCCGAGCCGATCGGCCGCGGCGAGGCTCGGGTGATCGGATGGCGCGAGGCGAACCCGGCACTAGCGGCGGCGGTGGCGATCGACGACTTCGGCAACTACGTCATCTTCGGCATTCTGTTTCTGATTATCGCCTTCGGCATCGTCAACACCGTGCTGATGTCGGTGCTGCACCGGCATCGTGAGTTCGGGGTGCTGCAGGCGCTTGGACTGACGCCGGGGCAGACCGGGGCCGTGGTGCTGATTGAGGGGCTGACGCTCACCGCGATGAGCGGTTTCATCGGGGTGACTCTCGGCGGGCTACTCACCTGGTACTTCTTCGGCGATGGGCTCGATTTCTCGGTGCTGATAGGAGAAGAGATGACCTTCTCTGGCGTGGTCATCGACCCGGTGATGGTGCCCCAGTTCCGCCCTGCCCGTCTGGCGCAGACTCTAGCGTTCATCCTGTTTATCGGCGCTGTCGCGTCGGTGTATCCCGCCCTCCGCGCGATGAAACTCGACGTTGCCGAGGCGATGAAGTTCGACCGATGACGACACCCGATACCCTTGCCGTCGAGACCGAACACCTCTGGAAGACCTACACGCAGGAGGCCGAGGAGGTGCACGCCGTGCACGACGTGTCACTGACCGTCGAGCGCGGTGAGTTTACTGCTTTGGCCGGTCCGTCTGGTTCGGGCAAGACCACGCTGCTGAACGTCATCGGCGGGCTGACCAGGCCCACCAGCGGCAAGATCCGGGTGGCCGGGCAAGAGCTCACCGACATGTCGAATCAGGAGCTGGCCGAGCTGCGGCTCGATCAGGTTGGGTTCGTCTTCCAGGCCTACAATTTGCTGCCGGTGCTCACCGCGATGGAGAACGCCGAGTTCCCGATGCTGCTGCAGGCCGTCGACGCTGCTGAGCGGCGCGCTCGGGTCCAGGCGCTCTTCGAGCGCACCGGCATGGTGGGGTTGGAAGACCGGCGACCAGGGAAGCTGTCGGGTGGGCAGCAGCAACGGGTGGCGGTGGTGCGGGCGGTGGCGAGCAAGCCGGCGCTGGTGCTGGCCGACGAGCCGACCGCGAATCTCGATTCGGCCGCCAGCGCGGCGCTGCTCGACATGATGGTGGAGCTGAACAACGACCTGGGCGTGACGTTCGTTTTTGCCACCCACGACGCTCGGGTGATGGAGCGCTCGCGCCGGCTGGTGCAGATGGTCGACGGCCGGGTCGATTCAGACGAGATCTGCGCTGTATGACGAGCCGCGTCGTCCGCGGGCTGCTCCTCGCCGGCCTGGTGCTGGGCGGCGCGTTGCCAGCCGCGGCGCAGACGTCGTGGCTTTCGGGTTATCTCCAGACGGTTCCCTTCTTTAGCGCGTCCACCGAGATCTCGCCATCGAACGTGGCCGACTTCAGCAGGCTCCGGCTGTCGATGGAGCCGTCCCTGGGGCCGCTGTCGTTCGAGGTGGCCTATGAACATGCTGCCACGGCGCAGCAGCGAAACAGCCGCGCCGGGTTCGGTCTGGGTGCCGTCCCCAGCGGGGGCGAGTGGTTCGACCTGGACTGGACCATTACCGAAGGGGACCACGTGCGCTGGCGCCATCGGTTCGACCGGCTGGCGGTCGCGTGGCGACCGGTCGGGGCGGTTGAGGTGACCGTGGGTCGGCAGGCGGTCTCCTGGGGCACGACCCTTTTCTTGACACCGGCCGACCCGTTTCTGCCGTTCAACCCCGCCGATCCCTTTCGCCAGTTCCGCGGTGGGGTCGACGCGATGCGTGCGCGGATCTACCCCGGGCCACTCAGTCAGATCGATCTGGTGGTGCGGCCCAGCGACACCCTGCTCGGTGAGGAGGTTACCGCGCTGGGACGAGGACTGACGTCGATCGGGACCTGGGAGGTCTCCGGTTGGGCCGGCACGCTCTACGGTGACACGGCTGGCGCCGGGGCGTTCGCGGGCGGTATCGGCGCCTGGGCCGTGCGCGGCGAAGGCGTACTCCGCGAGGTCGACGGGCTGGTCGTGTTCCGTGGCACCCTTGGTATCGACCGGATCGTGCAGCTGGGCGGACGCGATCTGTTCCTGGTAGCTGAGTATCAGCGGGACAACCTAGCCGCCGCCGGGCCGGACGGCTATCTCGCGTTGGTACAGTCTGCCCCGTTCCGCCGTGGCGAGTTCCAGGTGCTAGGGCGTGACGAGACGGCGATCCAGGCGTCCTACCAGGTGCACCCCCTCTGGGCTGTCGCCGGGCTGTGGCTGGTGAACCTGAACGATGGGAGCGCCCTCATTTCGCCCAGTGTTTCCTATTCAGCGTCGAACGACGTCTCGGTGGGCGCCGGTCTGTACTTCGGTATGGGGAACGACGAGATTACGCCGCTCCGTCCCGTACCGTCCGAGTATGGCCTGGCGGGTCAGACCGGTTACATTTCCCTCGCCTGGTTCTTCTAGGTTTCCTGACAAGCCGTCCGTTTGGTCGGCGTTGCTTTGTTGGTCACAGGCTCCCGCGCCCTCGGCCGCCTACCGGTACTTGTATCCTGTTGGACCAATGTCGTCCTTAGCGGGCCAGTCCTGGCGTGCCCGACTCCGCACCGAAGAGTTCCTGTTTCTGCTGCTCTTTATCCCTTCGAGCATCGTTACCGTCTGGGCGAACTATGACCTGTATGCGGGTGGGGTCGATTCTCGCCGTATCCAGGGGGGGCTCCTGCGCCTGGCGATCGTAGTGCTGCTCGCCATGATTGTCCCGACACTCGACCGCTGGCGGCATCGGCTGCCGTACGGGACCGGCCGCAGCACGGTCGATTTCTTTCGTACGTTTCTGCCCTTTGTGTTCTGTGTGGCCGTGTACACCAACCTCCATGACACGGTGCGATGGATCAACCCGAACGATATCCATGGGCAGTTGATGCAACTTGAGCAGTGGCTGTTCGGGTTCCAGCCGGTCGTGTGGGCGGAGCAGTTCATTACCCCGGCGCGCACCGAGTTCTTCAGCTTCTTCTACACGAATTTCTTCGCGCTGACGGTGGCGGTGTCGAGCGTGCTCTGGGCGCTAGGCCGGCGGCAGCAGTCCAGAGAGACGCTGCTGGGGATCGTGGTCTGCTTCTATTCGGGCTACATCCTCTATCTCATCTTTCCGGCTGCTCCGCCACGTCTCTACTACGAGGCGATGGGTATGTTCTCGGTCGACCTGGGCGGTGGCGCCATCGCCAGTTTCCAGAACGCCCTGATCGCGTTGATGCCCAACGAGGCGTCGCGCGCCGCGTTCCCGAGTCTTCACACCGCCGTCAGTTTCGTGGTGCTCGGCTACGCCTGGAAGTTCTGCCGTTGGTTGTTCCCGATCCTGCTGGTGTTTGTGCTCGGCTTGCTGGTTTCGACGGTGTACCTCCGTCACCACTACGTTGTGGACCTAATTGCGGGTGCGATGATGATTCCCTGGGTGTTCTGGGTGACCCCGCGCATTGACCGGTGGTGGAACCGCTCGGCTAGACCCTACGACCTCGGCGAGCGTCCCTAGTGCGCCGGACCAGCCAAGACGTGGTACTGTCTGAGCGTCCTTTTCATGTAGAGGTACTGGCCCAATGACCACTCGACTGACCGCGTTCGCCGCCGTGGCCGCGCTCGCGCTGCCCCTGTTTGCCGTTGCTCAAGAGCTCCGGACGCCCCACGGGCACCCGGACATCAGTGGGGTCTGGGACTTCCGGACCGTGACACCGCTCGAGCGGCCCGAGGAGTTTGCCGATCAGGAGTTCCTCTCGGCCGAGGAGGTGGCCCAGTACGCGGCTGAGCGTGTCCGGGCCAACAACGCCGACCTCGATCGCGAGGAGAAGAAGCAGATCACGACCGCCCGAGGAGAGGTGAATGGCACCACCGAGACCCGCGATCTTGCTCTGGCCTACAACGACTTCTGGTGGGATCGGGGCACCGAGGTGGTCGACACCCGCCGGACGTCACTTGTCATCGATCCGCCGAACGGCCGGATTCCGGAGTTGACCGCCGAGGGCGCAGCTCGCCGGGCCGAACGCACGCGGATCAACCAGCGTCCGACTGAGGGGCCGGAAGACCGTCCCCTGGGCGAGCGGTGCATCACCGGGTTCAACTCGGGTCCGCCGATGCTGCCCGCTGCCTACAATATGAACGTGCAAATCTTCCAGACGCCAGACCACGTGGTGCTGCTGAACGAGATGGTGCATAACGCCCGGGTTATCCCGCTCGGTGGCGGCGATCACGCCGGCGTGCCGCTCTGGACTGGCGAGTCGCGTGGCCGCTGGGAAGGTGACACCCTGGTGGTCGAGACCAAGAACTTCCTGCGCGAGACTAGCTTCCGCGACTCGACCAAGAACCTCCACCTCGTCGAGCGGATTACACGGCAGGACGACGAGACCCTGATCTACGAGTTCACCGTGACCGATCCGTCGACGTGGACGGTGCCCTGGACGGTCGAGTTGCCTATGCGGAAAAGCGATCTGCCGATGTACGAGTACGCCTGCCATGAGGGTAACTACGGCATGGACGGGACGCTGACCGGCGCCCGCGCCATCGAAAAGAATCAGGGGCAGTAGCTGGCTCCGAAGTCCGGACGGCGTTCGCCGTCCAACCGTGCCGGGTCTTCCGACACAGTTGGGCGGCGGCCCGCCGTTATCACCTGGGGTGTGCCTCTCGTGGTCGGCGCCCTGCTGGTCGGCACGCTCTGGACCATCCGTTCATCTTCTCCCTCGCCCTCGGTCTCATCAGAACAGCGCGTGGCGCCCGCTGTTGTCCGTAGCCTCCGGGTGAACGTCGAGCGGAAGATCCCCCACGACACCGAAGCCTTCACGCAGGGGTTAGTGTGGGAGAACGGCGTGCTCTTCGAGAGTACGGGACTCCGAGGAGAGTCCGACCTCCGGCGCGTCGATCCCGCCACTGGTGAGGTGCAGGCGCTCGTCACCATCGAGGAGCGGTACTTTGCCGAGGGCCTCGCGCTGGTCGACGATCGCCTCATCATGATCACGCTCGACGAGGAGGAGGCGTTCGTCTTCGATCCGAACACACTCGAGCGGGTGAGTACGTTCAGTTACGAGGGCGCCGGGTGGGGGCTATGCTACGACGGCCAGCGCCTGGTGATGACCGATGGCGGCGACAGGCTGACGTTTCGCGATCCAGAGACGTTCGCGGACCTGGGCAGCGTGCAGGTCCGGCTGCGGGGACAACCGCTGCGTGAACTGAACGAACTCGAGTGCGTGGGCGGTGCCGTCTATGCCAATGTCTGGGGCGAGGAATATCTGGTCCGCGTGGATCCCGACACCGGTCGGGTGACCCACCAGATCGACGCCTCGGGGCTGCTTTCTCCAGAAGAGCGCTCCGGCGCGGACGTACTCAACGGGATTGCCTGGAATCCGGAGCGCGAGACCTTCTACATCACCGGCAAGTGGTGGCCGACGATGTTCGAGGTCACGTTCGAGGAATAGGGGGCCTATTGGCGCTCGGCCACTAGGCGCCGCATCAGCTCGATGGTGTGCGTCGGGGCCTCATATTCCGCTTCGCCGAGAGGGGTGCGCCCGTGATGGTCCAGCGCTTCGAGATCCGCGCCAGCTTGCACCAGGAACTCTACCGTCTCGTCCTCACCGAACCGGATGGAGATGTGCAGCGCGCTCGGTTGGCCGGCCGGAGTGACATTTACGTCCAGCCCGAGTTCGGTGACCGCGAGCACCACCGCCTCGTGCTCACGGCTGCGCGAGGCCAGCAGCACCGCCCCCGCGCCTTCGTTCGAGAGGGCCGAGGCCTCGGCGCCCAACTGGGCCAGCGTTCGCATCGTCTCGGTGTGACCCGCAAGCGCCGCCGTTAGGAACGGGGTCAGCCCGCTCGTGCGGCGAGCCGCGTTCCCGGTCGGTGCCCCGCTGGTTCTACTCTGGAGGTCAGCGCCTCGCGACACCAGTTCCTCGACAAGATCGGTTTTGCCTTGCCGTGCGGCGGCATGCAGCGGAGTCGCGCCCTGATCATCGCGGGTCTGCACGTCGGCACCCTGGTCGAGCATCAGGGTCACCACCTCGTCGTGGCCGCCCGCCAAGGCCAGCAGGAACGGCGTTTGTCCGTCGGGTGCCGCCACGTGCGGGTCGGCGCCGGCCGCGATTAGCGCGCGGGTCGCGGCGGCGTCGCCCTGCCGGGCCGCGAACAGGATGGGGAGGAACCCGCTGGTCGAACTGGCGTCCACCTGAGCGTCTCGGCGGATCAGGAGCGTTGCGACGTCGGAGTGTCCGCTTGCGATGGCCCACATCAGTGCGGTCTGGCCCATCCGCGTTTCGCGGGCGTTTACGTCGGCGCCGGCATCGACGAGAAGTTCCGTCAACTCGGCGTTGCCGCTCCTGGCGGCGGCGAGTAGCGGCGTGTCGCCGCTCCAGCGCGCCACGTCGATGCGCGCGCCGGCGTCGAGCAGTTGGCGGGCGATGGCGAGATTGCCACGGGCGCTGGCCAGCAGCAGTGGGGTTTCGCCATTCTCGTCCGCGGCGTTCGGATCGGCACCAGCTTCCAGCAGTGCGTTGGCGATCGCGACGTCGTCGCGTAGCGACGCCCAGGCCAGAGGGGTGGAGCCGTCCGACCGAGTCACGTTGACGTCGACGCCGTCGGCCAGCAGCCGGCTCACCGCGGCGATGTCCCGGCGCTGCACCGCGTCGAAGAGCGGGTCGAGGGCCGTTTGTGCACGCAGGGCTCCGGCCGTCAGATGGGCGACCGCGCACGTCGCCAGGAGCGCGCTAAGGCGTCGCATGGTGCAATGGTAAACTGTCCGTCCAGTGCGAGAACAGAGGTGGATCTGTCGCACGCTGCTGCTCGCCTGGCTCTGCCTCGCGGGTTGCTCGGTGCCGGCTTTGGCGCAGGGCGGAGGCGGTGCCGAATTGGTTGATGCCACCGTTTCGCGCTACTGCGTCGCCTGCCATAACGATCGCACTCTGGTTGCCGGACTGAGTCTGGCCGAAGCACCAGCGGCCGAGCTTGCTGGCCATACCGACGTCTTCGAAAAGGTGCTTCGCAAGCTACGGGCGGGCGAGATGCCTCCCGCCGGCCGACCGGCACCGGACGCCGGCACCCTCGACGCCATCGTGTCCTGGCTCGAGGATTCCCTCGACGGACTGGCCGCGGCTGCTCCGAATCCCGGGAGCCCCGCCATTCACCGGCTGAATCGAGCGGAGTATGCCAACGCCGTTCGGGATCTGCTGGCGCTTGATCTCGACCATGCCATGGATCTGCCGGCAGACGACTCAGGCTATGGGTTCGACAACATCGGGGACGTACTTACCGTGTCGCCGCTACACGTCGAGAAGTACATCAGCGCCGCTCGCCGCATTAGCCAGCAGGCGGTCGGCACTCAGACGCCACGACCGGTCGTCGTCCGTCACGAAGCGCGTCGGGGCACGGCTGGCGAGGCGCTCGGTGCGCTGCCGCTCAACGTACGCGGGGGGCTCGTTACCACCCACTTTTTCCCGTTTGACGCCGACTACACGTTGACCGTACGTGTCCGTGGACGACGGTCGCTCGACCTGCCGGCGCCGAAGCTCGACGTAAGGCTCGATGGACATCGTGTCCAGCTGATCGATGCCGATTTCGACGTTGAGGAGGCGAATCAGGGTACCCGGAACTTCGAGATCCCGATCACGGTGACGGCGGGCGAATACGAGATCGGGGCTGGGTTCCTCACCGAGTACGCGCGATCGGAGGAGGGGGCCGGTCAGCAGACCGGACTCTACTCGGTCGACTATGTCCTGGTCGGAGGTCCCTATGACGCGACCGGGCCCGGAGAGACGCCGAGTAGGCAGCGCATCTTCCGATGTCGCCCATCGGCGGGTGAGCCGGAGCACCTCTGCGCTCGCGAGATCCTGTCGCCCCTGGCCAGGCTGGCCTACCGGCGAGGGGTCAACGACGCCGACCTGACGCTACTGCTTGAGCTGTTCGACATGGGGCGCGAGGACGGTGGGAGCTTTGAGGCGGGTATCGAGATGGCTCTCAGCGGAGTATTGATGTCACCGAGCTTCCTGTTCCGGAACGCGACCACGCCGGACGGTGTCGCTGCGGGTGAGGTGTACCAGCTGACCGACTTCGAGCTGGCCTCGCGCCTGTCCTTCTTTCTGTGGAGCAGTATCCCCGATGAGCCACTGCTGCGACTGGCCGCGGCTGGCCGTCTGAGTGAGCCGGACGAACTCGACCGTCAGATCGTCCGGATGCTGGCAGATCCGCGGGCCTCGTCGCTGGTCGAGAACTTCGGTGGCCAGTGGCTCCACCTCCGCAATGTCGCCGACTGGACCCCTGATCCTGAGCGGTTCAGTGACTTCGACGAGCCGCTGCGTTACGCCTTCGAGCGCGAGACGACGCTGTTCCTCGAGCATCTGGTCCGTGACGACCGAAGCGTCCTCGAACTCCTGGACGCGGACTACACCTTCGTGAACGAGCGGTTAGCCGAATTCTACGGGCTCGAGGACGTCGAGGGCGGCTACTTCCGGAGAGTGTCGCTGGCCGGGACCGACCGTGGCGGCATCCTGGGGCATGGGTCGGTGCTGATGGTGACCTCGTACCCAACCCGCTCTTCGCCGGTGCTCCGCGGGAAGTGGGTGCTCGAGAATCTCCTGGGCGCTCCGCCACCGGCACCGCCGCCCGACGTGCCGCCGCTCTCGGACACCGCCGAGCAGTCGGCGGGAAGTCTGCGAGAGGCGCTGGAGCAGCATCGGGCCAATCCGGCGTGCGCGGTCTGTCACGCCCGGCTCGACCCGCTCGGGTTTGCCCTCGAGACGTTCGACGCGGTTGGCAAGCGCCGCTCGGAGGAATCCGGATTGGTGGATGCTTCGGGCGCGCTCCCGAACGGTACAGTGATTGACGGACCCGCCGGGTTGCGTGACGTGCTGCTGTCTCGCCGCCAAGAATTCGTGGAGACGCTGGCCGATCGGCTGTTGACCTACGCTGTGGGGCGAGGACTGGAAGCGTCCGATCAACCGGCGGTACGGGAGATCCGTCGGCGGGTCGAGGCTGGTGGCCACCAGTTTTCGGCGCTGGTCGCAGCCATCGTTGATAGCGTACCATTCAGGTTCAGAAGGGCTCCCGCGTCATGATCACGCGCACTTCGCTTCCACGTCGTACCTTCTTGCAAGGGATGGGGACCGCTGTCGCGCTTCCGTTCCTTGAGGCGATGACGCCGGCGTTTGCCCGTGCCGCGACGCCGATCACGCGGGTGGCCTTCATCTACACCGCCAACGGCATCATCATGGGCGACTGGACCCCTGCCGACGAGGGTGGAGGTTTCACCATGTCGCCCACCCTGTTGCCTGTCGCTCCCTTCCAGCAGCAGTTGACCGTGTTGACCGGTCTCGCTCACCGCAACGGAGAGGCGCTTGGAGATGGACCAGGTGATCACGCCCGAGCTGGCGCTAGCTGGCTGACCGGGGTCCACCCGAAGAAGACTCAGGGCGCAGACATTCGCAACGGTATGTCGGTCGACCAGATGCTGGCCCAGGATATCGGGCGGTCGACGCCGCTGCCGTCGCTTGAACTGGGACTGCAGGACGTTCGGATGGTCGGTGGCTGCGATTCTGGTTACAGCTGTGCCTACTCGAACACCGTGTCGTGGAGCTCGCCGACGACGCCGCTGCCGTACGAGAACAATCCCCGGCGCGTCTTCGAGCGTCTGTTCGGCGACGGTGAGACCACCGACCCGGCGGTACGCGCGGTCCGTTCACGGCAGAACCGCAGCCTGCTCGACTTCGTCATGGCCGACGCGGCGCGGCTGCGGCTCAGTCTCGGTGCGGGCGACCGGCGCAAGCTTGCGGACTATCTCGATTCGGTGCGCGAGGTGGAGCGGCGAATCGAGAACGCTGAGCGCCGCGGGGCGGTCGAACTGCCCACCCTCGACCGGCCCGACGGCGTGCCGCCCACCTTCGCCGAGCACGTCCAGGTGATGTCCGACCTGATCGCCATTGCCTTCCAGGCGGATCTCACCCGCGTCGTGACGTTCATGTATAGCCGAGAGGGCGGTAACCGTACCTATCGCGAGATCGGCGTGCCCGATGCCCACCATGGTCTTTCGCATCACCAAAACGATCCGGAGCGGATGGCGCGGCTGCAGCTGATCGACCGGCACCACGTGGCGCAGTTCGCCTATCTGCTGGGCAAGCTGGCCGAGGCTGACGACGAACAGGGCTCGGTGCTCGATGCGTCGATGATCATTTACGGGAGCAGCCTGAGCGATAGCAACGCCCATACCCACGATAATCTGCCGACGCTGCTCGCCGGCGGAGGGACTGGAACCCTTAAGGGCGGTCGGCACCTGCGCTTCGCCGACGGCACGCCGATGACCAACCTGCTCTTGACCATGCTCGACAAGGTCGGCTCTTACCGTGAGCAGGTTGGCGATTCCACTGGTCGCATTGAGCATCTGAGCGATCTCTAGCGGCTCTGACCCAAGCGACAAGTTCCGCGTTCCGGCCCCTCACGGCGGCCGTCTATCTGCCGTCCGGCCTGATGGCTATTGCCCAGGCGGTGCTCTTGGTCGTGGTGCCGCTGTACGTGCTGGAGCTCGGCGGCAGTCCGGCGCACGCCGCGCTCGTCTATGCCATGCGCGGGCTCGGCAGCGTCGCCGTGAACCTGCCCGCGAGCGTGGTGATCGATCGCTACGGCCACCGGGCCGGCATGGTCAGCGCGATCGCGCTGATGGGCGGGGCGGCGGTGCTGATCGCCTTGACCGACGACAGCAGACTCGTTGCAGCTGCCACCTTGCTTTTTGGCGCAGGCATGGGTGGCTGGCTGTTGGCGCGGCTGGCGTTGATCACCCTGCATATCCCGAATCATCGTCGCGGTAACGCGCTGTCCGGTCTCGCCGGCTTGCAACGGCTCGGCATGCTGGTCGGGCCGCTGGCGGGCGGGATCGGCATCGAGATGCTGGGTTTCCGTCCAGTGCTGCTGCTGGTAACGACCGCGACCGTGATCGCGGTCGTACTGGTCTCGATGTTTGCTCCAGCCCCGCCAGAGCACTCGGAGCCAGAGATCGGCGGAATGTCGGCCGCTGCGCTACTCGTCTTGGTGCCGACACTGCTGCGCCGTTACCGGAAGGTGTTCCTGACCGCCGGTGCCTACGCTTTCGCTCTCCAGTTGCTCCGCGAACAGCGGGGACTCTTGTTCGTACTATGGGGGACCGGTCTCGGCATTGCGCCCGATGAGTTGGGCGGCATTATCAGCCTCGGCGCGACCCTCGACATGCTCATGTTTCCCCTTGGGGGCTGGGTGATAGACCACCGGGGCCGGAAACCGGCCGGGTTGATGTGCATCGGGCTGATGGCCCTGGCCCTTGCTCTGCTGCCGCTGACCGAGTCCGCTCTCACCTTGACGCTGGTGGCGCTGCTGGCGGCGGTGGGGAATGGGATGGGGAGCGGCATTGTGCTGACGATGGGGGCCGACTTGGCGCCGGTCAACGACACCAGCCGGTTCCTCGGCGCCTGGCGTATGGTGGGCGACGTTGGTGCTCTCTCGGGGCCGTTGCTGACCTCGGCTCTCGGTTCGATCGTCGCGGCGCTCGGCGCCTCGGCCGCCATCGGACTGTTTGGCGCGGTCATGCTCTGGCGGTTCGTGGAAGAGACGTTGTCGCGGCCCGATGTGCCCGCCGCCTGACCATGCATCCGACCAGTCACCGTCCCGGTTCGACCACTCGCGTCCAATTCGTCATCGATGCTCGCGTTCCTGCCGTCCAGTGGACTAGAAGCCGAGCCGCGCGGGACATGATAGGGTTTCGGCTGCATCCCACGTCATGAAAAGTGCCCATCAACTCGTTGAATCTGACTCGCGGACAGATCGCCCGGTCGCCCGTCGTGTACGGCAATTCGCCGAGAGCTTTCTGCGGCCGTTCGGCTTCGGCGTGCGCCCGGTCGCTGAGCTTGAGACGTTGGATCGTGCGCTTCACTGGAGCTACTACTGGTACAACGCGCAGAAGAAACCTGATCTTCGCGAGCGGGGAGGTTTCGGACAGATCGCGGCCGACACCATTGCGCAGAAACGGACCTACCTGAACTACGACCGGCTCTACACTCTGTGGCAGGCGGTCAGCGGCCTGTCTTGCGATAACTTGGCGCTTGCCGAGGTTGGTGCCTATCGCGGCGGCTCGGCACGGTTTGTGGCCGAGACGCTCCGCCACCACGGCTGGGCCAACCCGCT
>DEAA01000013.1:262842-322583 GCA_002346545.1 Acidobacteria bacterium UBA2994
CCGCCACCACGGCTGGTCCAACCCGCTCTACGTGTTCGACACTTTCGAAGGCCACGCCGTTGTCGACCCGACGGTCGACGGCAAACACAAGGTCGGAAAACAGTTCAAGGCGACGTCGCTCGAGAAGGTCGAGCGCTATCTCCGTTATTACGACAACGTCCAGATCACCAAAGGCGACTTCTGTCAGACGGCCACAGTTCTGGATGAGGTGGGGGACTTCTGGTCGGTCCACGTGGACGTGGACGTCTATCCGGTGACCCTGTTCGCACTTCGCTACTTCGCGAATCGGATGGTGCCGGGCGGGATGATCGTGGTCGACGACTACGGCTTCAAGCGGACTCGCGGAGCGGAGAAGGCGGTCGAGGAGTTCGTTGGTTCCCGGGACGACTACGCTCGACTGCACCTGCTGACCGGGCAGGCCGTGTTGATCAAGCTCGCTGCGGGTTCCTCCGACGCCGGCTGACCCTCCTGTGGGCGTCGGCGGATCCTACAGGCTGTCGATGATGGCGTTGAGCGTGGCGCTCGGTCGCATCGCCTGCTCCGCCCGCTCGGGATCCGGACGGAAGTAGCCACCGAGGTCCACCGGTACCCCTTGGACGGCCAGCAGCTCGGCCGCGATGGCGTCCTCGGCCTCGGCCAGCTGGGCGGCCACCGGGCCGAACCGTACCTTCAGCTCGGCGTCATCGTCCTGCGCCGCTAGCGCCTGCGCCCAGTACAGTGCCAGGTAGAACGTGCTGCCGCGATTGTCGATCTCGTTCACCTTCCGCGACGGCGTGCGGCCCTTAGCCAGGTACTGGCCGATCGCCTCGTCGAGGGTCTTGGCGAGCAACGTCGCCTTCGGCTTGTCGGCCTGCTGGGCTGCGAGCTCGAGCGATGGGACGAGCGCACAGTACTCGCCGAGTGAATCCCACCGCAGGTGCCCCTCCTTGAGCATCTGTTGCACGTGCTTCGGCGCCGAGCCACCGGCGCCGGTCTCGAAGAGCCCCCCGCCATTGAGGAGCGGTACGATCGAGAGCATCCGGGCGCTGGTGCCGAGCTCGAGAATCGGGAACAGATCTGTCAGGTAGTCCCGGAGGACGTTGCCAGTGGCGGCGATAGTGCTCTCACCCTTGCGTATCCGCTTCAGCGAGAACCGCATGGCATCGACTGGGGCCATGATGTGGATCGCGAGGTCGCTGGTGTCGTGGTCCGGGAGGTACGCCTCGAGCTTCTTGATGATCTCGGCGTCGTGGGCACGGTCGGCGTTCAGCCAGAAGACCACCGGCTGCCCCGAGGCGCGCGCGCGGGTCACGGCAAGTTTGACCCAGTCGCGGATCGGCTCGTCCTTGGTCTGGCACATCCGGAAGATGTCACCGGCGCCCACAGCCTGTTCGAGCACCGTCGCCCCGCTGCCGTCGACCACCCGGATCACGCCGTCGCCGGGCGCCATGAACGTCTTGTCGTGCGAGCCGTACTCCTGCGCCTTGCGCGCCATCAGGCCCACGTTCGACACGCTGCCCATGGTGGCGGGGTCGAGCTGCCCATGCTGCTGACAGTCCTCGATGATCGCCTGGTACATCGTGGCGTAGCTGCGGTCCGGGATCATGGCGACCGTGTCCTGCAGCGCGTCACCGCTGTTCCACATCCGGCCCCCGTCCCGCACGACGTTCGGCATCGAGGCGTCGATGATCACGTCGTTCGGCACGTGCAGGTTGGTGATGCCCCTCCGCGAGTCGACCATGGCGAGCGGCGGACGCTCGTTGTAGACCGCGGTGATGTCGGCTTCGATCGCGCGCCGCTGCTCGTCGGGCAGGCGGTCGAGCTTGTCGAGCACGCCGGCCAATCCGTGATTAACGTTCGCGCCCACCGAGGCCAGGGGGGCAGCGTGCTTTTCGAGTGCAGACTGGAAATAGACTGAGACGCAGTGCCCGAACATGACCGGATCGGACACCTTCATCATCGTGGCCTTAAGGTGGAGCGATAGCAGCGCGCCGTCCCGGTTGGCTTCGTCTATGGTGCGAGCGAAGAACGCCCTGAGCGCGGTGACGTTCATCGCCGCGGCGTCGACTACCTCGCCCGCCTCGATCGCGACGCGCTCCTTGAGTACTGTGGAGTCGCCGTCGCCGGCCACAAACTGAATCTGGACGTCGCCGGCCGCGGTCATAGTGGCTGACCGCTCGCTGCCGAAGAAGTCGTTGTCGTCCATATGGGCCACGCGGGTCTTGGACCCGGACTCCGGCCAGTTCTTCATCATCCTGTGCGGGTGCTGCTGGGCGTGCCGCTTGACCGCACCGGCTGCACGGCGGTCCGAGTTGCCCTCACGCAGGACCGGGTTCACGGCCGAGCCCAGCACCTTGGCGAACCGAGCCTGTAGCGCCTGCTCCTCGTCGGACCGTGGTTCTTCCGGGTAGTTGGGAATGTCGTAGCCCTGGCCCTGGAGCTCGGCAATCGCGTCCTGCAGCTGCGGGACCGACGCGCTGATGTTCGGCAGCTTCACGATGTTGGCGGCTGGCGTCTTGGCCAGCTCGCCCAGCCAGCTCAATTCGTCCGGAATTTGCTGGTCGTCACTAAGACGCTCTGGGAACGCGGCGATGATCCGGCCGGCCAGCGAGATGTCGCGGGTTTCGACTTCGACACCGGTGCCCTTGGTGAAGGCATGAACGATCGGGAGCAGCGAATAGGTCGCGAGGGCAGGGGCCTCGTCAATCTTGGTCCAGACGATATTGGCAGCAGACATGCAAGTCCTTCTATAGAGAGACGCCTCACAGAGCAGACAGAACCTGCTATCGTACCGCACTCGAGAGCGAGACGCGACCGGGTGGGGAGGCGATGATGCGCGTATATGGGCGGAGACGGGCTGGCGTGGCGGCGGGACTCGTGGTCGGGATTGCGGCCACGGTGGCATGTGGAGGCTCTGCTCCGGTGTCAGGGGCGCCGGCCGCGGCCGCCACGGCCCAGGCGGGACCCGACTATGTACCGCCCGAGGTCACCCCGCCCTCGCGTGACCTTACCCAGGCGGATTTCGATCAGATGATGGCGGACCTCTCCAACTGGGGTCGGTGGGGTGACGACGACGAGCTGGGTGCGGCCAACCTCATCACGCCGGCCAAGCGGCTCGAGGCGGTGTCACTGGTCACCGAGGGGATCACGGTCTCGCTTGAACATCCGCTGATCACCGAGGAGGCGCCCGATGTACCGTTCCCGTTCCAGCGCCGGATGCTTGGTGTGCCTGACCCCGACGCCGAGCCGTCCGACTACGGATCGGTGAGCGACAACTACACCATCAGCTATCACGGCTACTCGCATAGCCATATCGACGCGCTCTGCCACATCTTCTACAAGGGGCAGATGTACAACGGTGTTTCACAGAACGCGGTTACGGAAGACGGGTGTCCGAACGCGTCTATCATCAACCTCCATGGCGGCATTGTGACCCGCGGAGTGCTGATGGACATCCCACGCTTGAAGGGCGTGGACTATCTCGAGCCGGGGACCCCCATCTACCAGGAGGATCTGGAAGCGTTTGAGGAGATGGCGGGCGTGACGGTCCGGCCGGGCGATGCGGTCTTCATCCGTACGGGACGGTGGGCGCGTCGGGCCGAGCTCGGGCCGTGGGCGGTGTCGCAAGAGGCCGCAGGGCTGCACACGTCGACGATGCCGTGGGTGAGGGCCCGAGACATCGCCTTCCTGGGCAGCGACACAGCGCTGGACGTGGTGCCATCACAGATCGAGGGGGTTCGCCTCCCGGTGCACCAGGTGACGATCGTGGCGCTCGGTGTCGACCTGTTCGACAATCAGGATCTCGAAGCGCTGGCCGAGACCGCCGCGCGACTCAACCGGTGGGAGTTCATGCTGGTGGCTGGGCCACTCGCCGTTGAAACCGGCACCGGTTCTCCGGTGAACGCGATCGCGATCTTCTAGTGCCATGCCGGGAAGTTCGAGCCGTCTCGCGGGCGGCGTGACGTTGGCGATCTTGCTACTCGGGAGCGCGGGCGCCGCAGCGCAGCAGATCCCGTTCTCGCAGCGACCGTTCAGCGAGACGACGATCCGGCCGAATGGCCAGCCAGTGATTCCGATCTACGACGGCTGGTACGCCAACGCCGACGGCACCTTCACCATCTGCTTCGGCTACTTCAACCTCAATACGGAGCAGGCCTTCGACGTGCCGCTCGGTCCGGCAAACCGGATCGAGCCCGCGGAGTACGACGGGGCGCAGCCGACACGTTTCGACCCGGTGCCCGATCCGACGTTGACGAACAAGTACCGTCATCACTGGTGCGTGTTCACAGTCCAGGTTCCGGCCGACTTTGGCGACCGGCGGGTGGTGTGGGTGCTGAGTACGCAGGGCGAAGACCTCTCGGTGCCCGGACATCTGCTGCCAGCCTACGTGCTTGAAGAGCGTACGTCGCCAGGGCGGGGGGCCGAGGCGCCCCGTATTCGTCTGGCCGAAGCCGAACCGCAGGCCTATGGACGCAACGGGCTGACGGCTGCGCGGACCGTAGCGGTCGATGAGCCGCTCGAGCTGGCAGTCTGGGTAGAACATCCCGAGCCCGGTACATGGCTCGGCTGGACGAAGCATCAGGGCGATGGTGACGTGTCGTTCACGGCCACCGAGGTGATCGTGGCGGACTCGATCGGACGGGGTATAACCACCGCACGGTTCGCGGCTCCCGGGAACTACCTGCTGCGGGTGCAGGCGATCAACGATCCTGGGCCACGAAATCCCACCTACGGGTTCGAATTCCATTGCTGCTGGACGAACGCCTATGTCAGGGTTAGCGTCACTCCGTAGGCATTGGCGTCGGCTGGGTCGGGTATTCATCATGAGGATGTTGACAGTTGCGGCGGGAGTGGCACTGGTGCTGCAGGCGGCGAACACAGGGGCGCAGACCGCGGCGGTGGCGCCGACGCCGACCTACACCGAGCATGTCGCGCCCATCCTGCAGCAGCGGTGTGGGGGATGCCATCGTCCGGACGGGATCGGGCCGATGGCGTTACATACCTACCAGGACGCCCGTCGACATGCCTTCATCATTAAGAGCCGCGTCGAGCAGCGGGTCATGCCACCCTGGCATCTCGACCGGACGGTCGGGATTCAGGAGTACAAGAACGACATTTCGCTGACCGACGACCAGATCGCCACCATTACTCGATGGGTCGACGCCGGCGCGCCCGAGGGCGATCCGGCGCTCGCGCCCGCGCCGGTCGAGTGGTCGGTCGGTGGCGAATGGACGCTCGCCGAGCAACTGGGGCGTCCGCCCGATTTCGTCGTCCGTTCGGCGCCCTACACGGTCAAACCGAATGCGCAGGATCAGTGGTGGACGCCGAGTCTGCCGTTCGAAGGGCTGGATGGGCCACGCTGGGTCAGGGCCTCCGAGTTCAAACCCGCTTATCCCCAAGGCACGAAGGTGGTGCACCACGGACACGCCCAGTTGGTGCAAGAGCTGCCGGATGGCAGCCGGCGTCTCCGGGCGCTGGGACGCTACGGCGTGGGCAAGCCGGGCGATATTTTCCCCGACGATGTGGGGATGAAGATCGAGCCGGGCGGCACCGTCAGTTGGAACTTGCACTACTACCCGATTGACGTCGAGGTGCCTAACGACGTCGTCGAGGTGGGCCTGTGGTTCTATCCGAAGGGTGACGAGCCGCAGCTTGAGACCCAGGGTGAGGTGCGGTTCACCGTCGACCAGGGTGGGAACATGCCCTGGGCCGGCGACATCGTGATTCCACCCCATTCGTTAAAGGCGCAGCAGGGTATCCACGTGCTCGACCGTGCTGCGCTGGTGCACAGTTTCCGCCCGCACATGCACATGCGAGGCAAGGAACAGTCGGTCGAGGCGATCTATCCGGATGGTCGTCGCGAGATGTTGGCCAAGGTGGACCGCTACAGCCACATCTGGCAGATCTCGTATCTCTTTGCGGACCATGTGAAGCCGTTACTTCCGGTCGGTACGACGCTGCTGTTCACGTCGTTGTGGGACAACACCGCTGCCAATCCGTTGAACCCGGATCCGGATCAGTGGGTGGTCTTCGGCCAGCGCGGCGTTGACGAGATGTCCCATGTCTGGCTCGGGATGACCTACCTGACCGAGGAGCAGTACGACGAGCAGGTGTTTGCACGCGGGCGTCCAGAGCGCACCGAGGGTGGTGGAGAGTAGCGCCACGGCGTCGACGACAGCCGAGCCGGCCCCGCCCCGGACCCGGCGCTGGGTAGCCCTCCACGGTTACAACGTCCGGATCTGTCACTGGATTAACGTCATCGCCGGCGGCTACCTGCTACTGAGCGGCATCCACATCTTCCTCGACTTTCCAGAGCTTTACTGGGGCCACACCGGCTACCAGGGCTATCCGGCCATCTTCCGTCTGTCGGATTGGGGGCTGTCCTGGGACGAGGCGGGTGAATTGGGTAACCGGATGTGGGGACGGAACTACCATTTCACCTTTGCCTGGGTCTTTTTGATCAACGGGGTGATCTACGCCGTTTGGAGTGCCTGGACCGGCCATTTTCGGGCGCGGCTCTGGCCTGCGCGTGAAGACCTGCGCGCCTCGGCGCTCTCGGGCGAGCTGCGGGAGCATCTCCGCTGGTCGTCACCGGCCCGCACCGCAGCCACCCGCTACGGGACGCTGCAGAAGTTGTCCTACAGCTTCATGGTGTTCGTATTCGTGCCGCTCATGCTATTGACCGGTCTGGCCCAGGCGCCGGCCTTTGCCGCAGCGTGGCCGTGGCTGCTCGATCTCTTTGGCGGGCGACAGACGGCGCGGACGCTGCACACGATCGGTACGGTTGTCTTTGTGCTGTTTGTCGTCGTGCACGTGCTGGAGGTGCTGTTGTCCGGCGCCGTGAACCGGATACGGGCCATGGTGACTGGACGCTTTCGTCTTCCGGAGGAAGCCCAATGAGTGAGAGACGCGCAGGCATCACCCGTCGTCGCATGTTGGTCAGTGTGCCGGCTCTTGGTGGCTTGCTGGTGACCGGGTGTTCCGACACCTTCCGCCCCCCGGTGGTGCGCAGCGGGCTCATCGGCGCCGCCGACGTCCTCACCATGAGCACTAGTCGCTGGCTGCAGGCGGATCAGCCGCTGGCGCGCGAGTACGGCCGGGAGCACATCGCCCCGGAGTTTCCGACCTGGGGACAGACTAATCCCGACGACGAGCGCTATCAGCAGCACGTCAGCGAGCAGTTCCGCCACTGGGCGCTACCGGTCGGTGGGCTGGTCGAGCAGCCACGTTCCTTCTCGCTTGCTGACATCAAGGCGCTGCCGGTACGGACACAGATCACGGCCCATGTGTGTGAACAGGGCTGGTCGGCGATCGCCGAGTGGGTCGGAGCGCCGCTCTCGCTGCTTCTTGAGGCGGCCGGCGGTGTTAAGCCGGAAGCCCGGTACGTGGTCTTCCATGCCGTCGACGGTTGGTACGAGAGCATCGACATGTTCGAGGTGGTGCATCCCCAGACCATCCTGGCTTACGGGCTCAACGGCGAGGAGCTTCCGGTCGGGAACGGCGCTCCGCTCCGGCTGCGGGTAGAACGCCAGTGCGGCTACAAGAACATCAAGTTCATCCAGTCGATCGAGGTGGTCGACTCGCTGGCCGGCATTCGCCGCGGTACCGGCGGGCTCAGCTCCGACTTTGGCTTCCACTGGTTCGGTGGCGTATGAGGAGTTGCAGACTTGCCGTTGTGTCGGTGGTGCTTCTCTCGGCGTCGACCGCTGCGGCGCAGGCTGAGGGGACGATTCAGACGGCGGTCGCGTTGCAGTGGTCGAACCCGGACGGGTACGAGCGTCTGAGCTATGGGAACCATCCGTTGCAGTTTGGCGACCTGCGGGTGCCGGCTGGCGAGGGACCGCATCCGGTGCTGGTGGTCGTACACGGCGGGTGCTGGCGGTCGGACATTCCGCTGGACTACATCGGCCGGTTCTCCGAGGCGCTGACGGCCGAAGGGGTCGCTACCTGGACCATTGAGTATCGGCGAGTCGGTGACGAGGGCGGGGGCTGGCCGGGGACGTTTAACGATGTTGGCGCGGCGGTCGATCATCTTCGAGTCCTCGCGGATGTGCACCGGTTGGATCTGGCGCGGGTCGTCGTGGCGGGACACTCGGCTGGTGGCCATCTGGCTCTCTGGCTCGGCGAGCGGCATCGGCTGGACGACGTCTCCCTCGCGGGCCGGGATCCGCTAAAGGTCGCTGGCGCGGTCTCTCTCGCCGGTGTCGACGACCTCCGGCGAGCGCTCGCTGACGGCGTGTGCGGCGATGTGGCGGCGCGGCTCGTCGGGGGCACGCCCGGCGAGCGTCCCGATCGCTACGCCCTGGTCTCGCCCGCCGAACTGCTGCCGGCCACGGTGCCGCAACACCTGGTGAATGGCAGCCTCGATACCATCGTGCCCGACACGTTCGGCCGTGCCTATGCGGATAGAGCCTCGAGTGTTGGCACACCGGCCGGCTTGACCCTGCTTCCTGATGCGGGGCACTTTGAAGTGGTCGCTCCCGACGCGGACGAATGGGCGACGGTGCGGGACATCGTGCTTAGACTGCTGCCGTGAGCTGGCGGCCAGCCCTCGCGCTCATGGGCACCCTGGCCACTCTCGGGCTGTTCGTGGGAGCGATGCTCCTGCTGGTCTGGGTTTTTCAGCGATCGCTGATCTACTTCCCGTTCGATGAGGTGCCGCCACCCGATCGCCTCGGGTTGAGCGGAGTGGACCCGGTCTGTCTGTCGACCGCCGACGGTCTCACGTTGGGGGGATGGTTCTTTCCGCAGCCGGCGGGCGCCTCGACCTGGACCGTGGTGGTCTTCAACGGGAACGCTGGTAATCGGTCGCATCGTGTTGGCCTGGCCGAGGCGCTACGTGCTCGTGGCTACCAAGTTTTGCTGCTCGACTATCGCGGCTTCGGAGGGAACCCTGGGCGTCCGAGTGAGACGGCGCTGATCGAGGATGCTCAGGCCGCGTTTGCCTTCCTGACTGACCGGGACGGCGTGGGGCCTGGCCGGCTCGTCTACTTTGGCGAGTCGCTCGGATCCGCGGTGGCCGTGCAGCTGGCGGCCTTACATCCGCCCGCGGCTATGGTGCTGCGGTCGCCGTTCACGTCGCTGGTGGATGTCGGTCGGGTGCACTATCCGTTTTTGCCCGTTGGATGGTTACTCGAGGACCGTTTCTCCTCTATCGACCTGGTGGGCGAGATGACGGTGCCGACGCTCGTTGTGGCCGGGGACCGCGATCGGGTCGTGCCTGCCAAGCAGAGCCGCCGGCTCTTCGAGCGCATCGCGGGATCGAAGAAATTGGTGCTGCTGACCGGACTAGACCACAACGACCCTGCCCTGACCGACGGCCCGCCGCTTATCAACGCGGTCGATGCCTTCCTGGCCACGTTTGGGGACGACGACCGTCGATAGGTGTTGGTTTAGCCTGGTGATAGGCTCGGCCCATTGTGCGTGTCCTGCTGGCCTCGCTCCTGGCATCGACCGTCGTTGTCCCGCTCTCGGCCACCGAGCGTGCTGTCGTCGTGCTTGTGCCCACCGCCTCCGACGACCGCTTGGTGCCCGTCAGGGAAGCGATCCAGTTCTGGAACGACCGGTTGACCGAACTGGGCTTGGACCTGCGCATCGGGTTCCCCGAGGTTCGTGTCGCCGATCCGTTGGCCCGGAGTCTCGAGACCTACGCACGCGCGGTCGCTACCCGAGCCATTCAGCAGCTGCCGACCGGCGTCTTTGAGCCTGACCCGCCTGAGGCATTCACTCGCTTGGGCGGCGACATTATCCTACTCTTGTCTGGTCAGGACATCATGTCCTATGCCTGGCCGTTGCCCCGGGTCGAGCCGCGGCGCCACTTTGTCGTGATCCGCATGGCGCGCGGACCTTATCGGTCAGATTCCATGGTCTCGAGTCACGTCGTAGCGCACGAGATTGGACACACACTAGGCCTGACCCACAACGACGAGGTGCATACGTTGATGTGCGGTCCCTGCCAGCCCTTGACGGCCGAAACCGATGAGACCGGCTTCCTGCCGCTCACCGAGACCGAGCGGGCCCGGCTCGTGGACTTGCACGGCACACGCTGAGGGCGGGAGACGCACTCTGAGGAG
This sequence comes from Acidobacteria bacterium UBA2994, assembly GCA_002346545.1. GTDB lineage: Bacteria > Acidobacteriota > Vicinamibacteria > Vicinamibacterales > UBA8438 > UBA2994. The sequence goes on from DEAA01000013.1 coordinate 272,895, forward strand.
AAGCACCATGCGAATGATGGCGATGACGTGGGTGGGATGGCTGTCGGTCGCGGCCTTGGCGGCGGCGCAGACACCTTCGGAGGTGCTCGCCCCGGACGGTCTGCGCGCGAATCGGATCACGTTTTCTCCGATCATGGATGTACTTGGTCGTCCGGAGAGTACAGTGACCGATGCCCAGCTCGAGCAACTCGCCGACCTGCCGCTCGAGTCGATCTGGAGCACGCTCGGCGAGTATCGCGTGAACTACGTGCGCGGCTTCACTAGTACCCAACCAGGCGCCAGGGTCGCCGGTCGTGCGCTGACAATGCGGTTCCTGCCTCCCCGTCCAGACTTGGTCGAAGCCATCGACACGCTCGCGGCCGAGGGTGACTGGGATCGGCGCTACTACGCGAGAGCGGCCGAGGAGGCTCGTCCTGGTGACATCGTGGTGGCGGAATTGGGCGGCGCCGACGGCCACAATCTGTTCGGCGCGATGGGCGCGCTCGGCATCAAGCTGCGGGGTGTCCGCGGCGTGATCATCGACGGAGGTAGCCGCGACCTGATCGAGCTTCAGGACGAAATGTTTGCCGGGTTCCCCGTCTTTGCCCGCTTCTTCGATGTACACACGACCAGCTGGCTCGGGGTGGAATGGAACGCCCCGGTCCGGATTGGCAGGACCACCGTACTGCCCGGCGATGTGGTCGTGGCTGATGACGGCGGTGCGCTGTTTTTTCCGGAGAGGCTCGTGGCGCAAGTGCTCGAAGCGGCGAGTGCGCGCGACGCCCTCGAGGAGTACGAGCGCGAGCTGCTCCGTTCGCGGATGTATCGGTTCCGAGACGTTTATCCGTTGTCGGAGGAGCTTCGCGAGGAGTACGAGAGACAGCGCCGCTAGGCGTCGTCGTCAGGAGAGCGAACAACCAGGCCACCCCGAGGGCCGACTAGAACCGATCGTTATCCATCTGGTTGCTCCTCGGCCGCCCGACCCGCCGTCCGGCTTCGCTTGCGGTCTGACTTGGGACACTGGACTCGTATAATCATCCCAGTTTCTGACAGCGACCTCCCGGAACGAGCTGACGTGCACTCCCGCGCAGAGGGGGTGGAGGACAAGATGCGAAGCAAGCTGGTACTCGTGCTGCTGGTCGGAGTCGTGGGTCTTGGTGTGTCGGTCGTTGGTGGGCAGGAGGGAAGCAACGGCGTCGACGGCTATGCGCCGAAGCGGATCAACAAGGCGATAGAACTCCTTGAGGCCGACCAGCCGATCTACTACACACAGGTCAACGGCGGCGGCTATGAGGAAGGGCAGGCGCTGGCTCAGACCTGGGCCGACTACATCACCTACAACCTCGAGCACAGTCCGTTCGACATGAGTGAACTGCGGGCGTTTATGCAAGGTCTGGTCGATGGTGGGCCGACCAAGAGCGGTCATCGTACCCCGACTGTGATCGCTGTGCTTCCGTTCGGCGGCATCAACGAGACGGTGATGTGGGCTAACTATTGGATGGTCGAGCACCTGCTCGGATCGGGCGTCCATGGGGTGTTGCTGGCCCATGCCAACTCGCCCGAAGTGGCCAGGATCATGGTGCAGGCCGCGCGCTATCCGCACGTGCCGGCGGCAGAGGGCATCGGAGAGGGGCTGCGCGGGAATGGTGGACAGGGTTTCGCCGCCCGTATCTGGGGTGTATCGAACACCGAGTATCAGCGGATGGCCGACGTTTGGCCGTTTAATCCGGACGGTGAGATCTTACTGGGACTGAAGATTGAGAACCGTCACGCCCTCGAGAACGCCGAGGCCAGCGTGGCGGTGCCCGGGATCGGGTTTGCCGAGTGGGGGCCGGGCGACATGAGCCTGTCCTACAACGTCAGCCGCGGCGGCACGACCCCGCAGGTGCTGCAGGACGCGCGGGACCGGGTCTTTACCGCGACCAAGGCGGCAGGGATTCCGTTCCTCAACAGCATGAATGCCGATACGGTCATTCCGATGATCGACGAAGGGGTGCGGATTGGGTCGAACCCGGGGCCGGAGGTCGCCGATATGGGTCGTCGCCACACCGACCGGCAGATGCCTTGGTAGCTTGCCTTTCACCTGTCACATGTCTCACACTCTGAGGAGCCTGCCGCCTCCCCAGGGGGTGAGCATTTGTTTGGTCTCAATCGTTGCGGTGTCTCCCAGCTGATCGTCCCGCTGAGCGTCTTTGGTGCTCTGGCCGTGGCTCGCGCCGCGGTCCGTCGGCTTGAAGGGATGTAGGGATAGTGTCGTCTCCGTGCCACTGAGGTGCTCTAGGCGTTCCGCTTCCGAAGGCCGGGCTATTCGACGAGTGAGAAGGTGACCGACGCCATCGTGTCAGCCCAGAACATCGCGAGCCGTCCCCCGGTCTCAGTCACGTCCAGAAACTGCCAGGAGAGCTGATCGAACGCCCAGGGAGGCGTCTCGACGTCCATCGGTATCCTGAGGACGTCCCGGTCGTCGGTATACCCATAGGCGCCATACAACGCCTCCGAAAAGTCCTCGTCGAAGGTTACTTGGGCTGGCCACGACGACACAATGAACTCCCATGGCGACGCGGCTAGATCGATGAACAGGGTGTAGGTGCCTGCCTCCAGCCGGGTATCGTCGAGCATCAGCGGGACGTCGGTGATGAGCTGCGTGGTGTGGTTAGCACCGGCTCGCCACACTTCGGCTCCGTCATTCAGCGCCTCGCGGTAGTCATCCAGTCCGAAGATATTCCGTCCTCGGGTTAAGGGGCGCCCGTAACGCACTTCGATCCATTTGTCGTTCACGAAGCCCCGGACCGGATCGAAGGGGCTGCCGCCCACCTGGGTGGCCGAGCGGCCGGCCGGACTCATGATCCGGCGCTCCTGGGCGGTCGCGGAGAACTCGGTGAAGGTCGAGATCAGCAGGCAGAGTGGGAGCAGTGCGGCTAGACCGAAGGTGAGGTGTCGAGAGGTCATCATCGGCGCAGTGTAGCGCGTCGTTAGCAGATTCATGGCCACAACTTGGCCGCATCTCGCGCTGTTTCGCTACGTCCCGTGACTGAGCCCGTCATCGACGGGTTCCTCTACCGCCGACAGGCGACGGTGGCGCCGTTGAGTTGCTGTCTCGCTCGATGACGGCGATGCGGCCTCCAGTCCGTCTTGACACCGGCGGTCCCGGCGCCATAATCAGACGAATACGCGAATCAGGAGGTGCGGCGACGCTGTTTCGGTCCGTTGGATGGGCGGGGCGCCGGACGCCACCGGAGGTTACAAGATGACATCGAACGCGCAACATCGGTGGCAGACGGGACTGCTCGTCGCTCTGGCCCTGATCGTGGCGGCGCCGTTGGCTTCGGCGCAGCAGCCGGGCACCGAGAACGGCGAGTGGCGCTATCAGAGCGCTGACGCCGGAGGCACCAGATACTCGCCTGCGGACCAGATCACGGCCGAGAACTTCGGCGATCTGGAAACGGCTTGGATCTTTCGCGGCGACAACTTCAGCCCCCACGAGAACTACACGTTCAAGTCGACGCCTAGTTACATAGACGGCATCCTCTACACGGTGGCCGGCTATCGCCGCACTATCGTGGCCATGGACCCGGCGACGGGTGAGCAGCTCTGGAGCTACCGCGAGCCACACACTGTGCGCTGGGAGCAGTCGATGCGTGCCGCCTACGGTAAGGGGGTGGGGCACAGCTATATCGACGGGCGCCTGGTGATCTACGTCATCACGCCGGCCTTCTTCCTGCATGCGATCGACGGCGAGACTGGCGAGCACCTTGAGGGCTTCGGCGGGCAGATTCCGCTCGACGGATTTCCCGAGACCGGCGTGATCGACCTGCTGGCCGACCTAGGGTATCCGTGGGACCCAGACACCGGACTCGACCCCTTGGTCGGTTACATCACCAGTTCGTCGCCCCCCATCGTGGTCAACGACACGGTGGTGATCGGTAACTCGCACGAGCAGGGCTACAGCCAGACCAGGCTCGAGAATGTGCCCGGGCACATCCTGGCCTACGACAAGCGGACAGGTGAGCACCAGTGGAAGTTCAATGTTATCCCGCAGTCGGAGAGCGAGTTCGGGTTCGACACTTGGGAGAACGAGGCCTGGCGGTGGACCGGCGACGTGTCGTCGTGGGCGCCGCTGGCGGCCGATATGGAAAGGGGCATCGTTTACATCCCGACCAACGCGCCAACGATCGACTACTACGGGGGATTTAGGCCGGGGGACAACTTATTCGGCACGAGCATCATCGCGCTCGATGTCGAAACGGGTGAGCGGCTCTGGCACTTCCAGACGGTGCATCACCCGATCTGGAACTATGACCTGCCGAACGTGCCGATCCTGTACGACGCGACTGTCAATGGCAGGGAAGTGCCGATGGTGATCCAGACCACCAAGCAGGGGTTGACCTTCGCCTTCGACCGCGTGACAGGTGAGCCGGTCTGGCCGATCGAGGAACGCGAAGTGGAGCAGTCGATCGTCCCGGGCGAGCAGCTGTCGCTAACCCAGCCGTTCCCGACCCGCCCGGCCCCACTCGAACTGCTGCTGCTGACCGAGGACGACGTCATCGATTTCACGCCTGAGCTGAAGACCGAGGCGCTCGAGATCATGAGCGAGTACCGGATCGGTGGCCCGTACATGCCGCCGCTGCCCGAAGGGCATGCGGAACCGGTGAAGGGGTGGGTTGGCTGCTCGGGCGGTCTCAATATCACCAATCCGGCCTCCTTCGATCCCACCACCGGATACCTGTACCAGCCGTCGGGGCCATCTTGCTCGGGGCGTACGGTGCAGCGGGGCCAGAAAGCCGATGGCGACACCCATTCCTGCACCTCTTCCGAGGGTGACTGCTGGACCACCGGTACCACGGTGTCCGAGTGGGTTGCTGGCGGACCGGGTATCGGCTGGGGGGGGCCGCAGGGGTTGCCGATCTTCAAGCCGCCCTACAACCGGATCACGGCGATCGACATGGACACTGGCGAACATGTGTTCTGGGCTCCGGTGGGTGAGGCTTCCGACCGCATGAAGCGCCATCCGGCGCTGCAGGGTGTCGATCTGAGTAACGTTGGAGGCGGACGGCGCGCGGTCTCGATGGTGGCCGGTGACCTCTTGTTGACCACCCGCGGCATGAACGGACCCGCACTACTGGATGCCCGGAACAAGCTGACCGGCGAATTGGTCGGCACCGTCGATCTGCCTGCGCCCGGCCAGTACGGCATGATGACCTACATGCACGAGGGTGAGCAGTACATCGTCGTGCAGGTGGGGCGTGCCGGAATGATGCAGGGCGGGCTGGCGGCGCTCAAGCTGCAGGGTGGCGACGGCCACTGAGCTCATCCGGTTGAATCCGACGTGGGTGCTGGGAAGCCAGCGCCCGCCTCTTCCCGTAACTGGAGCCGCCGCCAGTCGCGTGCCCCTGTCATGCAACGGTGCATCCCAGGGGACCGTCGTGGCGTCTTAACTTTGCAGGCGCCGCGCCAGTCAACGACGGCTTCCGCTATTGCAGCGCTAACCAGGGCGGAGCCATCTACACGGTTCGGGTGCCGGTCTCAGTGACGCACTTTGGGGTGCTATTGAGAATCGAATCGGTGCGATAGTGCCCGTCGTCACGGCCTTCTGATATTCTGCCTTCACGCGCTCGGTCCGCCCACGCGGCGGGAGCGTGCCCTCCTTGTGTCCCGGATGGAGTCCTGATGGCGTCGTTGGAAGTCACAGAGTTGCTCGGAGACGGAATCGGTCCCGAGCTCAGGGGGAGCGTGCACGCGGTCTCCGCGGTGCTGCCACTGGACGTACACTTCGTCCCGGTGGACCTGTCGCTCGAGAGTCGCAGCTCCCGCGGGGCGGCGCTATTCGACCAAGCGGTCGCCCAGATGAGCGGTTCCCGGTTGGCTCTCAAGTACCCGACCGTGACCGAAACGGAGTCGCCGAACGCGGTGCTGCGGCGCCGGCTGGAGTTCAGCGTCATCCACCGTCCGGTGATCTCCATTGACGGCATCAAATCCAACTTCAGCGAAGAGGTCTTCCTCCACGTCGTCCGGGTGGCGACCGGCGGCACCTATGAGGACCCGGGGCGGCGCATTGGTCGCGATGCGGCTGTGTCGCTCCGGATCGTGGAGCGCATCCCGTGCGAGCAGGCAGCGCGTTTTGCGTTCGAACTGGCCCGCAAGAAAGCGCTTTCGGTGACTTCCTCGTCTAAGCACACGATCCAGCGGGTGACTGACGGGTTCTTCGAAGAGGTCGCACGGGAGGTCGGGCAGCGGTATCCAGACATCGAGCATCGGGTCGAGTTGTTCGACGCCCTGCTGGCTAAGATCATCCTCAAGCCGAGCGACTTCGGCATCGTGTTGTGCCTAAATGAGTACGGAGACTTCCTCTCCGACATGGCGTGCGGTCTCGTGGGGAGCCTGGGCATCGGCGCCAGTGGGTCCTACAGTTTCGAGGATGACGGTCGGACGCGGGTGGCCATGTTCGACCCGGCTGGCGGCACGGCGCCGGACATCGCCGGGCAGGGGCGGTGCAACCCGTCGGCCGCCCTGCTGGCGTTCGGCATGTTGCTGGATCATGTGGGTCGCTACGACTTGGGGTACGCGCTCCGTTTGTCCCTCTTGGCCTGCATTGCCGAAGGCGTGAGCACTGCGGATATCGGCGGCAGGCTGGGCACGGCCGACTTCACCGCTGAGGTGGTGAGCCGCCTGCGGGCGCGGCTGGTGACGGAGTGATGCTGGTAGTCAGACGGTGTGCGGAACAGACAAGGAGATGATTTGATGAACGGTGACGGCAACCTCGCCGTGTTCTGTGATTTCGAGAACATCGCCCTCGGGGTACGTGACGCCAAGCTGACCACCTTCGAGATCGGGCCGGTGGTCGAGCGCCTCCTGCTTAAAGGCAGCATCGTGGCCAAGAAGGCCTACTGTGACTGGGAGCGGTACAAGCAGTTCAAGAAGACGATGCACGAGGCGGCGTTCGAGTTGATCGAGATTCCACACGCGCGACAGTCAGGTAAGAACTCGGCCGACATCCGGATGGTTGTCGATGCCCTAGACCTTTGCTATACCAAGGAGCACATCGACACGTTTGTCATCGTCTCGGGAGATTCCGACTTCTCGCCACTTGTTAGCAAACTCCGCGAGAACGCGAAGTCGGTCATCGGCGTGGGCGTTAAGCAGTCGACGTCGGATCTGCTGGTCAGCAACTGTGACGAGTTTATCTTCTACGACGATCTCGTGGCCGAGCGGCAGCCCGCCCGCCGCCGTCAGCGGAGTCGTGGACGCGGTAAGGCTAAGGGTGAGCAGAAGGCGCCTATGGCCGAGGAGCCGGCGACAGAAGACCGCGCCCAGGAAGCGATCGACCTGATCGTGCAGACCGCGGAAGGGTTGTATGCCGAGCGCGGTGACCGGGCCAAGCTGTGGGGGTCGATGATTAAGCAGACGCTGAAGCGCCGTCGCCCCGGCTTTAGCGAGGCGGCCTACGGGTTTGGTTCCTTCAATGAACTGCTCGAAGAGGCCCAGAGTCGCGGGCTGATCGAACTCGACCTCGACGAACGCTCTGGCGGTTACGTGATCGGCTCGATCTCCAGCTGAGTTAGCCGGCGACAGCCAGCACTGGCCCCGCCACCAGGTACAGCACGACTGTTCCCGCCGCTGCGAGCAGGGCGTAGGGGAGCTGCGTCTGGATGTGGTCGATGTGGTCGCACCCGGCCGCCACGGACGAGATGAGCGAGGTGTCGCTGATGGGAGAGCAATGGTCACCGAACACACCGCCTCCCAGAACCGCGCTCACCATGAGCGGCACGGAAACGGGGTCTCCCGCCGCGGTCATCGTCAATGCGAGCGGGACCGCCAGCGGGATCATGATGGCGAACGTGCCCCAACTCGTGCCGATGGAAAAGGCGATGAGACCGGTGGTTAGGAAGGCCACCGGCGCCGCCACGCTCGCTGTCAGATGAGGCGCGGCCTGTGCGGCCAGAAACTCGCCGGTGCCGAGAATGTCGCACACGTCCCCGATCGCGAACGCCAGGACGAGAAGCGTGGCGATCGGGAGCATGGTCCCTGCGCCCGCGAACGCGAGGTCGAGCAGACGAGGCGGCTGGCCGCGTTCCGCGATGAGGGCGAGGATCCCGGCCAGGGTCAGCGCCACTAACACGCCCCACAGTACCGCTGTCGAGCCGGAGGCGCCGTTCAGATAGTCAAGGAGCCGTGGGGCGTCGAGATTTGCCTCACGTACGCTGGCACGCCCCGTGACGGTAAGGCCGGCGAACACGGTCCCGACCATCGCGGCAAGCGGTAACACTAGGAGGCGCGCCTGGCCTGTGGGGGAGGCCGGGCCGAAGCGGCTCTCGTCGTCCCCGGGTGTTTCTATGGCTCCGGTCTGTCGCCGGGCACGCGCCGCGGCACCTTTCATGGGGCCCAGGTCACGCCCAGTGACCGCCACTGCAAAGACCAGCAGTACTGTGAGTAATACGTAGAAGTTCAGCGGGACGGCAGCAAGAAAGAGCCCCATCGGCTGTGTACCCGGGATCGACTGAGCTGTGAGAAGTCCTAGGATGAGGGCCCCCCAGCTGTTGAACGGGATCAGCATGCAGACCGGCGCCGAGGTGGAGTCGCAGATGTAGGCTAGCTTTTCCCGGGGGATTCCGAGGCGATCGAAGACCGGTCGGCCAACCGACCCGACCACCAGACAGGTGACGGTCGATTCCACGAACACGCCCAATCCCAGTCCCGCCGCCAGCAACTCGGCGCCACGTCGCGTTCCTGTCCACGGCCATCGCTGGAGCCAGACGAGGAAGCCGGCGATGCCGCCGCAGCGCTTGACAATCTCGAGAAAGCTGCCCATCAGTAGGGTGAACAGCACCACGCTGGTTTGCCCCGGGTCGCCGAACACGGCGACCAGTTGACTTACAGCGGCGCCGGTGCCACCCGCTAGTTCGCCGGTGGCGATGATCCAGCCGACCCAGACGCCGACCAGTAGTGCGCTGATGGCGTGGCGGGTGACTACCGCGAGACCGATCGCCAGGGCGGGGGGAAAGATGACGAGCCAGCTGTCCACGACGGGTCGATCCTACTGTCCCCGGCGCAGGCCGAGTTCTGTAGAATTACCGAGGCTTCTCGGTTCTGCGAATTCTTGACTTGGGACACTAGCCGGAGGTGGTTATGAGCCGGATTCCAGTGACGTCACGTCGAGCCGTGTTCTTGATGGCGTTGGTAGCTTCGGTGGTCCTCGCGCCCGTCCTCGTCTCCCAACAGCGCCAGGAAGAGGAGGCCAGGCCGCCCGGGTTGCCTCGCGATCCGGTGCCGGACGAAGTGGTCATCAATACCCACGAGATTGCCGAGGTGCGCGTGGTGACCCTCGCCCGAGGGCTGACCCATCCCTGGGGCATGGCGTTTCTCCCGGGCGGAGACATGCTGATCACGGAGCGCGCCGGGCGTCTGCGGATGCTTCGTGACGGGGTGCTCGATCCTGAGCCGGTGGCCGGTGTGCCGACCGTGCTGTCGCGAGGTCTGGCCGGCTTGATGGACGTGACCCTCCATCCAGACTTTGACCAGAACCGTCTCGTGTATCTGTCCTACACCCGACCTGTGACTGAGCGAGAGGGTACCGTCGCGCTTGTCCGAGGACGTCTCGAGGGTATGTCGCTGCGCGACGTCGAGGACGTCTTTGTCGCCGAGGCGTGGGGTGGGTCGACGGCCGCTGCCAGAATCGCGTTCGCCCCGGACGGCCTGCTGTACATGACCGTCGGCGGGGCGTTCGGGACCAATCCTGACGAGTCGCGGGCCCAGGACCCGAGTAGTCATGCGGGCAAGATTCTCCGGTTGCGCGATGACGGGTCGGTGCCGCCTGACAACCCGTTCGTGGGGCGTGACGGCTATCAGCCAGAGATTTTCTCGTTGGGCCATCGAAATCAACAGGGGCTCGCGTTCCATCCGGCCACCGCAACGCCGTTGGCGACCGAGCATGCGGTGCAGGGCGGCGACGAGCTGAACGTCATCCAGCCGGGAGGGAACTACGGCTGGCCCGTGGTCTCCTACGGACGGCAGTACACGGGCGAGCGGGTGACTGGTCGCTTCTGGGCCGACGGGATGGTGGAGCCGCTAGTGTTCTGGGTGCCCTCGATTGCACCCTCGGGCCTGGCGTTTTACACCGGCGATCGTTTCCCGGAATGGCAGGGCAATCTCTTTGTTGGGTCGATGATGACCGGTCGCATCGGCCGCACCGGCCATATCGAGCGGATCGTGTTCAACGAGAACGGTGAAGAGCTAGCCCGTGAGTGGCTCCTCACGGAGTTGCGTCAGCGTATTCGCGACGTCGGGCAGGGGCCGGATGGGCTGCTCTACGTCCTGACCGAGGAGGACGACGCGACGCTGCTTCGGCTCGAGCCGATGCGCTGAAACGTCTCGTCCCGATCCTGCGTGCGTACGCTCGCTCTGCATGGAATGCCCGCTCACTGGCGTGGGCCGGAGCTCTTCGACCGGACCGACTGGGGTCGGCGGTTGGGGGAAACGGAACTCGGTGGCCTCAGGACAGTTGCCAGACAGGCCGATCCGGAGCGGTTGGCCGAGCACGGTCTCGAGGCGCTGCCAGGTCTCGAGCCCCTGATTATAGGACTGCAAACCGAGTTGGAGGAGGGCGCTGGCGCCATCCTGCTGCGCGGTGTTCCCGTGGCGGCGTGGGGCGAGGCGATCAGCACCAGCGCCTTCTGGGCACTTGCCAGCCATCTGGGTACGCCGCTCTCTCAGAGTGTGTCCGGGGAGCGGCTGTTCCATGTCCGAGACCACGGCTATGCGCCCAACGATCCGCGCTACCGGGGCCCCTCGTCCAGCGCAGGCTGAGTTTTCATACCGATCGTTGCGATGTCATTGCGTTCTGCTGTCTCCGGGCCGCCGATAGCGGTGGCGAGAACTACGTGGTGAGTTCGGTCGCGCTCTACGAGGCACTGCGCCGTGAGCAGCCTGACGTGCTCACTGTGCTGTGCGAGCCCTTTCCGTATCTGCGCCACACGGTGGATCAGGGCAACGCCCTGCCGTTTTGCGGACTCCCGGTGTTCTCGGAGCGGGACGGGTGGTTCGGTGCCCACTTCTTGCGGGTGCTCATCGACCGCGCCGACCGGGCGCCGGAGGCGCCGAGTCTCACCGCGCGACAGCGGGAAGCCCTCGATGCGCTCGAGACACTGGCCGAGGACCCGGCGTTGCACGTGCGGTTTCGGCTCGAAGCCGGCGATATCCTGCTGCTCAATAACTGGATCACATTCCACCGCCGCAGCGCATTTATTGACCAGGGCGTACCGAACGCTCGACGTCATCTCCTGAGGATCTGGTTGTCGATGGCCAACAGTCGACCGATCGCCGAGTGTTTCGGCGACCATTTCGGCGCGACGGCGGCCGGCGCGCTTCGGGGTGGGATGAGACCTCGCACGGGCTGATCGTGGGGCACCACCATCATCACCGAGGCGATGCTCCCGCCGGCGCGGGCACCGTGAGCGGCCGACCGCCACCTGGCACACCCAATGTCGTGATCCCAGAGCGCTGTTACAGAAGTATTACAGTCCGTCCGTGGTTGCCGTTGGTAGGCTGAGGCCGAAGGAGTTACCGTGCAGACCGACATCCAAGTCAACGATCGCACCCGGATCAGCTGGGTCACGACGATCGCGCTCATCGTATTTCACGTTCTTGCAGTGGTCGCGCTCTTCAACGCCACCTGGGGAGCCGTGATCCTTGCCTTCGCGCTGCACTGGATCTGCATCGGCTGGGGGATCGGGCTTGGCTACCACCGGCTGCACACGCATCGCTCCTACAAGACGTACAAGCCGATCGAGTATTTCTTTGCCATCTGCGGGACCCTCACCCTCGAAGGTGGGCCGGTGTTTTGGACTGCTTTGCACCGTATTCACCATCAGCACTCGGACAAAGAGGGCGACCCCCATACTCCCCGCGACGGTAAGTGGTGGTCGCACATTCTCTGGACGATCTTCGGTGAGGAGATGCACTCGAACACCGAGGTTATGGGCAAGTACGCGCCTGATCTCATGAAGGACCGCTTCTACCGGGTGCTGACCAGGTGGCACTGGGTGCCGATGGTCGTGTTGGGACTGGTGCTGTTGGCGATTGGTGGCTGGACCTGGGCCCTGTGGGGTATCTTCCTGCGGGTCGTGGTCGGCCTGCACTGTACTTGGCTGGTGAATTCCGCTACGCATCTCTGGGGTAACCGGCGGTTCGATACCAGCGATGATTCCCGGAATCTCGGATGGGTGGCCCTCATTACCTTCGGTGAAGGATGGCACAACAATCACCACGCCCATCCCACGTCGGCTCGCCACGGCATGATCTGGCGGGAGATCGACCTCAGTTGGATGCAGATCCGGCTGATGGAGTGGCTGGGGCTGGCCTGGGACGTGCAAGTGCCCACCGCCGCCCAGATCGCGAACAAGACCATTACGGTCGACGCCGAACCTGAAGTCGCTTAGCTTTCCTCGCTGGACAGCCCGCACCGGAGACGCGACACTAGTGCGCATGGACCGGTCTGGTGGCACGCGGCGGCGTGCGGTCGTCCTGGTGTGGTTGCTGGGCGCCGGGTTGATCGCGGTCGCGGTTGCCCTGAACATCAGCTTCATCGTCGTCAACTGGCGAGCCGGTTTGCTGTTGCTCGTCGGCGTGGTCAGCTTCGTGGTGCTGATCGGGGGGCTGGCTCTCAATACCGCCTTTCTGGTGCGTGAGATCCGCAAGAGTGAACAACACGATGCGTTCATCCATGCGGTGACACACGAGCTAAAGACGCCGCTCGCCTCGATCAAGCTCTACCTGCAGACCCTCCAGCAACGCGAGCTCGATAGCGCCCGTCGAGGCGAACTAATCGACACCATGCTGGAGGATTCCGAGCGCCTGCAGCAGACCATCGACCAGATACTCCTGGCTGGGAAGACCGGCGATGCTCGCAGAGTGGACAACCCTACCGACGTGGACGTAGCGGAGGTCGTGGGTGAGTGTGTACATCTGGTCGGGAAGCGGCATCATTTGACGAACGGAGAGGTCAGTCTGGTGGACCGGTTGCCGTGCGGCACGCGAGTGCTTGGCGACCGCGACGAACTCGTCGCCGCGGTCACTAACCTGGTCGACAACGCCATCAAGTATTCGGGCGATCGCGTCAAGGTGGTGGTCGAAGTGGCCAGCGCCGGTGCGCGGCGGGTGGCGATCAGCGTGCGTGACCAGGGAATTGGGATCACCAGCGTCGAGCTGAAGCGGGTATTTCGCCGCTTCTATCGGCTGCCTGACGCGCTCCAGTCGAGGGTGCGTGGTACCGGGGTCGGGCTTTCGATCGTGCGAGCTGTGGCCAGACGCCATGGCGGACGGGCCTACGCCGAGAGCCGTGGCGCCGGCCAAGGGAGCACCTTCACCCTTGAGTTGCCGTTGAAGACGTGATGAGCCGAGTGCTGATAGTTGAGGACGAGGACCACCTCGCGGCTGGGCTCAAGCTGAACCTCGAGGCGGAAGGATACGACGCCGAGGTCGAAGAAGACGGCCAGGTGGCGTTCGACCGGCTCGTGGCCAGCGGGGGCTTGTTCGACGCGGTGCTACTGGATGTGATGTTGCCCGGGCTCGACGGATTCGAGGTGGTGCGTCGCTTGCGCGCCGCCGGCCAGTTCGTGCCGGTCATGCTGCTGACTGCCCGTTCGGAGCGGGATGACGTCCTCCGCGGGTTCGAGGCGGGGGCCGACGACTATCTCCCTAAGCCGTTCGACCTGTCGATTCTACTTGCCCGGCTGCAGGGGCTGCTCAGACGACACACTTGGCTGCGCGGTACCCACCAGGAAGATGACGGACCGGACCAGTTTGCCTTCGCCGGCAAACTGCTCGACTTTCGTGCCCAGGTGCTGCGCTGGGATGGTGCAGAGCAGCCGCTGACTTTGATGGAGGCCACGCTTTTGCGCTATCTGGTGCGGCGGGAGGGCCAGGCGGTGTCGCGGAAGGCGTTGCTCGAAGAAGTGTGGGGGGTACGGGAAGACACTGACACCAGGACCGTTGACAATTTCATCGCTCGGCTGCGTCGTTATCTCGAGGCCGAGCCCTCCCACCCTCGGCATCTGCTCACGGTCCGTGGCGTGGGGTATCGGTTTCTGGCCGAGCCGGACGAGCAGTAGTACATGGCGATTGTGAAGAAGCTCCTCGTGGCCGCGCTGGCCCTCGGCATTCTTGGCTACCTGTTTATCAGCAGCCTCGAAGACACCATCTCCGAGCCGTACTCGCTGGACGGGGCGTCGCTCAGTGGGTGGACACTCGAGGTTGGGGAACCGAGCATGCGGGGGCTTTCTGTGCTCGGTTTGCGCCCTCCATCGTTACTTCGGGCCAATCTGTTCGATCAGCTGTTCAACCGGACGATGGAGTCGATGACCGGTCCTCCCGATGACCTAGTCCCGATCGTGTTGCGGGAGGAGTATCAGCTAGGTCTGGCCGGTCTGTTGAGCCCGAGCGAGCTCCTGCAGCGGGCGCGCACGGCTGGCCTTGATCGGCTGACCTTATCGCCCGTCTGCATGGCAGTGAAGAGAGAGCCGTATCAGGGCACGACCCGCCAGTTCTATTTCGTCCTCTTCGAGACGCCAGAGATTCAGGGGTTCCGGGCGGAATTGACCGCCCTGGCTGCCGAGCGGGGCGCCTCGGCCGGACTCCTCGACCCTTTCGAGGTGGTGCTGCCGATCGCCGGCTCCGATCCCGCCTTTACCACCTGGTGGCCGCTGATGGTGGACCGCCAGAACGATTGCCGAGCTGAGATCGGGTGATGGCTTCGCCGATCCACGGTCAGAAGTTATGGACCGCCGACTAACGGGCATAGGTCTTTGAGTCCTCTGCGGCCAATGCCTGGGCGGAGATGCTATTCCTGAAGCCCAAAGCCTGAAGCCGATGTCCACAGTACTCCGCGTCTACACCGACTTCGTTTGACCCTGGTGCTACCTCAGTACCGGGCGTATTGAGCGACTGCGGCGGGACCTCGGGCTCGAAGTGGAGTGGGTGTACTTTCCACTACATCCCGAGACGCCTGAGGAAGGACGTTCGCTCGAATCGCTGTTCGCGGGGCGAGGCTATGACCTCGAAGTGATGCACGAGCGCATGGCGACGCTCATGGCAGAGGAAGAGCTGCCCTACGGTCGGCGCACGCATACCTACAACAGCCGCCTGGCTCAGGAGCTGGCGGCTTGGGCGGACGGGGAGCCTGGTGGCGACGCGTTGCGCGGAGCGCTGTATCGAGCCTACTTTGTTGACGGGCGGAACCTGTCCGACATTGATGTGCTGGTGTCTCTGGCCGAAGCGGTTGGTCTGCTCGGAAGCCAAGTGCGTCAGATACTGGAGCGCCGGACCATGCGCGAGCTCGTTGACAAGCACTGGTCAACTTCGACCCGCGCTGGCATCACCGGTGTGCCGACGTTCGAAGTCGGCGGCTACCGCGCCGTAGGAGCTCAACAAGAGGAAGTGTTGCGTCACTTGGCTTCGATCGCTCCATAGACCAACGTTTTCCACTCTTCGCGGAAGCCGCCACCTCGAGACGGTGAGACGGCAGCCATGATCACGGTCACGATGCCGTGCTCCGGGTCGATCGAGAATCTGGTGCCGGACGAGCCGTCCCACCAGTACTCGCCCGCTCCGACCGGCCAGCCGTAGGCGCCGGCGTCCAGAATCACGTTGAAGCCGAGTCCCCAGCCCGACCCGGCCATGTAGCCGCCGCCGATCGGCATGGCGCGGGCGGGAACGTGGTTCTCGAGCATTAAGGCTACCGTGTTCTCTGAGAGTAGGCGCGTGCCAGCCAGCGAGCCATGGTTGAGGAACATCTGCGAGAACCGGAGGTAGTCGGTCACCGACGATAGAAGACCAACGCCCCCCTCGATGAGAGACGGACGCTCGGTGAAGGGCACCTGCTCGATCGCGTACGGACGTAACTCGCCGGTCTCGCGATCGGGGCGGTAGACCGCGGCCAGTCTGTTCGCGCGTTCCCCGTCCGCCCAGAACACGGTGTCGGTCATTCCCAGCGGTTCGAAGATGCGCTGCTGGAGAAATTCATCGAAGGGTTGTCCCGACCACACCTCGACGAGGCGTCCCAGTATCGTGGTGGAGACGCCATAGCGGAATCGGGTGCCCGGGTCTTCGAACAGTGGCATCGCGGCGACGTTGTTCACCATCGCCTCTAGGTCGATCGAACGCAGCCGCACGTCGTGGGCCCGGTAGATCGGGCTGCTCCGACTGCCGATGCCGGACGTGTGGGTCAGGAGGTGGCGCACGGTGATATCACTTTGACGAGGCCTGGTCTGTTCGAGGTTCGGCGAGGAGGCGTCGAGGAACACCCGCTGTTCGGCAAACTGGGGGAGGTAGTCCGAGATGGGGTCGTCCAGCTGGAATGTGCCGTCCTCCCACAGAAGCATTACCGCCGTACTCGTGATGGAACGGGTCATCGAGTACAGCCGGAAGATTGCGTCCTCGGGCATTGGATCGCCAACTTGCAGGTCGCGCCGGCCCAGCGCTTCGAAGTAGACCAACTTACCGTGGCGGGCCACCGCGGCCACGACCCCCGCGACGTCGCCCGCGTCGATGTGTTCCTGGAGCGCGGCGGTGGCTGCCTGAAGTCCTGTCGAGGACATGCCGACCGACTCCGGAGCCGCGCGATCCAGATCCTGCGCGGCGGCCGGTGTCCACCAAACGAGCGCGCTGACGAGCCATGCCATCTTTCGAAGCTGCATCGGGGGCTCCTTCCCTCCGGAATATAATCACCTTTTGCGCCATCGTCGAGCGCGGGAGGAGAGCGGTGAAACAGGCCTGTATGCGATTCGCATGTGCTCTGGTGGTACTCGGTTTACCAGTGTCGGCCGCAGCCCAGGACTGGACCCAGTGGCGGGGCGTCAATCGGGACGGGGCGGTGCAGAGCTTCGAGGTGCCAGCAACATGGCCTACCGCGCTTGCCGAGCAGTGGACCGTAGACGTGGGTGAAGGCTATGCCTCGCCAATTCTCATCGGTGAAAGTCTGTACATGTTCAGCCGCCAGGGCGAAGAGGAAGTGATGCAGGCGCTCAACGCCGCCACCGGCCAGACCCGCTGGCGTAGCAGCTATCCCGCCAGCTTTGAGATGATCGCCGCCACCCGTCGCCACGGTCCAGGCCCGAAGGCGACGCCCGCCTATGCTGACGGTCGTCTGTTTACGTTGGGCATCAGCGGCATCGTGACGGCGTTCGACGCCGAGAACGGCGACCAGTTATGGCAGCGGCCGGCCGACGCGGTCGAGCCGCTCTATCACACGGGGCAGTCGCCCATTGTCGACGGCGGTCAGGTGATCCTGCACGTAGGTGGCCACGATTCGGGGGCGCTTACCTCGTTCGACGTCGAGACGGGCGAGGAAGTCTGGCGCTGGGATGGTGATGGCCCCGCCTACGGGTCTCCGATCGTGGTCGAGGTCGAAGGCAGCCGCCAGGTCATAACCTTCACCCAGGAGAACTTTGTGGGTGTTTCGGTCGACAGCGGCACCTTGCTCTGGAGCCGGCCTTATACGACGCAGTCGACGACCACGTCGCAGACCCCTCGGTTGTATCAGGGCGATGTGATCGAGAGCGGCCGTGGCAACGGGATCACCAGGTTCCGGGTGGTGCGTGAAGGTAACGCCTGGATCACCGAGGATGTGTGGCACAACGACGAGGTGTCGATGCACATGTCCAACGGCGTGGTGGTAGACGGGGTTCTGTTCGGACTGTCCCACCTCAACAGCGGACAGTACTTCGCGCTCGACCTCGACAGCGGCACGCTGCTCTGGACCAGCGACCCCCGGCAGGCAGACCACGCGTCCATCCTCAATGTGGGCACTACGATCCTGTCGCTCGAGGAGGACGGCGAGCTGCTGGTCGTACCCCACAGCCGGACCGAGTTCGCGCCCGTTCAACGCTACGAGCTGGCCGATAGCGCCACCTGGACGCTGCCGACGCTCTCTGGCAATCGGTTGTTCGTCAAGGATATTGAGTCGCTGACGCTCTGGACTGTCGAGTAGAGGATGTCGCCGGGAACATCAGGCCGAGGGCCGGCGTCCTATAGACCATCAATTGCTCCGGCCCACGCAAGGGAGAGAGAACTCAGCATGTCACTCAGAATCAATAGCACCGCACCAGACTTCATCGCCGAGACCACCCAGGGCACCATCAACTTCCATGAGTGGATCGGAGACGGCTGGGCCATCCTCTGTTCGCACCCCAAGGATTTCACCCCGGTGTGCACCACCGAACTGGGCACGATGGCCGGCTTGAACGACGAGTTCACCAAGCGCAACTGCAAGATCCTCGGCATCAGCGTCGACCCGGTCACCAATCACGAGAAGTGGTCGAAGGACATCGAGGCGTCGCAGGGGCACGCGGTGACCTATCCGCTGGTGGGCGACCCAACCCTGGCGATCGTCAAGCAGTACGACATGCTGCCCGCTGATGCCGGCGTCACGAGCGAAGGGCGCACCCCTGCCGACAACGCTACCTCCAGGTCTGTCTTCGTCATCGGACCAGACAAGAAAATCAAGGCGACCATCACCTACCCGATGAGCACCGGGCGGAACTTCGAGGAGATTCTTCGCCTTCTCGACTCCTGCCAGCTCACCGCGCAGAAGAAGGTAGCCACTCCCGCCAACTGGAAGCAGGGCGAGGATGTGATCATCCTACCGGCCGTTTCGGATGAGGCCGCCAAAGAGGCCTACCCGGATGGCTGGAAGTCGCCGCTGCCGTACATCCGCATCGTTCCGCAGCCGAAGTAGCGCTGCGACTGGTTGGTGCTGCACCCGGGGGGCGCGAGGCGGTTGCTTTCTAGGCGTTGTGTCGTTCTGGCCGCCATATACTTGGCGAATAGCGACATGCTTCTGACTGCTGGACAGCGTCTGGGGTCCTGTGAGGTTGTCGAGTGCGGTGAGGGAGTGTGGGGCAGGTGTGTTGCGCTCGCGAGACCCTCCGTCGACTGTGACTTTGTCTTCGCCAATCTGGACCCAGCCCCTGAGACGTGCTTCGCCCCTTCCTCGACGTAAGCTACAAATCCAATGCCTTCGTTCGACGTCGTCTCTCAGGTTGACCTACAAGAGGTTGGCAACGCCCTGAACCAGGCCACGCGCGAGATCGATACGCGCTTTGATTTCAAGGGGAAGAACGCCAAGTTTGAGTTGCTGGATTCGACCATCACGATGCGGGCCCCCGATAAGTTTCAGCTGGGCCAGATGTACGACATCCTCACCGCCAAACTGGCCGCCCGGAAGGTCAACGTGCTTTGCCTTAAGCGGGACGATCCGCAGGAAAACGTCAGCGACGCCTGGCAGGTGGTACACGTGCGCCAAGGTATCGAGACCGAACTCGCCAGGCGCCTGGTCAAGGTAGTCAAGCAGGCCAAGCTCAAGGTGCAGGTGGCGATCCAGGGCGACCAGCTTCGGGTGTCTGGCAAGAAGCGCGACGTTCTGCAAGAGGCGATCACGCTCCTCAAGGAAGAGAAGGTCGACCTGCCCCTCCAGTTCATCAACTATCGCGACTAGCCAGGCGGCGACGTCATGATACAGAGAATAGCCTTGCAGTCCACAAGGGACGAGCGTCTGCTCCCGGATCACGCCGTGGCCTCGGCCGTCGAGCGCCTCAACAAGAAGGGGCTGGGCGAGGGAGCGCGTCAGGATCTGTTGGCCATCGCGGGGCTCGGCGAGCTGCCGCCCAATCTCAAGCCGGACGTAATCGTGGCGGATATCCCGGGCCGTATCGCGCAGGTGCTGCGAGTTCTGTGTGTGATCGCCAGCGTTGGCAGCCATTTTTCGAACGCCGAGGTGGCGGTGATCAAGGAGATTGTCGCTGAGAGGGAGGTGGATTGGAGTCTGGTGACCTGCGCCTTCGACCGCACGTCGTCGGAGTGCGTGGAGGAGCCGCCGGCTCGATCCCTGTTGCATCCGTTCCTGGTTTGACAGAGGATCTGGCTCGTTGAGGGGAGAAGCACCGTATGCAGACACGAAGAGAACGCCATGCCGTAGCCGCGGTGATCTGCCTGGCCCTGGTCGGAGTCGTTGGCTTTGGCGACGCCGTCGTCGACCGGATCCAGGCTGCACAAGGCTCGATGGTCCACGGCCCGATCTTCGAGGTCGACCCGCTGTGGCCACAGCCGTTGCCTAATCACTGGCTGCTCGGGACGACGATCGGTGTCTCGGTGGATGCGCGTGACCACATTTGGATCATCCACCGGGGCGATGCGCTGTCTGCGGGCGAGGTGCCGGCCGCGCAGGATCCTCCCGTCGCGGCGGAGTGCTGCTTCCCCGCGCCACCCGTACTCGAGTTCGACCAGGATGGTCTCCTGGTCGGTCACTGGGGTGGTCCGGGTGAGGGCTACGAGTGGCCGGTCTCGAACCACGGCATCTTTGTCGACCACATGGACAACGTGTGGATAGGTGGGAACGGCGGTTTAGACTCGCACCTATTGAAGTTTGACCGGTACGGCAACTTCCTCATGCAGGTCGGGCAGGCCGGCGCCAGGATGACTGGTCCGGTCAGCGATGTCACCGGTCAGCCGACAGCGGTCGCCGACAGCAACGACACCGAGAGCTTCGGACGCGTGGCTAAGATCTTTGTCGATCCGAAGGAAAACGAGGCCTACGTCGCCGACGGCTATTTCAACAAGCGGGTCGCCGTGCTCGACGCCGAGACGGGTGCCTTCAAGCGCTTCTGGGGCGCCTATGGCAACACGCCCGACGATGCTCCGCTGCCGCGCTACGACCCGAACGCCGAACCGCCGCAGCAGTTCCGAACGCCCGTGCACTGCGCCGACCTGTCAAACGACGGGCTTGTGTATGTGTGTGACCGGGTGGGCAACCGGATCCAGGTGTTCCAGCGGGACGGGACCTACGTCGAAGAGCTGTTCCTGGCTAAGGATACCCTGGGTGCTGGGGCGGTCTGGGACGTTGCCTTCTCACGCGACGCCGACCAGAAGTACATATACGTGGCCGATGGCGTGAACGAGAAGGTCTACATCATCGACCGCAAGGAGATGGAACTCATCTCGAGCTTCGGTGATGGCGGTAGGCAGCCCGGTCAGTTCTACGGTGCCCACAGCATCATGACCGACTCGCACGGCAACATCTACGTGACCGAGACCTTCGAAGGAAAGCGGCTGCAGAAGTTCGTCTACAAGGGTGAAGGTTCTATCCGAGCTGGCGACCAGGGCGTGGTGTGGCCGTCGCGGTAGTGACTGAGCCGCGATGGTGGCGCTGGGCTTCAGCCTATAGGCTTTAGACCGGTTCGGGGCCGCGCCGTTGGCGCGGCCCCTTTTTCCGTACACGTCCTGTTACTGGTCGGGACGCAATCGACCAGCAATCTTGGCAATTGGGATTCTCACGTTCCCGACAGCTGCGCTTCCCAAAGCCCTTGGGGCTCGATGTTCTGAGCTTGAGTGTCCGAGTTCAGAACATCGCGATCGGATTCACCGGCGACCCTGTGCCATTCGGGATAGGGAGCGGGGCGATCGTCATCATGAACTCGTAGCGTTCCCGCTCGGCCGCGGCCGCGGCCAGCGCCTGGAAGTCCGCCCGGTCCAGCACCTGGATGCCCAGGATGGTGAGGGCGAAGTTGTGCAAGGCGAGGCGCGAGATGTCGCCCTCGGGTTGCGGCATGTAGCCCGGCGTTTCCCACCCCGCGATGGCCACGTCACGCTCCTTAAGCCAAGGGATGACGTGATTGTCCAGGCCGGCCGCCTCCTGTCCGGTATCGAACGGGCCGAGGGCGTCCTCACGGGCCCATCGTCCCCACCGGACCAGGAACGCGTCGCCGGAGCCCACCCTGACACCGGTCCGAGCTTCCCAGGCTTCCAGGTCGGCCACGGTGATTCGCGTGCCAGGCTCCAGATAGGCGACGTCCTTCAACCGAGGGATGTCGTAGAGGACCGCGCGCGTAACCAGGCCGTCCTTGACCGTCATGATGGAGTTCTTGGTCGCCCCTTCCTCCATCGTAACCAGGCCGTCGATATCGTAGCCGTTCCACATCTTGCCATCGAAGAAGATATGCGCGAATGCGTCGAGGTGCGTTGTGCCCGGCCCGTGGATACAGGGGTAGGCGACCGTGTCGCTCGCGGCCGTCCGAGTAGCTCGTACCATCGACCACTCGATCGGGCACGGGTTGGCGATGGTAGCGACCTTCTCCGCGTCAGAGGCGAGCGAGACGGTGAAGCCGTCCTCGACCAGCGCTGCTGCTTCCGCTCGCTTGGTCGGCGTGATCAGGTTAGCCGCGCCGAGCTCATCATCGGGGCCCCAGCGTCCCCAGTTCGACAGCTCTGTTTGCCACTGGTTGTACTGGGTCTGGGTGACCAGCGGCGGCATGTTAGCCCGCTGGCCGTGGAGCGAGACGGTAAGCACGCCGGTCAGGGCCGCGACCCAGATCGCCGCGTCGCGTTGTGTCGTCATGGTGCCTCTCTACTCTGGTTTGCTTGAAGGGCTGTAGCGCGTGATTTTCGGGATCGACGTCCGAGGCGCCAGGGTGTCCCAGCGCATCGAATACCACCAGACCGGGGTCACCATAGCCATCGCGGATCTCAGTCATGGCTTAGCGTTCGGTGCTGCTAACCAGGAGGGGATGCACGACCATGGAGCTCTCGTCGAGTATGCCGACATGCGGATCGCCAACGGCGGTGTAGACGGGCGCGACAGTTGCCTGGAGGGTGCGAATTCGCTCGGCGGAGCCGTGGCGGGCCAGTTTCCCCCTTGGCTTCAGCTGAAGCCTGGAGCGTCCCCAGTCGCAGGAACACGGCGAAGGCGTGCAAACCTCGCACCCGTGGGCTCCTCATCAGAGGCATCATACTCTCGGGTGGCGGCGGAGACGGCCTCACCAGAGGCTATAATCATCATCCGTCTCGCGGAAGTATTAGCCGCCCCAGTACGAGCCGGACGTGTATCCGCCTAACCAGTCGGCGGTGGGGTTGCGGCAAGGAGAGCAGGATGCGAACGAGAGTGGTCTGTGTCGTGTTGACCGCGGTCATCGCCGTCGGATGCGGCGGGACGGAGGCGCCTGCTGGGCCGCCGTTCAGCACGGATCGGAGCGTGCAGATGTTGATGGCCAACATGCTGGACCCGGCGGCGGATCTGCTTTGGGACGCCGTCGGTACCGTCGTCGACGAGAACGGTGAGAACCACTGGCAGCCGGAGACCGAGGAGGACTGGTTGCAGGTCCGGCTCGGAGCGATTGCGCTCGCTGAGGCTGCGAACCTGCTCATCATGGAGGGGCGCGCCCGGGATCAAGGCCAGTGGGTCGAGCTATCCCAGGCCATGGCCGACGCCGCGATGGAGGCTTTTGCCGCCGCCGAGGCGGAGGACCCACAGCTGGTCTTCGATCTTGGTGAGTCCGTTTATGAGACCTGCAACAACTGTCACAGCGTCTACTGGGTGGATGACGCTGACCGGGGTCGCGCCATCGGCAGCGACTAACGGCCCGGCCGGTTACGGGGTCTTTCGCATCCTTTGCTAAGCCAAGCCCTCGGTTTGTCGGCACTGCCGGGCGTGACGGTCTGCGCCGCCGACATGCGGCCCGGTTGGTGGGATGTGGTACTGACCGCGCTGGCGCTCTCCACGATCGCCGTCTGGCGGCCGACGAAACCGTTGGTCGCTGGGTTGACTGTTACGGCCACCCACCGTTCGCTACTGGCTTGTAACAACGAGGATCTCATCGCCGGGCGGAGGGACCATGCCAGCAGCGGGTGGTCCCACAGTGCGTCGGTGGTGGTGGACTGACCGTGGCCAGCCCTGGCTCGATCTGGCGTCGCGCGCTCATCTTCTGTCACCGTTGGCTTGGTATCGTCGGGAGCCTACTCCTTCTTACCTGGTTCGTCTCGGGCATCGTCCTGGTATATGCCGGGATGCCGGCTCTCGATCCGGCGGATCGACTGGCGCGGTTGTCGCCGCTCGATCTCAGCACCGCCACGGTGGGTGTCGGCGAGGTCGCCGTCACGGTCGGGTTCACGCCGCGTCGCATTCTGGTCGGGATGCTGGGCGAGCGACCCGTGTATCGCTTGGCGGGATCGGGCGGCTGGACCACCGTCTTTGCCGATACCGGTGAACAGCTGGACGGTTTGAGCCGAGAGGGAGCGCTGGGGGTGGCACGGCAGTTCGCGCCCGAGCACGCCGACACGGCTACCTACGACCGTCGTATGGTCGAGCCCGACCAGTGGACGTTGCAGAGCCTGGCGTTCTTCCCGCTCCACCGGATCACTCTGAACGATCCAGCCGGGACCGTACTGTATGTGTCTGAGCCGACGGCCGAGCCGGTGATGCGGACCACCAGCGCGGCTCGCCGCTGGGCCTACGCCGGCGCGGTGCTGCACTGGTTGTACTTCACACCGCTCCGGGCGAACGTGGGGCTCTGGAGCAACGTTGTCATCTGGCTCTCGATCTTCGGGTGTCTTCTCTGTCTGTCGGGAGTGGTGATCGGTTTACTGACTCTGGGAACGCGCGGGCACCGCTTCGCTAGTCCGTACTCCGGTCTGATGCGCTGGCATCACTATGCCGGTCTCGTGTTTGGTCTGGTTACCTTCACCTGGACCTTCAGCGGTGCGCTGTCGATGGAGCCCTGGAGCTGGCATCCAGGCACCGAGCCGCGGCGGAGTCAGGCCGAGGTCGTCGCGGGGGGGCTC
Organism: Acidobacteria bacterium UBA2994; assembly: GCA_002346545.1. GTDB lineage: Bacteria > Acidobacteriota > Vicinamibacteria > Vicinamibacterales > UBA8438 > UBA2994. The sequence goes on from DEAA01000013.1 coordinate 297,471, forward strand.
CCCCGGCTCGGTGTGCTGACACCGCCCCACCTGCGGGCAGGCCTCGAGGTGTTAGCGGACGGCTTTCGTGCTCGTGAGATCGACGTGCTTCACTTTTTGGGGGTGCCCTACGGACTGGCGCTCGACCCGACGCCGCTCGGCGAGATGTCCGGCCTGCCGAACACCCTCGCGCCGCTCGGGCAACATGGGCCCCGTCAGCGGTTGGTGGCGTTGGATGGGCGCGCGCCGGCCGCGTTCGAACGTTTCGAGGCCGACGCCTTCTCGGCGCTCCCCGAGGCGGTCATGCCCGGGGTGCGTGTCCTTGACCAGACCTGGCTACGGACCTACGACAACTACTACTACGATCGCGGTGGGCGGCGGCGGTTACCCGTCCTGCGGGTGCGCTACGACGATCCCCAGCAGACCTGGCTTTACTTCGACCCGTATCGAGGATCGATTGTAAGGAAAGAAGAGCGCTCGACCCGGATCAATCGCTGGCTCTACCACGGTCTGCACAGCCTGGACTTCCCGTTCCTTTATGGCCACCGGCCGCTCTGGGACATTGTGGTTGTCGTGCTGAGCCTCGGCGGCATCGCGGTGAGCGTCACCCCGATCCGGCAAGGGTGGCGGCGGGTCCTGAGGCACGCGGTTCGATTGGTCGGGCGATGACGCGGCGTTCGAACAGGCTCTTCCTTGACCAGTGCGAGCCGGCGAGGTAGACTCCGCGTCACCGTTTCGAACGGTGCACCCCGGCCAGTGAGTCCTTGGGCTCTCCCGGGTGATGTATGCCGGTGGGCGGTTTCGGTTCAGCTGGCCACGTAGGCTGAACCCGCTTGGGTTGACTAGGGAGAAAGCTAGCGGATGCTACGGGAGTTGTTTGAGTGGGTCGAGGCGTTTCCCAGCAGTTTGTCGCTGCGCGAGTCGCTCAACGGTTACGTCTACTGCTTGACGGCCCACGTCGCCAGCATGGGGCTGGTGGCCGGTCTCATTGGCTTCTGGGATATGCGGCTGGCTGGGCTGGCGCTACGCGGAATCCGGGTCACGAAGGTGCAGTCTGGCCTGTTTCCCTTGATGTTCGTGGGACTGGGAATCAACGCCATTACCGGAATCCTGATGGTGTACGCGCAGCCGATGCGCTACTATCCTAACTTCTGGTTTTGGATGAAGATGGGGATGTTGGTGGTTGTGGCCGTGAATGCAGCCTACTTCCACATGAATATCGAGAAGAGCGTCGACAAGTGGGACAGCGATCCGATCGCACCGCTCCAGGCTCGTGTGGCGGGTTACGTGTCGCTCGCCTTCTGGTTCGGGATCATCGCCACCGGTCGCATGGTCGCCTACAGCGGGTTAGTCCCGCAGTGGTGGCTCGACCTGGGGCTGGGGTCGTAGTCTGATGTTGCAACCGTTCTTCGAGTGGATGCAGGGGCTCAGATTTAGTGCCTTCTTCCTGGAGTCTGTCTGGCCCACCCCGATCGTTCAGGTGATCCATCTGAGCACCGTTGCACTCTTCATCGGCTCGGTGCTAGTCGTGGATCTTCGGCTGCTGGGGCGAGGGCTGATTGACCAATCAATTTCGGAGCTCACCAGGAAGGTGCAGCCGTTCCTGCTCTGGAGCTTTGTGGTGCTCGTGCTCACCGGTATCCCCCAGATGTCGTCCACGGCGCTGAAGCAGTACTACAGCCCGTTCTTCTGGTGGAAGATGGGGATGGTGTTCTTCGGACTGATCGTCACGTTCGGGGTGCGCCGATACATTGCGTCGAAGGAGGAAGGGTACTTCGGTCTTGTGTGGCCGAAAGTGATTGGTCTGACGTCGATAGCGCTCTGGACGAGTGTGACCATCGGCGCCCGGCTGATCGGATTGTTGTCATAGGAGCAAGGTGACGTCGGTGGTCCGGGCCGTTTCGCTGTGAGACGGGCGGGCCAGTTAAGGACACGCGCGTGGCGTGAGGGAGACATAGCACAATGCGAAATCGGCTCAAGACCACGATGATTGCTGGCGCGACGGCGGCCGTGCTGGCCGTCGGCTTCACGCTGGCGCCCCAGACAGTGGAGGGGCAGGATGGCTATCGCGCCCCCCGCACCGCCGATGGCCAGCCTGACCTGAACGGGATCTGGCAGGCACTCGGCGCCCAACACTACGATATCGAACCGCATGCCGCGCGCTTCGGTCCCGTGGTGGAGATGGCGGCCCACGGGGCGATCCCCGCCGGGCTCGGCATCGTCGAGGGCGGCGAGATTCCGTATCGTCCGGAAGCTCGGGCCCAGCAGCAGGAGAACCTCAATTTCTGGCTGGAGCGTGACCCGGCCACCAAGTGCTACATGCCCGGGATTCCGCGGGCGAACTACATGCCCTATCCGTTCCAGTTGGTGCAGACGCCCGAGTACGTGCTCTTCGCGTACGAGTTCGCGAGCGCGAGCCGGATCGTCTACATGGACCGCCCCGACTTCGAGGCGCCGGTCGATTCCTGGATGGGTCACAATATCGGTCGATGGGAGGGTGAAAGCCTGGTCATCGACGTGACTGCCCAGATGCCGGACACCTGGTTCGATATGTCAGGCAACCACCACAGCGTGAACATGGCTGTGGAGGAGCGCTGGACTGCTCTCAGCGAAAACCACCTGATGTATGAGGCGACCATCACCGACGATGAGATCTTCACGCGGCCTTGGACGATCCGGATGCCGATGTATCGCCGCATCGACGAGAACATGCAGCTGCTCGAGTACAAGTGCGTCGAGTTCGCCGAGGAGCTGATGTACGGCCATCTGCGGAAGGATCCGGACCTGACCCCCGTCTTCCGGGCCAGCGGATATGGCTCCGATCGCGAGATCGTGCTCGAGCCGCCGCAGTAGTTGTAGTAGTCAGTTTGCACCGGGCCATGGTACCCATACTGCCGTGGCCCGGTGTTGACGAATCCACCGCAATGGGTGATAATGCTGGAAAAGTTTGCTCACACCGAGGAGGCATAGCCGAATGCGAAGAAATATAGCCGTTGTCGTGGCCGGAGTTGTCATGGCGCTGGCCACTGTACCGGTGGTCGCGCATCATGCATTTTCGGCAGAGTTCGATGCCAATCGCCCCATCCACCTTGAAGGCACCGTGGTGAAGATGGAGTGGATCAACCCCCACGCTTGGGTGCATCTGGAGCTTGAAGATGGGACCGTGTGGATGGTCGAGGGCGGCACGCCCAACACCCTTCTGCGCCGCGGTTTCACCAAGAACTCGCTGCTGCCAGGCACTAAGATCATCGTCGACGGTTACCAGGCGAAGGACGGGTCGGAAAAGGGTAATGGCCGTGACCTGACCTTCGAAGATGGTCGGAAACTGTTCATGGGGTCATCCGGCACCGGCGCGCCGAGAGACGGTCGCGACGCCACCGAGCCGAATTAAGCCCCGCTCGGCGTAACGTATCGAAGAGCCCGGATGCATCTGCGTCCGGGCTTTTCTTTTTTGGAGCGACCTTCCACCTGACTGGCCAGGCAGGTGACCGGTCGGGGAGCTCTGAGACGTTTCGAGGTATGCACGCAGCCCTCAGCGCCCCGTTGCAGGGCCGCGCCTGCCGTGTCAGAGTCTTGGGGGAGATTCAGAATGGCATTAAAGACGCCTGCGGAGTACGTCGACAGCTTGCGCGATCTAAGCATCCGTGCCTACGTGAACGGAGAGCGGATCGAGAGCGTCGCCGATCACCCGTCCATCGCGCCGCACATCAACACCGTGGCGAAGACCTACGAGCTGGCCCATGACCCGGAGCACCGGGACGTGATGACCGCAGAGAGTCACCTCACGGGTGAGCGCATCCATAGGTATACCCACATCTTCCACAGTGCCGACGATCTCGTGAAGAAGATCCAGATGCTGCGGCTGCTGGGGCAGGTCACGGGCACCTGCTTTCAGCGGTGTGTCGGTCTCGATGCCCTCAATGCGCTCTACGCCATCACCTACGAGATCGATGAGAAGGAGGGCACTACCTACCACCGGCGCTTCTGCGATTATCTGACCGGCGTGCAGCGCGCCGACCTGATGCTGGCCGGCGCCATGACCGATCCCAAGGGGCACCGGGCCAAGCGGCCTAGCCAGCAGGATGATCCAGACCAGTTCGTTCGGGTGGTCGAACGTCGGGACGACGGGGTGGTTATCCGGGGAGCGAAGCTGCATAACACCGGAGGCATCAACTCCCACGAGGTTCTTGTCATGCCGGGCACTGGGCTATCGGACGAAGAGTCCGACTATGCCGTGGCGTGCGCGGTGCCGGCCAATGCCGACGGCGTGCTCTTCATCTTCGGTCGGCAGTCGAACGACAACCGGAAGCTGGAGGGGGGCTGTGACATCGGCAACCCCCGGTTCGGGGTGGTGGGCGGCGAAGCCATGGTGGTATTTGACGACGTGTTCGTGCCGAACGAGCGCGTGTTTATGAACGGCGAGGCCAAGTACGCCGGCACCATGGTGAATTACTTCGCCACGTGGCACCGTGCCAACTATGGCGGGTGCAAGGGAGGCAACGCCGACGTCCTGATCGGCGCGACCGCCAAGATGACCAAGGTGTTGGGCACCGAACGGAACTCGGTGGTGCGCGACAAGCTGACCGAGATGATCCACATGAACGAGACCACCTATGCCTCGGCCATTGGGGCCAGCGCCATGGGTTACGCACTACCTTGCGGCGCCTACATGGTCGACCCGATGATGGCCAATACTGTGAAGCAGAACATCACCCGGAACGTCTACCAGATCGGCCGATTGAGTCACGACCTTGCGGGCGGGTTCCTCGCCACCATGCCAGGCGAGCAGTCGTTTGATAATCCCGAGATTGCGCGATTCGTTGAGAAGTATCATCAGGCCAATCCGGAGTACCAGACCCGCGAGCGGGTTAAGCTCGGGCGGTACATCGAGAATATGACCAGCGTGACCACGATGGTCGAAGCGATGCATGGCGCGGGTTCACCACAGGCCCAGCGGATTGTCATGCTGGGGCAGGCGGATATCGACAAGAAGATCGAGATGGCTGAGCAGGTCATCGACGGCGACGACGATGTGAATGGGCTTCCCTTGCCAGGAAAGCGCCAGCCAGCGGAGGTGGAGGGATAGACGGCGGAGATGTGCAAACGACGAGCCTGGTTTCTGGCCTTTTGGCTGGCCATCCCCATGCCGGGGTTGGCCCAAACGGACACACGCAGCACAACCGACATCGCCCGCCCGTCCTCGCCCGACCCTGATCGCTGGCGACTACAGCTGGTCGGGGGGGTCTTTCGCGAAGCCTGGGATATGAACGCCTCGCGTGAGCATCTGGTGGGCGCCTCGGTCGGCGTCTCGCGCGATCTCAGCCGGTCTTGGATACTGGGCTTCGAGGCCCACCTCATGCACGTCAATCAGTCGCCGGAAGTCGATGCGTTCCTGTCGGCGGGGACCGTGGTACTGCGGTGGCGTGCCTATCGCGGTCCAAACACCACGATCTTCATCGAGGGCGGGGGCGGTATCTCCTACGCCTCGAATGAGGTGCCGGGCCATGGGACCCGTTTCAACTTCGTGTCACAGACCGGCGTGGGGATGGCCCGCGCGCTGAACTCCCGGATTGAACTGGTGGGCGGGCTTCGCTGGCTCCATGTCTCGAATAACAGCCTGCGAGGGCATTCGCGGAATCCCGACATTCAGGCCGTCGGGATATACTTCGGCTGGCAAGTCCGTTAGCGGTTTCCTGACGAGGGACCTGCCCGGCGTCGTTGCTTCGTCGGTCACAGGCTTCCGGCCTGCCCTCTTGCGCCTTGCCAGGGGAACCTCTCGGCAGGAAATCTTGGCAGCCTAGCTCGCGTACAATGTGGGGGAAGACCCATCATGTCCATGAGGGTTCGCGTCCGCATGTTCGGCGCCGCCGTGGCCCTGTTACTGGCGCCCACCCTGGTCGCTCGCGCCCAGACCAGCCCGCAAGCGTCTGAAGACGCGGCCGTTTTCCGCGGTGGGGTTGAACTGGTCCAGATGTCTGCCACGGTCTTCGACCGGGACGGCCGGCTTATCGGCGACCTTGCGGCGGCCGATTTCGAGATCTTCGAGGATGGCGAGCCACAGGAGCTTGCCCACTTCACCCGGGAACGGGTCCCATTAAGTCTCGGCGTCGTGCTCGACGTTAGCCAGAGCATGTTCGGCCAACGGATTGACGATGCCCGGCTGGCACTAGATCAATTCCTGGCCGATCGATTGCGACCCGACGACGAGGTCTTCGTGGTCGTGTTCAATCACAAGCCGCTGGTGGAGGTGGAGTGGACGGTGGGACCGCGTCAGCTGCGAAACCGGCTCGACACGGTGCGGCCGTACGGTGGCACGAGCATCTACGACGCGATGATGGAGGCGTTGCCGCTGTTTGACGAGCGGAGTAACCAGCGCGCCGCGGTCGTGCTAATCTCGGATGGTTCGGACACGGGGAGCCGTGCCGAACTCCGGGACGTCCAGCACGAGCTTCGTCGGAGCGACGCGTTCGTTTATGCCATCGCGATCGATGCTCCGAAGACCCGACCGATCAACGACCGGGTCAATCCTCTGGCGCTGAGTGAGATTACCGACGAGAGCGGCGGCTACACCGAGGTGGTGCACGACAGTCCCGAGTTGAGTCCGGCGACCGAGCGGATCGCCTACGAGCTGAATCATCAGTACACGCTGGGCTACGTGCCGGAGCGTCCCCCTGACGGGTCCTATCGGTCTATTCGTGTACGGGTCGCCGGTGGCGAATACCAGGTTCGTACCAGACGCGGGTATGTTGCGGAGCGGTCCGCTCGGTGAGCTCAGCACCCGGGCCGCTCGGCTTGTCGAGCAGCACGCGTTCGACCCGCTAGTCTCAATTCGGTCTCTAACCGTCCGATTCGGTCTGTTTTCCGGGACGAAGCTGCCCGGAAGCTGGCCTCGGTGTATCGTTCTGTCGATGCACGTGCTCGAAGCGGTTGACCTCCACAAGACCTATGGCGATGGAGCTGGCGGTGTCCAGGCGCTGGCCGGGGTCAGCCTGACCCTGTCAGCCGGTGAACTGGTGGCGGTGGTCGGGCCATCTGGCTGCGGGAAGTCGACTCTGCTGCATCTCTGCGGTGCGATGGATCGTCCGACCTCAGGTCGGGTCCACGTGGGGGGAGTTACGCTCGCCGATCTCGACGACGAGGCACTCACTCAGTTGCGGCGAGAACGCGTCGGTTTCGTCTTCCAGTTCTTTAACCTGCTTCCGACCCTGACACTGCAGGAGAACATCGAGTTGCCGCTCCTGCTCGCCGGTGTGGAGGCGACCGAGTCTGAGCGGCGGGCTCGGGCGAGCGCCGAGCGGGTGGGAATCGAGCATCGACGCGACCATCATCCTGGCGCAGTCTCCGGGGGTGAACTGCAGCGGGCCGCGGTGGCCCGCGCGCTTGTGCATGAGCCGGCCCTGGTGATTGCGGACGAGCCCACGGGCAATCTAGACAGCGAGAACGGGCGTCTAGTGCTGACGCTGCTTACCGAGCTGACCAGGCAAACCGGGGTGGCGATGCTCCTGGCCACTCACGATCAGGCGATCGCGGCGGCCGCCGATCGGGTGGTGCGGATGCGCGACGGGCTTGAGGCACGAGACACCGACGTCACGATTTTTGGCGCCGTCGCCCCGTCGTCATGATCCTGTTCCGACGTTTTATCGGCCGGGCGCTCTGGCGGGATCCGGTGCGGACGGCGGTCACCGTTGCCGGTCTGACGCTCGGCGTCGCTGTGGTTCTGGCGATCCGGCTCGCCAATACCGGCTCGGTGCGCGGATTTGAACGAGCGCTCGAGTTGGTTGCGGGTCGAACCTCGCTTGAACTGGTGGGCGCTGGCGTGGGCGTGGCCGAGCCGGCGCTGGCCGAACTCGGCTGGCTCCGTGAACACGGACGCGTCAGTCCGGTTATTGACCGAACTGCCCTGGTACTGACTCCAGATGGCACCGAGTGGCCGGTTCGCGTGCTCGGCGTCGACATTCTTCGCGACCAGCCGTTCCGGGATTACCGGCTGCTCCAGATTACCGAAGACAACCTCGACGATGTCCGCCCTCAGGATTTTCTCGAGCTGCTCGTCGATCCTGGTTCACTTATCCTGACCGAGCAGTTCGCCAGCCGCCACGGGCTCACGCTCGGCGGGCCGGCCCGGCTCGTCGTGGGCGACGTGGTCCACGAGATGTCTGTCCGAGGGCTGCTGCGAGATGAGGGGCCGGCCCGTGTCGTCGACGGCCAGCTCGCGTTGGTCGATATCGCTACCGCGCAGTGGCTCTTCGCCAGGATCGGCTGGGTGGATCGAGTCGAACTGCAACTGTTTGAGCCGGAGGCGATCGACGAGATCGAAGCGAAGGTCTCGGCGCGCCTGCCTGAGGGCGTCCAGGTGCAACGACCCGCACAGCGCGGTCGACAGGTCGAGAAGATGCTGGCCGCTTTCCACTTCAATCTCAATGCGCTCTCCTACATCGCCCTGATCGTCGGAGTGTTCCTGGTCTACAACACCGTGGCTGTCTCGGTGATCGCTCGTCGGCGTGAGATCGGCACCCTCCGGGCGTTGGGGGCGACCCGCGGGCGCGTACTGCGGCTGTTTCTCGGTGAGGCTGCCGCTTTGGCCCTAGTCGGCGCCGGTCTGGGAGCGCCTCTTGGCTGGCTTTTGGCTCAGGGGGCGGTCCGTCTGACGTCCACCACGGTCAACACACTCTATGTGACCTCGGCGGCGACCGTGCCGTCGCTCGGGCTCGCAGACCTGCTGCTTGCGTTGGGAGTGACTGTGCCGCTGGCCCTGCTAGCGGCGGCGCAACCAGCCGCCGAGGCGGCGGCAGTGCCACCCATCGACGCGGTACGTCAGATTGATCCATCGGCCCAGGCAAGGCGCGCTAGTCGTCGCCCTCAGGTCGTGGCGGCGGTCGCGTTCGCCGTGGCCGCCTGGTGCTCGACCCGTCCGCCAGTGGACGGGCTGCCGCTCTTTGGTCTCGCCGCCGCGCTGGCGGTGGTGTTGGGCGCCGCCATGTTGGTGCCGGCCCTACTGTCCTGGTTGCAGCGGGTGGGGCGCGCGCCGCTGGCGCGCTGGCTCGGCGTCGAGGGGTTGCTGGCCCACGCCAATCTTTCGGCCGCGGTATCGCGCCTGGCGGTCTCGGTGGCGGCCCTCGTCGTCAGCCTGGCCATGCTCGCCGCGATCGCCATCATGATCGGCAGTTTCCGCGAGACGGTGGCCTACTGGGTCGGGCAGACTCTTCAAGCCGACCTGTTCGTGGCGGTTGGCGATCGGGCGCCGGTTGGCGCGCCGCTGACCATCTCGGCCGATACCGAAGCCCAGCTGGCGTCACATCCCCAGGTGCGCGCGATCGATCCGTTCCGCAACGTCGACCTGCCCTATGGTCCAGACGGGGACCTCATCATTCTGGGCGCCGGCGATTTTCAGGTGCTGCTCGATTATGGCGGACTCCTGTTTAAGGCGCCCGCTGATGCCCGCACAGCCATGCGCGCGGCGGTCGATGCCGATGCAGTGGTGGTGTCGGAGGTTTTCGCGAACAAACACGGGGTGTCGGCAGGCGAATGGATCTCGCTCGACACACCGGGCGGGCGCCGTTCGTTCAAGGTGGCGGCGGTCTACTATGACTATTCAAGTGATCGGGGGCTTGTGGTCATGGATCGTCGGACCTTCACCCGTCACTATGGGGCACTGCGCCCGACGGGGATGACGCTCTATCTGGATCCGGATGCCGACCCTGACGGGGTTCGCGACGAACTGCTCGCCGCGGCGGGCCCTGACACCCGATTGTTCATCCAAACGAATGCTACTCTTCGGCAGGAGGTCCTGCGGATCTTCGATGCCACTTTCGCCATCACTTATGCGCTCGAGGCGATCGCGATCGTCGTGGCCATCATGGGCGTGGCCGCGACCTTGTTGACCCTCGTCCTGGAGCGCCGGCACGAGCTGGCCATGCTCCGTCTCGTTGGGGCCGGCCGGCGCCAGATTCGCCGCATGGTGATCATCGAGGCGACCCTGCTCGGCGCGTTGAGCCAGGGGCTGGGGCTCGTGGTGGGGTTCGTGCTGTCACTCATCCTCATCTACGTGATTAATGTACAGAGCTTCGGCTGGACCATCCAGTTTCATCTGCCGGTCGGGTTCCTGGCGCAGTCGACCCTCCTGGTGGCCGCGACCACCGGGCTAGCCGGTCTCTATCCGGCGGCGGTCGCCATGCGGACCTCAGGAGGAGACCGCGAACGATGAGGGGGTGGCGTTTCGTTTGTGTCGTCGCGGCACTGCTAGCCGTACTGGATGTGATGGTCTCCACTGGTGTGGGCGCCCAGGACAGGGGGGCGACAACGTCCGACGGATGGCGCCAGGCCACCAGCGGCTACTCAATGGCGTTTCCGCGCGACCACGGCAGTCATCCCGACTACCGGATCGAGTGGTGGTATTACACCGGGAATCTCGAGAGCGCCGACGGGGGGCGATACGGCTATCAGGTGACATTCTTCAGGGTCGGTGTCGACCCGGCGCCTGAGAACCCCTCGGCCTGGGCGGTCCGTGATCTGTTCATGGCCCATCTGGCCGTGACAGATGTGGACGGGGGACGGCAGTGGGTGGCCGAGCGTCTTGAGCGGGGCGGCATCGGATGGGCGGGGGCGCGCACGGGGACGCTGGAGGTCTGGAACGGAGATTGGCAGGCAGAGTTGGTGGGGGAGAGTCACAGTCTTGTCGCGTTCGATCGCGAGTTCGGCGTGGAGCTGTCACTCGACCCAGGGAAACCGCCGGTACTACATGGCGAGGCCGGTCTCAGCCAGAAGGGTGAGACGCCGGGAAATGCGTCCCACTACTACTCCCTGACTCGCATGCCTACGACGGGCCGGCTGCTGATCGATGGCGATGAGGTTGAAGTGTTCGGGACCAGCTGGATGGACCACGAGTTCGGCACGAGTTTTCTTGAGCCCGGACAGGTGGGGTGGGACTGGTTCTCGCTGCAACTCGATGATGGTTCTGACGTGATGCTGTTCCAACTCCGTCGGAACGACGGGCGTGCGCCGCGGCTAGCTGGTACCTGGGTGGCCCCGGATGGGACCACACGCATCATCCAGCCGGGCGACATCGAACTGGCCGATGGGCGCCGCTGGACTTCGCCAGCCAGCGGGGCGGTGTATCCAGTAGAGTGGCGGCTCTCCTTGGGCGATCCCAGCGCCGAACTCGGCGTGAAGCCGATGCTCGATGCTCAGGAGCTGTATACCGAGGAGTCGACTGGCGTCACCTACTGGGAGGGGGCGGTGGAGGTGTCGGGCGAGGTCGAGGGGCGCCCGGTGCGTGGTCTCGGCTACCTGGAGATGACTGGCTATGTCGGCCGGCCGATGAGCGAATTCTTCCGCTAGCAGCGGTGGACTGTCTTCAGAAGCTGCTTCCGGACTAGGCCGAGGCGCTGATGGAGCATCGGTTCGTCGCGATTTTCCTCGAGCGCCCGTTCGAATGCGGTGCGGGTTCCGGCGAGATTGCTGGCGTCGAGGGCAGCCCAGCGCGCGAGCGGCAAGGAGCGACGGTCGCCGGGCGGGGTAGTATTAGCACCTCAGATCGACTGGAGAGGAGACACTCATGACCGACCCTCTGACGCGTCGTCACTTCTTGCACGCGGCTAGCGCTGGCGCCGCCTCGGTCTGGATTCCGCGCTCGGTGCACGGCTATTCGGCAGGTGAGGTAGCCCGATCCATATCCGAGAGGCAGCACCGGGCTGGCATCTCGAAGTGGGACCTGGATACGCCCTGTCTCGTCGTCGATCTCGATGCGCTGGAGCGGAACATCGCGCAGATGCAGGCAACCATGACCCGGAACGGCATCGCGAGCCGTCCGCACGCTAAGACCCACAAGACCCCGGCCATTGCCCGGATGCAGTTGGCTACCGGGTCGGTCGGTATTTGCACGGCCAAGGTGAGTGAGGCCGAGGTGATGTTCGAGCACGGCATCGACCAGATCCTGCTGACCACAGTGAACGTGACGGCGCCGAAGATCCGTCGGGCTATGGCGCTCCGGAACCAGTGCGACGGCTTCGTCCAGTCGGTCGATACGTCGGAGAACGCACGCGACTTGTCTGCCGCGGCCGCCGAGGCCGGTGTCACGGCCGATGTGGTCGTCGACCTGGATCCGGGCGGCCACCGCACCGGCATCACGCCTGGGGCGCCCGCGCTGGAACTGGCCCAGCTGGTCGATTCGTTGTCGGGCCTGACACTGTGCGGCGTGCTGTGCTACGACGGTGGCGCTCAACATGTAACCGGCTTCGCGGCTCGTAAGAGCCGGGCACTCGAGCGGCTCGAGGCGGCGGCCGAGACGAAGGTTCAGATGGATCGCTCTGGATTGGACACCCGCATCTTCAGCGGCGGCGGTACCGGGACCTACAACATCGACCATGGCACCCCCGGACTCACCGACGTGCAGGTTGGCAGCTATGTATTTATGGATGCCCAGTATCTGGGCATCGGGGGCGAGCGGGACGAGGAGGTCTATAGCGACTTCGAGCCCGCACTCACAGTCCTGACCACCGTGTTGAACGCGCAGTACGAGGGTCGGGCCACCACCGACGCCGGCGCCAAAGCCAACACCATCAACCGGCCCTGGCCGATCGTCAAGGGCGAGACGGGCATGAGCTATACGTCCGGGTCGGACGAGTTCGGCAGCATCCGCTACGAGGACAATGCCAGTCGCATCTATCGGGTCGGCGACAAGCTGGAGGTCATCGTGTCCCACTGTGACCCGGTGGTGAACCTCTACGACCAGATGTACGGCGTTCGCGGCGACACGGTCGAAGCGATTTGGCCCATCGCCGGTCGCGGTCACAGTATCTAGCCGGTCGGCGGGGTGGACGCTAGCCCGCTGACCTTAGGGCATTGGCACATGGACCCTGTCGTGCCAATGCTTGGCGCCAAGGCCCTAACTGGGTATTGGCATCACGATTCTGGCCAATGGCTGAGTTATAATCCCACTGACATGTGGACGAAGCTCCAGAACAACCCGCGCAAGAGGGCGCCCCGCAAGGTCGCCGTAATCGATCCGTATAGCTGCTTTGGCGCGTTCGCCTGCTCGATCTGTCAGGCCGCCTGCCCGGTCGAGGACTGCATCGTCGAGGAGAAGGACGAAAACGATCGATGGGTGTGCGCGGTTCGCATCGACAAGTGTATCGGCTGCGGTTTGTGCGTCACCGTCGGTAACCCGACGGCACCCGGCAAGCGTGACTTTGGCTGCCCCGCCGACTACGACGCCATCGACATGGTGGCTTACACCGACGTGGTGGATGCGGTCGAAGAGGACATGGGTCAGGCCAAGGGCGATGCCGAAGCAGAGGCTGGACCCGCTACCACCTAGCGTGCGACGCTAGTCGATTTCTTCTAGCTCCACTAGTGGCACCCCGGGCTGTACCTGGTCGCCGACCGCACACTGCAGAGCTGTCACGCGACCTGGGCGCTTCGCCCTAATCGGCGTCTCCATCTTCATCGCTTCAAGTATCACCAGTGTGTCGCCGGAGGCGACCGTGTCGCCGGGAGCGACCCGCACATCCGTCACCGTGGCTGGTGTCGCTGCGGCGTGTGTGCCGTCGTGGTGCCCGTCGCCGCCGGCCGGCGCCTGGGTGGCGTGGGGCCATCGCACGGTGTGCCCGTCCGCCTGGCCCCAGTCGGCCGTCGATCCGCGCGCCAGCGTGACCGTCACGCGTCGTGTGCCCACCTCGACCAGGTAGCGACCCGCCCCGAGCGGTTGCACTCGCAGCGGAGTGTCTCGGTTCGGTGTGCGGACCACGGCACTGACGCCACCCTCTCCCGTCTTGAGTGACTCCACCGTGACCTGCGGGCGTTCGGTCATGTCAGCCGCCAGCCATCGAGGGTAGTCCAGGGGGCGTCGTCCACTGCATCGACGGCATCGGTTAGACGTCGCCGGCTGAGCCGGTCGTCCACGGCCAGGGCCGCGGCCAGCGCCAACTCGATGTCGTCCTCGGGCGGTGCCGTGAGTGCATCCAGATGGGCTTCGAGAAATCCGGTGTCGACGGCGCCATGCTGGACAGCAGCATGCGCCAGCGTACGCCGAAGGAAGTCGAGGTTCGTGTGCACACCGAGGATGACGTAGCGGGCCAGGGCGACCCGGGCGCGGGTTAGCGCTGTCGCCCGGTCTTCGGCGCAACTCACTACTTTGGCGAGCAGACCGTCGTAGTGCGGTGAGATCGAGCCTCCGGCTTCGACCGCCGCGTCCACGCGCAGGCCGGGACCCGCCGGCTCCTCGTACCGCAGGAGCCGGCCCGCATCCGGGCGGAACTGCGCCGCCGGGTCTTCGGCGTAAACCCGGCATTCCACTGCGTGTCCGCGGACCGTAATCTCTTCCTGACGCCAGGGGAGAGGCTTGCCGCTGGCAATCTCAAACTGCGCGTGCACGAGGTCTCGTCCGGTCACCGCCTCGGTAATGGGATGTTCCACCTGCAACCGGGTGTTCATCTCGAGGAACGCTATGGTCGCGTCTTCTCCAGGTTCAGACGCGTCGACGAGAAATTCGACCGTTCCGGCGTTCCGGTAGCCAGCCGCGTGGGTGGCCGCTACGGCGGCGTCGGTGAGGCGGCGTCTGACCCCCTCCTGGAGCCGGGGCGCCGGGCTTTCCTCGATCACCTTCTGGTGGCGTCGTTGCAGGGAGCAGTCCCGCTCGTGCAGATGCACGACCTGGTCATGGTCGTCGGCCAGCACCTGTACCTCGATATGGCGCGCCCGGGAGAACAGGCGCTCGACATAGAGTGTCCCGTCGCCGAAGGCGGCAGTGGCCTCTCGTCGAGCCAGCTGCACTGCCTCGGTTAGTTCGGCGTCCAGATCGCGTACGACGCGCATGCCTCGGCCTCCGCCCCCGGCCGAGGCCTTGATCAGCAGCGGCGCCCCGACGCTTCGCGCGGCCGCCATAACCCCGGTGTCGCTCTGATCGTCTGGCGTGCCGCCTGGGACCACTGGCACCCCGGCCCGTTTCATGAGCTGTCGCGCCTCAATCTTCGAGCCGAGACGCGCGATGACTGCGGCCGGAGGGCCGATCCAGGTCAGTCCGGCACTGGACACTGCCTCGGCGAAGTCCGGGCTCTCTGACAGGAAGCCATAGCCGGGATGCACGGCATCGGCACCGGTCTCGCGGGCCGCGTCAATTAGGCGTCCGATGTCGAGATAGCTCTTCTGGGGGTGTGGGTCGCCGATGATCACACGCTGGTCGGCGAGTCTCACGTGGGGGCTGTCTTGATCGGCGGTCGAGCAGACTGCGATCGCGTCAAGTCCTCGTTCGTGGCAGGCGCGGATGATGCGGCAGGCGATTTCGCCCCGGTTGGCTACCAGCACCCGGCGAAGACTCACGAACCGTTGTCCTTGAGCCACTCCGAGGCCCGTTTATCGAGGAAGGCCAGCATCCCGTCCTGAACGGTCGCGTCGGCCCACTGGGTGAGCGCGGTAATCACGGTGTCGTCCAGCGCGTTCCGCACCCCGGGCCGGTGCAGCGTGACGTAGTCGACGCCAGATTCACGCCGGACGATGAACGGAGTGCTCGGAGTCATGGCGCTTACATTCTGAAGACACCGAACCGAGACCGCTCAATCCCGGCGCCAGCGGCCGTGGCCAGTCCCAGCGCCAGTGCGGCACGGGTTTCTCCCGTGGTGAGGATCCCGTCGTCCCAGAGTCGCGCGGTCGAGTAGTAGGGGGACCCCTCTCGTTCGTACTGCTCGACGATCGGTGCGCGGATGGCGGCTTCGTTTTCGGCGGTCCAGGGCTCGTTACGCTGCGCATGCTGGTCGCGTTTCACCGTGACCAGCACGTCGGCCGCCTGGGTACCGCCCATAACAGAGATCCGGGCGTTGGGCCACATCCACAGGAGCCTCGGATCGTAGGCGCGCCCGCACATGCCATAGTTGCCGGCGCCGAACGAGCCGCCGATTACCATCGTGAATTTCGGTACCGCCGCGTTGGCGACCGCGTGCACCATTTTGGCGCCTTCCTTCGCAATGCCTGCGCGTTCGTACTCCTTGCCCACCATGAAGCCGGTGATGTGTTGCAGGAAGAGCAGCGGGACATTCCGCATCGAACACAGCTGAATGAAGTGGGTCGCCTTGAGCGCCGACTCGGAGAAGAGCACGCCGTTGTTGGCGACCACCCCAACGAGATGTCCGTGGAGCCTCGCGAAGCCGGTCACAAGAGTCGCACCGTAGCGTTGCTTGAACTCTTCGAACCGAGAGCCGTCGACCAGTCGAGCGAGCACCTCGCGCACGTCGAACTGCCGACGCAGGTCTACCCCCACGATGCCCCCGAGCTCGTCCGGGTCGTACCGAGGGTCCTCGGGTGTCGTGACGTCGCGCGCCGGCACGGGTAAGGTGTGGAGCGTAGAGACGATCGTGCGGGCCTGGCGCAACGCGTCGCGGTCGTCGGTTGCTAGGTAGTCGGCGACGCCTGACAGCCCGGTGTGCACTTCGGCGCCACCCAGTTCCTCGCCCGACACGTCTTCGCCCGTCGCCGCTTTTACCAGCGGCGGCCCGCCTAGGAAGATAGTGCCCGTACCCTGGACGATGACGGTCTCATCGGACATGGCTGGAACGTAGGCGCCACCGGCCGTGCAGGACCCCATGACTACCGCGATCTGCGCGATGCCTTCCGCTGACAGCCGTGCTTGGTTGAAGAAGATACGTCCGAAGTTTTCCCGATCCGGAAAGACCTCAGCCTGTCGGGGAAGATAGGCCCCGCCGGAATCAACCAGGTAGAGGCAGGGGAGACGATTCTCGAACGCGATCTGTTGCGCGCGCAGGTGCTTCTTGACCGTGATGGGATAGTAGGTGCCGCCCTTTACGGTGGCATCATTGGCTACCACCATCACGGTGCGGCCCGAGACTCGGCCAATGCCGGTCACCAACCCGGCGCCTGGCGCGGCGTTGTCATAGAGCCCGCCGGCTGCTAGCGGCGACAGTTCGAGAAAGGGCGTGTCTGGATCGAGTAGATGCGTCAGGCGTTCCCTGACTGGGAGCTTGCCCCGGTCGCGGTGCCGGGTCATCGCCCGCTCGCCGCCGCCCTCTCGCACTTGCGCCCGCCGGTCGGCCAGGTCGCGCTCGAGCTCCCGCATCGCGGCCTGATTCGCCTTGAAGTCGTCACTCCTGGTGTCGATCGTCGTAGGAAGGATACGCATGCGTCACCGCTAGGAGTCTGAAGCTACGTCAATGGGAGCCGTTCGTTCGTTGACGCAGGCTTAACCTCTGCCTCGTGGTTTAGCCGGCAGCCTGACGTCTCTTGGTAGTCCGTTTACCATCCGCAGCAGTCTGTCTTGTAGCGGCATTGGGGGCACCGCCACACGGCGTGCATCCTGAACATCTCAGCGCCGCATCGCTCGCACAGAACCGCGTCAGCATGGGGCTGCTTGGCGGCCGTCGTGGTGGTGGGGGGGGGCGGTGAGGTGGAGACGGGCTTGGGCATGTCCGGCATTATAGCGCCGCGATCTCTTCCGCCTGGCCAAGCGCTTCCGCGTCGCCGTCCCAATCCGGTATGCTGTCAGGGCTATGGATGAACGGTCTCGCGTGTTGTTGTCGTCGCTGCTGGGTGCGGCGCTGGGTGGGGTAGTCGGCTATCTGTATCTGACCGACCAAGGGCGCAAAGTACGGCAGGGCATCGAGCCAACCTTGGATGCCATCGCCGGCGAGCTTCAGCGCGCGCGCGATGCGGGAGACAAGGTGCGGAACGTCGCCCAGGAGGGGCAGAGGACCCTCAACAGTCTGATCGGTGAGGACCGCGCCAGCGCCTGGCACTCGAGCGATTATCAGCAAGCCTCGTCGTGATTGGACGGCCGCCCTCGCCCGGGGGCGTTGTCAGTCGCGCCCAGCGGGCCCTCGAGGGGATCGGCCGCGCGGCGGTAAGAGACGCCCACGATGCGGCACACGCCTCCTGGGTGGCGCTTCGCCGCCTGGGCGAGAGCGACGATCTCACCTTCGCTTCTTCCATCGCCTACTACGCGCTCCTTTCCCTCTTTCCGGTCCTGCTGCTGCTCTTCGCCCTGCTGGGCAAAGTCACCTCGGATCCGGCCGTGCACGATCTGGTCGTGCGTTTTCTGCTGGGCTATTTTCCGCAGCGTGCGGACTTTATCGCCGCGCAGCTCGACGAGGTGCGTGGGGCTAGTCTGGGTCTGGGACTGGCCGGCTTCGTGGTCAGTCTCTCGACCGCTCTCGGTGTGTTTCGCGCGATCAGTTCGGCGGTCAATCACGCCTGGGGTGTCGAGAGGCGTCGAAGCTTTTTCCGACACGAGGGTGTGGCGTTCATGATGCTGGTGGCGGCCGGCCTGGTGATGTTGATAGCACTGGTCTTCGCCAGCGTCGGCGCGATGGTGACCACCAACTGGTTTCCCCAGTTGGTGGAGACCGTACCGGGTTTGGCGTGTCTGGTCGATCTGGCCTTCCGTTATCCTGCCACGGTGCTCCTGGTCGTGGTCGTCGGTCTGATCCAGTACTTCGTCCCGAACACCGAGGTTCGCTTACGTCAGATCTGGCTTGGAGCGCTACTGACTGGCGTGCTGTGGCGGCTCGCGCTCGAGGGCTTCTCCTGGTATCTCGGGCTGGGCGGAGGCACGATCCACGGGTCGATCGCCGCGATCGTCGTGTTCCTGGTCTGGGTCTACGTCTCCTCGGTTATCCTGCTGTACGGTGTAGAGTTCTCCGCAGCCTTCGCCCGTGAGCGTGAAGATTTCGTTCGTCCAGGGCTGGTGTGACCTGGCCAGGACCCGTTCCTGTCTCCTGATACCTGTCTCCTGTATTCTTGACTGATGCGTATCGCATATCAGGGGGAGTCCGGGGCCTACTCCGAAGCAGCCGCGCTCCGTTTCAGTCCGTCGGCCGAAGTGCTGCCGCGGGAGAGCTTCGAAGCCGTGTTTGTGGCGGTAGAGGAGGGTGCGGCCACCCACGGCATCCTGCCTATCGAGAACACGATCGGGGGCACGATTCACGAGAACTACGACTTGCTGCTCCGGAACGATCTGCCGATCGTCGCTGAGGTGAAGCAGCCGGTGTCGCATAACCTCCTGGTGCTGGAAGGTACTACCAAGGAGATGCTACGCCGTGTCTACTCGCACCCGCAGGGTCTACGTCAGTGTGAGCGGTTCCTACGCACGCTAGACGTGGAACTGGTGGCCACCTACGACACCGCTGGCAGCGCCAAGATGATCCAGGAAGGGCAGCTCAAGGGCACCGGAGCCATCGCCTCGGAGCGGGCGGCCGAGATGTTCAAGCTGTCGGTCCTCGAGGCTGGGGTGCAGGACTTTGCCGGCAATACGACCCGGTTCATCCTCGTGGGACGCGACAGCACTCCGCTGGGTGAGGCGAACAAGACCACGGTCGTGTTCACGGTGCCCAACAGCGCTGGCGCGTTATTCAAGGCGCTGAGCGTGTTCGCGCTGCGCGATATCGACTTGACGAAGCTCGAGTCTCGGCCGATTCCAGAGCGTCCGTTCGAGTATCTCTTCTATATTGACCTCGACGCCAGTCGTGACGAACTGCCGTGCGAGCGGGCCCTCATGCATCTGGCCGAGTTTGCGCCCTCGGTGCGCACGCTCGGTTCGTACCCGCGCTGGCAGGATCCCGAGTAGTGCCCAATCGTCTGGCCGCTGAGCCGAGTCCGTATCTGCTCCAGCACGCCGAGAATCCGGTTGACTGGTATCCCTGGGGCGAGGAGGCGTTCGTCCGCGCGCGCGACCAGGGGCGGCCCATTTTCCTGTCGATCGGTTACTCGACCTGTCACTGGTGTCACGTGATGGAGCACGAGTCGTTCGAGAGCGACGAGGTCGCAGCCGTGCTTAATGAGCGGTTCGTGCCGATCAAGGTCGACCGCGAGGAGCGACCGGACGTGGACCGGGTTTACATGGCGTTTGTGCAGGCGACCACGGGGGCTGGCGGGTGGCCGATGAGTGTCTGGCTGACCCCCGATCTGAAGCCGTTTTACGGCGGCACCTACTTTCCGCCCAGCGCCCGGTGGGGGCGTCCGGGGTTCATCGAGATCCTCCAGGAGATCGACCGCACGTGGCAGGAGTCGCGCGACAAGCTGGCGGCCTCAGCCGATGGCGTGATCGAACGATTGCGGGACATTCAGACCGGCCGGCAGCAGGCGGGTGGACGCATCCCAGACGAGGCGACGCTCGAGGCTGGCGTGCGCGAGTATGCCCAGGTGTTTGACCATCACAGCGGCGGGTTTGGCGACGCCCCGAAGTTTCCTCGGCCGGCCGAGTTGTTGTTCCTGTTGCGCGAGTACGCCCGCACCGGTGCGGCTGATGCGAGACATATGGTGCTCGAAACCCTCCGGCCGATGGCCCTCGGCGGGATGCGGGACCATGTTGGCGGTGGGTTCCACCGCTACTCGGTCGATGCGGCCTGGCGGGTTCCACACTTCGAGAAAATGCTCTACGACCAGGCGCAGCTGGTGCTCGCCTGCCTTGAGGCGGCGCAGGCGGTCGCCGACCCCTCCTTCGCGGCGGTGGCCGACGACACGCTGGCCTATGTCCGTCGGGAGCTCACTCATCCTGAGGGTGGTTTCTGTTCGGCCGAAGATGCCGACAGCGTGCCGCCAGAGCGTGCGAGCGACGCGGATGCGCCTCGTACCGAGGGTGCGTTCTACGTCTGGAGCCAGGCCGAGATCGACCGGCTGTTCGGTGATGACGCCGACGTGGTTCGCATACGCTACGGCATCAATGCCGACGGCAACGCTCCGCAGGATCCTCATGGGGAGTTCGCAGGGAAGAACCTGCTCTATGTGGCGCGGCCGGTGGCCGAGGTGGTCGAAGAGACCGGCCGTACACCCGAGGCGGTCCAGGCCGTGCTCGACGGAACCCGTTCGCGACTGTTCGATGCCCGGGCGACGCGACCGCGGCCGCACCTTGACGACAAGGTGCTGTCTGGCTGGAACGGGTTGACGATTGCCGCCTTTTCGCGTGCGGTCAGAATGAGTCCGCTGGACCAGCCGGCCCGCGGAGCGGCGCTCGACACCGCAGTTCGGGCGGCGACCTTTCTCCGCGAGCGGCTTTGGGACCCCAAGCGGAGCCGCCTGCTGCGTCGCTGGCGCGACGGACGCGCCGACATTGACGCGTATGGTGAGGACTATGCCAGCGTCGTTTGGGGTCTGCTCGAGTTGTTTCAGGCGTCGAGCGACCCGATATGGCTCGACTGGGCCTCCGAACTCCAGGCGGTGCAGACGGCCCTTTTCTGGGACGAGGCCGATGGCGGCTGGTACAGCACCACCGGAGACGACCCCACCGTGCTCCTCCGAATGAAGGAGGACTACGACGGAGCCGAGCCTTCGGCTAGCGCCCTCACCGCCGGCAACCTACTGACCTGGGCGCACCTAGGTGGCGCCGGCGCGGCGGAGGCGGCCGACCGACTGGAACGCACCCTGGCCAGGGTGGCAGCCACGCCGCAGGCGGCCCGAGTGATGCCGTTGTTGATGGCCAGCGTCTCGGTGTATCGCGCCGGCGTTCCGCAGATCGTGGTGGTGGGCGAGCGCTCGGATCCAGGCGCCGTGGCGCTCCATCAGGTGGTGACCGGCATGTATCTACCAGGCGCCGTGACCCTAGTCGTTGAGCCGGGGGCGAAGCAGGCAGCTCTGGCCGAGCGACTGCCTTGGGTCGCCGCGCTCGAACGCCATGATGGGCGCGCGACCGCATATTTGTGCCGGCAATTTATGTGTGAGACTCCGGTGACCGAGCCGCAGGCTCTCGCCGCCCAGATCGAAGCGCTGATCGCGCACCGGGACGAGGAGGTCCAGTGACGACGTTTAAGGTGGAAGTGCTGCTGAAGGGTACCGACGAGGTGGTGACCGAGACCGTCACCTACTCCGGCCATGACTCCCAAGGGTGGACGGATGCCGACGTGCGAGAGGTTCTGCTCTCGACCCTGCGCGTGTTCGAACGTGTGGACAGTGGGGATGAGGCGGCGGGCACGGTCGCCTTACGTGGTCTGAGCTGGATCGTTACCGAGGCGCCCGGTGGAGTGGCCATCAATATCGAGATTCCTAGCGGCGCCATTGCTGCCGGGCCGTTCAGCTTGCCCGCCGATGAGCTTACTCAGATGATTACCCGCGTGATTGCCTCGGGCGGCAAGCGCGAGGATGTGCACTGACCTCGTTCGGCGACGCGGAGACGGCGCCTGGCGTGTCCGCTCCACGTCGTCTCGGCGATACGCTCGAGGACGTCGGCCTCGGTTTCTTTGGTGCACTCGGTCCCATCCGTGGATTCCCACGGCGCCGGCCGAGCCGTCACGGTAGGCGGAACGCGACGAGTTCCGGTACGTCACCACCGACGGTCAGCGCGATGTACTGTGCGCCGTCCAGCATGTAAGTCATCGGCGTGCCGATGGCCGAAGCCGGTAGGTCGACCGATCCGAGAGGCTCACCCGTCGCCTTGTCTCTCGCCACCAGTCGTGGGCCGTCATTGGTGCCCCCGGCGGTCAGTGCGCTCACCAGCAACGTTCGCGTCAGCAGCGGTCCGCCTTTCCCGTCCCCGCCGAGTGGAGGCAGGTCAAGGTCGCGCAGGCGTGGGTGGTTGCGTATCCGGTCACCATCCCCAAGCGGCTGCATCCAAGCGTGCTCGCCGGTGTTCAGATCGATGGCCGTCATTCGGGTGTAGGGCGGTTTGAGCAGTGGGAGTCCCTCCGGCATGCGCGGCTGGATGCCGGCCGCTAGACCCTGGAATGTGTAGCGCAGGTTCCCGCCGTCCGCCGGATCCGGTGTGTAGTACTTCAGCACCGAGAGCCGATTCATCGACGGTACGTACAGCAAGCCCGTCTCCGGGTCCACGGCAGCGCCGCTCCAGTTGGCGCCACCTCCAACGTGAGGCCGCTGGATGGTGCCCTGCATCCCGCTGTCGTAGCTGAGTGTCGGCGGCGAAAACAGCGGACCAAGGCGGAAGTTCTTGACCGCCTCGACTGCCATGGCGCGGATCTCGGGTGTGAAGTCGATTAGGTCATCGATCGTGACGCCTTGATATTCGAACGGCGGCGGTTTGGTTGGAAACGGCTGGGTGGGCGAGAGCACCTCGCCTTCCATATCGGTGTCGGTGGCGACCGGCCGCTCCTCGATAGGCCACACCGGCTCGCCGGTGACCCTGTCGAACACGTAGGTGAAGCCCTGTTTGGATACCTGGGCCAGCGCCGGTACCTCGAGGCCGCCTACCCTGATGTCAGCCAGGTTCGGGGCGGCAGGGAAGTCGTAGTCCCAGACCCCGTGGTGCACCGCCTGGAAGTGCCACATGCGCTGACCGGTTAGGATGTCGAGCGCCACGATGCTCTCGGCAAACAGGTTGTCGCCGAGCCGGTGGCCGCCGTAGTAGTCACCGGTCGGCGTGCCGGTGGGCAGGTAGACGTAGCCGTTTTCGTCGTCAACGCTGAGGAACGACCAGACGTTGGTATTGCCCGAGTATCGCCACGACTCGTTCAGCCAGGTGTCGGCCCCAAAGTCGTCGGCCTGCGGCACGGTACGGAACATCCACTTCGTGTCCCCCGTACGAGCGTCCACCCCCTTCAGCCACCCAGGTGGCGCTTCCTTGGCGATAGCGCCGTCCGAGATCACGTTCGGCGTCACCACTACGTCGTGGGCTACGATCGGTGCCGAGGCGACGCCCATCAGGTTTTGCCCCCGCCGGCCAGTTTCTCCTCGCTCGGCGCGAGGGATGCCCGCCATCAAATCGACGCGACCGTTGTCGCCAAAGTCGGCGATCGGAGTCCCGGTCGAAGCGTCGAGTGCCAGCAGATACGCCTCATGAGTGCCGAAGAAGATGCGGCGATCGTTGCCATCTTCCCAGTACGCCACACCACGCGAGTTGTAGAAGTGCGTGGGCCGGGCGTTCAAATACATCTCCGGATCGTGTACCCAGAGCGTTTCGCCGCTAGCGGCGTCGATGGCTGCTACCTGGTGGAGTGCGGTCGAAATATAGAGGACGCCATCGACCATTAGTGGCGTCGCCTGGAACATACGGAACTGGATACGTGGCACTTCTTCGCGAATTGTGTCGAGGTCCAGCGAGCCGTCAGCTGATTGCCAGCGCCAGTCGAGCTGGAGCGACGAGAAGTTGGAGCCGTTGATCTGGTCGAGGGGAGAATACTTGGTGCTGCCCAGGTCGCCCCCGTAGCTGCGCCATTCGCCGTTGGTGGCACCCTGCTGACCAGAGGCGAGAGCCGGCGCACCGGCGATGAGGGTGGGACAGAGCAGCACAATCACCGAGCATGAGAGCTTCGACATCAGTCCCTCCTTGGTGTCCCACCGGTCACCTGATACCGGACACCGCTGGACGTGATCAGTCTGGCGTGGACGGCGTGCGCCCATTAGACACCCTTCCAGGGGGAAGGTCCAGCAATCGCCGGTTCTTGACGAGGGTGGCGGGTACAATCGGATGAGTCGCACCTATGCCGAGGTGGCGAAACTGGCAGACGCACGGGACTTAAAATCCCGTGGGCGCAAGCCCGTGCGGGTTCGATCCCCGCCCTCGGCACTACTTTTCCTTAGCAAAACCGGCCATTGGTGAGCGGGCGTCCCGCTCACTGTTTTCCCGTTTCGGTTGGTTTCGGTAAACGCACACAACGACACCGTCCCAGTTCGGCTATCGATCCGCCAAGCAGATAAAGTCCTGCCAACTTCACCGGCGTGGACTATCTGATACCGCCCATTACCGCCAAGCTGTGCTTCTGTCTCCCGTGAGGTCGCCAGGACGATCAAGAGAACCGCAATCACCGTGAGTAGGATGCCCGGAATCAGTCGCGCCATTGTGTCCTCCACGTGTATTCGGTGTGCCACACCGCTGTACGGATAGACCGGCCACCCCGCGGGCCAGCCGACCCACCGCACCGTCCATCGCTGCCAGCAATTCTAGTGGTTCCGACACCGCCGGTGACGCCAGTCCGCCGTCCCCGTTGAACCACCTCCCGGCCAGCGGTAGGATCGACGTCTCAATCACATTGTCGGAGCTGAGGTCGCTCAATGACGCACGCCACCCGGATCGTCGCCGCCGTCGCCGTCCTGGTCGCGCTAGCGGCTGGGGTGCCGGTGCGGGCGCAGACGCCGGAGATTGACGCGGTGCGAGAGCGGGCGGAGCAGGGAGACGCTGAAGCGCAAAACGACCTTGGGATCCTGTACTTGATCGGCCGCGGGGTCCCACAGGACGATGCCGAAGCGGTGCGG
>DEAA01000077.1:0-67415 GCA_002346545.1 Acidobacteria bacterium UBA2994
AGCGGGTATCGGGCGCCAGAGGGGCCAGCGTCGTCTGTGCGGTCAGGTGTCGATCCTCGGTGGTCTCGGCCCTGGCCTCCACGCCAGGTCCCGACCCGGTGAGGGGTTCGGCGCGCACGCGCATGGTCGCGGGTCGGTCCGATCGGGCCCAGACCACGGCCGACACGCTGGTGACATCGCCGGCGGCGATGCCATGCGTGATGACAGGCCCGGTCTGGGCGCCGGCCGATCCAGCGGCCACGATGACCGAGGCCAAGCCGGCGCACACAAGGCGGCTCGGTAGCTTGCTCATCCGTTCCTCCCTCCTCGATGCTCCAGGGACGGCCATGGTATCAGTGCAGCTGGCCTCGACCAGCCAAAACGCCGGCCGATGGCGGGACGAGCGTCATAGCAATCTGGATAGGGACCGACCCACTGCTGGCAGGCAGGGGTTCAATACGGGGGATACGGGTCAAGCGGGTGCGCGTGTGCAAGTTTGTGCAAGGAAGTTGGATACTTGTGCGTACCCGTGACTACGAAGGACACTCTTTGTCGGGAAAGACAGGCCGTGACCACGCTTGAGCAGCCTTTGCACAAGCCTGGTGGGGCAGGGGGGGGCGCAGGTTCAAATCCAGTCATCCCGACCAATGTACATAGGGGGCAACTGCGCATCGCGGTTGGCCTACTTTTCTTGCCTGGGCACTTCGGGGCCAGTTTGTGGCCATTCTGTAGACAGCCGGACCGAATCAAAGGAGTCAAACCATGAGAAGTTGCTCTGCCGCCGTACTGGGAATGATGGTTGCGGCCCTTGTCGGCATTGCAGCGGCACAGTCCAACATCGCTGGAACCTGGGAAGGGGAAGCTACGCCCAGTGCCGGGGGTACGCCGAACACTTGGACCCAGACGTTAGAGCAGGACGGAATCCAGGTGACGGGATCGTATGTTGATGCGGTGGGTGCAAACGCTCAAGTCACGGGTACCCTGTCAGGAAATCAGGCTAGACTCGTGCTGCAGTTCGAAGGCTTTGCGGTTACGGCGAATTTTATCGTCGACGGCGACGAGTGGACCATGTGCACGTATAGCTCATCGGTCAATGACGAGATCCAGGGCACCTGTTCGGGGACACGCGCCCAGTAGCCGATACCAGCTTCCAGAAATTGAGGAAATCGAAATGCCAGTCACTACGTTCGCCGCTCCCATCTTGCCTGGAAAGACTGAAGTCTGGAAACAAGCAGTTCAAGAGATGACCGGTTCCCGCAAGAGCGAGCACGAGGAATCACGGCGCCGCATGGGGATTACCAGGGAAATCGCGAGCCTCCAATCAACACCTCAAGGCGACTGCGTGGTCGTCTGCCTAGAGGCAGATGACCCGGACGCAATCATCGCAAGAATCTTGACCTCTGACTTTCCGTTTGACCGCTGGTTTTCGGAGACGATCCTCAAAGGGGTGCATGGCATTGGCGGGCCAGGAGGACCGCCCCCGCCGAATCAGGTGTTCGTTGATTGGGAGGCGTGAGCAGATCGCCGAAGCCCAACTCCTGGCTCGAAAGTGGGACGAGACGCGCCCGCGTCACCCGTAAGTGCCCATTCCCGCGTGGCCATTAGTGGCCATGTTTCGGCCGCGGGCGCATACCGGTGACCACCCGGGGCATTTTCTGCCAATATAGACGGACCGCGATTATGGCTGACCAGCGTTTGCATAAGACTACGGTGCGTTGGTCTGAACTCTTTCTTAGTCCAGAGCCGACCAAGGTCGGCAGGAGGGTCGACGTGCGAAGCAAGCATGGGTTCGTCCTCGGTGTCCTGATGGCGGTTCTCGCTGCCGCCGCGCCCAGCTTCGGCCAGAGGTCTCGCGTCGTCGACCCGAACTGGACGACTCCTCGGACCTCGTTCGGTCATCCGGACTTGCAGGGGCTCTGGGGCAACAAAACCATCACGCCGACCGAGCGCCCTGACTCCGCTGAGGGTCGGGCGTATCTCTCCGACGAGGAAATGGCGGCGACCAACCAGCGCCGGGTCGATTCCCTCCAAGTGCAGGATGACGCGCCGCCGGAGAGGACAGTTGCCGGGGGACGGATCGGTGCCTACGGGAGCTACTGGCTTGACGGAGGTGAAGGTGTGCTCCCAACCGGACAAACCTCACTCGTCATGGACCCGTCGAACGGTCGGGCTCCGATTCGGCCCTGGGCGGAACGGGCCAAAGCCCACCGACTCGCAACGGAAGGTGACGACTACCGGTACATGAGCACGCTCGATCGGTGTCTCTCGCGAGGGGTCCCGGGGTCAATGCTTCCGGCCGCCTACAACAACACCCATAGGATCGTGCAGACACCGGACTATGTCGTGCTGCAGCACGAGATGATCCATGACCTGCGGGTAATTCCGCTATCGGATCACCCGTTCGTGGATGAGCGAATCGGATTATGGATGGGGGATGCGCGAGCCCACTGGGAGGGAGATGTGCTCGTGGTTCAAACTCGGAACTTCCATGACCGTGGCTGGCTGGCCACGAGCGGGGCGGGCCGGCGCTTGAAAGGGATTCCGACCAGTCCTGCGATGCGGGTAATCGAACGGTACGAGCGGGTATCCGAGACCACGATTATGTGGAGTGTCACGGTCGACGACCCGTGGGTTTACACCAGTTCCTGGACGATTTCGATGCCGCTGACCGCTGAGCCCGGCTATGTCGTCTACGAGTACGCTTGCCACGAAGGTAACTACTCGATTCCGAACATGCTGGCCGGCGCTCGGGTGGACGACGCCAAGGCTCGCGACTAAACCCCAGAGCGGTCGTGTTTGGGATCCTGTAGGCCCGCGTGTCTTTGGGGCCCAGCCTCCGCGAGGGTCGCAACACTCGACGAGTCCGCCACGGGCGCGGACAACTTCCTCTGCTGCCAGCAGAGGGGGCCGACCTGCTGTTTGACACGGGCGTGAATTTGCTCGGTCAGGACCGCCCCACACCCACGCCGCTCATCCCTCTTCATGGCGGACGAAGCGGCGCACCCGGTTAAGATTTGGGCGATGGCCCAGTTCTCCCTCGGCTCCCAGTTGTCTGAGTTGGGGCCGGCGTTCGGGTTCAGCGGCGATCGACGGGCTCGAGCCTGACGATCCGTCCGGGTGCCCCCCGTGACTCGATGGCCAGGTAGATGTAGCCGTCTGGACCCTGACGCACATCACGGATACGTCCAAGTCCACGGGCGAGCGTCTCCTCACGCTCGATGCGTCCAGCCCGGTCGATACTAGGCGTCACGCGGGCCAACTGCTGCCCGGCGAGGCCGCCGATAAAGAAGTCGCCCTTCCAGCCCGGAAACCGGTCACCGGTGTAGATCAGCAGACTCGCCGTCGCGATCGAGGGGACCCAGAAATGGCGCGGGTTCTCCATGTCCTCGCCCCTCGTGCCGCCGTGGATCGCTGACCCGCTCCCGTAGTTGACGCCGTAGCCTACTACTGGCCATCCGTAGTTGACGCCAGGCTGAATCAGATTTAGCTCGTCTCCTCCCTGCGGACCGTGCTCCGTCGCCCAGACTTCGCCGGTTTCCGGGTGGATGGCCAGCCCCTGTGGATTGCGATGTCCATAGCTCCAAACCTCGGGCTTTGCTGAGGTGTGCCCGACGAACGGATTATCCGCTGGAACCCTGCCGTCGTCGTGCAAACGCACAGTGACTCCATGATGGTTTGACGGATCCTGGGCGGGGTGCGACGAGAGGTCCCCGGCCGGTCGTGCCATGCGTTCGCCGACGGTCACCCACAGCATCCCCTCTCCGTCCCAGGCCATCCGGCCGCCATAGTGACCGCGTCCCTGGGAGTCGGCGACGAACACGTCTTCGAGGTCCACCAGCGAGTGGCTCTCAAAGCGTCCCCGGACCACCACTGTCGTTGAGCCCTCTGGAAGCGGTCGCGCGTAGCTCAGGTAGAGGAGCCGGTTGGTCGTAAAGTCCGTGTGGGGGAGCACCTCGAAGAGGCCGCCCTGGCCCTCTGCAAACACGGGAGGCACTCCGGCCACCGGTTCCCGCAGTAGCTTTCCGTCTCGAACGAGACGGAGCTGCCCAGGGCGTTCAGTGACGAGCAGGTCGCCATTCGGAAGCCAGGCAATCGACCAGGGCGTGTCGAAGCCCTCCGCGACGGTCGCCACTTGGAAGTCATGCTCTATCGAGCGATAGTCTGGCTGGGCCCAGGCAACTCCAGCCAAGGCCGCGCTCAGCAGTAGGCATGACAGCAGCTCTTGCATCGTGGTCATCGATCGTCTCCTCGAATGTTTCGTTGATACCCGCCGGAACGAGAACCGTAGGTCGCTACGGTGACCTGTGAGAGGGTCAGCGGCCGCGTCGAAGCTCGACCATCGCTGGCTCTGGGCCGAGTTGCACCAACGGGTCGGTCGTCTTTCGGAGCGACGCGTAATCGAATTGCGGTCTCCAACGACCGAGCAACCGGCTCCACTGAAAGCGCAGATACTCCTTCAAGTTCTTCCACGCCCGTGCGCCTCCGCGTTGTTTCCAGCATCGCAGTAGCACTGCGACGAGTAGGAACCGGCGGACCCGATACGAGAAGATCGGATAGAAGACCGTGATCTGCTTCCAGCGATTCTGCAGGAGCAGCCTCCACAAGGGAGGGAACGACTCCTTGCTTAGCAAGCCATGGGCGGAGTCTGCCTCGAACGTCACCGACACACTGTCGCGCGCTATGGTCTCCATCGTCCGCTGCGGTTCGTTGAAGTACCCGCTCTCGTTAGCCTTCTTCTCAAACCCCCTGGCGTACGTGACGACGATGTCCTTGTAATGGTCCAGACCGTACTTCTGGATGTAGGCATGATTGGTCTCGATCTGAATCAACGCCTGCCAAGTGTCGCAAATCAGCTTTGGGTAGTCGGTGAAGTTCAATGTGTCGAGGGAACCACTTGCATTCTTGTCTGATATGTCCAGGAGGTAGCGCTCCTCCCCCTTCGGGTCGTCGCCGATGAGGCCTTGCATCCGGCCGTACTCGTAGAGCGGTGTGCCAGGTAGCGCTTGCGCGTAATTGATGCTGATACTGTTCGGGTTCTGGCGCTTATCGAGCAGAAGCGCCCACTTCGTGAACTCTATCGTCTCCTTTATGGTTTCTGGGCTTTCGCCAGGCATGCCCAGGACCAATTGGACCGCGGTGTACATGCCGGCCTCGATCGTCCACTGCATCGCGGTGAAGTTGGTCTTGATATCGAGCTTCTTCTCCATCACCTCTAGCATCTTCGGACTGCCGGTCTCCATTCCGTAGATGACGCAGACGCACCCGGCGTCCTTGAGTGCCGCAATCATCTCCTTGGTGACCGTGTTCGCCCGCATTCCACCCACGCGCCAGATGAGCCCCAGCGGCTTCAGCTTGCGACACAGCTCCATCGTCCACTTGCGATCGGAGCCAAAGTTCTCGCCAGACAGGCACAGGTACCCGACGTTGTACTTGTCCACTACGTAATTGATCCGCTCGATCATGATGTCGACCGGGATGTAGCGGATTCCCTTGTCCCAACGATGACAGAAGGTGCACTTCGCTACGCACCCCTTGTGGGACATGATGGTCGCCAGCCTCTTGCCTTCGAGAGCATCTGGCAGTGACGGCGTGTCCGAGTCACTCCAGTTCGTGAAGACCCACGCCGGAGACGATTCAGGATCGGGAAAAAAATGCTCAATTTGTGATGCCCGCTCGAGGTCTTCCCAGTCGAAGTCGTAGACCTCCTCCTTGGGCAGCTGATCCTCGTAACCAGTGTTCACCAGGTGGCCGGCATCGTCGAGAAACACCAGCCCCTTAATCTCTGTGAAATCCGCTTTAGATCGAGCTCCGCCCGCGATCGCATCGACGAAGTTCCCCAGTACGACTTCGCCCTCGGCCAGCACGCAGTAGTCCACGCCGGTCTCCTGGAGCACGATCTCGGCGCTCGCTGCAAGATTCCCGCCGAGGATGACCACGCTATCTGGCAGGGCTTCCTTGATGGCCAGTGTCAGCCACTTGGTGAAGGCATAGGCCGTGGAGACGACAGCACTGATCCCGACGACGTCCGGCGCATAGCGTGTCACCGTGTCGAGGATTTCTTCCTTCGTTGGCCTGAGGTTATCGATGTCATAGAACATCACATCGGTGTAACCGCGTTTGCGGAGCGCCTTCTGCAGCGAAAGGCACGCGACTGGGGGGAATTCCGTTGGGACGTTACGAATGGGTGTGGTGAGCAGTTGGACCCTCATGGGCCTCCTCAATGAACCTAACGAGGGAACTCGACCGGGAATTATACCAGCCAGACCTGGCGCCCACGCTGAACGGCCATCCGTCACGAGCCGGGAACGTCGACCCTTCTTACACGTCTCCTGCTCGACTTAGACCGAGGCAGTCGCCGCAAGAACGCTTATAGACGGTTCATGTACCGACTGAGCCGGACGCCCTAGCCTTGGTCGCCGCTGTCGGGGCTACCTCGAGTTGTCGATGCCGGGCCACGGCCATTGTGGCATTGGCCCGCGTCGGGTCTACCGTTCCTTGGAAGCGAGCCCCCTCCTCTATGCTCAGGTTGGGACTGCAGACTCGGCCCGAGACATTCGACGAGGACCGCAACTCGATGATGGCGGAAGCGGTGAGCCGCCCTTGGACCTGGCCGAGCACGGTTATGGTCTGGGCGCAGACGTCCCCATTCACCCGCCCGGTCCCGCCGATCGCAACCCCATGGTCTGGCAGGACCACATCACCATCGATCGTCCCTTCGATAATCAGATGCTCGCTGGCGGTGACCTGGCCTACGATGTGAACCCCGCGCCCGATCGAGGTGACAACTGCCGAACGGGCAACCGCCGGCCGGTGGGCGGGGTTGGCCGGAACGGGAATGGGAGGCTGTCGTTCTGTGGAAGACATATCAAGGAACCAAGATCACTGGTCGACTGCCTCACGCTATTGAGGATGGACTCCGGACTCGAGCGTCTCCGGGCGAGCACGCTCACAAACCTGCAAGCCGGACGGAACATACGCTGGCCGCGACCGAGACCCACGAGGGCGCCCGTCCTCTGACACCTATGATAAGTCGTAGAAAGCCCTGGACCGACAGTGCGCAATAGGTCGGAAAAAGATGGAGCGGGAGACGGGGATCGAACCCGCGACCAACGGCTTGGGAAGCCGTGACTCTACCACTGAGCTACTCCCGCCGACCGGACGTAACCGAAATTGTACCAGAAACTCGCTTCAGCTCCGGATGACAGCGAGCACCTCGTCTCGCCGTTCGGCCATCTCTTCCGGCGTCGAGCCCTCCAGATTTAGACGGAGCAGAGGCTCGGTGTTCGAAGGCCGGACGTTGAAGTGCCAGGTGGGGTATTCCACCGAGATACCGTCCATGCGGTACTGGTAACCGTCGGCATACTTCGCAGCCAGTGCCTCGATTCTCTGAGCGACCAGGCGCTGATCTTCGAGGGCGGTGTTGATCTCGCCGGAAATGAAATAGCGCTCACGGAGCGGAGCAAGTAATTCGCGTAGGGTTTGCCGGCGCGCCGACATCAGTTCAAGAATCAGCAGGGCGGGAATAAAACCGTTATCCGCGTAGAAGTTCTCCCGGAAGTAGTAGTGTCCGGTGACCTCTCCGCCGAAGATCGCGTTCTCTTCACGCATCCGGGTCTTGAAGAACGCATGTCCGACACGGTTCATCAACGAGCTCCCCCCATGAGCAGCGACGGTATCCTTGACGGCGTGGCTGGCACGCACGTCGTAGAGCACCGTGGCGCCAGGATCTCTTACTAGAAAGGCTTCGGCCAGGAGCGCCGTGATGAAGTCGCCTGAGACAAACTCGCCCTCTCCGTCGACGAAGAAGCAGCGGTCGGCATCACCATCCCAGGCGATCCCGGCGTCGGCCGACGAGGCGGTCACCGCCGCGACAAGATCTCGCCGGTTCTCCTCGAGCAGCGGGTTCGCCTCGTGATTGGGGAACGATCCGTCGACCTCGAAACAGAGACGCTGTGTTCGGCAGGGCAGTCGATCGAAGAGTGGCGGCGCGACCAATCCGGCGATTCCGCTACCGGCATCGAGGACCAGTGAATACGGCCGAATCGCCTCGACATCGATGAAGCCCAGGATGTGTTCGAGGTAGTCGCCCAGCACGTCGGCAACGGACACCGCACCGGCTTGTTGGGCGGGCGCCGGCACCGAATCGGCGAGCAACATGTCGCGGATGTCTGAAATGCCCGCATCGCCACTCAATGGCAACGCACCTCGTCCGACGAGCTTGATGCCGTTGTACCGGCCCGGATTATGGGAGGCCGTGATCTGCGCTCCACCGTCGAGATCGGCTCGGGCCACAGCAAAGTAAAGCTGGTCGGTGCCCAGAAGGCCGAGGTCGACCACGTCGGCCCCTTGGGCGCGCGCGCCCTCGATGAAGGCGGCAGCTATGGCCGGAGAAGAGAGGCGCATGTCCCGGCTGACCGCGATCCGGCGGGCGGAGAGATGGGCCACGAAGCCACGGCCGATTTCCCTCGCCAGCGTTTCATCGATCTGATCCGGATAGAGCCCTCGCACGTCGTAGGCCTTGAAGACGCCAGGGTCAAATGTCGACATTCAGAGAACTCCGAGGTGGCGACTGTACGCGGCGATGGTCGTGCCGCGTCCGAGCAGGGCGTGAGACACCGAGGCGTGCGGCCCGATCCTACAGCGCTCGGCGAGGACACTCTGCCTCAGTTCCGCGTCATCGCCAACCTGGGTGTCTTGCCAGAGGATAGCGTCCTCTACGACCGCCCGCGGTCCGATGCTGCAGCGGGCGCCGATCACGGCGCCGCTCCCAATGCGGGCCCCGGCAGCAACCACGACGTCCTCCCCGAGAAAACACGGCCCCTCGAATGTGACATCTTCACCGACCTGAACGCCCGGCCCTTGCACGACCGCGTCGGTAGCTAGACCGAGAAAGGGACCCGCGGGGCAACGTTGCGCCATGAGGTCCCTGTGCGCCTGGACGTAGCTTTCCGGAGTGCCGATGTCGAGCCAATACCCATCGTCGACATAGCCCATGAAAGTCTCACCCCGCTCGACCAGCGAGGGGAAATACTGCCGTTCCACGGACCAGGGCCGATGGGACGGAATCCGGTCGAACGGGGCCGGTTCCAGGACGTAGATTCCGGCGTTGATGGTGTTGCACGTGATTTCGTCCGCCGACGGCTTTTCGAGGAAGCGCCTTACATTCCCTGCCGGGTCGGTTTCTACCAGGCCGTAGGCGGCGGGGTTCTCCACCGGCGTAAGCACGATGGTTGCCACGGCGTCTCTCTCCTGGTGGCGACGCACTACGGAGGCCAAGTCGATTCCCGTCAGGACGTCGCCGTTGAAGACCAGCAGCGTGTCAGTGATGCCCTCTGAAGCGAACTTGATAGCACCACCAGTGCCAAGCGGCTCTGGCTCGACACGGTATCGAACCGGTAACCCAGCGTCGGCGCCCCGCCCCACCAGGGTTTCGATACGATCCGGTCGATAGTTTAGGCTCAGAATTACCTCGTCAATCTCCGGGACCTTCCGCAGGAGATCGACCTGATGATAGAGAAATGGCCGATCAAAAATCGGAACGATCGGCTTCGGCTGCTCCAGGGTCAACGGACGGAGCCGGGTGCCAAATCCTCCCGCTAGTATCACGGCCTTCATGGGGCCGGGATTGTAGCATCCGTCGGTGGTACGCCCCGGGCCGCGGCTGCGCTGCACACGCCGATGACGACGACGGACGGCAGTAGAGGTAGAATTGAGGAGCCCTGGGAAACGTAGCGGTTCTGGCACTCTCAATGAACCTGCCCAATAGCCTGACCCTGATTCGGATCTTCCTGGTACCGCTCCTGGTCGTGGTGCTGCTCACCAAGTTCGATGGAGCAGTCATCTTCGGCATTGGAAAGGAGCTGGTCGGCGCTGCCATCTTCGGAGTCGCGGCGCTGACGGACTGGCTCGACGGTTATTTGGCCCGTCGCCGGCAGCAGGTCACCACTTTTGGTCAATTGATGGACCCGCTGGCCGACAAACTCCTGATTACGGCGGCACTTGTGTCTCTAGTCCAGATGGAACTGGCCCCGGCCTGGATGGTAGCTGTGATCCTTGGACGCGAGCTTGGCGTGACGATGCTCCGAAGCGTCGCCTACTCGCGCGGCGTTACCATTCCGGCCTCGCCCCTGGGTAAGGCGAAGATGATGTCGCAGGTGATTGCGATCCTGTTGCTGATCCTGGGACGCGAGCTGCTACAGGGGTTCTTCGTGTTGGGACAGATCGCGCTCTGGGTCGTGGTGGCCACCGCCCTCGTGTCGGCCGCGGACTATTACTGGCGGTTCACCCAACTCTCTTCGCACGACCAGGTTAGCGATTTCGAAGCGGCTCGGGAACGGGCTACTAGAAGGCGCGTCGCGGGCGAGGAGCCTACCGATGAGGCAGCGGAGCCAGCAGGGCGCAGGGTGGCGTCTCGGACGTAGCCGACCAGGCTGACCGATGGTGTCCTGCGGCGTTACCGCGGTGCACCGGCCAGCTCAATTCGAACAAACGAACCGTGGCCGAGACCTCTGCGACGAAACCGTCATCGCCTCCCCGGCCAGGGTCGTCGGGTTCTCGGGATTCCGCGTTTACGATCGGAAGAGGGGCATCCGGCCGTCCGTCGCGAGACGGGTCGCCCCCATGACTGAGCAACATGAATACCCCGAGGAGCCCGTTGCCTTCCCGTCGAGACCCAACAACATCCGCGTGGGCGCTTCGAACTCGGATTGGTCGTGCGGTTCAGGGCTGACGTCGACAGGTCATTCCTGCGGTTCTAACACGTGGCCCCGGAGGAGCTAGCTACGAGCGTGCTCGACCACGGCTAGCAAGGCGCCTCATCGCCTCGGTTTCCGAGGGCTCGCAACCCCGGACGCGTGAGAGGCACGAACCGCAGTGTGATGGCCTGGACAATGCCACGACGAGCGCGGGAAGCCCCTCCCCCGAGGGCAGGACCTAGGGGGAATGGTCACTGGTCCTGTGTCGCTTCGAGTTCGGCGAGTTTCATTCGCGCCTGTTCGGCGTACTCACTCTCGGTGAACTCATCGATGATGCGGGCGAAGTAGGGAATGGCCTCGGCCGTCTGGCCCGTTGAGGCGAGCGCATCGGCGAGGAGGAAAAACACTTCATCTCGGCTGGAAAAATCAGGGGCGTTGTCAAGAACCTCCCGGAACCGACTAATCGCGCCGGCCCAACTCTTAAACCGATGGTAAAACTGGCCTACGAGAAAATGGTGCTCGCCTAGTCGATCCCTGGCCTCTCGCGCTCGCTCCTCCACCTGCGGCATCAACTCGTGCGCAGGCGGATACTGCGCTATGAACGCCTCGAACTCACGGATAGCGTTGATCGTCTCGGTCTGATCTCGCTCCGGGGTGCGCATCTGATGAAAGTGCACCATGCCGACTTTAAACTGCGCGTAGGCGGCTCGCGGATGAGTAGGGTAGAGGTTCAAGAAGTCATTGAACTCATTTAGCGCCTGTACGTACGATTCGGCCGACCCCTCTCCCTCGTAGGTGTCTCCGATGAACAGACGCGCATCGGCCCGAAATGGACTCTGGGGATAGTTGTCGCGGATCTGAATGAAATACTCGCGCGCTGTGGCCCAGTTCTCTTCTTCCATGGCATCAGTGCCACGCTCGAAGAGAATCCGGTCCGCCTCGAGTTGTGGCACCGGGATCTGCGCCTCGTTTCCCCCGCAGGCCACAGCGAAAACGGCCAGTGCGACCGCGGCGGCGGTCGGTCCTCGTCTCATCATCTCGGTCATCCTGCCGTACCGGTCTCAACGGTCCAACGATACTCCGCGGCTATGCCCTCCGCCAACGTAACCGTGGGCGAAAACCCCAGGGCTTCGCGAGCCGCCATCGTGTCCGCATACGTGTCGCGCCTGTCGCATTTCTGCGCCTTGAGCCGCTCGGCCAGGTGTGAAGCCACGAACCCGGCCGTGCCGATCACAAAGGCCTTCACCCGAATATCTTTCGCACGGCTACGGGGAGTCGGACTGGGCGACCATCCCGGTTCACGGCCGCATGTACCGTCCGCCCGATCGCCGCCACCACTGCGTCCTCGGTTTGACGAATCTCGTAATCGAATCGAATTCTGGCCGACGACAACAGCTTGCCCGAGGTATGGATCGTAAGTTCGTCGTCATAACGGGCCGAACGACGATAGTCACACTGCGCCTCGACAACCGGCAGCATAAGCCCGGCGGCCTCGATCGTTCGGTAGGTCTGGCCGAGCGAACGCAGAAGGTCGCAGCGTCCCACTTCGAACCAGACGAAGTAGTTCGCGTGGTAGACCACCTGCATCGCGTCTGTTTCAGCGTATCGCACGCGCACGGACGTTTCGTGGCTCGGCACGCTGTCAGTCACCCATGGAGACCTTACCGGCCGCCGTCCGCAAATCTCGCACCGCCTGAGTCGGGTCCGGCTGACCGAACACGGCCGCCCCGGCCACGACGATCCCGGCACCAGCCTCGACAACGTCTGCGATGTTTGAGGTATCGATGCCGCCGTCAACCTCAATCTCCGCGCTATTGCCGGCCTCGTCGAGCAGCCGCCGGACCTGGCGAATCTTTCGTTCGCTGCCGGGAATAAACCGCTGTCCACCGAAGCCCGGGTTGACCGACATAACGAGCACGAAGTCCACGAATCTCACAATTTCGTCCAACGCCCCGACCGGGGTCGCCGGATTCAGCACCACGCCAGCCTCGGCGCCCAGTTGTTTGATGCGCTCGATCGTGCGATGCAAATGGGTCACTGCTTCGACGTGTACGGAGAGCATCCCCGCACCAGCGTCGACAAAGGCCTCGAGATAAAGGTCGGGGTTGCTGACCATCAAGTGAACGTCAAGCGG
Source organism: Acidobacteria bacterium UBA2994 (assembly GCA_002346545.1). GTDB lineage: Bacteria > Acidobacteriota > Vicinamibacteria > Vicinamibacterales > UBA8438 > UBA2994. The sequence goes on from DEAA01000077.1 coordinate 12,808, forward strand.
CTTGGTCGCGATCCGCGCGAGGGACCGGACCACGGGAGGACCGATGGTGATGTTCGGAACGAAATGACCATCCATCACGTCAACGTGGATCAGGTCCGCGCCTCCGGCCTGCGCCAGCTGAACTGCGGCGCCAAGTGTCGCGAAATCAGCGGACAAGATAGACGGCGCCAGCCGCACGCTCATTGACTCACCTCCAATGAGATCGCCTCACCGTGGGCGATCTGGAAACCCGCCCGAGGAAACTGCCGCAGAACGACACCGGCCTCGACGCCAGGATAGGGATGGTCACCCACGACCGAAACCCTGAACCCACGCGCGCGAAGCACTTCCTCTAAACGCGCCCCGTGCACGCCGATCAGATCGGGCATGACGTAGGTGGCGCCCCGTTCGCCCCGGTTGATAAGAATGCCGACCGTCGAGCCCGCCCCCAGGGACGGTGGCTCCTGGGCGACGACCGAGTCAGTCGGATAGCGACCAGACCGAATCTCGGCGATCGCTCGGAGGTGGAGGGCGTCTTCCTCGAGCCGCTCACGGGCTCCGCGCTCGGACTGTCCGATCAGGGCCGGGATTGAACCAGCGCTGGGACCCGAGCTGAGCCATACCTTGACGCTTCGCCGGCTGCGGGTGGTTAAGCCGGCCGCTGGATCCTGTACCGCGATGTTACCGGCCGGAATCGTGGGATGGATCCGGGTCAGCGGTTCAATCCGAACGCTCAGGCCTGCCTCTCCGAGCCGCACCGTCGCTTCTTGGACCGTCTGGCCAGCGAGCTCGGGCACGCCGACCTCGCGGAACCGGAGCGCGACCTGCAGCCCCACGACCGCAAACAGTCCAAAGGTTACGACCGCCACCAGCAGCACGACCAGACCCATTGCGGTGCGCCACAGCCAGGGTGGCAGCCGTCTCCGGAGGATGGTCGTCCACCCCGATACCATGGACCGGAGGCCTCGCGTCGCGGAACGACGAATCGAGGACTCCGGCTGGCTGCGCCGCCGCGGGGGGTCGGGTGGGTGAAGGATGGATGTCATCCTCGTAGAACGTACTACAGTTATACCCTCATCACTCATTACCGCCGTCGGAGAAGCGCCCCGAAGAACCCCTCGAGTCCGTGAGCATCCGGGCGGGTCACCAGAAAACCGTTTCCGTCGAGCAGTTCGGCGGGGACTGTAGTCTCACGGGACGGTCGGCTAAGTTCGAACTCGGAATGTCGCCGGAGGAATGCCTCGACCACCAGGGCGTTCTCCTCTGGCTCCGTCGAGCACGTGGCGTACAACAGACGGCCCGAACTGGTGATCGTTCGTGCCGCCTGCTCGAGCATTTGTAGCTGCACTGCGTGAAAGCGAGCCAAGTCTTCCGGCGTTCGGCGCCACCGGATCTCCGGATCGCTGCGGATTACTCCCAGCCCAGAGCAGGGCACATCGAGGAGCACGCAATCGAACACCGGACCGAACGGCAGCGGGTGAGTCGCATCGAGTCTCAGCACACTCGTCCGAGCAACCGCCATTCGGGTCAAAGTGCGCCGAAGCAGCTGGACACGGCCCCGTCGACGTTCACCAGCGACAACCCAGCCTCTCCCCTCGAGACCGCTCGCGAGCGTGAGCGTCTTTCCGCCGGGGGCAGCGCAGGCGTCGAGAACCCGTTCCCCTGGCGCAACCCCGGCGAAGGCTGCAACCAGCTGACTGGCTTCATCCTGCACATGAAAGAGTCCGGCCTCGAACGCAGCAGTCCGAAATGGATTGCCAGTCACCACTCGCAGGCCATTGTGCGCGAAGCGGGTGGCGGTGGTGGTCACCCCCTCTTGCAGCAACGCCTCGGCTACCGAGGTCCGGCCGTGCCGTCGCGTATTGGCGCACAGCGTCAGCACCGCCGGCTGATTATTGAAGGCAACCCACTGTCTTGTGGTGTCATGGCCGAGTCGCTCCAACCATCGGCGCACCAGCCAATCGGGGTGAGAACCGGCGATGCCGAGGAATCGAATCTGGTCTTCTCGGGATCCCGTCGTGCCAGGATCAACTGGTAGATCCCGGCGGCCGGACGGCGTCGACAGCGTTCGGAGCACCGCGTTCACTAAACCGGCGGCACTGGACTTACGGGCCGTCCGGACCAACCGTACCGATTCCGACACCGCGGCTGCGGCCGGCACACGCTCCAGATGCCGGAGCTGATAGGCACCGAGCCGGAGAACGCTCAACACCTCAGGGTCGAGCTCCTTCGGCTCGCGGCGGGCGCCACGTCCGATCTCGAAGTCGAGAGCGCGCCGCCAGCGGAGAGCGCCGGTGGTCAACTCGGTGACAAGCGCTCGGTCCCGAGAGTCGGGGAGCCCATCCCGGTGCTGCGTGAGAGCTGCGGGCAGGTCCTCTCCGGCATCGACAGCCCGAAGCACGCGGTAGGCGGCCAGGCGGGCAACGCTCATGACGATGTCGGAGTGAGAGTGAATCGAGCGTCCAACGTGATCGGATGGCCTGAAAGGAACGCGCGTGCTTCCATCCCAGCGCGTCCCTCAGGTTGCAGCCTGGTGATCGCCAGCGAAGTGCCATCGCCGCACTGGACCACCAGACGGTCACCTCGTGCCTCAAGAATGACGCCCGGAGCCCGGGCGTCGCCTGGGCAGTCGAGCACACGCGTGCGGAGGATCAAGAGCCGGCGGTCCCCAAGGTAGGTTGCCGCGTGAGGCCAAGGATGGAGGCCTCGCACTTGGTCATGGAGCCGCTGGGCCGGTCGGGTCCAGTCGATCCTACCGTCCTCCCGGGTCAAGCGCGGAGCGAAAGTGGCCATGACGTGGTCCTGATCCTTCTCAAGAACGCGTTCCTCTTCAAAAGCACGGAGGGTCTCGATCAAGAGCGTCGCGCCGAGCGCTGCGAGCCCTTGCTCCAGTTCTTCACTCGTGTCGTCCGGGCCAATAGGATGGGTTGCTCGAGCCAGCATCGGACCGGCGTCCATCTCGGCGACCAGCCGGATCATGGTGATTCCCGTCTCCGTGTCTCCCGCCATCACCGCGCGATGGATGGGCGCCGCGCCGCGGTAGCGGGGCAAGAGCGACGCATGCACGTTGATCGTGCCCAATGCTGGAATGCTGAGCACTTCGTCCGGGAGAATCCGACCGTAGGCAGCTACGACGCCGAGTGTGGGAGCCGCCTGCGCCATTGCCGCCAGGAAGGTCGGATCCCGCATACGCTGGGGTTGGAGGACCGCCAGATTGGCTGCGACGGCCGCCGCCTTGACCGGCGAGGGGCTCGTTCGCTGCCCGCGGCCACGACGTCGATCCGGTTGGGTAACGACCGCCGCGACATCGTGTCCAGCAGCGAGCATTCCCTCAAGCGACGGTACGGCGAAGTCGGGGGTCCCGAAGAAGACGACCCTCACCATTTCCCCGAGCGCTGGAGTTTTCGGACACGACGCACGATCAGGTCCCGGCGAATCCCGCGCAACCGATTCACGAAGAGCGCGCCGTCAAGATGATCGAGTTCGTGCGAGAAGACCCGCGCCAGCAGCCCCTCACCCTCCACACTGGTGGTGGCTCCGTCCCGATTCTGGCCCTCGAGGACGAGTCGAGTAGGGCGGGGCACGGCCGCAGTGAAGCCCGGAAGACTCAGGCAGCCTTCTTCTTCACGCTGGACTCCGTCCTCTTCCACCAGACGAGGGTTTATCAGAATGATGAGCTCGTCCGCTGATCGTCCTGCCGACGGGTCAGCGACAAAAAGCCTCTGCGACACCCCCACTTGCGGCGCTGCCAGTCCAACTCCGGGTGCGGCGTACATAGTGTCTACCATGTCATCGATCAGGCGCTGCAGGTCGTCGTCGAAGCGCTGCACCTCGGAGGCCGACCCATGCAGGGTGTCGGCGCCGTAACGGAGTATCGGACGGATCATGGCACGCAGGAACGGTGGGCAAGCGGCGTGGTCCCCGGCCGCCATTGTAGACGAAGTTTCTACGTACCCTACGCAGGCCTAGGCGTTCTGGAGCGCGGGAACGAGGAATGTCATCGATCCTCCGAAGGATGATGTTCTTGCTCTGATAACCGAACGTCCCCACCGCGGAGCATTTCTGAGGCGCCCGAGCGCAGGGGTTGCCAGAGAATCGACAGGTGTGACGATTCAGGCGACACCATTACGTGTAGAGCATTGTGCGTCCGCCGCGCAGCGCCAGGCTTGGACCGGGCGGATCATTAAGCGCGATCGGTATGTTCGCGAACCAAGTCTACGCCTTGCAGTAGAACCAACTGTGCCTTTAACGACATCTTTTCAGGGGGGGGGCTAATACGGGCTGGCTGGCGGTTCTGAAAGGCAGTCCTCGCCCTCAGATTCGGACAGCAGGGGCTCTCTAAGCTGCTAAAGCGTCTCGGCCTCGAGAACCGGCCGTCGCGCCTCAACCAAACAGCAGGTTGACGATGAAGACCCCCGCCAGGATACCGGCCGTGTCAGCTGCAAGACAGGCCGGCACCGTGTGTCGCGTGGTCTTCACACCGACCGCGCCGTAGTAGACAGCTAATGTGTAGAAGGTAGTTTCGGTGCTCCCCTGGAACGTGCTGACCATATATCCGATCAGGCTGTCCGGACCGTGGGCAGTCATCGTCTCCGCCATCACCCCGAATGCGCCCTGGCCCGTCAGGGGACGAAGCAGCGCCATAGGGAGCACCTCTGGAGGCATGCCGATAAGGCTGGTGAGGGGCGCAATGAGCCCAGCCAGCAGGTCTATACCGCCCGACGCTCGGAACATGCCGATGACGACGAGGACCGCTACCAGGTACGGAATGATCCTGATCGCGACCTCGAACCCCTGCTTGGCTCCCTCCACCAGCGAGTCGTAGACTTGGACGCCACGAGCCCAGCCGTACAGTACGAGAACGGCGACCAGCGACGGGAGCATCCAGGCTCCGGAGAGCTGCGTTAGTGCATCGGTTGGGCCCTCATCGCGTAGCGCCCACGCCTCTCGAGCCAGCAGGACTAGCATTGCGAGCCAGAAGAGTCGTACCACCCAGCGTCGGGTGGAGTCGGGCCTCCGCTCCGGGCCTCCCACAGTGGTGCCTGAGACCTCTGCCTCACCGGCCAGTGCGTCGGAGACGAGCAGGGCAGGCTCCGTGCGCCGATACAACGCCAGTCGGCTCAGTAAAATCGCGGCCGCGATCCCAACCACGGTGGCGCATCCGCTGGCGAACCATGTCGGCACGAAGATCCCCATGGCATCCTGCGAGCCCACCGAAGCTCTGAGCGCGACCACGCCAGAGGGCAGGATCGCCAGCGCGGACGTGTTGATGGCGAGAAACAGCACCATTGCGTTGGTGGCGGTTCCAGGCTTTGAATTGAGCTTCTCCAGTTCCTCCATCGCCTTGATCCCAAACGGGGTCGCGGCATTACCCAGGCCCATCATGTTGCTCGCAATGTTCAGGATCATCGCGCTCATGGCCGGGCTGTCGGGTGGGACCGACGGAAAAAGGCGGCCCATGATCGGACCAATCAGTCGGGCAATGTGGCGGGTCAGACCGGCGTTCTCGACCACGCGCATCAGTCCCAGGAAGAAGGCCATCAACCCGACCAGACCGATAGCCAAGTCGACGGCGCCTCGCGCCGAAGTCACGATGGCATCCGTCAAGGCCTCCATCTGCCCGCTGAGCCCGGCAAGCAGGACTGCCGCGGCCGCGGCGACGACTATGAGCCCGTTGAGCATGTGAGCGTGGCTCAGTCGAAGCGCCGACTAAGCGTCTGGAGCCACTGGTCTTGCGGGTATCGTTCGAGCGCATCGGCGACGACGCTGCGGGCGGCGGCCAACTCGCCTCTGCGGTAATAGGCCTCGCCCCGCTTGAGATAGCCCAGCATGGCGTCGCCACGTAGAGCAATTGCGCCACTGAAGGCCTCGATAGCTAGAAAGCTTTCACCCTTTGACAGCGAGTCCTTTCCAACAGCGATCAAACGACGATACTCCGCGTCTCGCAACACACCGGTGTACAGCAACACACCGGCCATGGTCGTACCGAGCAACAGCAGGATGCCTAGGCGCTTCATGGGATCGTGGTTAACGCCCCGAGGTCGTGCTGGTGTTTCGCAGGGCGTCCGTGGCGCGGATTATCACCGGACCCCCGTCGTCCTCGAGGCTAACGGAGAACTCTTCAACGAGACCGTCCGGGATCCCGTCGATCGGATACACACGACGCCACTCGTCATGTCCCTGTGAAACCTCCACGTCGTGGATCGGGGAATGCCCATCTTCGACTGTGAAGGTGAGCCGGAACTCATTGTTATCCTCGATCAGCTCGGAAACCGTGATCTTGGGAGCGGTATTGTCGATATCGAAGACCGGACTCTCGCGGGTGCCTAGCAGGGCAGCCTCGGGCGCATTGCCTGGAGCATCTGAGACCGCAACGCGAAGCTGATAGGCGCCATCCTGAACCGACGACGTATCCCAAGCGAAGACCTTCTGTTGGAGACCGGATGCCAGGGGCGCCCAATTGGTCTCTCCTTCTGCCCGGTAGGAGACCTGGTACTCGAGGTCGTCCGCGTTGCCGTCAGTGGCCTCCCAGACGAACGTCCGAATGCCACGCCGATAGCCCTGCCGGCCGAGGGTCGCGGTAGTGTCTGGCACCTCACCCGCCGCCCGGTCTACCGCGAGCCCGGCCAGTGGGGGATCGCCGCTCGCAAATGGTTGCTGGAAGACCGTGCCTGGCGGGTGGACCGTCACCGAAGTGACCTCTGGGCGCAAGTTCCGTGGCAGGTACGCCACGCTGACCGAGGTCAGCGACGGACCTGCATCACCAGACACGAGTGCCGCGCGCCACTGCAGATATCGGCCGTTTGGACTCGTGATTTGGCTTCCGCGCGACTGGGAATACGGCGACGACCAATCGCTCCATTCGTCACTGGGCACCGCGGTGTTCCCCGACCGCGTCGACACTTCAACACGACTACCACCAGGCGCGACGGCCTGCCAGCGGATGGTGCCCCAGCGAGAGACGACCGCGGCATCCCTGACTTCGGAACGATACACGCCGCGCGGTGCCAGGGCGTCATCAAGACTTAAAACCTTACCTGGATTGGCCGTGGCATACCTGAGTCCGCCGGTTGCACCCACAAGCCACGCAGTGACCTGCTGCGCCGGTGCCTGCCCCAGCAAGACGACCCGGGGCGGGTTACCGAGTACCTCGTAGATCTTCCCGTTCGGCCCGGTGCCGATGATGAGCCGGCCCTCGGCGGTGCGCACCGCGTCATAAGGGACGTCGGCATTCGAGCGCCAGACACGCTCCCATAAACCGTCCGTCTCTATTCGGTAGACCGCTCCGCTCCGAGGCCCGCCGTCACTGGTTCCGGATGACGAACCCGTCGCACTCTCGCCTGAGGTGGAGGCAGAAACCGACGTAGAGACGCTGGTGGTGACCGACCCGGTCGCGGTCACTGTCGTGCTGCTGGTCGACCCTCCGCCGGAGGATGAGGCAAGCGTCGCCCCACCGCCACTCAGAGCGACGGCTAGCACAGACCCATCCGGTGCGACTCGTACCGAGCGCACCTCGTCGTAGGACGTGTCGAGAAGCACGAAGGCGTCGCCGTCCGGACCCACACGTATCACCTGACCTGGGGACTCGGTCCCGACAAGCACTTGTCCATCCGGATCGATCGTGAGCGCGAGCACATGAGTAGCATCGCTCTCGAACAGCACTTCGGCCTCACCGACGGCCGGGATTCTGTAGACCCGGGCCGGCTCACCGGTTGCGGCGTACAGGGTTCCGGCAGGATCAACCGCGAGTGCCCAGATGTAGGTCGCGCCCGGGTCAAAGACCGAGGTGATCGCGCCATCCGCCGAAACGCGCTCGATCCTTCCATCTGGCGACGTCGCCACATAGGCGTCTCCGTCCGGGGCGGAAGCCAGGCCGTAGATATCTAAGCCTTCGGCGTCGTAGACCTCTCGCCCGACGTCGCCATCAACTAGGTACAACCTGGCGTCACTTCCGGTTCCCACCCAGAGGGCATCGTCGCCGGCCGGGGCCAAGGACCAGGCAACGGGCGCCGTGGTGTCAAAGAGTTCGTCAGTCTGGCGGCCGAGCGTGAGCCTGCCGCTGGCATCGACCGCCAGGGTCTCGACCTCGCCGCGCAACAGCTCGTCCTGAGTGGACACCCGCCAGAACACCGGTGTCGCAGCGTGGAGCAGTGCTCCGGTCAGACCCACGCCAATCGCGAGAGCCAGCCAGGAGAATGCGGCCGCGGGGCGAGACCCCGACGCGCGCCGGAGACGTTGCGTCGAATGAGACATGCTACTGGGTCTGGCGTGGCATCGGCCCGTTCGACCGACCCGGAGTCGCTTAGTTGCCGCGCAGATCTAGGACCAGCGTCCGCGATCCAGTCACAAGGTGCTGAAGCGGCAGGCTCCACTCCTCGATTACCGCATCCCGGATTCTCGAGACCGCCCCGCCGCGCTGGTCGCCAGCCAGCACACCAAGAACCGATGACGGTAGTCCCGCCAGCCGACGTCCGTTCACCACCGCGCCGTCGGCCGTCCTGACGAGTTGGAGGTATAGATGATCGTTTCGCCTGGCTTCGTTGAGAGCGGTGATGAGTCGGGCCAGGTCGGTAGCTCGCAACGCATCGCCAGAGCGCTGCCGCTCTCGCCCCCCCAGCGTGGCGCCGTCTGCTACGCGCAGTTCCAGTCGCTCCGCGCGACCCGCCGGCAGATCGACCCAGACGGTGCGCGTAATTTGCTCGCCCCGATGGGTGCGAAGCGCCACGTGTACCTGCACTCGTTCTCCCTGTCGGGGACGAGGGTTCTCGAGCCACACGCGCTCCAAGGACGCGCGTCTCACGTCGTCGTATGCGGTCACACTTAGATCGATCTGTTTCACCGCGACTCGCTCGAAGCCGTTGTTCACCAAGGCAGTAACCGGCCCCGATACATAGAGCGCGGCCAGCACTGTGGCGGAATCTCCGGCAAAGGTCTCGCCAAACCGAGCCGCGGGATACCCCTCGAGCGTCACGGTTCCGTCGATCATGTAGGTAGCTGGTCCGACTTCGCGGCTGTGAGAGAACAGCGTGTTGAGCATCGCGTTGTAGGACAGGAGCGGCGTAAAGAGCTCGCTCTGGATCACCTCGAAGAAGAACTGTTCAGTACGTTCGCGACCGGGCGCGCGGAGCTCAACCTCGATCGGCACCATGGATGGTCCATCGCCCAGTCGGCCGCTTATGCCGGTGGCGCGGTCCTGGTCGATGGTACCCAGTGTTTCGCCGACGGCGGCCAGACGCGACGAGATGGCCGCGCTCGGCAGCACCGTGTAGACCGACGCCTGGGTCATGGGAAACTGCGAGGCGCCTATGTTGTAGAACGGGTGACCGAAGGCGTAGACCCGTCCCTCGTCCACAAGGGTAACTGTGCCGGTACCGGCCATCGTCAGGTCTCCGCGCATGAGGCTGACCCCCACCGCAGATCCCGGCTCGAGCGGCGCTCCCGGCTCAGTCTGGACCGCCAGGGTCCCCCCGGCGGTCGCCACGAGCCCCGCCTGCCGAAAGAGAGGGGCCAGCTGTTCGATAGCCTCGGGCAGAAATCCGCTCATTACCAACGGTGTCGCGATCGGACGAAGCGCCAGAGACTGACCGGCTGCCGGCAGCCCCAGCGCCGCGAGGTCCTGGGAGCGCGCCCGGAAGGGCACCGGCGGCGTCAATCGTCGAGGTAGCAACTGGGCCAGGGTGTCCGTTACCAGAGGGAGAGGGAGCGGACCCGCTGCCGCCGGAATCGCCGGGGACGGCGTGACCCCACTCGTGTCGTCTCGCAGCATCTCGGCAATCGGCGTAATGCCAGCAATGGTGTCCTTCGGGAAGGAGCCCATCGCGTAGGACACGGCGCCAATCAGGCGCCCGTCGACATACACCGGGCTGCCGCTCATGCCCTGAAAGACCCCGCTCTCGGCCAGTGGACCTCCCGATAGTCGGGCCAGGATCAGATTTCGACGTGGCCCCATGTAATTCTCGAGCACGCCAATTATGTCGACGCTGAAGTCGCTGATCTCGATACCCTGAAACACAGTTCGCCCGGTGCCTTGCATGCCAGGTTGAATCTCATCGACTGGCATCGTGACGGTGGCGGCTGGCACAACGGCCATGAGCCCGCCCGTGAGCATCAGCGCGAGCAGGAGCGGAGCGCGAAGTCTCATGAGGAAGGGGTGATTGCGAGGAGTCCGAAATACTCTCGACTTATAGCGGAGGGATGCCGCATGGGTCAAGCGGCGCGGCGCGCGCCGCCGGCGCTGCGGACGTCGATTGACACCTGCAGCCGGGCTCTGCTAGCGTAAGACCTACAGCAGCATCAAGGATGCAGCACCAGATGATGTCGACTCCCGCCACCCGCACGAAATCCAACGACCGGAACTGGTTGTGGCGCTGGTATTGCGGCTTTAGGGCCCCGGAGAGGCAGCTCTGACCATCTGAGCATCCCCGCGAACGACGAGTTGTCAGCCTCTTCAGCCCCTGGTTGGAGAGGCTTTTTTTGTGCGGTTGACCAGCTCCGATGACTGACCCTGCCCTGTGCGCCACGGTTACGGCTGCCACGATGGCGGAGTTGCGCGCCAGACGCGACGCCGTGGAGGGCGCCGACCTCGTGGAACTCCGGCTCGACGGTATCCGGAGGCCAGATGTGGCCGGAGCGCTCAAAGACCGACAGTTACCCGTCATCGTGACCTGTCGCGCCGATTGGGAGGGGGGCCAATTCAAAGGCAGCGAAGAGGAACGCCGGCGACTCCTGGAGCGGGCCCTTGATCAGGGCGCGGACTGGGTTGACCTCGAATGGCAGGGCGGGTTCGGAGACCTGATCGCCAGGCGCAATGGACGGAACGTGGTGCTGTCCTTCCACGATTTCGACGGCACGCCTCCGGATCTCGAGGCCCGCTACGACGCGATGCGAACGACCGGAGCGGAGGTGGTTAAGCTCGCGGTCACTACCCATACCGGAGACGACCTGCGTCGGCTCCGCCGCCTCGGGTCGCGAGAAGGCCTGAGTGTCCTGGTCGGCATGGGTCAGACGGGAGTTCCAAGCCGGGTGCTACCGGGCCGTTTCGGCTCAGCCTGGACCTACGCCGGCGAGGGAGTCGCGCCGGGACAAATGAGCGTCCGCCGGCTGCTAGAGCATTTCCGCTTCCGGCGGATCAGCGACCGCACTGCGATCTACGGTGTCGCAGGATCGCCAATCAGGCATTCGTTGTCACCGGCGATGCACAACGCCGGGTTGGCCGATCAGGGTCTCGACGCCGTGTACCTGCCATTCCAGGCGGCTAATGCCAAGGACCTACTCCGACTGGCTGAGGACCTTTCGATACGCGGGTTGAGCGTGACTGCGCCGTTCAAGGAAGAGATCCTGGCCCTCTCCGATGAGATCGATCCGCTGGCAACCCAAGTAGGCGCCGTTAACACCTTGCGGCGGACAGGCGACCACTGGGAGGGGAGAAATACAGACGTTGCGGGGTTTCTCGCACCGCTCGCCCGGCTCGGGGCGCTGGAAGGGACCCGAGCCACGGTGCTGGGTGCAGGGGGCGCAGCTCGAGGGGTTGCCGTCGCCCTCGTCAGCCGTGGAGCACGGGTGTCAATCTGTGCCCGTCGTGCGGACCGTGCTCGCGAGGTGGCCACAGTGGTCGGCGGTGAAGCCTCGGGGTTTCCGCCCGAACCTGGAAGCTGGGACCTGCTGGTAAACACCACCCCAATCGGGACCGCGCCCAAAGTCGACGAGAGCCCAGTCCCGGCCAGCTGTCTCGTAGGCGGCGGACTCGTCTATGACCTCATCTACAACCCGGATCCCACCCAGTTGATGCGAGATGCAGCCGCGACCGGGTGTGAGACGATCGGGGGCTTGGACATGCTCGTGGCCCAGGCGCTCGATCAGTTCGCGTGGTGGTTCGGCGTGCGCCCGCCGGCAGATCTGTTCCATGCTGCAGCGAAACAGGAGCTTTTCGAGGAGATGTCAGCATGAGCGTCACATCCTTCGAACGTTTTAGTGAGCTTGCCACGCAGGGGACGTTCGTCCCAGTGTGCAAGGAACTGCGGGCCGACTTGCTAACTCCGCTGTCCGCATTTCTCAAGATCGCGGAACACTCCGAACACGCCTTTCTTTTTGAGAGCGTCGAAGGAGGAGAGCAGGTCGCCCGTTACTCCTTCCTCGGGAAAGACCCCTTCCTGGTCCTACGCGCCGCGGACGGAAAGACGACAGCCGAGGAGGGAGGCGCCGTGACCCGCAGCGACGTCCCGTTCATGGACCTGCTCCGGACGGTCATGAGCGACTACCAGGCCCCACAAGTAACTGATTTGCCTCGGTTTACTGGAGGAGCCGTCGGTTTTCTAGGCTACGACTCCGCCAGCTGGTTCGAGCCCGCACTCGACTCGGCGTGGAAGACACATTCGCTGCCGCCCGGACAGGACGAAGACGCCGGATTCATGCTGTTTGACTCGATTCTGGCGTTCGATCACGTCAAACACCGGATCCTGCTCATCGCCAATGCCCGAGTCAACCCCGGCGCCGACCTCGACGGCGCCTACCGTTTCGCTTGCGCCAAGATTCACTTCCTTGAGCAAGAGCTCCAGCGGACTCTGTCGGAGCCGGCTCCGGCCGAGCCGATACCGATTGATATCACCTCCAACACGAGCCAGACGGCCTTCGAGGAGGCCGTGCGGGTCGCCAAGGAGCGAATCGCAGCCGGCGATATCTATCAGGTGGTCCTCTCGCAACGCTTCGAGACGGTCATCAAGGCCGAGCCATTCAACGTCTACAGGGCGCTCAGGCACGTCAACCCCTCACCCTACATGTATTACATCCGGATGGGGCCGCTCGCGATCGTGGGGTCGTCGCCCGAGATGCTGGTCCGGGTGGAGGGACGTGAGGCCGTCACGCACCCTATTGCTGGCACAAGGCCGCGGGGGCAGGACGCAGCGGAAGATGACCGGCTGGCCGAAGAGCTCAAACTCGATCAGAAGGAGCGAGCCGAGCACGTAATGCTCGTCGATCTCGGACGGAACGACCTCGGTCGGGTATCGGAGTACGGCACGGTACGGGTGGCCCAGTTCATGGAACTTGAGCGCTACTCGCACGTCATGCACCTGGTTTCTCGTGTTGAAGGGCGCCTGCGCGAGGATGAGGACCGGCTCGACGCTCTCGCCGCCTGCTTCCCAGCAGGCACGGTCTCCGGTGCGCCGAAGATCAAGGCGATGGAGATCATCGCGTCGCTCGAGCCGACGAAGCGAGGCATCTACGCCGGCGCCATTGGCTATGTCGATTTTGCCGGCAACCTCGACTGTTGCATCACGATTCGCACGATCACGATCCGGGACGGCAAGGCCTACGTGCAGGCCGGCGCCGGCATCGTGGCCGACTCTGACCCGACGGCGGAGTACAACGAGACGCGAGCCAAGGCAGCTGCCCTGATCCGCGCGCTCGAGATGGTGTAACCATGGTGCTGGTAATTGACAACTACGACTCCTTTACCTACAACCTGGTGCAATACCTGGGAGAGCTCGGCGCCGAGATTCAGGTTCGTCGGAACGACGAGGCCTCCCTCGATACGCTGGTCGCGATGCGGCCGGACCGGATCGTCGTCTCGCCCGGACCGGGACGCCCCGAACAAGCCGGCGTCACGACCGAGCTAATCAGACGCTGCGGTCCCGTGCTGCCGATGCTCGGCGTCTGTCTTGGCCATCAGGCCATCGGGCAGGCATTCGGCGCCACTATCACGCAGGCGCCCGTTCTCGTCCATGGCAAGCAGTCGATGGTGGAACATGACGGCCGTGGCATCTTCGCCGGTATCGAGGGGCCGTTCGCCGCGGCGCGCTACCACTCGTTGGCAATCGCGCCAGAGACCTGCCCCTCTGAACTCGAAGTAACCGCGCGTGCCGGCGACGACGGCACGATCATGGGCGTGCGTCACCGGAAATGGCCGCTTCACGGCGTCCAGTTTCATCCGGAATCGGTCCTGACCGGCATCGGCCGGAATATTCTCCGCAACTTCCTGGAATGCTGATGTTCTCGACGCTAATCGACACGCTTCGCCGCCGGCAGGATCTCAGCGTCGAGGAATCGGCAGCGGCCATGGAGGAGATCATGGCCGGTCGAGCGACACAAGCCCAGGTCGCCGGCCTACTGGTCGCCCTCTCGATGAAGGGTGAGCGTCCGGCCGAGCTCGTAGGTTTAGCCAGGACGATGCGGGCTAACGCAGTGTCGCTGTCCCGTGAGCGCGACGGACTGTTCGATACCTGCGGGACTGGCGGTGATGGCGCATCCACTTTCAACGTCTCGACCTTGGCGGCGCTGGTCTTGGCCGGTTGCGGCGTGCCAGTTGCCAAGCACGGAAACCGAGCCGTCTCCAGTAGGTGCGGGAGCGCCGACCTCTTCACGGCTCTCGGGGTCCGGACCGATGCCTCCCCTGAGGTCGTTGAGGCATGTCTGGATTCCTGCAACATCGCGTTCTTCTTTGCACCCACATTTCATCCGTCAATGCGCCACGCCGGTCCTGCACGGCGCGAGCTGGGCGTCCGTACGGCCTTTAACCTGCTTGGACCACTGACCAACCCGGCCGGAGTCCGACGCCAGCTAGTGGGAGTGGCCAGGTCAGAGCACACTGACCTCCTCGCCCGCGCACTCGGCGACCTGGGGTCTGAGCGGGCCTGGGTCGCCCACGGCGCCGACGGTCTGGATGAAATCACGACGACCGGGCACACGAAAATCTCCGAATGCCGCGACGGCCAGGTCCGCACGTTCTTCCTGCACCCCTCGGACTTTGGTCTACCAGTTGCCGATCCAGCGGCGCTCAGGGCGACGTCTCCCGAAGACAACGAGGCGATCGCCAGAGCCGTCCTTAGAGGGGTGCCCTGCGCCCCACGAGACATGGTGCTCGCCAATGCAGCGGCCGGACTCTTAATCATGGAACGAGTGGCGACGCTGCCCCAAGGGATCGAGCTAGCGGCCAGCGCGATCGACGACGGCCGAGCATCGGACGCGCTCGAGAAATTGACCCGAGTGTCCTCGACGGAGGGGAAGGAAACGTGAGCGAAACGTCCCCGGATTTGCTCGGGACTATCGTCGCCGGCACCCGCCACCTTGTCGAGGCCCGTCGCGAGCGACAGCCGGCCAAGCAATTGGAACGCCAGGCATCCGAGCTGCGCGCCGGCGGAGACCGTTTTCTCCGAACGCTCCGTGCTCCGGACACCCCCCGGATTATCACGGAGTGCAAGCGTCGGTCGCCTTCGTGCGGCATTTTGTGTGAGGACTATCAACCCGGAAGGATAGCCAGCGTGTACGCCCAGCACGGAGCGGCCGCTATCTCGGTTTTAACTGAGCCAACCTTCTTCGACGGCGCGCCGACCCATCTGCGGGAGGTCCGCGCCTCGGTGACTCTTCCGATACTCCGCAAGGATTTCATCGTTGACCGCTACCAATTATGGGAAGCGACCGTCTGGGGCGCCGATGCCGTCCTGCTGATCGTGGCGGCTCTCGACGATAAGGCGCTCAGTTCCCTGCACCGCGACGCCCGCGGGCTGGGTCTTGCGGTGCTAGTTGAGGTTCATGATGAGCGTGAACTCGAACGCGCCCTGACCGCGGGCGCCCAAGTAATCGGTGTCAATAATCGAAATCTGCGAAGCCTGGAGGTCGATCTCGACGCCTCTCACCGCTTAATCGGAGAAATGCCGACCGACGTCACCGTCATCGCGGAAAGCGGTCTGCGCAGCCATGAAGACCTCCAAGCCCTTGGACGGGCCGGCTATCACGCGTTTCTCATCGGAGAGACCCTGATGTGCGCGTCCAATCCGGGGGAGACGCTACGAGCCCTGCGAGGGATCCGGACCACGACGACAACCGAGACGGAGACGTCAGCATGAGAACGCCGGTTAAGGTCTGCGGTATCACGCGCACATCGGATGCCGTCCTGGCCGCCGAACTCGGGGCAACGTGGGTCGGCTTTGTCTTCTGGCCGATGAGTCCTCGCGCGGTGCGTCCTGCGGCTGCCGCTGCCATCCTCGCCGAACTGCCGCCACACGTGGCGGCCGTCGGCGTGTTCGTGAATCAACCGATCGACGAGATCAATAGCATCGGGGACACGGTTGGCCTGGCAGCGATCCAGCTACACGGCGACGAATCCGAAGCCGATTGCGCCGCCTGCCGGCGGCGCGTGATCCGGGCGGTCCGATTGAGCCCAGAAGACGATGCATCGGTCGCCGACGAAATATGGCCGCCAGCTACCGTACTGGTCGATACGTTCGACCCCGTGCGCTACGGCGGCACCGGCCGTGCTGTGAACTGGACGGTCGCCGCAGGACTGGCGGCCCGCCGCCGAACTTTCCTATCCGGCGGGCTGGGCCCGCACAACGTGGCCACCGCCATCGAGGCGGTTGCGCCCTACGGCGTGGACGTCTCCTCTGGCGTCGAGACGGCCCCCGGCTTCAAGGACCCTGAGAAGCTACGGGCCTTTTTCGAAGCCGTGCGGTCGACGGACGTGACCGATTACGAGACATGAAGATGACGATTGAGACCCCGCCCGCCGGCCGGCGCGACCCAGACGAGCGAGGCTACTTTGGCGCCTACGGTGGTGGCTTCGTACCCGAAACCTTGGTCGCTCCGGTTGAGGAGCTCAAAGAGGCGTATTTGGAAGCCAGAATGGATCCCGGCTTCCGGGAAGGCTTCGAGCGGCTGCTGCAGCACTATGTTGGGCGGCCCACGCCGCTCTATGAGGCGCAGCGCTGGTCGCGGGCGCTCGGCGGGGCACGGATTTTTCTGAAAAGGGAAGATCTCGCCCACACAGGCGCTCACAAGATCAACAACGCCCTCGGCCAGGCGCTCCTCGCCGTTCGGATGGGCAAGCAACGCGTCGTGGCCGAGACAGGGGCCGGACAGCACGGCGTCGCGACGGCCACGGCGTGCGCGTTGCTCGGACTGACGTGCGAGGTCTACATGGGCGCCGACGACGTTGCCCGTCAGGCGCCCAACGTCGTCCGAATGCGCCTCCTCGGCGCGAAGGTAACGCCGGTCGACTCGGGCAGTAGAACCCTCAAGGACGCCATCAACGAAGCGATGCGCGACTGGGTGACCAATATCGAGGACACCTACTACCTGCTTGGATCGGTCCTGGGTCCGCACCCGTACCCCCTCATGGTGCGCGAGTTTCAGTCCGTCATCGGAGCTGAGGCCAGAATTCAGATTCAGGCCCAAGCTGACGGCCCACCCAACGTGGTGGTGGCGTGCGTGGGTGGCGGCAGCAACGCCCTCGGCATCTTCGACGGCTTCGTGGACCAGGGCGATGTGAAGCTCGTCGGCGTCGAAGCGGGAGGGGACGGCATGGTGGCCGGACGCCATGCCGCGAGGTTCGTGACGGGCACCGTGGGTGTGCTTCAGGGGACTCGGAGTGTGATCCTGCAGGATCAGAACGGCAACATTGAACCGACGCACTCAGTCTCGGCGGGACTCGACTACGCGGCAGTGGGTCCCGAGCATGCGTGGCTGCGGGATCTCGGCCGTGCTGAATACGCCTGGGTCAGCGATGAGGAAGCCCTTGCCGGCTTTCAACAACTCGCGAGGCTGGAGGGAATCCTTCCCGCGCTGGAGTCGTCGCACGCTCTGGCGTATGTCGCTCGAATAGCGCCCAGCCTGCCAGCCCAGTCGGTCGTGCTTGCAAACCTGTCAGGGCGCGGCGACAAGGATGTCGAGATCATCGAAGCACAGGGCCTTGGCGGTGCCCCGGCAGGGGAGACGGCCTCGTGAGCTCGCGGCTGGCGGATATCTTCAGCGGACCGGGCGCCCCGCGGCTCATTACCTACGTCACCGGCGGCGATCCCGACGCGACGCGGTCCGCCGACATCCTCCGCGCGCTCGACCGGGCGGGCGCGAACATACTCGAAGTGGGCGTCCCATTCTCCGATCCGCTGGCCGATGGACCGGTCATCCAACGGGCGTCCGAGCGCGCGCTGCGTGCAGGAGCCAGTCTCGGTTCGGTGCTCGATCTGATCGAGCAGGTCCGTTCAGATGTCGACGCAGGCATCGTGGTCTTTACCTACGCGAATCCGATCCTCCGGTTCGGGGTAGAAGCATTCACCGACCGGGCGGCAGCCATCGGAGTAGACGGAGTACTGGTCCTTGATCTTCCGATAGAAGAGGCAGGTCCCTTCCGCGAGCAGGTGGTCTCGGCGGGCCTGGACCAAATCTTCCTAGTGAGTCCCACCACGACTGACGAACGCCTCGCGGCCGCGGCGGCGTTGGGACGCGGCTTCCTGTATGGGATCTCGCGCCTGGGAGTCACAGGGGCGCGCTCGGAAGTCGGAGGAGGAGCCCCTCAGCTCGTCAGCCGGGTCCGTAAAGTCTCATCGCTGCCGATCGCAGTGGGCTTCGGAGTCTCTCACCCCGACCACGTCAGGCAGATCGGGCAGTGGGCAGACGGCGTGGTTGTCGGGAGTGCACTGGTCGACGTGGTAGCGCGCCAATCGGAATCAGACCAGCTGGCCCCGGCGGTCGAGGAATACATCAGGTGGCTACGGAGCGGCACTGACGCCGTGGGAGTGTCTTCCGACCATGAAAAATAAGCAGCCCCCGAGGAAGCTCCTGCCGGAGGTCAACCGTCAGATCGACGTAATTAGGAGGCGGATGGACAAGATCGACGCCCGGCTCGTCGCCTTGTTGAATGAGCGTGCGAGGTGCGCCCAGGACATCGGGGAGCTCAAGGACCAGGTGGACATGGAGGTTTACCAACCGAGTCGGGAAATCGAGGTCTTGGCGCACGTGCGTGACGAGAACCTCGGTCCGCTCAATGGCGACGCGATCACCCGTCTGTTCGAGCGGATCATCGAAGAGGCGCGACGTCTCGAACGCACCCCGAAGTAGCGGACATCAGTAGCGCAGGAGAGAAGGGAAGGCGGACCATGGTGGTCATGATGAAAGAACGGGCGAGCGGGGAGCAGACCCAGCACTTGAACGCTCAGCTGGTCGATAAGGGGTTCGACATGCATCGTTCTACCGAACAACTAGGGACGGGCGTCTAGATGACCGACGACCCCCGTCTCCTACCCGTCATCCAGTCGGAGACTGGCTCGAGAGAACCACCTATCTTCGACAAAGTGGCCATTGTCGGTTTGGGGCTGATTGGCGGATCCATCGCACTGGCCGTCCGGCAGCACTGGCCGACCAGCCTGGTAATCGCCGTAGACCGAAAGGACGTGCTCGAACACGCAATGGTGAGGCACGCCATCGACGTCGCCGCAGACGACCCGGTCGTCATGGCCGAGGCGGATCTCGTCATCCTCGCCGCACCGGTCGAGCAGAATATTGAACAGCTGGCGGATCTCGACCGACACGTGACAGCGCCGGCGGTCGTCACGGACGTCGGTAGCACGAAACGGACAACCGTCGCAGCGGCGCGCCAGCTGCCTTCACGCTTTACCTTCATTGGTGGACATCCACTGGGGGGAGCCCCTCGTGGAGGCCTGGCCTACGCTCGTGCCGACCTCTTCGTCGACCGGCCCTGGATCTTTACCCCTGACGGCACTCAGCCGGCAGCCGTGCTCGAGAAGCTCAATGCTTTCGTCAGCACCCTCGGAGCTCGACCACATATCCTGACTCCCGAACAACACGATCGCCTTCTTGCCTTCGTGAGCCACCTCCCCCAGTTGTCGGCCAGCGCCCTAATGCACGTTGTGGGAGAGGCGGCTGGCGAAGAGGGTCTTCGGCTGACGGGCCGTGGGCTGTTCGACGCTACCCGGCTGTCGTCGAGTCCACCCGATATCTGGCGTGACATCTGTCGTTCGAATCGTGACATGGTCGCCGAGGCGCTCGATCTGTTCATCGGTGAGCTCCGGACGCTGCGCGAGAACCTCGCGACGGGGGAGGAGCTCGACCGGATATTCGCCTCGGCAGGGGAATGGCGCGGGCGGCTGGCCAAGGTGCGGCCAAAGCGCGAAAGACAGCCATGACGAGCTGCCCAGTCACCCTATCGCAGCAACCGCCTGATACGGTAAGCCCTGAGGCGTCAAGAGAGGTGTTCTTGCACCTAGTCCTGCAGGCAACGTCCTGTGATTACCGGCTCTACCGAGTGGCGTAGGGCTCCCTGTAGTCCGTCCCTGCGTGGTTCAGCACCGAGTTGATATCTGTAGGTGACGGCAAAACTACTCACCTTGTATCTGAACGGCCGTTCGCGCAGTTTCGACGACCTCGCCTCCGCGCTTAAGGATCAGCCGAACCTCATACCGCCCGCCGTACTCGAACCTGTGCCGACGGGAGAACCGGCGCCGGATCTCGCTGACGCCAGGCTCATACGGCTCGCAGTCATAGATGCTTTCTGAGCGAGTCTCGTCATCCCAATCCCACTCGGCGCTTACACAGTAAAACTCTTCATGGTCGTCGGCACCACCACGGAGGCGCCCCGTAAAAACGATATCGGCCGGAGCGAACGCAAGGTTCGGCCGCGCCCGGATCGTCAGGTCGGGGCGGTCTTCCTGCATCCGGACCTCAACCACCGTCGACGTCAATGAAATGAACCCTCCGGTGAGCACGAGAGCGATCAGAGCGCGAATCGCGCATCGCGAAACCATAGCTCGATTGTAGCGTGGACTATTGCTCACGACCAGCCGGCCGGCCCTAGCGCTATAATCTTGCCCCCATGACGTCGATACCACACGAACCTGCTGTGTCCGGGAGCTCTGGATCACTCGCCGATGCCGACGTCGACCTAATCGCCGTCCCACTCTTTCAGGACGAACCGGACTCTAGCGAATCATTGAGGGCACTTGACGCCGGGACGGCTGGTGCGCTCACCCGCGCGCGCGCCCGGGGCGAACTGACCGGACGCATCCAGGAACTGTTCTTCACCGATATCTTGACGGAGGGCTGGAGCCCAGCCCGGCTCCTCTTGATCGGCGCCGGCCCCCTGTCCGGTTTGGACCGTCGACTAGCCGAGATGCTTGGCGGAATCGCGGGGATGGCGAGCCGGGACCGAGGGTTGGCACGGTTGGGGTTCGTCGCCCGGAACGAGCTCGGCACCACGACTCTAGTGCAGGCGTCTCTCGAGGGTGCTCTGCTGGGCGCATTTCGGGATTTCCGTTTTAAGACCGCGCCCGCTCCGTCGTCGCCTCTTTTACACGTCCAGCTACTGCTAGACGACCGGCCTTGGTCGGCAGAACACGATGCGGCCGTGGCGCGCGCCGAGGCCCTTGCCGCCGGCGCGAATCTTGCGCGTGAACTCTCGAACGAACCGGCCAACCTACTCACACCGCAAGCCTTCGGTGAGCGCGCCGCAACATTGGTTACGTCTTCCCGAACCTCGGTCGAGATTCTCGACGAGGAGGCAATCGCCCGGGAGAAGATGGGACTCCTGCTCGGCGTTAGCCAGGGCAGCGTCGAACCTGCCAGGGTCATTGTGATGCGCTACACACCTCCAGGCAAGGTTCAGGGCCCGACGCTTGCCTTGATCGGCAAGGGCGTCACGTTCGACACAGGTGGTATTTCGATCAAGCCAGCTGACAGCATGGACCGGATGAAGCGGGATATGGCAGGCGGCGCCGCGGTCATCGGCGCGATGGCAGCCCTGGATCGCCTACAGCCATCGAGCGCAGTTCTTGGGATAGTACCGGCCGCAGAGAACATGCCTGGTGGTCGGGCGATACGGCCCGGGGACGTACTTACTGCGGCCAATGGCACAAGCGTCGAGGTCCTCAACACGGACGCTGAGGGACGACTCATCCTGGCCGATGCACTTACGCTCGCCCAGCGGCTTGGAGCAACCCATCTCATCGATATCGCGACCCTGACGGGGGCCTGTGTTATCGCGCTCGGGCACCACGCGTCTGCATTGGTCGGTCATCCGGAAACCTGGGTTGAGCAGGTCTTGCACGCGGCCGCGGCCGCAGGCGAGCGCGTCTGGCCCCTTCCCGGCGATGACTCCTATAACCGCCAGCTCGACAGTGAAACGGCCGACGTCGCCAATATTGGGGGGCGGCCAGCTGGGGCGATCACGGCCGGACTATTCCTCAAGCGCTTCAGCGGCGAACTACCCTGGGCGCATCTGGACATCGCGGGCACCGCCTGGTGGGAAGAAGCGGAGGCCTGGCATCCAAAGGGCGCCACCGGGATAGGGGTTCGAACTTTGGCGACGCTCGCTCTTTCGGTCGGCGGGGATCCCACGGGGCCTACTACGGCGGAGGCCCTGTAGTAGCATCTCGACATGCAGCAAGAATCGGCCACGCCGCTCATTATCGACCTCGGTGAAGCCGCCGCAGCCGCCACCGAGGAGATTTCAGTCGCCGACGTGCTCGTGGGCGCGTTCAGCTTTACGGGCGTGATCATCGTGGTAGCGGTGACGCTTGCCTTCGCCTTCGCCGGGGGACTGATCTGGCTCCGCAAACTCAATCCAACCAACTCGCTCAACGGCGAAGAAACCGCGCGCACGCGCCTCGCTCTTAACCAGCCGTCGACGGACCAGTCCGGCTAGGCTCGGAGTTTTCATCGTCAGCCGAAATCGCGAATGGTTTAAGCGTGGACTGATAGTCGATCACCGCATGAAAGAGCGCCTCCGCAATCCGATCTCGATAGGCGTCGGTGGCCAGGAAAGCAGCCTCCTGTGCGTTCGTGAGAAAGGAGATCTCGGCGAGCACGCTGGGCATGGTGGCGCCTATCAGGACCACGAACGGGGCACGCTTGACTCCTAGGTCCTGTGCATCCGGGTGCAGTTCGCGGATCCCGTCGACGAGATGTCGCTGGACGAGCTCCGCAAGGGCTTGGGATTCGTCAAGCTTGTTGTTCGTCGCAATCGAGCCAAGCAGGGCTGGCAGGTGACGCATGCCGTCGGTGGCCAGCGCGTTCTCACGCGCGGCTACCATCTGGGCCATCGGGTCGTGGGTGAGGTCTAGATAGTAGGTCTCGATTCCCCGAGCCCGTGTATCGCCGGCGGCATTGGCATGGATAGACAGGAAGAGATCTCCTCCGACACGATTGGCGAGTTCGGTGCGCGTGCGCAGCGGGACAAAAAGGTCGTCCCGCCGGGTTTGCACCACCTCGATGCCGGCGCCGGCCAGGCGCTGTTCTAGCCTCAAGGCCACGTCAAGAACGAGCGCCGACTCGGTCAGATCTGCGGCGCGCGCTCCGGAGTCATATCCGCCGTGACCGGCGTCGATGACCACACGGGACACCCCCAACCCCAGTTGGCGCCCAAGCGACAGTGCGCCAGCAGCGTTGCGAGCGGGAGCGACCGGCTCTATTGACCCTGGCAACTCGGAGCCGTAGACGACGCTGGCGACCCTCTCAGCACTATCTCCCAGTGCAGGGTAGAGAATGTCGTGCATTGCCGGGGCAGCACTGAGATCTGCCTGAGCGGCAAGTCCACCGACTTCGCGCCTCGGCGCGCCAGGCAAAGGCGCCAGTCGCCGAGCAGTCAAAGTTTCGGGAACCGGGAGCAGCTCTAGACGGTGCAGCTCGTCGGCCTGGGTGTCAGCGAAAACCTCGAGCGACGCAGGGGAGAATGCCGGCTCCACCGAGACCGGTGGCACGCTAGCGTTGTTCTCTGTAGGGACCAATAACCGCGGTTGGGCCACCGCCTCGACAACCAGCTGATACGGATCATCGAGCGTATAGAAGCGGTAGCTCTCGACGTTAGCGAGGTCGAGCACGACCCGTGTGACCTGGCCCGCATGTCGGCCCAGTCTGATCTGTCGCACTAGGCCCCCGTCCGGATAGTCGAGAGTGGCGTTTCGCAGGGGCGGAACAGTAAACGTGTCGTTGAAGTCAAAGTAGAGACGAGGAGGCTCGTCCAAGCGCTCCGCCAGGTAATCGACCTCGGCATCGAGCTCGATGGTGACGGTCACCATGTCCTCTCCGCTCGCCCTCGTTATCCGGCGAAGCTCGACCGGATCGAGTAGCCTCGCAAACTCCTGCAGGCGCGCTGGAATGCGGGCGACGAGAGAGCTTGCCGGGTGCTTCCGCCCGAGCAGTTCGAGTAAATCGCGCCCCAATTCGAGGTCGCGGTCATCGCGGTGTCGCTCGAACGCCAACAGCGCCAGTCCCGCTGCCTGCCACAGGGCATTGTCACTATAGCCGCTCTGCGGGTGAACCCGGGCTAGCTCCTCGTAGGCCGCCATTAAGGCGCGCAGTTCTGAGGTGCCGCCTGATTCAATGGAGGCGCGCAGCGCTCGTTCGCGGGCCAGCGCGGTTGTGTACTGCTCTGCGGCGGTCGCCGCGGCGAGCGGCGTCGCAATTAGCCCAAGCAGGACAGCTGCGGCCAGTGGACGCCACAAGCTACGCCGAACGAATGCGTATCGATATAGAGTCATCGGCGGGCATCCCGGCGAGGGAACCTGTCAGTCGCTCTTATCGACCGAAGCGAGATAAAGGTGTAGAGGGTTCCTGAAAGGGATGCGCAGGGACATGCACTGCCTACCGCAGCTGCATGTCAACCTGATCGAAATAGTCCCGCGCCACGAGCACCTCGCGTGCCTTGCTCCCGCTTCCTGGCGCCACGAGTCCGTCGGCCTCCATCATGTCGACCAGCCTGGCTGCGCGACTGAACCCGATGCGCAGCCGACGCTGGAGATAAGAGATCGATGCCTGGCCTGCGGCCACCACGAGGCGAGCCGCGTCGTCGTAGAGGTCATCCTTCTCGAACGCCGCCGCCCCCTCCGCCGGCTTCTCTTCCGCCGTGATGGCACTGTCGTAGGCTGGTGCACCCTGTTTTCGCAGAAAGCCGCAGACCCGGGCCGTCTCCTGCTCAGAGATGTACGGGCCATGCACACGCACGACCCGTGAGGAGGCCGGCGGCAGATACAGCATGTCGCCCCGTCCCAGGAGTTGCTCTGCACCGTTGCTGTCGAGAATGGTCCGCGAGTCGACCTTCGACGACACCCGGAAGGCGATTCTGGACGGCAGATTTGCCTTGATCAGCCCGGTAATGACGTCGACCGACGGCCGCTGAGTCGCTAGGATCAGATGGATACCAACCGCCCGCGCCATCTGCGCAAGTCGGGCGATCGACTCCTCGACCTCGTGTCCGGCGATCATCATCAGGTCGGCTAGTTCGTCGATGGCCAGCACGATCGCGGGCAACCGCCGCGGGGGCTCTTCGGCATTTGCCTCGTTGTTTGCCACGCGCTTGCGCTTGCGCTTCGAGCGCGCGGCTTCGTCCAGTTGACGATTGATGTTGCGGTTGTACTGCTCGAGATTACGCACTCCTTCGGCCGCGAGCAGCTTGTACCGCTCCTCCATCTCCCGCACCGCCCACCGTAGGGCGTTGGCCGCCAGCTTGGGCTCGACCACCACCGGGGTTAATAGATGCGGGATGTCCTCGTACATACCTAATTCGAGCCGCTTCGGGTCAATCATGATTAAACGCACATCGTCCGGCGTGGCCCGATAGAGGATGCTCGTGAGCATCGCATTCATCGCGACACTCTTGCCAGTCCCCGTCGATCCAGCGATCAGGAGGTGCGGCATCGTCGCCAGATCTCCCGCAATCGGTTCACCATGAATCGTTCGACCGAGCGCCAACGTCAACTTCGACGAAGACTCCCGATAGGGTCCGGCCTCGACCATCTGCCGGAGAGAGATCTGCTCCCGCACCCGATTCGGAATTTGGATACCGACTGTCGATTTGCCAGGCAGCCGCTCGATCAAGACAGACTCGGCCTGCATCGCCAGGCATAGATCGTCGGCGAGCCCGGTGACTTTGCTGTACTTCACCCCGGCGTCCGGCTTGAACTCGAAGGTTGTGACGACAGGGCCCGGGTGAATCTGCACCACCGACCCCTCCACGGAGAACTCGCGGCACTTGTCCTCAAGCAGGCGCGCGTTGTCCATGAGCTCCCGCTCGTCGAACTTGTGCGCAGCCCGCGGCGGATCGAGCAGCGAAAGTGGCGGCAACGTGAAGGCCCCACCCTGGCGCCGCTCGGCCGGCGTCGCAGACGGCGGGTCTGGCAGCGGGAGTGGCACCGACTCGGGCGCCGTGATGGAGGGCTCTGCCGGCCCGCGCTTCTCCCGTCGCTTCGGTGGCCGACGGGGCGGGGGTGTTGCTCCCTTTGCCAGGACTTCGGCGCGGGCTGATGACGCGCCGGTGCGATCCAGGTGCTTCTGCAGTACTTCGCGGCGCGCACGCGCCTTGCGCCGATCGGACCACCAGGCCCGAAACGACTCGCTCATCCTCGAGCCCCCGCGAGCCACGCGTGAGCCGGCCGACTGCGCCAATTGACCGAACGAGAGTTGGGTCGTCAGAACCAGCGAGAGGAAGAGCAGGGTTAGGATGAACAGGATGGATCCCGTTCGATTGAGATACTCCGCTAGCAGACCCGCCAACCAGCTACCGACATAGCCGCCGGCAAGAAACGTTTGCCCGCCATCGAATCCGCCGACCGCTAGGCTGGCAAAGGTCGCCGCGCATCCAAGTGCGACCGCAAGACCGATCAACTTCGTGTACGCCGCGTCGATTGGCCGACACCAGAAGTAGTGCCACCCTAGCGTGCCCAACACGACCGGCAAAAGGAATGCAGGGAAGCCGACTAACTGGTAGGACAGCTCGGCCAGGAACGCCCCCACCCGCCCGGCAAAGTTCGCCGGCGGCTCCTGTCCCCCGGCACTGAAGAACCACACCGGGTCGGCGGCGTCGTAGCTGGCCAGCGCGATCACCCAGAACAGCGATGCCGCGAACAGCGCTATTCCAACGAGCTCGCTGACGCGACGGGACAGTGTTGAAGCAGACACAGCTCAGGTCTCCATGATGACCGGCAACACCAGCGGCCGCCGACCCACCCGTTTACGAAACTCACGTTGCACCTCGATGCGCACCCTTTCGGTCAGGAGTCCTTGGTCCGACCGTTCGTCCGGCGCAGCACTGTCTATCGCCTCCGTGACCAACGACGGCACGGCCTCAAGGAGGGAATCGGTCTGGGCGTCGACCACGACGCCACGGGTCATTACCTCCGGCGTTCCCTCAACGCGCCCTTCCTGCAAATTCAACGCAATGACCGGCACCACTACGCCGTCTGTCGCTAGACGACGCCGCTGGCGCAAGACCTCCTCTTCGACCTCGCCCGAACGCGTCCTGTCGATGAGCACTCGACCGGTCGGCAAACGACCGTCGAGACCGCCGGTCCCCGGCGCGAGTCGGATCACGTCACCGTTTTCGGCGAGCAGTACTGTGGTTCGCCCTCCAGTCACCCGGGCCGCCACGCGCGCATGCTCCGCCAGGTAGCGATACTCCCCGTGTATCGGAACAAAATACCGTGGCCTTACCAGCGAGAGCATCAGCTTTAGCTCTTCGGCGCTCCCATGTCCGGAGACATGCACCCTCTTGCGGTCTTCGTCGATCACCTGGGCGCCACGCCGCGTGAGGTGGTCCATCACCCGGCCGATCGCACGTCGGTTGCCTGGAATCTTTCGCGCTGAAAAGACGACCACGTCGCCGGACTCGACCGTAACCGAGCGATGGTCGCCACCCGCGATCCGCGACAGGGCCGCCATCGGCTCTCCCTGTGAGCCGGTGGCCACACACACCACCCGCTCCGCCGGGTACTCTGGCACATCGACATCACGAACCTGCAGCCCGACCGGGAGCTGCAAGTGGCCCAGTTCTTCGGCGATGGTCGCGTTTTGCACAACACTGCGTCCAACGAACGCGAGTTTCCGGCCGAACTGCTGGGCAAGATCGCCAATCAGCTGTATCCGGTGGAGGCTGGACGAGAAGGCGGTGACGACCAGCTTCCCGCGGGCACTCCCGAAAATCTCCTCCAACCCAGGCACCACGTCGCGCTCCGAGCCGGTGAATCCAGGTCGATCAATGTTCGTACTGTCGCCGAACAACGCCAGTACCCCGTCGCGCCCCAACTCGGCGAAACGGTGCGCGTCAAGGATCTCGCCATCGAGAGGGGTCTGATCGAACTTGAAGTCGCCCGTATGCACGATGACGCCTGCCGGTGTGTGGATTGCCACCGCCACACAGTCCGGCAGGCTGTGGGTGACCCGGATGAACTCGATCGTCACCTCGCCGACCCGCGCCTCTCCGCCGGCAGGCAGCGGAGTCAGACGCTCGGTTGGATCCAGCCCGTGCTCGCGCAGCGTCGGCGTCACGAGCGCCAAGGTCAGCGGCGTGCCGTAGACTGGGCCCTCGATCGACGACCAGAGATACGGGAGCGCCCCGATATGATCCTCATGCCCATGGGTCAGCACCACGGCCGACAGTCGCCCGATCCGTTCCTGCAGCGCCGCCAGATCCGGGATCACCAAGTCGACCCCGAGCAGCTCTGGACCGGGAAACATGGCGCCGGCGTCCACGAGGATCGCAGTCTCGTCCCAAACGACGAGCAGCATGTTCATGCCGAACTCGCCGAGACCACCCAACGGGATCGCTTCAAGCGTCCGCCCCGTGGGCGAAGCCCGCTCAGCCATGGACACCATCCGGTGTAGGCACACTCCTAGGTCGTACGCACTATGGATGGCCGCGGCGGGCCACGTTCAGAGGGCCCGCCCGGCGCTCGTCGGGGAGACCGACGACACCGATCCGACGGTGTCAGGCGCCTGGGTGCACCTGAAGGGTAGGGACAGACGCCTATCAGGCGTCGTCAAGGCCAACTGTAGCACAGTGCTGGGCATTCGGGCGCCCACAGGAAAGCACTCACACCTAACGACGCTCGGCTCCTATCGCATCTGCCAACCTGGACAGTGACCTCAAATCCAGGGTTTCAGCCCTGACATCCGCCTCCAGCCTTGCCGCCTCCAGCAGCCTCCGTGGTGCCACGTCGGTTAGAGAGGCGGCGAAGGGTCGAAGGGCATTCGCCAAGGTCTTCCGTCGTTGGGAGAAGAGCGCTCTAACCATATCGCTGAACAGACCGAGATCTGCGATCTCGACCGGTGGCGGACGAAAGCTAAGCCGAACAAGCGCTGAATCGACCCGTGGCGGAGGGCGGAACGCGCCGGGAGGTAACCGCAGCACCACGCTCGCGTCTGCTGATAGCTCGCACAGGATGGCGAGCGGGCCATAGGCGCGGGTTCCGGGACGACCGGCCACGCGCTCTGCCACCTCCCGCTGCAACATGAGCGTGGCGTCGGAGAATCGCCCGCACGCCCGTTGCAGTTCGAGAAGGCGGAACAATATCGGCGACGAAAGGCTATATGGCAGATTGCCCGCGACACGCATAGATTCGCCTGAACCCGACACCGATTCGAGGAGGGCCAGGACATCTTCGTCGAGCACGTTTCCGGTGACCACCGTGACTCCGACGCCAGCCGCCTGTCGGAGATCACCCGCCAGATCGCGATCGATCTCGATAGCGACCACCCGGCTTCCCGCGGCGGCTAGCGGGGTAGTGAGCTGACCCCTCCCGGGACCTATCTCCAGAAATAATTCCCCCGGGCGAGGGCCAATGGCAGCCACCACCTTCCGGACCCAGTTGGGCTCGAGGAAATGCTGCCCGAAACGTTTCCTGACCGGCCGACGATGGCCCGCTCCCGGTCCGAGTTCAGCCGTCACGAGCCCCTCGCCAATATCGTTCCTCGATCTTCTCGATCTCCTCTTCGCTCAGGCCGAAATAGTGCCCGAATTCGTGGATTAGAGTTTCACCGATGGCGACAGCTACGTCGTCTTCGGTCCCGCTGTCGGCTTCCATCGGAAGCTGAAACAGCGTGACCCGGTCGGGCAACGTGTTCCCGTGCGCCCAATCCCGCTCCGGCAATGGCACGCCCTCGTAGAGCCCGAACAGTGTGTCGGGTGGCTCGAGACCCATAAGCTCGAGTAGTTCGAGTGTCGGCTCATCCTCGACCACCACCGCGACGTTCTTGATCTCGGTGCGGAAGGCGTCTGGCAAGCGGTCTATCGCCCGGCTCACAAGTTCCTCGAACCTTGCACGTGTCACCGCGGGTGCCTGTAGCTGCGAGCGGGCCGCACCTCGCCACCCTCGACGAAAAATCGGCAGTCGTCCCGCACCCGGCACCGGTCACATAGCGGCTTCGGTTTGCACACCCGGCGTCCGTGCAGGATGAGGGTGTCGGATGATCGTGTCCACCGCGCATGAGGTAACTTCTCGCTGAGTTGCCGCTCGACGACGACGGGATTCTTCGAGCGCGCGATGCCGAGGCGGTTCGCAACGCGGAGCACGTGACGGTCGACGGGCAATCCGGGCACCCCGAGGGCATGCCCCAGCACCACGTTCGCGGTCTTGCGTCCGACGCCAGGAAGCGCAACAAGCGCTTCCCGCTCGGCCGGCACTTCGCCGCCATGGTGGGCCACAAGCCCACGGGCCATCCCTGCGAGGGAACGCGCCTTAGAGCGGAAGAATCCGGTCGGCTTAATTTGCGGCGCTAGCTCCTCGGGCGTTGCCTCGGCTAGCGCCGCGGGGTCTGGATAGCGAGCAAAGAGCGCAGGGGTCACCTCGTTGACCCGCTCGTCGGTGCACTGAGCGGAGAGGATCGTCGCCGCGAGCAGCTCGTATGCGTTCGTGTAGTGGAGCTCGGTGTCCGCATCCGGATGCTGGGTCTCAAGCCGTCGAAGGATGCGGCGCGTGGCCGTGCGGTCGTGATTCGGGGTGGCAACGGGAGCGGCTTCCCTCGGCATGCTGTCATGCTACCAGCCTCCGCGTGCACTATCCCACGCAGCAGTCAGTGCACGTCCTTGCCCCACTCTCCCTGGCCCGGCCCTCCCTCGGTACAGGCGCGGAGGTGCTCCTGCAGGGCGTTAATCAGGTTCGGCACGAACGCCATCGGAACGACCACGCGCTGACGCACCGGGGCCTTGAGCACCCGCTGTTCGCCTGCCTCACGTACCACCTGCTCAGTAGGGGGTAGCACCTCGCAGAAAGTCAAAGTGAAATCGAAGGGGGTATGGGAGATCGCGCAGAAGTTTGAATAGGTTCTCCTAACGGATGACGACTCGTCGGGAACAATGGTGAAGTTGATCTGCTGTCGCTCGCTCATCGGTAGTGACCTTTGTCTGGTATGAGGCACGGTCGCCGGCGCTCCGCCGACGCTGGATATGGTATCCGCAGGCGGGGGTGCAGTTTCGCTGGTATTCAACGCACCGCTAAGCAGCCCTGTATATAGGACTGCGATCTGGAACCACGCTCATAGTGGTACTAGTACCGACGCATCACGCCTACGACGACACCCTGCACCTGCACAGTGTCGGCAGGAACGACGATCGGCTGGAGCCGCTCATTGGCCGGCTGCAACCGTACGTGCCCCTTCTCCCGATAGAACTTCTTGAGCGTCACGTCGGTCCTATCCAGAAGGGCGATCACCATCTCGCCGTTGTGGGCGGTCTGTCGATCTTCAACGACCACGAGATCGCCATCCCGGATCTGCTCATCAATCATCGAGTCGCCACGCACACGCAGCGCGTAGGTGTCTCGTGTTCCGGCGAGATCCTCTGGCACAGAGACGGTCTCGGCGCTCACGACCGCCTCGATCGGAGCCCCGGCCGCCACATAGCCCAACAGTGGCAGGTCAAGCGCGCGTGCCCCCATCACGCCCGGCACCAGCTCCACCGAGCGGCTGCGGTTCCAGGCGCGCCGGATGAATCCTTTGTCCTGAAGATTTGTCAGATGCTTGTGGACTGTCGCGAGCGAGGAGAGGCCGAAGCGACGGCCGATCTCCTCTAGGCTCGGGGCGTATCCCCGCTCGTCTATGAACTCGTGAAGGTAGTCCAGGATCTCGCGCTGACGCTTGGTTAGTGGCTGCATCCGATCCTCGAGGGTAAGGCCCGCCCGCTAGTGGCACGGCAGAACATTCGTCGCGGAGATAATACGCAAACAAAAAGCGAACATCAAATTGAACCCAACCAGATACCATTCGCCGGATGCCGCGCCTCACACTGAACCCGCTTCCCGTCGCTGCCGGTCGGGTCGATGCGGTGGGATTCGGGCTAAACACGGTCGACCTGCTAGCGGTCGTAGGCGCCTATCCTGCGCCCGACACCAAGCAACCGCTGCAAGAACTGGTGGAACGGCCGGGCGGACAGGCAGCGACGGCGATAACCGCATGTGCGCGCCTCGGCTGGCGCGCACGTTACGTTGGACGCTTCGGCAACGACAGGCATGCCACGCTCGCCCGCACCACGCTCCAAGCCGACGGTGTCGACCTGGATGGTTGCGAGGTCCTCGAAGTACCCCATCCGATCTCGCTGATTCTGGTCGACGACAAGGGCCGGCGGACAGTCCTCTGGCAGCGCGCGCCCGCCCTCAACTTCACGCCAGAGGAGGTTGATGCAGCATCGGTCACCTCGGGCCGCGTCCTGCTGGTCGACTGTCACCAGACCGCCGCGGCAACCCGCGCAGCAGCTCTGGCTCGCAGCTTCGGGATCCCAACAGTGGTGGATGCCGAAAAGGTCCGCCCAGGGATCGAGGGCCTGCTCGCGCACATCGACGTAATCATCACCGCGCACACCTTTCCGGAGGCGTACACCGGTGCGTCGGGTCTTGGCGCCGCCCTCGAGAAACTGGCTGACCGTTTTCGCCCCACGCTGGTCTGCGCGACCCTGGGCGACGAGGGAAGCCTCTGCCTTGTCCAGGGACAGGAGCTCCGAACTCCCGGATTCAAGGTGCCAGTCGTCGACTCCACCGGAGCCGGCGATGCCTTTCGAGGTGGCTTCATCGCCGGTTGGCTCGCGGCGGGGGACCATGCCCCGGTCGAGCGGATCCTTACCTACGCGAATGCAGTTGCGGCCCTAAAGTGCCGAGCCCTTGGAGCCCGAACCGCGCTCCCTTCGAGAGCTGTGGTCGAAAGCCTCTTAAACGAGACCGGCCGATAATTGACTTCCCTCCAGCTGATCCCGCGTCGCTTCTTCGGGCGACGCGTCGAACGTCGCAAGCTCGACTTCGTGATGCCGGCGCGCAGCAGCGACGGCGAGAAGGGCACCGGTTGGCCGCGTTCGTCGATCCTCGACGTCGCGCTCGTTCTAACCAGTGCTGGTTCACGGCTACCGTATACTAGAGACATGCGCGGCGGTCGCGCCCTTCCTCAGCCTGCAGGTCGCTTGCGCCCCCTCGGGACAGCCTTGCTGCTTGTGCTGCTCAGCGTGCCCGGTGCCGCGCAGCTTTCGGATCTGGCCCAGGCGGCCGGTGTCCGCCTGGAGGCTAAGCTCACGAAGATCTTGGACTTCTCCCAAGTCGAAGGCCTAGAGCCCAGGTTAACAGTCCTCGAGGAAGACGAGATTAACGCATATCTAGCCCAGCAGGGCGTACCCCTCCTCCCTGAAGGCCTCACGCAGCCCGAGTTGACCATCGGCGATGACGATCGAGTCGATGCCGCCGTGGTGGTCGATCTGGACCGTATTCGGGAATCGCGCTCGCGAAGCTGGTTAGACCCGCTGCAGTATCTCGGTGGACTCTTACCCATCACCGCGAGCGGCCGGGTTCGCTCAGCCGACGGGCTGGCACATCTCGAGATCGACAGTGTTGCAATCGACGGGGTTCCGGTGCCGATTTCGGTGCTCCGAGAGCTAGTCCAGCACTATACGCGCACGCTCGATCATCCCAGCGGTACCCGGATCGACGAGCCACTCCCGTTGCCTTACGGGATCGTCGGGCTGCGACTGGCCCCCGGACGCGCAGTTGTCGTGCAGTGACCGAAGCGTCTGAGTCCACCCCACCGCTCGAGCGAGCGCTCCGTTTCCTTAAGGGCGTCGGCCCCAGACGTGCGCGGGAACT
The DNA here is from genome assembly GCA_002346545.1 of Acidobacteria bacterium UBA2994. GTDB lineage: Bacteria > Acidobacteriota > Vicinamibacteria > Vicinamibacterales > UBA8438 > UBA2994. The sequence goes on from DEAA01000077.1 coordinate 46,395, forward strand.
AGCCCGTGCCGGGCTCAAGACCGTCGACGACCTTCTGCATCGACTTCCGATGCGCTACGAGGATCGCAGTCGACGGCAGAGTTCGGCGGAACTTCAACCCGACGCGGTGGTGGCCGTGAGCGGAGAAGTCACCAGTTGTTCTCTCCGGCGCACCAGACGTCGTGGGTTCAGTCTGTTCGAGATGCTGGTCCGAGACGAGGCCGGGATGTTTCGGGTCGTCTTCATGAACCAGCCGTTCCTCGAAGACGTCTTCGTCGCCGGGCAGCGGGTGGCTCTGTTCGGCAAGGTCGAATGGCGCAAGCCGGGCGGACTGCAGCTCGTCAATCCGCAGTACGAGGTACTCAGCGACGATGCGGAGGACAGCGAGACCCCGGCCGACGACGGTCTGCACACCGGGCGCATCGTCCCAGTCTACGAGCGCGTCGGATCCATGGGCACGAAGCTGTTACGGCGCCTGGTGTCACAGCTATTATCCGAACTGCCAGAGGAGCTCGAGGATGTCCTCCCAGCAGCGATCAGGGCTCGCCATCGGCTCCCTCCACGCCGGACGGCCCTATTCGAGGCCCACTTCCCACAGAGCGAGACTCCGTTGGAAGAGCTCAATGGGTTTCGTTCCATTGCACAAACTCGGCTGATCTTCGAGGAGCTATTTCTCTTTCAGCTGGGACTTGGCCGACGACGCCAACTTCGAGACGCCGACACCAAACCACATGTGATTTCCATCGACGACCGTATTCGGGACTCGGCTCGAGCCGTGCTGCCGTTCGCGCTGACAAATGGACAAAAGCACGCCCTGCGAGTAATCGTGGACGACCTGCGGGGGCCTTCGCCGATGAACCGTCTGCTCCAAGGCGACGTCGGCTGCGGCAAGACGATAGTGGCGCTGCTTGCGGCGCTTGTCGCCATGGAGAACGAGCTGCAGGTAGCATTCATGGCACCCACCGAGTTGCTCGCCGAGCAGCACTTCCTGACAATCCGGCGGCTCCTGATATCGTCCCGCTTCACCGTGGCCTCGCTAACGGGCGGCGGGCGCGCCTCAGAGCGGCGCAGCACGATTGCGGCGATCGAATCGGGAGTTGTGGATCTCGTCGTGGGCACGCACGCGCTTGTACAGGAGGCGATCCGCTTCAAGCGGCTCGGGCTCTGCGTGATCGATGAGCAGCACCGGTTTGGCGTGCTACAGCGCGCGACCTTGCGGGAGAAAGGACATCAGCCGGACGTGCTAGTGATGACCGCAACCCCGATTCCACGAACGCTCGCGCTGACAGCATATGGCGATCTCGACGTGTCTACGATTCGAGAGCAACCGCCTGGCCGACGACCGGTCAAGACAACGCTGGTGCCTGAGTCTCGGCGTGACGACGTCTACTCATTTGTCCGGCGAAAATTAAAGGAAGGCCGACAGGCCTACGTGGTCTATCCGCTGGTGGAGGAATCTGAGAGGAGCGACCTAAAAGCGGCGACCGGGATGGCGGCGACGCTCGCCTCCTTAATGCCCAGCCATCAGGTGGGGCTGGTTCACGGACGGATGCCGGCGGACGAACGTGAGCAGGTCATGCGAGCGTTTGCTGCCGGCTCAGTCCATCTGCTGGTGGCGACGACCGTCATCGAGGTGGGCGTCGACGTGCCGAACGCCAGCGTCATGGTCATCGAGCACGCGGAGCGGTTTGGGCTCGCGCAACTGCATCAATTGCGGGGACGGGTTGGTCGCGGCACGCACCAGTCCTATTGCCGCTTAATCTACCAGCGTCCGCTTGGCGAAACGGCCAGGGCTCGCCTTAATGCAGTCGCCGGTACCGCCGACGGGTTCGAGATTGCGGAAACCGACCTTCAGCTTAGGGGACCAGGGGAAATGCTTGGCACCCGGCAGTCTGGTGTCCCCACCCTGCGGGTCGCGAACCTGCTCCGCGATCATGCCCTGATGGATACTGCTCGAGACGAGGCGATGCGCGTCCTCAAGGACGGAGCAATGACCGAACAGCTACTGAGACGCTTGGACCGTGGGTGGGCCACCCGATTCGGCTTTGCCGAGATCGGATGAGGGACGACTCTGCATGCGAGTGATCGCCGGCCAGTTCAAGCGGCGCACCCTGCTGTCGCCCTCGTGGAAGGGAATCCGGCCGACGTCGGACCGACTGCGCGAGAGTCTCTTCGCGGTCGTCGGTGAGCGAGTGACAAGGGCGCGTGTACTCGACGGGTGCGCGGGCAGCGGCGCACTGGGAATTGAGGCGCTCAGCCGAGGCGCCGCCGAGGTTGTGTTCGTCGAGCGTGATCCCCGCGCGATCACGCTCATCCGCCGGAACCTGGCGCTGTGTGACGCTGAGCTCCCGGCCGTAGTGATACGAGGACGGCTGCCGCAGGTCCTGGACCGGAGACGACCGGCGCCATTCGACCTCGTGTTGCTCGACCCGCCCTACGGGGCGTCCGACATCGATGAGATACTGGCCGGAGCCACGTCGCACCTAGCCCCGAGCGGAGCCATCATCCTGGAGCGCTCTCGACGGACGCCGGTGACGGTCCCGCAGACGCTAGTCTCGACGCGGCAAGTTCGCACCGGCAGCAGCGTGCTCGAGTGGTTCGAGCGCGTAGCCGTCGAGGACGAGAACTGAGGACCATGACCAAGAATAGAAACGAACGGATCGCGGTCTATCCTGGGACTTTTGATCCGCTGACCAACGGGCACGTCGACATCATCCGGCGGGGCGTCGGGCTCTTCGACCGGATCGTCGTCGCGATCCTGGTGAACCCTGACAAGTCGCCCCTGTTCACGACAGAAGAGCGTGGGGACATGGCCCGTGAAGTGTTTGCCGACGAACCACGCGTCGAGGTGGATCTATTCGAAGGACTCTTGGTTGACTATGTCCGACGGCGCGGCGCGCACGCGATCGTCAGGGGATTGCGGGCCGTCTCCGACTTTGAGTTCGAGATGCAGATGGCGTTGATGAATCGGCGGCTCAGCGCGGAAATCGAAACCGTCCTGCTGATGCCGGCCGAGTCGTACACCTATCTCAGTTCACGCCTGGCCAAGGAAGTGTTCTCGCTGGGTGGATCGATCCAGGGCCTGGTCCCCCCCGTTGTCGAGCGGCGGCTGACCGAGCGGCTCGGTACCCGTAGCGATGGCTAACCCCCAGCTGGCCGACCGGCTCCAGATTGTGTCGCCGTCCCGGACCCAGCAGGTCACGGCCACCGTCGACCGCCTACGCCGAGAAGGGGCCGACATCATCGATCTGGGCGCAGGTGAGCCGGACGCTCCCACCCCCGAACACATCAAGGCCGCCGCGGTCGCGGCGCTCGACCAAGACTTCACGCGCTACACGGTAGGCGCCGGGATCGTCGGACTAAGGGACGCCATCGGCACGCATTATGAGTCCCGGTACGGCGTGCGGTATTCGCGCGACCAGATCGTGGTGACCTCGGGAGGCAAACAGGGCTTGTTCAACGTTTCGATGGCATTGTTCGGTCCTGGCGACGAAGTGGTCACCCATGTGCCAGGCTGGCCTTCGATCTCCGAGCAAGTCAAGCTCGCTGGCGCCACTCCCGTTTTCGCGCGAACCCATGCCGAGGAGGGGTTTGAATTGCGCGCCGAGCCCCTGCTTGACGCGGTTACCCCACGCACTCGAGGCATCATCATCAACAGCCCTGGCAACCCAACGGGCGCGCTAGTCTCTGAGGATGAGCTCCGCCTACTCGCCGACGGGATTCGCGGCCGCGACATTTGGTTGGTCGTGGATCTCTGCTATGAGCAGCTGATTTACGACCCTAGCCCCCACAATCTCCCAGGCGTGCTGGCCGAATGTCTCGCTCAGCAGGCCGTGCTCGTCGGGTCCGCGTCAAAGAGCTATGCGATGACTGGCTGGCGCTGCGGGTGGATCGTGGCTGAGCCCGGGGTGGCAGCGGCCTGCAACGCCGTCCAGAGCCATTCGACTTCTCACGCGGCGTCGATCACGCAGCGCGCGGCCGAGGCTGCGTTGCGCGGCCCTCAGGATTGGCTGGACACGATGCGCGCCGAGTATCGCGGCCGACGAGACGCCCTGGCCGGGTGGATGGCGGACGATGGTCGGTTCCGGGTTGTGCGGCCGGCCGGCGCGTTCTATCTATTCCCGGATGTCACCGACGTCCTGGACGAGGAGGTCCGCCGCACGTCGTCGGACCTAGCCCTGGCCCTCCTAACCGAAGCCCACGTGGCGGTCACGCCAGGGGAGGCCTTCGACGCGCCCGGGTATCTCCGACTGTCCTACACCGTCCCGATGGTGCAGCTCGAGGATGCCTGGCGGCGCATTCTCACCTATCTTGGATAGTCGCCTCTTCTCTCGATGCCTCTACGCAAAGCAATACTTGAATAACGGATCGCCGGTGGCTTAACACCAGGCTAGCAAGGAACCTCGCGGACCGACCTTGCCCTCGGCGACCTATAATCCTTGGCACGAGAGGCGGCGGGCTGCTGCCTTCATATGCCTCCAAGCGCCATCGATACTCACCCCTCGAATATCGGGCAGGAGTCGAATCGATTGACTAGCTCTAATTCCCTTCTAAGGCCCTAACGCGATCGCTAGTTAGCGCTATACCCCTCGGCGCTGGCCGGAGCCCGACGCTCGACTGCGCTCCCGAATCCAAGGTTTCCCTCTTCCGTTGGACCGATGCGGTCTCCCTGACCGGTGTGGCCGAGCTGCGATCTGAGCACGCGAGCTCGCCGGAACCTCGAACCCCAAAAGCGGTTCGCATCGGATAGGGGATCCGACTAGCCGTTCGATCGCCGAGAGTTGGGCTCGCTCTTCGGGAGCGGCCAGCGAGATAGCGTCGCCACTTCGCCCGGCCCGCGCAGTCCTCCCGATACGGTGCACATAGTCTTCAGGGACATGCGGTAGATCGAAATTAACTACATGCGTGACACCTTCGACGTCGAGCCCGCGAGCGGCGAGGTCGGTAGCAATGAGCGTGTCGATCCGCCCCGATCGAAATCCAGCCAAGGCTCGAGTACGTGCTGCCTGGCTTTTGTTGCCATGAATGGCAGCCACCTTTCGGCCCGAGCGCTCAAGATGTCGTGCAAGCTGGTTTGCTCTGGCCTTCGTTCGAGTAAAGACAAGCGTCGGTCCGATATCGGCCTGCCCAAGTAGATGATGTAGTAATTCCTTCTTACGTGCCGCTTCTACCGGATGTACTACCTGGCGCACCGCTGCGGCTGGCGTGGCCCGCTTCGCCACCTCAACCATCGCGGGATCGACAGTGGATCGCCGGATCAACGCTTCTATTTCGTCAGGCATGGTCGCCGAAAAGAAGAGACTCTGGCGGGTCGTTGGAAGCGCCGCGACGAGCTGTCGGATTGCGGGCAAGAATCCCATATCGTGCATCCGATCCGCCTCGTCAAAGACCACTATCTCGACTGCCCCGAGACGCAGGTGCCCGCGTCCCAGATGATCGAGAAGCCGTCCTGGAGTGGCTATCAGTAGATCGAGCCCACGCGTAATGCTACGGATCTGCGGCCCCATTCCCACACCACCAACCACGACTGCGCTTCGCAGGTCTAGATGGGCGCTGTAACGGTTCGCCATGTCACCGACTTGGGCCGCCAGTTCCCGCGTTGGAGTGACCACAAGGGCTCGCGGCCGGCGCAACCTCTGGCCACCTGCAAGTCGCTGCAGCGTTGGGAGCAGAAACGCCGCCGTCTTGCCGGTGCCGGTCTGGGCGCACGCGATGAGATCACGGCCCTCAAGAACGATGGGAATGGCCTGTGCCTGGACGGGCGTAGGTGTCATGTAGCCGGCAACGGTAACCGCGCGGACAATAGTCGGGTGTACACCGAGCGTTGGAAACGTCATTGCTGAATCAGATCTCCCACCCCGTGCAACACAGCACGCGGTGCATTCTTACGGTCGAGACGTGCCTAGTGGGCGCTCACTGAGGACGGAAAGAGAGAGGGGCTATTTACTGAGGAAGATGCAAGCCAACGTGAGCAAAGTGCTCAGGCGTGAGAACAGCTAACCAGAGTTTACTGGTCCTAGGATAGCACGTGATTGGAGTCAATAGGGACTTAACTACGAACGCTGACGATTGGTTCGGCGTGTAGAGTTCCCAGAATCCAGGCGTGATCTTCAGGCTGGAGCCCTTCGCGCCAAACGCGTCCCTCTCTAGCTCCGCCTCATCGTCTCGGCTGCACCGACCGTGGTATCTCTGAGCACTCCGGGTTGCTCTCTCTCCCGATGCTGGGACAAGCAGGTCGCCAAATCAGCCAACTTAAGGCTTAAGTGGGGCACCTCTCCAGTATTGAGCCCGCGGCTCGCCCGCACTAGAATCAGAGCCACATCACATCGTCGCAAGTGGAGGGCGGGCCGTCCGCGCACTCCGTCCCGAACCGTCGCCAGGAGGGACTCAGATCCGCAAGGCAAACCCGGGTGGATTTGCGTTGATGGCGAATGGGGCACAACAGAATCGCTTTAGTGGGTTCCTCGGCATAACAAAAGAGTACCGATGACTACTGCAACTACTTCGCCCACATTGCCCGGCCGACTCGGCAATCCAGATTTACGCCTAAACACCGACCCACGCGCAGACCCGAGGATGGTGGCCGAGCTGGCCATCGCCGGACTTGACGGCGCCAGCACGCCACTCCCGGTCACCGTCAACTCCACGCTCGAGGAGAGGCTTGCCTTCACAGCGGCAGCCGAGTCCACGTATGAGCAGGTGTTTGTTCGGCTATGTGCTGGCCTCCCGCCAGTCGAGGGGGTTTCCTCGCGCACCGAGACGACCACCGGTCCCGAAGGCGGCAATGTATCGCTCTACATCCATACTCCGACCGCGATGCCTGCCCCTTTACCTTGCATCTTCCACATCCACGGTGGGGGCATGGCGATCCTCAAGGCGAGCGATCCGATGTACGTTCGCTGGCGCGACGAGCTGGCAGCCGCCGGGCTGGTAGTGGTCGGCGTCGAGTTCCGCAACGCCGCCGGGGCACTTGGTAACCATCCGTTCCCCGCCGGACTGGACGACTGCGCCACCGGGCTGGCATGGGTCTCGGAGCATGCCAGGGATTTGGGTATCTCGAAGTTAGTGGTCTCAGGTGAGTCCGGTGGCGGGAACCTATCACTCGCCACCGCCATCCGGGCGGTACGGGAAGGCACGATCGACCGTGTTGCAGGCGTTTACGCGCTCTGTCCATATATCTCGTCGGCATGGGCGGTGAAGCGGCCCGATCTACCGTCACTCTATGAGAACGATGACTACTTCATCGCCTGCGACCTTATGGGAGTACTGGCGAGTATCTACGATCCGAGCGGTACCCACGCCACCGATCCATTGTGCTGGCCGCTGCACGCTTCGCGGGACGATCTCCAGGGGTTGCCTCCACATGTCATCTCAGTGAACGAGCTCGACCCGCTCCGAGACGAGGGGCTAGCCTATTACCGGATGCTAGCCACCGCCGGTGTCGACGTGGTCAGCCGTTCGGTGAATGGCACCTGCCACGCTGGTGACGTCCTGCTCCGACGGGCGCTGCCGGAGGTCTACGCCGCAACCATCCACGACATCAAGGGCTTCGCCGACCGGCTGTAGAAGCTCTAACTGGAGAAGAGGAGCAGTTTCGGTCATCTTTCGGTCAACGAATAACGTGTCTCGAAAAGGGGGGTAAAGATGAGCGTCATAGTCAATTTGCAGTTAAAAGCAAAGGAAGGACAGGCTCCTGCAGTCCTTGAGATGTTTAGGAATCTATTGCCCGGCACGAGAGCATACGAAGGGTGTCACTGGGTCAAAGCGGTAAGGAACCTCGATGATGAGAACGTCATAGAGGCGGTGTCCCAGTGGAATTCAAAGAACCACTATGACGCTTACCTAGAGTGGAGAGTGGACACGGGGGCCCTGGCAGCGTTGGCGGAATTGCTGGATGCGGAACCAGTGTTTCGGTTCTTGCCTGTTGAACTCGAGTACTAGGGGCTCAGCTAAACTGCGCACAAACGATTCTCAGACGCAGAGAGCGCGCTGATGCCACCGGCCTTTCTTACTGCGCTCTGAAGCTAGTTTAAGGACGTTACCAGGGGCGCGATCAAGATCGATGCGGTTGCCCCGGAGCCTCGATCCACTAACCGTCGCGAGATTGCGCCGGCCCACCTTCCGGGCGACCGCCTGTGTCGAGTGACGTTGCGTTGAAGCTGTCCTGCCACAAGCACGAGTAGCGGGCAATCGTGCTGGGCTGGCAAAGCTCGAAGATTGTTCAGGTCTCAGTAAGGGGTTGACGGAAACTTGCTAGTTCCCTCAGTCATAGAGGCGGACCTCTCGAGCCTGCGCCTTCTTCCGGTACATCTCAGAGGCCACATGTACAAGGTTCCCAGTGGCCTAGTTCGACTGAAGCGATTATGCGCGTTTAGTTCTCTAGGATTGAAGGCCGGTTGCTCACCAGCAGCACCGTCTGCAGATCCGTCTCCGGGTCGGGCCAGATCAGAGTATCGAGGGTAAGGCTACCTGTATTGAGATACGACACCCTTCCGATTTCGAATGCCGGAACTCCGGCCCTCACCAGATCGGATTCCTCCACGACACAGAGCACATGCTCGGACGCCGAGAGAAACGTTGCCACCTGCTCGATGGAGGACACGTCGACGTGCGGTCGTTCCATGTAGAAGACCAAATTCCGGACGAACATCCGATACCGCCCGTACGGCAAGCCCCCCCCTTCAACCGACTGAATCAGGGTGGCCATCTCCTCGACCGGTTCGGGGCCTGGTCTCGACAGGACTATGTAGTGGATCGACAGCGTCGCCACCACCGAGGCAGCCGCAAGACTGAGCGGCAGACACCGTTGCCGCGCCACCGCAGCCAGCGCGACTCCGCCTCCGGCCAGGATTAGGGTTGCCGTGCCCGCGATGACCATGCTCGGGTCGACACCCACCAGCAGAGGGCGGGCACGATAAACGAGTAGTCCAAGGCCGGCAATTATCAGCCCAGACCCGACACCGGCCGCCGCCAGCGTCCTATCCGCCCCTGCGTCGGCCCTTTTCGGCAGGCTGCGGGCTATGGCGCGCGCCAGCAAAATCGCAAGCGGTGGCAGGATGGGCAAGACATAACGGGGCTGTTTCCCAATTGAGAGTGAGTAAAACAGCAGTGGAGTTGCAGCCCATAGCAAAAGCCAGCCCTCTACCGCCGCCACCCGACGCGCCCGGGCGAGGATTCGGAGTGCGGGCCGCGCCCAGAGCGCCATGAGTGGCGACCAAGGCAGGAGCCCCCCCACGACGATTGGAACGTAGTACCAGAGCGGCCGCGGGTTGTTGTAGCGTGCGGTCGCAAACCGCTCCAGGTTCTCCGCCATGAAGAATCTGTCGAGGTAGGCGACCCCGTGCGTGTCGCTCATCGCAGCGAACCATGGCACCGAAAGGAGAAGCCATACGGCGGCCAACCAGCCCACTTCCTTTATGAGCTGCCACCACGCCGCCCATGTCCCGGCCGACCGAGCTCGCCAGAGCGCCAACGGTCCAACCACAAGCGCGGGCAGCACCAGCGCGACCGGTCCCTTGGTCAAGAACCCTGCGGCCAGCGCCGCTCCAGCCAGGCTCAACCAGCCCCAGCGCTGCCGTGTTACGACCGGTCCACTAGGACAAACCAGCACGACGAGAGCCGCGTAGGTCGCAAGCGTGATGAAACAGGCCAGCGCCAGGTCCGGAAGCGCCTGCCGGCCCGCCGCAATGTAGCCAAAGCTGGTACCCGTGATGGCCCCGGCCAGACCCGCCGTCGGCAGGTCATACCAACGCCTGGCCGCCACGAACGTCGTCAACACCAGGACGAGCCCGGCCAGCGCTGAGGGGAGCCGTGCCGCCAGCTCAGCATCGAGACTCAGCGACGCGGCACCAGCCGCCAGCCAGTAGTACAAGATGGGCTTCTCGAACCGGACTTCACCGTTGTAGTGCGGCGTGATCCAGTCATCTCGCTCCTGCATCTCCCTCGCCGCTTCGGCGTAAAACGCCTCATCGGAGTCGGTTATGGCAGGGCGTCCCAGTCCGACGATGAAGGTTAGACCGCACAAAACGACGAGAAGCGGCACACGAGAAAACGGCACGAGGCGATTGTAGCCGCCGTCCGACACGCGGGTATACTGCCGCGATGGCACAGGTTGTCGCCGTTGTGGGCGCCTCAGGGAACCGCCGCAAGTTCGGGAACAAGGCAGTGCGCGCGTTCCTGAACCGCGGCTACGAGGTTATTCCGATTAATCCCCGGGGCGTCGCGATCGAAGGACTGGAGACCTTCACCTCCATCCTCGACGTCCCCGGCACGATCGATCTAGCGACCGTCTACGTCCAGCCCTGGATCGGGCCCGCCATCATGGACGAGCTCGCCCATAAGGGCATAACGAAAGTCTGGCTCAATCCCGGCGCCGACGCACCTGCGGTCGTGAGCCGGGCCCAGAGCCTCGGCCTACGCCCGATCCTTAACTGCAGCATCGTCGGAATCGGGGAAAGTCCCTCCTCCTACCCGGACCAGTGACAAGTTGCCGCCTGGCCGGTGTGTGCCGGGTTGACAGGGTGCTGGACCGAGCCTATACTCACCTTCGATATTCATCCTCCTTCGTCAAGGGTCGTCACTCGGCACACCCGCCGACCTAGTCCGACCCGAAAAACCTTCAACCCAATTAATCTGCTATGCCAACGAACCAGAAGCGCACACCAGCGCCCGAGTCTGCCGATACGGCTGTCGCCGCGGAGAGCGAGCCCACCCCCGCCAAGGCAACCAAGGACACGAACAACGCCCCCGAGGCCAGTGTCGCTCCCGAGCAAAAGGCAGCTCACGAACAGAAGAGTAAATCCGGTAAGAACCGAAGGCCCGCCGAGGGACTGAATATTGGCGAACTCAAAGAGATGAGCATCGCCAAGCTTACGCAGATCGCCAAAGACAAGAACGTGGCGGGTGCGACCGGCATGCGAAAGCAGGAGCTGATTTTCCAGATCCTGAAGGCGCAGACCGAACAGAGCGGGTTTATCTTTTCGGAGGGCGTCCTTGAGGTGCTCCCTGACGGGTTCGGATTCCTTCGGGCGCCCGACTACAACTACCTTCCCGGCCCGGACGACATCTATGTCTCGCCTTCTCAGATCCGGAAATTCGATCTGCAGACCGGGGACACGGTCTCCGGTCAGATTCGCCCCCCAAAGGAGGGTGAGCGCTACTTCGCTCTGATCAAGGTTGAGGCGGTTAACTTCGAATCTCCAGGGGCGGTCAAAGACAAACTCTTCTTTGAGAACCTAACCCCCCTCTATCCCGAGGAGCGGGTCAACCTAGAGACCACGCCGGACAACCTGTCCGCTCGGGTCATGGACCTGATGACGCCGATCGGCAAAGGACAGCGAGGCCTTATCGTCGCTGCGCCTCGCACCGGTAAAACGATGCTGCTGCAGTCCATCGCGCAGTCGATCGCCGCCAATCACTCCGAGGTCTATTTGATCGTCCTGCTGATCGACGAACGCCCGGAAGAGGTGACCGACATGCAGCGCTCGGTCAACGGCGAGGTGATTTCTTCGACCTTCGACGAACCAGCCCAGCGTCACGTCCAGGTTGCCGAGATGGTCATCGAGAAGGCCAAGCGCCTGGTCGAGCACAAGAAGGACGTGTTCATCGTGCTCGATTCGATTACCCGCTTGGCGCGCGCCTACAACACCGTGATTCCGCCGTCAGGCAAGGTCCTGTCCGGCGGTCTCGACTCAAGCGCTCTGCAGAAACCGAAGCGATTCTTTGGAGCAGCCCGAAACATCGAAGAGGGCGGGTCCTTGACCATCATGGCTACGGCCCTGGTCGATACTGGCTCCCGGATGGATGATGTGATTTTCGAAGAATTTAAGGGCACCGGCAACATGGAGATCCACTTGGACCGCAAGCTGGTGGACAAGCGGGTGTTCCCGGCCATCGACATTCAGAAGAGCGGCACCCGGAAAGAAGAGCTCCTGCTGAGCCCAGAGGACTTGAATCGGGTGTGGGTCTTACGCAAGGTCCTGAATCCGCTTGATGCGGTGCAATCGATGGAGCTCCTACGTGACCGGATGGCGAAGACCCCGAACAACCAGGAATTCCTTGCCTCGATGCAAAAGATGGGCTAGCCGCGGTGGCAACTATCAAGGTTCGCCAGGACGGCCCCCTTCTCGTGGATGGTGACGAGGTGATGGTGGTCGACTCCGAGGGACGTCCCTACTCGATTGACCGCCGCCCCTTCGTGCTCTGTCGATGTGGAGCCTCCGAGGCCCGTCCATTCTGCGACGGCAGTCACCGGCGCATCGGCTTCACGTCCAAGGAACCGGCTTCCGAATAGGCCAGGCCCGCACCTCGACTCAGGCCTGGACCGTGGCCTCGGCCGAGAACGCGATGGTACCGTCGCGTACGTCCACGTCGATCTGCGCGCCGTCGACAAACCGTCCTTCGAGCATCTCCACTGCCAGCGGATCGAGCACTAAGCGCTGCAGCGTACGCCGAAGCGGCCGAGCTCCGTAGGCTGGGTCGAACCCCACCTCGGACAGTAGCTCGAGCGAGGCAGGGGAGAGCGTAATCCCGATGCGTCGACTCGCCAGCCGCCGGGCCAAGGCCTTTAGCTGGATCTCCACGATCTCGCGTATATGCTCTCGTCCTAGCGCGTGGAAGAAGATCACATCATCGATCCGGTTTAGGAACTCCGGTCGGAAGTGCTCCCGCAACTTCTCGGAGACCTGACGGCGCACTCCCTCCTCCAGGGCCCTCCCGGGGATAATCTGATCGGCGATGAACTGGCTGCCCACATTCGACGTCATGATCACCACGACGTTCTTGAAGTCGACCGTCCGCCCTTTGCCGTCGGTTAGCTGGCCGTCGTCCAGCAGCTGGAGCATCACATTGAGCACGTCGGGGCATGCCTTCTCGATCTCGTCGAACAGGACCACCGAATATGGACGCCTCCGCACCGCCTCCGTAAGCTGACCCGACTCGTCATAGCCTACGTAGCCGGGCGGCGCCCCAATCATCCTGGAGACCGTGTGCTTCTCCTGGTACTCGGACATGTCGATCCGAATCATCGCCCGTTCATCGTCGAACAGGAACTCCGCCAGAGCTTTCGCCAGCTCGGTCTTTCCAACGCCCGTCGGCCCAAGGAAGATGAAACTGCCGAGCGGACGAGCCGGGTCTTGTAGCCCCGCCCGAGCGCGCCGGATCGCATTCGACACAGAATCGATCGCCTCATCCTGTCCGATGACACGTTCGTGCAGCCGCCGCTGCATCTTAAGCAGCTTCTCGATCTCGCCTTCCACGAGCCGACCGACAGGGATCTTGGTCCAGCGGCTGACCAGTTTCGCGATGTCGTCCTCGTCGACCAATTCCTTAACCATCCGGTTGGCTCCGCCGACCTCCTCGGCGGGCGCAGCCTCCAGCTGCCGCTCAAGCTCGGGAAGCCGACCGTATTGCAGCTCCGAGGCCTTAGCGTAGTCGCCGTGCCGTTGCGCCCGCTCCATCGCCAGCCTCACCTGTTCCAACTCTTCGGCGAGGCAACCTCTGGACTGGATAGCCGCCTTCTCCTCCTGCCACTGCACCTTAAGGCGCGTTCGCGCTTCCTTGCGTTCGGCGAGTTCGCGGTCCAGACGCTCTAGTCGCGTCAGGGACACCTCGTCTTTCTCCTTCCGGAGCGCCTCCCGCTCGATCTCGAGTTGCATGATGCGTCGCTCGGCCTCGTCGAGCTCGATCGGCATCGAGTCAATCTCGGTCCGCAGCTTCGACGCTGCCTCATCGATCAGATCGATCGCTTTGTCCGGAAGGAAGCGGTCGACAAGATACCGGTCAGAAAGCACGGCCGCCGCCACGAGTGCCGCGTCCTTGAACTGCACGCCGTGATGGATCTCGTAGCGTTCCCTAAGCCCGCGGAGCACGCTGATGGTGTCCTCGACGGTCGGTTCGGTAACCAGCACCGGCTGAAATCGGCGTTCAAGCGCAGCGTCCTTCTCAATGTGCTTCCGATACTCATCGAGGGTGGTGGCCCCAATCGTGTGCAACTCGCCACGAGCCAGCATCGGCTTAAGCAGGTTCGAGGCATCAATCGCGCCTTCCGCCGCACCGGCCCCCACGACGGTGTGCAATTCATCGATGAACAAGACGATGCGCCCCTCGGAGCCGCCGACCTCTTGGAGCACCGCCTTTAGACGCTCCTCAAATTCACCGCGATACTTCGCACCGGCCACGAGGGCGCCCAGGTCTAGGCTGATGATCCGTTTGTCACTAAGCCCATCGGGCACGTCACCTCGCGCGATCCGACGGGCGAGCCCTTCGACAATCGCGGTCTTGCCGACTCCGGGCTCACCAATTAGCACCGGGTTGTTCTTCGTCCTCCGGGACAGTACCTGGACGATCCGCCTAATCTCCTCGTCACGGCCGATCACCGGATCGAGCTTGTCCTCGGCCGCAAGTACCGTGAGATCATGCCCGTAGCGCTCGAGCGCCTCGTACTTGCCCTCCGGGCGCTGGTCCGTTACCCGCTGGCTCCCCCTAAGCTTGGCCAGGACTTCCATGACTCGCTGAGTGGTCGCCCCTTGCGCCGCGAGCGCCGCGGCGGCCGGGGAGGCGTCCTTTTCGAGACTCAAGGCGATCAGCAGATGCTCCGTGCTGACATACTCGTCTTGCATCCGCCCGGCCTCGCGTTCCGCCACACTCGCCACCGCTCGTAATCGCGGCGAGGCCCCCACCTCAGCTCCTCCTTCCACGCTCGGAAGCCGCTCCAGCGCCATACGGGCCTCTGAGGTAACCGCTTTCGGGTCCGCCCCCAGTCGGGCCAGCACTCTCGGCACCACGCCCTCGGGCTGTTCGACCAGGGCCACTACAAGGTGCTCTGGCTCGATCTGCGGATGCTTAACCCGCTCGGCCAGCTCCTGCGCGCCGACCACCGCCTCCTGTGCTTTCTCTGTGTATCGCGTGAGATTCATCGCACACTCCGTCCATCGTCAGGCGCGGCTCGCCTCGGCGGCGGCCAGTGCCTCATAGTGAGACCGTTCGTCTGGGGTTAACTCGGTCGGCACACGGAGCGCCACCGTGGCGTATAGGTCGCCACCTCGCCTAGGGGCTCCCAATGCTGGCATGCCGTGGCCTTTTAGACGAAACACCTGTCCGCTCTGGGTGGCCGCCGGCACCTTGAGCGTCAACGGAGCGCCTCCAAGACGAGGAACCTCGATCGTTCCGCCAAGCACGGCGGTCGTCACCGGCACCGCGACATCTGTGTAGAGATGCTGGCCACGCCGAGTGAAGCGCTCGTGGGGGACCAGTTCCACGCACAGCAGGAGATCGCCAGCCCTCCCTCCTGCGGTGCCCGGTTCGCCCTCGCCTGCCACCCGCACCTTCGATCCGTCGTCGACGCCGGCCGGAATCTTCACTCGCACGCGCCGGCTCCGCCCGCCGGTCTCCAGCGAGAGATGTCGGCTGGACCCGAGGTAGGCCTCCTTGTAGGTCAACCGTATCGGGTGCTCAACATCACGTCCTCGCCGAGGACCGACCGAACGGGGATCAAGACCTGGCCCGTCGGTGAAAAACATGTTGAAGAAATCAGAGAACCGCCCGTCACGGAACAGATCCTCATCGACCACGGTGCGATAGCCGCCGCCCTGCCCAACCCAGGGCGAGAAGGGACCACTCTGTGGCCCCGTGGCATCAGGTTGCCCGTACGTGCGCCAGCTCGCGCCAAGCTCGTCATACTTCCGCCGCTTGTCGGGGTCGCCGAGCACCTCGTGCGCCTCGTTGGCCTCCTTGAATCGGCGTTCCGCACCAGCGTCATCGGGATTCACGTCTGGATGGTGCTTGCGCGCCAGGGTCCGGAAGGCTCGCTTTATCTCGTCCTGCGAGGCCGACTTCGGTACCCCAAGCGTCTCGTAGTAGTCGCGAAAATCCATAAAGGTCTACAGTTCTAGAAGCCGGGTCAGACGATTTACCTCGCGGACGAGCTGACGTCGCCCGGCGCGGCGGTCAAGTACGTCCTCATGCATTAGCGGACGCATTCGTTGCACAACGTCCGAGACCGACAAGAGCTGCTGCACGCCGGCTAGGTTGACGCCGAGGTCGTCGACCAACCGCTTGATCAGCCTGAGCCGATCGAGCTCCTCAGACGAATAGACGCGCATGCTGCCGACTGTTCGGGCAGGACGGACCAGCCCGAGACGCTCGTACTTTCGCAAGGTCTGTGGGTGCATACCCAAGGTCCGCGCTGCCACACTGATGAATACAATTTCCTCTGCCACCGAGTTCTCCCTCCGGTCCAGCGCTGCTTCGCGCTGAATTCGATTGTTTAGTCGACCCAGACCTATATCTTGATACGAATTGTATCAAGTACTTGTTCCCTTGGGATACACTGCCGCGCCATGACGGGTCGCGAGACCTTCACGTCCAGATGGGGCCTAATTCTGGCTGGGTTAGGCATGGCGATCGGCGCAGGCAACTTGTGGCGGTTTCCGCGCATCGCGGCCCAGAACGGCGGAGCCGCCTTCCTTATTCCGTGGCTCATCTTCCTGTTCCTCTGGTCGCTTCCACTCCTGATCGCGGAGTTCGGGATAGGCCGCGGTGCACGGCGGGGGGTCATCGGGGCATTCGCGGATCTCTTCGGCCGGCGCTATGCCTGGATGGGTGGGTTCATCGGCGTCACCAGCGTGATGATCTTGTTCCACTACTCGGTGGTGACAGGCTGGACGCTTAATTACTTCGTAGCGGCCCTGTTCGGTCAGCTGGACGGAGTCGATACGGCCGCCTACTGGACCGACTACAGCCGCTCTGTGTGGCAACCCCTCGGGTTACATGCGGTCTCGGTCGGGCTCGCTGGACTCATCATCGCGCGGGGCGTCGTGCACGGGATCGAGCGGGCGAACCGGATCCTTATCCCGATCCTGCTGGGTCTGCTGATCGTGGCCGTGATCCGATCGGTGACGCTGCCTGGTGCAGGGGAGGGGCTGGGGTTCCTGTTCGCTCCTGATCTTTCCCGCCTCGCAGACTCTCGCACCTGGCTCGAGGCACTGACGCAGTCCGCCTGGTCGACCGGCGCGGGGTGGGGATTGATCCTGACCTACGCCATCTACATGCGACGAGACGACGATCTGGTGGTCAACGCGGCCGCCATCGGATTCGGCAACAACACTGCCTCCCTTCTTGCCGGCATCGCGATTGTCCCCACCGCTTTCGCGATCCTGTCGGAAAGCGACGCGCTCAACGCGATGGCGGCGGGCAATACGGGGCTGACCTTCATCTGGATACCCGAACTCTTCGGCCGGATGCCGTTGGGAGAGTTCGTCATGCCGCTCTTTTTCCTGGCCTTGTTCTGTGCGGCACTGTCGTCGCTCATCGCAATGGTGGAACTAGCCACCCGGATCCTGATGGACACCGGGACGACACGGAAACGGGCCGTTCAGGTAGTGGTAGCGGCCACAATTGTGTGCGGTGCCCCGTCCGCGATCAGCCCAACGGTGTTCGATAATCAGGACTGGGTATGGGGACTCGCCCTGATGATCAGTGGCCTATTCGTCGCGCTTGGCGTGACACGCTACGGCGCATCCCGGTTTCGAGATGCCTTCATCAACATTCCTGGGAACGATTTGAATCTGGGGCACGGGTACGACTGGGTCATTCGGTTTCTGATTCCAATCGAGTTCGTCTTCATGTTCGGATGGTGGGTCTACCAGGCCGTCACGGTCCTCGACCCGACAGGCTGGTGGCTGCCGCACCGACCGCTGTCCCTCGGGACCTGTCTGCTGCAGTGGGGCATCGCCCTGGCGCTGCTGTTCACCTTCAACCAACGGCTGGCGGCGGCCAGCCTACGCGGACAGCCTGGCAACCTCGCGCAGCCGACTCAGGATGGATAGGTGTGGTACGCTCGATGTTAGAGAAAGGAGAATCCTGTGTATCCAGAATTCATGATCGCGCCGATGCGAGAGGAACTGACTCGATTCGGTGTAAAGGAGCTTCGGACGGCAGACGAAGTCGACGCCGCCGTGACCGGCAGCAGCGGCACGCTCATGGTCGTGGTCAACTCGGTGTGCGGATGCGCCGCCGGCAAGGCCCGCCCCGGTGTCGCGCTGGCGCTGCAGCATCCGGTCAAACCCGACGCCATCACGACCGTCTTCGCGGGTGCCGATGTCGAAGCAACCCAGCAAGCCCGCAGCTACTTCAAGGGGTACCCGCCCTCGTCCCCTGCAATCGCGTTGCTCAAAGACGGCAAGCTCGTCTACATGATGGAGCGGCACCAGATCGAGAATCAGGAAGCTGGCACCATCGCGACCCAGCTGACCGCCGCCTTCGACCAGCACTGCCAGGCACCGGTCGCCGGCTAGCACTCTCGGGAAAGACGTCCGCGGCCGTGCGCCTGGCAGCTCAGCCTTCGAGTTGCTGGGTCTCGGCCACGAGCGGTAGCGGGCACCCGCGATATCGCGTCACCGTCCCCCGAACCAGCTCGACTAGGGTGTCAATGAAGCGCGGGTGGTCATTGACCGCGGCCGCTCGCCGCATCGGCAACCCCACTTCCTGGCACACCTCGGCGGCTTCGCGATCGAGGTCATACAGCACCTCGATATGGTCGGCAACGAACCCGATCGGGTGAATGACCACCGCCTCCAGCCCGCGCTCTCTCTCAGTTCTGAGGTAGTCGCAGATATCCGGCTCGAGCCAGGGGTCGGTCGGACGCCCGCTTCGGCTCTGAAAGACAAGTTCCCAATCGTCGGTGCCGAGTCGCGACGCCACGGCCCTTGCCGATTCCCGCAGCTGAGTAACATAGCGGCTGCCATCGGCCATCCGAGTGGGAATACTGTGTGCCGTGAATACGATACGCGGCGGACGGTCAGTCTCGGACGCCAGCGCGTCCCGAGCTTCGGCTATCCGGGCCGCGCAGGCGGCGAGGAACCCTTCTGCGACGTGCCAATCCGGGACATAGGTCACCCGCACGTCGGCAAACCCTGCCTGTCGGTTCTCGTAGCGAGCCGCGTCGACATTCCGACGGTACTGCTCACAGCTCGAATAGGACCGCTGGGCAGCCAGGATGACGCCGACCGTGCGACGCACGCCGTCGTCGGCCATCTCGCGCAGCGTATCGGCCAGAAACGGGTGCCAGTTCCGCATCCCAACGTAAACAGGTAGGGCAGGTCCCTCGGACGCCAAGCGAGCACCGAGGGCCGCCGCCTGGCGCTCGGTTAACTCGGTGATCGGCGACACGCCGTCAAACAGCTCGTAGTGATGGGCTACCTCCTCGAGGCGGGCCTGCGGAACCCGGCGCCCGCGAAGGACGTTAGCCAGAAAGGGGCGAATGTCTTCTACGCCCTGCGGGCCCCCGAAGCTGACGAGGAGGACAGCGTCGAATGGCGGTTGCTGCACGGACTCGGTCACCCGTTGATGATAATCGATGGGCCGCGGCCACTGGCGTACGGAACCGGCGGTGAACGCCGGTAGTATGATCCACGCGCTATTCGGAGAGGAGCGCCCATGCCCAGGCTTGCCGCCAATTTCTCGCTGATGTTTCAAGAGGTCGACATGCTTGACCGTTTCGGCATTGCGGCCCGCGTTGGGTTCACGGGGGCCGAGATCCAGAATCCCTACGAGCAGACGAGCGAGGAGATTGCCGAGGCCTACAAGAAGAACGGCCTGGAGGCGGTGCTGTTCAACACGCCAGCCGCCGTTGGGGCTGTGCCTGGACGCGAGGCGGATTTCGAGGCAGCACTCTCGCGCGCGCTAAACTACTGCGAACGCGCTGGCTGCCGACAGATCCACTGCATGGCTGGGGTGGCCGATGGCCCCCTCGCCGAAAAGACCTTCGTCGCAAACCTACGCAGAGCCATCCCGGCGGCCGAGGCCGCTGGTGTCCACCTTCTCCTCGAACCGCTCAACACGCGAGACGTACCCGGGTACTTCTTGCACCACACAGCCCAGGCACGCCGAATCATCGATAAGCTAGACAGCGGTAGCGTCAGACTGCAGTACGACCTGTACCACATGCAGATCATGGAAGGTTCGTTGAGCGAGACCATTCAGAGCAACCTTGACATCATCGGCCATATCCAGATCGCCGGCGTGCCCGGGCGCCATGAACCGGACACTTCGCAGGAGGTCCAGTATCCATTTCTGCTCCAGTGGCTCGATGAATTGGGCTACGACCGCTGGGTGGCCTGCGAGTACCGTCCTCGCGCGGGCACGCTCGACGGTCTCGAATGGGCCCGTCCGCTTGGCATTGATCCCTCGGCAGGCTGATTAGCGGGCTCCACCATGCCTACGATTCTTCTAACCAACGACGACGGCGTCTCAGCGCCGGGGCTGGCGGCGCTGGCCGAGGCGCTAAACCTCCTCGGCGATCTGATCGTCGTGGCCCCCTCCGAGGAATCGAGCGCGATGAGCCACGCCCTGACCGTGCGGCGCTCCCTCACGGTGGACACCGTGGCGCCAGGCTGGCTCGCCGTCGACGGCACCCCCACCGACTGCGTGAACGTCGCCGTCAGCCAACTCCTGACCACCCCACCGGACCTGGTCGTGTCTGGGATCAACAATGGCCTCAACGTCGGAGACGACGTGACGTACTCGGGGACGGTGGCTGGAGCGCTCGAGGGCATCCTCCTAGGGATCCCCGCGATAGCTGTGTCGCAGCAGCGAACGTTGCCGATGCGCTACGACGGGGCTGCCGCGGTGGCGGCCCAGCTAGCCTCCGCGGTGCTAGAACACGGGCTCCCACCACGCACCCTACTGAACATCAACGTGCCGCGCGGTACCCCGCGCGGACTGCGGGTAACCGAACAGGCAAGCCGTACCCAGGAGTTCGCGGTCGAGACCGATGAGGAGCCGGCGCATGAGACGAGGGTGTGGATAGGTGCCGGCACCTTCGATTGGAGCGACGACCCGAAATCGGACTATCGAGCAATCCAAGAACACTTGATCTCGATCACGCCGCTCCGGCCAGACTGGACCCATCGAGCCGCCATTCCCAGAGTGGAAGCGCTCACGACAAGAGCGCTGGCTGAGGTAGAATAGACGGCCGTGGCGGGGCGTGGCTCAGCCTGGTAGAGCACTCGGTTCGGGACCGAGGGGTCGGAGGTTCAAATCCTC
>DEAA01000077.1:67791-68279 GCA_002346545.1 Acidobacteria bacterium UBA2994
GGCCCACTACCATCCGAGTTCTTCGAGATGCTTCCGTTTAATCTTGAAGTCCTTCGCGTAGCCGGTTCCCTCGACTCGCACGAAGAACTCCTCGCCCTGGCCTCCACGCAAGGCGTCGACCTGAGCGAGGGAAAACAGTGCCGTCATTCCGGTCAGTGACCCGGACCCGACCAGGCGGCGATGGCGTGCAGTGTGTGGTTCGGCAAGTTCGGGAGCAAGGCTGATCTCGCGGTCCTCGTCATACAGCAGCACCCGCTCGACGGACGAGGACATCTCGCTCGACCCACCCAGCGTCGGCGGACTTGGCGACGCGATAACTCTAAGAAAGAGCGCCCGATCCTCTAGGGCAATGTCACTGACTGCAGGACTTGACCCTCGCGCCATTGCTCGCGCGACGCGTTCCGCCACCCAGCTCTCCGGCGTATGGAGCAGGATCCGGTACCCGCTGCCAGCACCAGAGAACAGCCCGCCACGATCGATCAGCTCCA
>DEAA01000028.1 GCA_002346545.1 Acidobacteria bacterium UBA2994
AACCAGGTGTTCGATGACAGGTCCTTGTGGCTCTGGTAGCTGCCGAAGTTGCTAGTCTGCTCGACCTTGAGGTCGTTCCACTCCTTGCAGGCCACCTCGCAGCCCTTACACCCGATGCACTTCGAGATATCGACCAGCTTCGAGTAGACGGGTCCACCCGATCTGAGCGCTTCGAGCGGAATTAGAGCGCTCTGGGAGGCCGAGACGCGCTTGATGGAGAGAGTGTCAGGCATGGAGATCGGCGCTCTGTGGCTTGGGGCTTGGGGCTCTGGGCTCTGTCACGAACTCTACCCTATGTGGTTTGCGGCTCCGCTGGTGCCACGTTGACGAGAAAAGACTTGAACTCGGGGCAACGGGTGTTGGCGTCGCCGACGTACGGCGTGAGGAGATTGGCCATCGACCCCTGCGTGATACCCACGAATCCCCAGTGGACGGGGATGCCGACCGTCCACACGGTCTGACCGTTCACCGTCAGTGGCTTGATCCGCTTGGTGACGATCGCCACGCCTTCGACCTCGCCACGTTTCGACCAGACCCGAGCCCGCGATCCGTTAGCGATCCCTTTCTCAGCCGCGAGCCCTTCGGGGATCTCGACGAAAAAGTCCGGCATCGCCTCGACGAGCAGCGGCACGTTCCGGGTCACGAAATGCTCGTGCTCCACCACACGGTAGACGGTGCAGGCGTACGGGAAATCGTCGTCGGCGGTGGCCAGCGTCTCCCGCACGCCGTCATACCAGTTGATGGTCGGGTTGATCGGCACCGCGGGGTGCAGCGGATTACCTGTCGGGCTCTCGACAGGCTCGTAGTGCTCGGACAGCGGACCGTCGGCCAGATGGCTGCTGAACAGCCGCGCCACGCCCTCCTCGGTCATGATGAACGCCCCGGGCCCGTCCGGCGGCGTCGTCCGACCGTAGTCCGGCACGTCGCCAATCCACTCACGACCGTTCCAGGCGATACCGGCGCGAGACGCCTCCCAGGGCCGCCCGTCGGCGTCTGCCGACGCCCGGTTGTAGAGGACGCGCCGGTTGAGCGGCCAACTAAACGCCCAGCCGTGGTGCATCCCGAGCCCCGTGGGATCGGCGGTGTCCCGCCGCGCCATCATGTTGCCTTCCTCGGTGTAGCTGCCGGTGTAGATCCAGTTGCCCGAGGTGGTGGAGCCATCGGCAGCGAGCTCGCCGAATGACGACAGCAACCGGCCCGTCTCACGGTCGTAGCCGTTGATCTCCTTGGCGAGCTCGACCAGGGTCGGCAGCCGCGGATTGAGATAGTCCCAGGTGAGGTGCTCGATCGGGTCGTGGTAGACGGCGTCCTCGCCGTCCTCGCGATAGAGCTCCTTGACCCGCCAGAACAGCTCCGACAGCACGTAGGTGTCCGACCGCACCCCGTCAGGCGCGTCGATCGCCTTTTCCTTCCACTGCGCCCACCGCCCGCTGTTGGTAAACGAACCGTCCCGCTCGATCCAGTGCGTGGTGGGGAAATACATCACCTCGGTCTGGACCGTGGCGGGGTCGACCCCTGGCGCCCGCCAGAACTCGGCGCTGTCGAGCATGAACGGATCGATGACCACCTTCCACTGCAACTGAGCCATCGACTCCAGGAGTCTAGGAACGTCGGGACCCGCCAGCAACGGATTGAAGCCGAGAGACACGAAGCCCTCAATGCTGCCCTGCCGGACTTGATCCCAGATCGAGAGCCAGGTGGCGTCGCCGTCCTGCTTACCGAGGTAGTGGTAGCCGAACTCGTTGGCCTCGGTAGCGTGATCGCCGAACCAGGCCTTGAGCTGGGACACGAGGAACTTGGGGTAATTCCCCCAGTAATTGACCGTGTCCGGCACCAGCGGCGTCGGCGTCGACGCCGCGAGATGCGCGTCGAAACTGCCTTGGTCTGGCGTCGGCACCTTCAAGTAGCCCGGGAGAATGCCCGCCACGATCGCGTGGTCGGTCGCACCTTGCACGTTGGCGTGGCCTCGGAGTGCGTTGATCCCGCCACCCGGACGGCCGATGTTCCCCAAGAGGAGCTGCAGGATGGCCGCGGTCCGGATGATCTGGCTACCCACGGTGTGCATGGTCCAGCCCACCGCGTACATGATCGTGCCCACCCGGTCGGCACGACCGGTGGAGCAGATGATGTCGGCCATCTCGAGGAACTTCTCCTCGGTGCAGCCGGCGATCTGGGCCACCACGTCCGGCGTGTAGCGGTCGTAGTGCTGCTTCAGCAGCTGAAAGACGGCGCGCGGGTCCTCAAGCGTCTCGTCACGCCGCACATAGCCATCCGGTCCCCGCTCGTAGCCCCAAGACGTCTTGTCGTAGGCGCCGGCCGCCTCCTCGAAGCCCGAGAACAGCCCGTCTTCGAACCCAAAGTCGCCGCTGACAATGAACGAAGCGTTGGTGTGGGTACGGACGTAGTCGGCATGGTGGAGGTCGTTGGCCAGAATGTGACGGATCAGCCCGCCCAGCACCGCGATGTCAGACCCCGGGCGGATCTGCATGTGCTTGTCGGCCACCGCCGATGTCCGCGTGTATCTGGGATCGATGGTGACAAGCGTGGCGTTGTTCTCGTCACGCGCCTCGACCGCCCACTTGAAGCCGCAGGGATGATTCTCGGCCGGGTTGGCCCCCATCACCAGTACGACATCGGCGTTCTTGATGTCCTTCCAGTGGTTGGTCATCGCCCCGCGACCGAACGTGGCGGCCAGACTGGCCACCGTGGGGCTGTGTCATATGCGGGCCTGATGGTCGATGTAGGTTAGCCCCATGGCACGCATCGTCTTCGTGATGAGATACGCGTCCTCGTTGGCCACCGTCGCGCTGCCGACCCAGGCGATGCCGTTGCAGCGGTTAACCGTGCGCCCCTGGCTGTCCTGCTCGACGAAAGTGCGGTCGCGCGACTCCTTGAACTTGCGCGCGAACCAGTCCATGGCGAAGTCCCAGTCGACTTCCTGCCACTCGCTGGCGCCGGCGGCCCGATACATCGGGCTCTTCTTCAGCCGCGGGCTGATGGCCAGTTGCATCTGCGACGCACCCTTGGGGCACAGGGTGCCGCCGTTGATTGGGCTATCGGGGTCGCCTTCGACGTGGATGACCGTGTTGGTGGTGTTCAGTCCGCCGCTGCCGTGGGTATAGGCGATGGTGCCGCAGCCCACGGCGCAGTAGGGGCAGACCGTCTTGTACTCGCGGGCGTTCCGAATCTTGAGCTGCCGCACCGCGGCGTAGGCCGGCTGCAGGTCGAACCCGAGCGCGCTGACGCCGGCCGCGGCGCCGACCGAGACCTTGAGGAACGTGCGGCGAGATAGCGACATGGTGAGCGCCTAATTTAGCACAGGGCCTGAGGGGATCCGAGACGACACTGGAATGCCGCACCGATGTCGCCGCTCTGCGCTCGACCAGCTGCGGCGACCGGCGCGTCGCGGAGAACGCCGCTCCCCGGGCCCCGTGTTCGTTCTGCCATACAATCGCGACATGACGGTGTCAGCAGTCGGTCTGCGAGCGGTCGAGGTCACGCGGAACGACGGGGTACGAAGCAGTGACGTCGTGGCCGTGGAGGCCCCGCTAGAGATCCGGGTAGGCGGTCAGCCCCTGGTCATCACCATGCGGACACCGGGCCACGACGAGGAACTGGCGGCCGGGTTCCTGTTTGGCGAGGGCGTCATCACCAGCGGCGGGCAGGTGGATTCTATCCGCCACGAACCTGGCGCTGAGGCCACATCACCAGAGGCTCTAGCGGCAGGCCAGGTCGGAGGCGGAGACCGGGTGCTGGTGACGCTCCAGAACGGAGCGGACGTCGCCGGCGTCGAACGGGCGCAGCGTCACTTCCGCGCGACCGCGGCATGCGGAGTCTGTGGCAAGGAGAGCCTGGACGACCTCGACCAGGCGCTCCCAGCGATCGAGGCCAGGGACTGCCCAACCCAGCTGCTGGCGTCGCTCCCGGATCGGATGCGTCCGCACCAGCCCCTCTTCGACGCCACCGGCGGGATTCACGCCGCTGGTTTATTCACGTTGGAGGGCGAGCTCCTCACCGTCCGCGAGGACATCGGGCGGCACAACGCGGTCGACAAGGTCATCGGGCGGGCCGTGCTCGACGGCGCCACGTCGCTCTCCGACCGCATCCTGGTGGTCAGCGGACGAGCCGGCTTCGAACTGGTACAGAAAGCGCTCAAGGCGGCCATTCCCATCATGGTCTCGGTTGGGGCCGCCTCGAGCCTGGCGGTCGAGATGGCCGCGGCGGCCGGGATGACGCTCTACTCGTTCGTCGGCCCCGGCCGCGGGAATCTCCACACCTAGGGCTTCTCGAAAATGTTGTGATCGACCTCCCCGTTCACCTCGACGGTGTCGTAGACGGTGTCGATACTGAACGCCCCGGGAATCGCCAGGCCGCTGATGGTGGCGAACAGCACTCCGCCGTGCTCCTGGTATCCCTCCACATCCAACGTCATACGGACCGTCCCCAGCTGCGGCAAGCTGGTGTCGACCGTCATGCGTGACACGAGGTAGGTCTCAGTGTCGACATAGACGTCGAACGTCACAACGGCAGCCGTGATCTGCACGACATGGTGCGGACGCCCGCCCACCTCAGCATCGTCGAGCTTGCTGTACTCCCCCAAGGCAGGGTCGCCAAACCCCTGGAACGGATGAAGCGAGGTCTGCGCGGCCCACACCGCCACCTGCTCGCCGGTCGCGTCCGTCATGCCCTGCATGCTGTCGGACTGCCACCCCACCGTCCCGTTCCAGGCGCTGGTCTGCTGGAAGAAATCACTGTCGAGGTCCTGATAGATCTTCTGGTTGGGAATAATGACCACCTCGGTGTCGCCTTCGAGGTCGCCGTAGTCGGTGCTCATGACAGACCCGCCGACCTGACGCAGGCTGGTGATCCCGGCCAGAGCCTCACGTCCCCCGACCGCCTCGAGGCTCGCCTCGACAATCTCCGCGACCGTCTGTGCCTGGGCGCCCGGCGCCACCAGCAGCGCCAGCACCAGAAGGTTGGTGCCAGCCACCACACGAATCCACGCTCGCGTACTCTGGAGTGCCATCGATGTCCTCCTCCTCTGACTAACGTTGGGTCAGCCTATCAGGTGCACAGCCGCGTGCTATCCTGCGCCATCGGTCGAGATCATGAAGATCCAATGGATGTTCCGGATCGGCCTCATCGCGTGCGCCATCGCGCTGGGCATCCTGAACCTGACGCTCTGGCAGCAACGCGCCGAGGTCGTCCCGAGCGACGACGAGTTCGAGGTCGTCAATCTGGAGGCCCTCCCAGAGACGAACGAACCACAGCTCGTCAACGAGGCCTGGGAGATTACCGACATGGCGACCGCGCACGGCGCGTTCGTCATCGAGGTCGAGGCGGACGATCCGAGCCGCACGGAGGAAATCGGCAGATCGCTCGTCGAGCCGATCAAGGGCAACTACGACGAGATTCTCGTCTACATCAACCAGCGGGGTGACGAGTCGGACCTCCCGGCCCGGCGGATGCAGTGGACGCCCGCGGGCGGCTACGTCGAGTTGGAGTACGCGTCCGAGGACGACTCCGCACGGTAGGACGTGATGCACCAGGCGGCGGCAGGTGGCGCAAAGCGCTGAGGACTCATGATGCAGCCCTCTTCGTATGTGCATGGCACCAGCGCTGTTCCGCTGCTGGGCGAGACCATCGGAGAGAACCTCAGGCGTACAGTGAACCGGGTCAGCGACCGCGACGCGCTGATCTCAGTGGCGCAGGGGTACCGGGCGACCTACCGGGAGCTGTGGGACGCCACGACCGAACTCGCCAAGGCGCTGCTGGCCCGCGGCGTCGCCAAAGGGGACCGGGTCGGTATCTGGTCGCCCAACCGGTTCGAGTGGGTGGTCATCCAATACGCGACCGCCCGAATCGGGGCCGTCCTAGTTAACGTCAACCCCGCCTACAAGACCCAGGAGCTGCGGCACGCGCTCAACCAGTCCGGCCTAGGCCTGCTCCTGCTGTCGAAGGGGTTTCGGCAAACCAGCTACGAGGACATGGTGGGGGCCGTCCGGCCGGACTGCCCGGCACTGGGCGACGCGGTCGTCCTCGACGACCACTGGGAGGCGCTGCTCGCCGACGGCACCGACATCGGCGACGATCAGCTGGCGGCGCGCGAGTCCACGCTCAATTTCGACGACCCGATCAACATCCAGTACACGTCCGGCACGACCGGCGCTCCCAAAGGCGCGACGCTGTCGCATCACAACCTCCTCAACAACGGGTTCTTCTGCGGGGAGGTCCTCGGCTATACCGAGGTCGACCGCGTCTGCGTGCCGGTGCCGTTCTATCACTGCTTCGGCATGGTGATCGGCAACCTAGCGGCAACGAGCCACGGGGCCTGCGTCGTGACGCCCGGAGAGGCGTTCGACGCCGAAGCGACACTGACCGCGGTGGAAGCTGAAAAATGCACGGCGCTCTACGGTGTGCCGACCATGTTCATTGCCCAGCTCGACCATGCCCGGTTCGGACACACCGATTTCAGCACCCTCCGAACCGGGGTAATGGCCGGTTCTCCGTGCCCCATTGAAGTGATGAAGCAGGTACGGGAGCGGATGCACATCCCGGAAATCACGATCTGCTACGGGATGACCGAGACGTCGCCGGTCTCGACGCAGACCCGAGTCGACGATCCTGTGGAGAAACGCGTCGCCACCGTGGGTCCGGTGCATCCGCACGTGGAGGTGCAGGTGATCGACCCAGAGACCGGGCGGCTGCTCCCCCGCGGCGAACGGGGCGAGCTTTGCACCCGAGGCTACTCGGTGATGCTGGGATACTGGGACGACGAGGAGGCGACGGCCACGGCAATCGATCGGAGCGGCTGGATGCACACGGGCGATCTGGCCACGATGGACGACGACGGCTATCTGAGCATCGTGGGGCGCATTAAGGACATGATCATCCGCGGCGGGGAGAACATCTCGCCACGGGAGGTGGAGGAGTTCCTGTATACCCACCCGGACGTGGCCGACGCCCAAGTCATCGGTGTCCCGTCAGCCCGTTACGGAGAAGAAGTAATGGCCTGGGTGAAGCCTCGCCCCGGCGCCACAATCGATGCAGACGGATTGGCCAGCTTGTGTCGCGGCGCCATCGCGACGTTCAAGATTCCCAGGTACTGGAAGATCGTCGACACCTTCCCGATGACGGTCACCGGGAAGGTGCAGAAGTACCGCATGCGGGAAATCGCGACCGAGGAGCTTGGTCGAACGGAGGATGGCCCGGCGTGATGCGCGTGCGGCTCGCGCGGAAGAACGGGCTCGCAGAGCGGGCCGCGATCGTTGGCGAGCGCGAGCATGTGAGCGCCTGAGGCCGCGCCGGTCGGCGTGTCAGCCGTTAGTGCTCAACGCCCTTCTTCCGGTCGAGATGCACGGCCAGGGCGTCCTGATAGGCAAACAAGGCGGGTGTGCCGCCGGAGTGCAGCATCACCACAGACGCACCACCCGGCCACCGGCCTGCCGCTTGGTGACCACACAGCCCGGCGAACACCTTCCCCGAGTACACCGGATCGAGCAGGATCCCCTCGGTCGACCCCATGCGCAGAATGGCGTCGAGACAGGCCTCTGTGGGATCCCCGTACTCGCGCCCGATGTATCCATCATCCACTTCGATCGGTCCGCGTGGACGGTTCGGGTCCAGCTCAAGGAGCTCGCTGACGGCACGCCACCAGGCGTCGATCCGTTCATAACACTGCGCCGCCGGCCGGTTGACGCTGATGCCGACGATTGGGCAATCAACGCCCGCATCGCGAAGCGCGGTCGTGAGTCCTACCAGAATCCCGCCAGTTCCACAGGGCACGTAAATCGCCGCCGGCTCGAGTTCACGCTCGCCTAGCTGGTCGACGAGTTCGAGTCCCGCCCGCACGTAGCCCAGACAGCTGTGCGGCGTCGACCCGCTTACCGGAATGAAGTGAGGCGTCTCGCCTGCGGCCCGAAGCTTGTCGCAGACGACGCGCGCGTCCTCCTCTAACGCCCAGTGGTCTGCCGTGTCGACCAAACGGACGTCGGCGCCCATGAGCCTGACCGTCAGCAGGTTGCCCTGGAACGTGACCCGATCGTCGCGACCGAGCACCACCGTGATTCCCATCCCAACCCGCCGGGCCGCCGCGGTCGTCAGCCTGGCGTGATTGCTTTGCGCACTCCCAACGGTGACCAGCACCGTCGCCCCAGCCGACACCGCCCTGGCTACTTCGTACTCGAGCTTGCGCGGCTTGTCCCCACCCATCGCCAGATCGGTTAGGTCATCACGCTTGAGATACAGGTCAAGACCGATCTGCTCGCCAACCCGGGTCACTCGATCGAGCGGCGTGGGAACCCGTGTGAGTGAAACTCTGGGATAGCGTGCGAGCGCGTCGGCGAGTGGGCGGGACATCCCCGGATGATCGCCTCCGACCGGCCACTGAGCAAGTGCTGCCTGCCGAACCGGGACCTCCCTGTGACATAAGCGAAAGCATTTCGACACGATCCGGTCGTGAGCTCGGGGTGCGCCGGCGCGTCGGGCCGTACAGAAAGTGCTGGACCGTCGGGCAATGCTGGCGCTGGGCGCGTGATTTAGCGGGGACAGCACCTGCGGGGCAGGTTGTTTGGAGCCGGACAAGGGGCCGGATAGGATCAACCGCATGCAGACTCGGGGAAACTGGACGACGTTGCTGGGGGGCAGCCTGGTCGCGACGGCAATGGCCGGAATGGCCGCCTGCGCCGAGAGTGCCAAGTCGACAACGGCCGCGACTGATGAGGTCGCTCCGGCCACCTGCGCCGCGCTGGCCGCACTCGTCCTGCCGGACACGACCATCACACTGGCCGAGGCGGTTCCCGCCGGCTCGTTCACGCCGCCGGGGGGCGACGCGATAGATCTCCCGACCTTCTGCCGCGTGGCCGTCACCAGCGAGCCGGCCGTCAACTTCGAGGTCTGGCTGCCAGAAGACTGGAACGGCAAGTTCCACGCCGCGGGCAACGGAGGCATGGCGGGCGTCATCAGCTACGGCGCGATGGCCGGCGCGCTCCGGCGCGGCTACGCGACAGCCAGCACCGACACCGGCCACGTGCGCGGCGACGGGGGCTTTGATGCGAACTGGGCCCTGAACCGGCCGGATCTGATCGCGGACTTCGGTCATCGGTCGATGCATCTCACAGCCATGCACGGCAAGGCGATCACGGCCGCTCATTACGGCAGCGCGCCGGACTACTCGTATTACGTCGGGTGCTCAAAAGGTGGCCAGCAGGGCATGATGGAGGCCCAGCGCTATCCGGAAGATTTCGACGGTCTCGTGGTGGGCAACCCCGCCCACGACTGGACCACGTTCTACGCCGCCGCCCACCTGTGGTACGCGCTGGCCACCCTGGACGACGAAGCCAGCTACATCCCCCCCGACAAGGTCGCGGTGCTGGGCGATGCGGTGACCAAAGCCTGTGACGCGATCGACGGGATCAAAGACGGCGTGCTCGACGACCCGCGCAAGTGCGACTTCGACCCCGGTGTGTTGACCTGTGAGGGGGGCGAGACCGAGGGATGCCTCACTGCCAAGCAGGTACAAGCGGTGCGAGACATCTGGCAGGGTCCACTTGATGCCGATGGTACGCCGATCTATCCGGGACTGGTTCCGGGGGGCGAAGCCGGTCCCGGCGGCTGGTCGAGCTGGGTCACCGGGCGGCAGGCGTACGCGGGGACCCACTTCCTGGCGGCCGAAGACTTCATGCGCAACATGGTCTTCGATGATCCGGTGTGGGACTTCCGGTCGTGGAACTACGAGCGGGATCTGCCGATTGCGCTGGCAAAGACCGGCGCCGCGCTCGATGCCAACAACCCCGACCTCAGCGGTCTGAGGGATCGCGGGGCGAAGCTCCTCATGTATCACGGCTGGAGCGACGCCGACATCTCCCCCCTCAGCAGCATCGACTATTTCGAACGGGTGGTCACCGAGATGGGCGAGGGGGCTGACGACACCACCAAGCTGGCGAGCGTGCAAGACTTCTACCGGCTGTTCATGGTGCCGGGTATGGGCCACTGTCGCGGCGGCCCCGGACCAGACAGTTTCGACGCGCTGTCTGCGCTCGAACGTTGGGTCGAACAGGACGAGGCGCCAGCCCAGATCATCGCCTCGAAGCTCCGCGACGGCGAGGTCGTGCAGAGTCGGCCGCTGTGCCCTTACCCACAAGTGGCCCGGTGGGACGGCAGCGGCGATACCGACAACGCGGCGAGCTTCTCCTGCGTTAACCCGGACTAGCCGCAGACTCCGCGCACCCCGGGTCAGGTTCCGGCGTACCGGCGTATGTAGGCAGCGCTGTCGAACTTCCGCCGTGTGCTGGAAAACGACATGAAACGCACCGCACCGAACACGGGGCGTGTCGGTCCCCATGCCCGATCGTGCTTGCCCCCCACCGCCCACGCGATGCTGGCATAGCCGTTGGGGTCTCGGCCGTCGAGCTGGTAGCGGTCATTCAGCTCTACCGCTATGGCAAAGGCGTCTTCGGGCCGGGCCGTCCACTCCAAGATCTTCTTCGCCCAGTACATGCGGATGTAGCCGTGCATCCAACCGGTGTCCACGACCTGGCGCTGTGCGGCGTTCCAGAGCGGGTCATGCGTCTCGGCCTGCTCCAGTTGGCGGAGGGTGTAGATGACCGGACGCCGATCCAGGCGATGCTCGTCGAGCGTGCGCCTAGCCCAGGACTCGCATCCGTCGAGCCGGTCGTAGCAGTCGTTGTAACGGACAAAGTTAATGGCCAGCTCACGCCGCACGATCAGCTGCTCAAGAAACGCCGCCCGGTCCACCTCCGGCGCGTCACTCTGCTGGATCGCGATTGCGAGCGCCCGTGGACCGAGATGGCCAAAGTGCAGATAGGCCGACAATCGACTGGTCCCGTCATGCTCCGGATGACTGCGCGCGGTGGCATAGCCCGAGAGCCCGGTCCGGACAAAACGGCGTAGCCGCCGACGAGCCTCTTTCGCCCCGCCGACGAGGCCGCCAACGCCACCCACGCGCCGATCGAGCGGGTAGTCGGTCGGCACCTCGCCCGTGGGTCGCTCACGCGCGAGTCCCCTCCCGGGGGACCACGGAATGTGCGCTCGCGGACTGGGGGGCCTCACGAGGTAGGTCGGTAGGAGTCGATGAATCCGAGGTCGGATCGTCCGGGCCGCATACTGCTCCCGCTCCAGGCAGACCGACGGCACGACGACCTCGGTGTCGACGGTCCAGAACGGTACCCGCACCCGTTCAGCGACCTTGGCGCGCCAGGCCTCCGTCTCGCGGAGTGGGTTCTCATCTCCAACCAGCAGTGCCGGTCTGACCTCGTCCAGCAACAGCTCCAGGCGATGGCGAGGATACAGGCGGAACACCAGTCCGACACCCCGGCGGCCAAGAGCAGATTCCAGCTCTTCGAAACCCTCGAACAGAAAGCGGTAGTGCCTGAGGTTGCCGTTCGGGTAGTTCGGCACTGGCGCCAGGAACACGACCACCGGTCGTCGCAACAGGTTGCCCGCCCGGATGGCCACGTCGAGCGCGCGATTATCCTGCGCCCGCTGCGCGCGCTGCATCCAGTAGACAACACCACGCCCTTCCGGATCCGGGGCACCGCGGCGGCGCACCCTGACCTCGGGGAGGACCGACAAGTCGTCGAGTGTGTTCACCGGCACAATTCCCCAAAGAAAGAAAACGAATTATGTTGCTCAGACATGTTCGATCAACGCCCTCTCGTCCTTCTCACCGGCGCCAGCGGCTACATCGGACGCCATCTCGTCAGGTCGGGCGATGCCGACGTGGGCCGGAGTCCAGCTTGGCACCCGGTTGGTCGACAGCCGCGCGGTCGAGGTCGACGCGTCGCCGACCGACGCGTTCAGGCCGATCCGCCAGATCGGGGGAGTACGTGGGTGGTATCACCTGGATGCCCTCTGGACGATCCGGGGCTGGATCGACCTAGTGCTCGGCGGGGTGGGGATGCGACGCGGGCGGCGCGATCCAGAGTCGCTGCAAGTGGGACACACCCTCGACTGCTGGCGGGTCGAAGCATTTTAGCCAGATCGCCGCCTCCGCCTAGTCGCCGAGATGAAGCTCCCGGGACGGGCGTGGCTGGAGTTTGAGGTACAGGAATCAGGGCCCGGCCGGAGCCTCGTGCGACAGACGGCTATGTTCGACCCGTTGGGTCTCGCCAGCCTCGCCTACTGGCACGGCATCTATCCGCTACACGTGCGGATTTTCGCCGGCATCCTGCGCGCCCTGGCCCGCCAGGGCGAGATGAGGGCGAGCCGGCGTCAGGCGGTTCTCCACCAGTCGGAGAGCACGTCGGCTTGCATCGACTGACGAAGCTTCTCCAGCGCGCGCACCTGGATACCTCGCACTCCCTCTTTGGTGAGTGACAGGCGGGCACCAATCTCCGCCAGGCTGCGGTAGGCGCCACCGTCGAGCCCGAAGCGCCACACGAGAACCTGCGCTTCGCGAGGCGCCAGAACAGAGAGGACACGACGGGTGTCGCGTCGCAGACCTGCGGCCACCAGTTGCTCGTCCGGCGGCGGCGTTTTGTCGTCGCGCACCTGAACCGCCGGCCCCCAGTCGCCGGTCTCGCTCGAATCGAGTGGCCCAACCTCCGGCACCGCATTGACGATCCGCTCCATGACGTCGGTGGTCACGCCCAGTTGGCGCGCCACCTCCTCGTCAGAGGGCGGGCGCCCGAGCTCTCGTTCGAGGTGTCGACGCGCTCGCTGCGCCTGGCGCCTTTGGTGGACCCGATGGCTCGAGATCCGGATGATGGGCGCCTTGTCAATGAGTGCCCGGACGATCGACTGCCGGATCCACCACGCCGAGTAGGTCGAGAAACGTACCCCCCGATGCCGATCGAACCGCTCGACTGCCTTTAGTAGACCGACATTGCCTTCCTGGATGAGGTCGAGCAGCGAGAGTCCACGGTGTTGATAGCCTTTGGCCAGCATCACCACTAGCCGCAGGTTCGACTCCACCAGCTGCTGATTCGCCCGTTCGGCCGCACGCGTACGTTCCTCCGGGTCGAGACAGCGGTCGATCCCGTCAAGCATCGACCGTTCCTCGTCCTTGCTCAGGATCGGATGCTTCGATACGTCACGGAAGTAGACCTCGACCAAGTCATCGGTGCTCGATCCCGCCCTACGTGCCGTGCTGCCGTTCATCTCCATCCGTATTTCCCCATCAGGCCGCGTCATCGAAGCGACTTTCGAATCCGTCTCTCATCGAGACCGGTCCGCGGACGATCCGAGCATTATCCAGACGCTCCTGCCGCTCCTGACAGCGAACGCACCGGGTCGCCCAGGGCGCGGCGGTCAGCCGGGCCTCGGCGACAGCAGCATCGCAGCTGTCACACCGGCCATAACGGCCGGTGCGGATCCGGTCCAGCGCCGCCTGGATCTGGCGCTTGCGTTGCCAGTCCACCTCGATGGCCTGTGCTGCGACTGCGACGTGCTCACTCCAAACCCCTTCGTCGATCACATCGCTATGAGCGTTGGCACGCAGAGACTCCAACTGGCTTCTGAGATCCCTGGCCAGTGACCGCTTCAGTTCCCTACGAATACTCTGTAACTGTTGCATTCCTGACTACCTCCTTGCGTCCGTTCAACTGCCTGTATTTTATTATAAAGAAATACTATTTTATTAAAGGTGAAAGGAAAAACACAGATCGTTTTCCTCCGGATGCACCGGGTTCAGTAGATCTAGACCGAGAAGAAAACGGAGCCGCTACGACTCGGCGGGCGCCGGGGATCCGGTGGCCGGCAATGCCACCGACTCCGACCGACCGAGCACCATGACGTGAACGTCGTCGAGGATGAGATACGCGGTGGGAACCAGCACCAGCGTGATGAAGGTGGCGAACAGCACGCCGAACGCCAGCGAGACAGCCATAGGCACCAGAAACGCGGCGTGGAAGCTCTGGTTGAACATGAGCGGTGCCAACCCGGCGAAGGTGGTCAGCGAGGTCAACATGATCGGACGGAACCGGGCGACACCCGCCTCACGGACCGCACTGAGCAGACTGGCCTGGCGTTCCCGCTTCCGGTTGATGAAATCCACCATAACCAAGCTGTCGTTGACGACCACGCCGGTAAGCGCCACAAGGCCGAACATTGAGATCATCGTCACGTTGAGTCCCATGACAATGTGCCCCCAGATGGCCCCCACCAACCCGAACGGGATGGCCGCCATCACGATGAGCGGTTGGATATAGGAACGGAGGGGGACGGCGAGCAAGGCGAAGATCAGCAGAACCGCGAGGCCAAACCCGCGACCCAGCCCGTCGATGGAGTCGGCCTGCTGGGCCTGAGCGCCCTCGAACGAAAACGTGATCCCTTGGAAGCCAGCCAGCACCTCGGGCAGAATGACCTGCTCCAGTTCTTCCGTGACCGCTCCAGACGTCGTAGTGGTGGGATCAATCGCCGCCGTCACGCTGACGGCGCGATTGCGGTCGACACGCCGGATGGAAGAGAAGCCACGACCGGTCTCGACCACCGCCACGTCGCGGAACGGCACCTCGGCTCCCTCCGGCGTACGAATGCGCATGTTGTCGAGGTCGCCGAGGGAACGTCGCTGCTCCTCAGGATAGCGGACCAGCACCCGGACGTCGTCGCGGCCACGCTGGATCCGCTGCGCCTCCTCACCGTAGAACGCCTGGCGGACCTGTCGACCGAGATCCTGCAGGGTCAGCCCGAGCGTCTCCGCGGACGGCCTGATGCCAAGCCGTATCTCCTGCTTGCCGTCCCGGAAGGTATCGGTAATCTCGTACACCCCGGCCAGCCCGGCCAACCGGTCTTGCACGACGAACGCGGCATCTCGCAGCTGGTCCAAGTTCCCCCCCATGAGCTGGACATTGACGTCCTCGCCAGGGCTCATGATCGTGGCGCTGAACGTGGCATCAATCGCCTCAGGGATCGTGCCGGTGAGTTCTCTCCACCGGCGGCCGAGCGTCTCGCTGTCAAACATGCGTTCCTCGGAGGGAATCAGCTCGATCGTCACCTCGCCTACATTGGACCCGCTGGTCGATGTCCCACCCATCGGCCCGCCCGATTGCGACTGTCGTCCCATCGAGGAGAAGACATGGCGGAACACATCCTGCCCGGTCTCCTCGAACACCTCTTTCCGGAGACGCGCCGCTCCGTTCTCGACTCTGGCTAGCGCATCCGAGGTCGCCGTCAGCGGTGCCCCCTGCGGCATCGTGACGTTGGCCGACATGAAGTCCGCTTCGATCGACGGGAAGAAGATGAAAGTGGTGTAGCCGCTGGCCACCAACCCGGAGGTCAGAATCAGCATGGCGATGCCCACCGACGCAGTGAGATAGCGCCAGCGTAACCCGAACTCGAGGGCAGGCTTGTAGAGTCGTTGGGTCACCCACGCCAGCCCGCTGGCAAACAACCCTTGGAAGCGCCGCCAGGGCCCGCGCCCTTTCCGCCGCGACATGTGGGACAGGTGAGCCGGCAGGATCATGAGCGACTCAACCAGCGAAAAGAAGAGACACGGGATCACGATGAGCGGGATCACCATGAAAACCTTGCCCAGCGGTCCGGGAACGAAGAGCATCGGCATGAACGCCGCCATTGTGGTGAGGACGGCGAAAATGATTGGCCGTGAGATCTCTCGGGCTCCCTCGATCGCCCCCTTCATTCCCTCTCCGTGACGCTGCTGGTGCGTGTGGATGTTCTCGCCCACGACAATGGCATCGTCCACGACGATGCCCAGCACTAGGATGAACGCGAACAGCGACATCACGTTGATGGATACATCGAACGCCGGCATCAGCCAGATCGCGCCAAGAAACGAGATGGGGATCCCGAGGCTGGTCCAGAACGCCAGCCGCAGATCCAGAAACAGGGCGAGCGCGACGAAGACGAGGACGAACCCGCCGAACCCATTGCGGAGCAGCAAGGACAGCCGGGCGTCCAGCGCCTCAGACTGGTCCTGCCACATCGTCAGCGTCAACCCGGCGGGCAACGTGCCCTCCGCACGTTCGACATACCGCTCGACCGCATCGGCAATCTCGAGCACCCGCTGATCGCCGGTTCGATAGACCGACACCAACACCGCAGGTGCCACATCGAAGCGGGCCGACTCGTCGGTCTCGGCAAACCCGTCGATTACCGTGGCCACGTCTTCCAACATCAGCCGGGTGCCATCCGGGCGGGTGAGGAGCACAAGATTCTCGTAGTCCTGACGCCCGTAGGCCTGACCGATGGTCCGCAGCAGAATCTCGCCGCTCTCCGCCCGGACCGCCCCCCCCGGAAGGTCGAGCGATGACCTGCGCACCGCATCAGCCACATCGTCGAACCGGAGCCCGTGTCGCCGCAGCGCAGTTTCCGACACCTCGATACTGATTTCGTAGGGCCGCGCGCCAACCACTTCCGCCTGCGTGATCTCGGGCAGCGCGGTGAGCTCGTCACGCACACGCTCGGCGACCCGTTTCAGGCTCAGTTCGTCGGTGTCGCCCGCCACCGCGATGTCGACGACCTGCTGGCGGGTGGTGAGCTCTCGGATAATCGGTTTCTCGGTCTCGGCGGGAAACGTCGTGATGGCGTCGACATTGCTCTTGATATCGTCGACGACCTTCCGGGTGTCAGCGCCGAGCTCCAGCTCGACCTGGACCGTCCCCATCCCTTCGGATGCCGTTGACGTGATCTCCTTGATCCCGTCGATCCCCTGGATCGCCTCTTCGATCCGCACCGAGACGGCCGACTCGACCTCCTCAGGGGCGGCCCCCAGATAAGGCACCTCGATCGTCACCAGGTCGAGGGCGAACTCGGGAAAGACCTCCTCTTTTACCGTCAAGGAGGCGACCGCGCCGCTGACGACCAAGAAGACCATCAGTAGATTGGCAGCGACAGGGTTCCGGGCAAACCAGTTGATGATGCCGTTCATGGTTCCGTCGATCTAATCACGACTCAGGAAGAAAATGTTTTTGCCCTTGAAGAAATTCGCTCGGCATTGACTCTGGAGAAAAACGGCGCCAGTGCGGATTGAGCGAGGGGCAATCCCGGCACTCCGGCCGCCTACCGGGATTAGACGACGATCGCCACTCATCAGTTTCGCGAACCTGCTATCGTGTCCTGACATGGCCCGGCTCCGCCTCACCGCGCCGATGGCTGCGGCCGCATCCGACGAGCTGGTTTTACAGCTCAAGCGTTCGCTGGCGCTCTTTCCCGAGCTTGGTGACGCACCGGTCACAGTCGGGGTCACCGCCAGTCGGCGGCTGGACGGGCTGGCAATTCCCTCTGACCGCCTGATCCGTCTGAATCCGTACCGGCGCCGGCGAGTGACCTACTACACGATCGGTCACGAGCTCACGCACCTGCTCCAACCGCCCGGGATGGAACTGATCCCGAGCGGCGAGATTCAATGCGATATCTGGACCCTAGCCAGGGACCCACTGTTCTGGGACGAGAAACCCTGCTATCTGCAGGTGGATTGTGACGGGAGATCGTGGCGGCGTCATGCCGGCGCAGTAGCGTCGTTGTGCCGCCAAGCGATCGACGAGCGGTCGCACAACCGCCGCTACATCATGTGGCTGCGGCAACAACTCGAGCGCTATGCCAGAACCGGCACGGTCGCCGCGCCATCTTTGGGCGACTTCTCGCCGACCGTGGCGCCGCTCGCGGCTGGCCAGCTGCGGTTGCTCTAAGCGTTTAATGGCGGGGCGGAAACCGGCCCTACGGGGTCGCCAGGTAGCCGCGGATCTTGGGCGCCTGGTCCGCCACGCTGTCGACGACCGCCTGACTGACCACATTCGTAAACATCTGTCTGATGTTCAACGGGCCATGCCCCGCCAGCTGGATAAACATGAGCCCGACGAGGTCTTCGGCCGGATCGGCAAAGTAGAGGGTGCCCCACGCGCCACCCCACCCGTAGCCACCCGCCGACATAGTGTCAAACGACTTGGTCGGGTCGACCAGCACTCCGAAGCCGAGACCGAACCCGTAGCCCGTACCACGAATGTAAACATCCATGTCGTCGGTGTGGTTGCTGACCATCAGATCGACCGTCTTCCGCCCAAGCAACCGGAGGCCGTTGAGCTCGCCCCCGTTAGCCACCATCTGGGCGAACCGGAAGTAGTCGGACGAGGTGCCACTGAGCCCAGCCACGCCGGGAAAGTAGGTGGTCGGCTCCCTGAACCCTGGCGCCCTCAGCAGTTCCATGCCGTCATCAACCCGGCGGTAGGCGGCGGCCACCCGGTCAACCTTCTCCCGAGGGACGTTATAGAAGGTGTCCTCCATACCGAGCGGGTCGAAAATCCGCTCTTGCAGGAATTCGGCGATCGACTGACCGCTGATCCGCTCCACGAGCACCGCGACGTAGTCGGTCGAGGCCCCGTACTGCCAATGGTCGCCCGGATGGAACGCGGCTGGTATCTTCGCCGCCCTGGTGACACGCTCGGACAGAGTAGCGAACGGCTCCCCGTCGTTGGTGACATACCGACGGTCCTCGGCCGAGAGCGCCGCGCCGTTCGCGCTGAGTGTCAGCCCGGAGGTGTGGGTCAAGACGTGACGGATGGTGACCGGGCGCGCCTCGGCGACCGTGCGAGCGACCGGACCTTCGGTTTCACGAACCATGTGGTCGGCATACTCCGGAATCCAGTCCGCGATCGGATCGTCGAGCCGGAAGCGCCCCTCCTCAAACAGCATCATTAACGCGGTCGATACAATGGGCTTGGTCATCGACATCAAAACGAAGATCTGGTCGGTGGACATCGGCGTCTCCACCTCTAGGTGGTTCATCCCGACGGCCGAGTGATGCACGACCTTCCCGTGGCGCGCGACCAGGCTAACCGCGCCCGCGATCTTCCCCTCGTCGACGAATCGCTGAAAGTACTCGTCGATCCGTTGCAACCGCTCGCTCGACATGCCGACCGACTCTGGCGCGGCCGTCGGAAGGTCCTCGGCCGCCAGCCCATCGAGGGTCGGTGACGCCAGCACCGCCGCCGCGGCCAGCCCAACCACCCACCGTCGAACGATCCGTCTGTACAGGTTGGTCATTGCTCGACTCCCTCCACGCCGCCGCCTCACTCGGCGGTCAGCTTCACTAGGTGCGTCTCGTCGCGCACAAGCAGTCCGTCGTCCAGCAGCACCGGCAGCGTCCAGGTCTGGCTGTCGGCCACGGTGTAACTCCGTTCGATACGGTAGATCGCCCCGCCCCGCTCAACCACCAGCAACTGCGCCTCGTTAGTCAGCAGCACTAGGTGCTCGGCGGTCAGCAACGCTGTAGCGTGCTCTCCCTCACGGCCCTCGCTCGACCAGGTCACCTCGCCGCTCGCGGTGTCGAGCGCCACGAACCGGCCGGCCCTCTTCGACGAGAGACCGTACAGCAACCCGTCGCCCAGGACCGGCGAGCTCATGTAAAACGTGACCTCGGGGTTCGTCCAGATCTCAGTGTAGCTCCACGCGCCCTCCTCCTTGACGAGGCGGTAAGCGTGCGTGCCGGCCCGGGTACCGGACATGATGAGCTCGGCCCCGGTCCAGACCGGCGTCACGATGTTCTCAAGCAACTCGTCGAGGAACGGAATGGTCCAGCGGGGGACACCGGTCGCCGGATCGAGTCCAGCCAGCGACTCCTGGGTCACCACGACCAAGTGGCCTACGCCGCCAGCGTCGAACCGGATGGGGGAGGCGTAGCCTGGCATGGGCCCTTCCAGACGCCACCGCTCAGCACCGTCCGTCGAGTCCAGGGCCAGCACCACGCCGCCATGCACGTCGCTCCCCACCTGTACCACCAGCAGCCCGTCGACCATCAGCGGCGACGCCGCCGTGCCACCGAACAGGGCCGTCGAGTCGACAAGGTCGACGAAGCTGCGACGCCATAGCGGACGCCCGTCGTCAAGCGACCACGCCGAGACGATGCCGCTCACCCCCACCGTGTAGAGGCGGCCGCCATCGACCAACGGCGTAGCGTAGGGACCCTTAGCCATCTTGAGCGCGTAGGGATTCTTCTCGAACGGCGCCTGATACAGATGCTGCCAGAAAACAGTGCCGTCGGTTAAGGACAGGGCAGTGACGACCTCGAGCGGATCCTGCCGGCTGAAGGTATA
Organism: Acidobacteria bacterium UBA2994; assembly: GCA_002346545.1. Lineage (GTDB taxonomy): Bacteria > Acidobacteriota > Vicinamibacteria > Vicinamibacterales > UBA8438 > UBA2994. The sequence goes on from DEAA01000028.1 coordinate 20,007, forward strand.
GGCTCGATCGCCAACCACGACCGGGGACGCGTAGCCCTCGCCGATCTCGAACGCCCAGGCGCGCTGCCAGGCCGCCGGCCAAGCGTCAGGCGTGACCGCGGCGGACACGACCCCATCCCGCGCCGGCCCGCGCCACTGCGGCCAGTCCTGTGCGGCGCCTGGCGCGGCCGCCAGCAGCCACGCGACGAGACAGCATCCTGTCGCTCGCACCTGCACCTTAGGAATCACGAGAGCCATTGTCGTCGGAGTGGCGCAAGCGCGGCAAGACGCCGCTACTGCGCATATCGCGCTCGGAGGCGAGCTAGGTCGAGGTCGGTCAAGGGCAGCCACTCCAAGGTCTGGTCAGCGGCCGCCACCGAGGAGCACGGGGCGCACATTAGCGTGAAGCTCGTCCGATGATGTGAAAGCCCGAGCGTATGTCCCAGTTCGTGCGCGATGACGTTCCGGAGCACGCGCTCGTCCCCGGGACGTCGGCGCTCCAGCTGGCGGATCGCGACGAAGTAGTCGGGTCGCCCGACGAGCGGCCAGGCGAACGGCAACAGCTGCTGTCGAGACAGCAGCACCACGACGTCGCCGTCCAGCTGAGCCAGCGTCTCCGGCGGGGCCGGCCCATTGGTTCCCTTGGGCATCCGACCGCCACGCTGAGACACGAAGCGCGCGAACGTCTCAATCGCTCGCGCTTGGGCCGAGGTCACCAGAAGCTCGGCCTCCTGCAACTCGAGGTCGAGGCCCAGATCGGCCAGCGTCTGGTTCCAGAAGCCGATCGCCTCGCGCGTCAGACCGATCCGGGGGTCGTCAGCGTTGTCGACAACGATCACGAGCCTGTGCGCCCGCTCCTCCGCCGACCGGACATAGGCGGACCACGGGGCCGCCGCCAGCAGGACGCTCGCGAGGGAGACAAGGACTCGGCGGATAAACATCGAACCGTGAGTCTACAAGACCCGACCCCAACCCGCCGGGACAAGGGCCTACATAGCGGGAGAGATATCCGATTCTGGTGAAGATCGCCCGGATCGTCCGGCGCAGGTCTCGACTGAAGAACAGTCGATAGCGAGCTCTGAGAGACAGGACTCTCGAAATGTCGACGCTGCTGCCGCCGATCGATTACTCCGATCTCTCGAAGTCGATCTCGCCGAAACGCTCCATGTCGCGCCGGCTGTCCGCATTGAAGGAGAGGTTGCGGGCAAACTCGAAGTTGCGGCTGGCGCTCAGGTTCTCGTCCTGGAGCGTTCCATCGTAGTCCCAGCGCCAAGTACGACCCGACCGGGCCAGTAGGCTACACTGTGTCGGTTCTAGCGCCCAGGCAGGTACACCACAGCAAATGAAGGTCTTCATCGCGGGCATCGACGGTTATCTCGGCTGGTCACTCGCCAGACACCTGGCCGGGCGCGGGGCCGACATCTCTGGTGCCGACCGCTTCCTGCGTCGCGCCTGGGTCGAGGAGATGGGCTCGGGGTCCGTCGTGCCGATCGCGCCCATGCCGGAACGGCTCGATGCCTTCCGGAGCCGCTTCGGCCGCGATCTCCGGTTCTTCGAGGGCGACCTCTGCGACTACCGCTTCGTGCGAGACGCGCTGGCCGACGTGCGACCGGATGCCGTCGTCCATCTAGGCGAGATGCCGTCTGCGCCTTACAGCATGATCGACGTTGACCACTGCGTCTTCACCCACCAGAACAACGTGATCGGCACGCTGAACGTGCTGTATGCGATGCGGGAAGCGTGCCCAGACGCCCACCTGCTCAAACTGGGCACGATGGGAGAGTACGGGACCCCAAACCTCGACATTCCGGAAGGGTTCTTTACCGTCGACTACCGGGGGCGGACCGACACGTTGCCGTTCCCGCGACAGGCAGGCAGCTGGTATCACTGGACGAAGGTGCACGACTCGAACAACGTGATGTTCGCCTGTCGGCTCTGGGGCTTGGCTGCGACTGACATCATGCAGGGTGTCGTCTTCGGCACCGGGCTGGACCCGACCGAGGCGCGGCTGAATACCCGGTTCGATATCGATCAGGCCTTCGGCACGACGATCAACCGTTTCTGCGCCCAGGCCGTGATCGGTCATGCGTTGACGCCCTACGGCTCCGGTCACCAACGGCGCGGCTTCCTTCCCCTGGCCGACTCGATGGCCTGCCTGACACTGGCGCTCGACCACCCTCCGGGGGAAGGCGAGTATCGGGTGCTAAATCAGTTCCAGGAGGTGTACTCCGTCACCGAGCTGGCCGAAAAGGTGCGCGCGGTGGGGAACCGCAAAGGACTCGATGTCACCATCCAGCCGCTCGAGAACCCGCGCGTCGAGCGGGAAGACCACCACTACAACCCCGACCACCAGGGTCTTCGCGACCTGGGCTACGAGCCCACCACGGACGTCGAGACCGAGCTGGGACGAGTGCTCGACGACCTGACGGATCATCGTGGCGAGATCCTGAAGCGCCAGTCAGTCTTCGTGCCAGACATCCGGTGGAACGCGGCGCGGCGTCCGGTCTCGGCGCAACCGGTAGCCGACGACGCGATGGATAAAAGCCGTTGAAGTTCGGCTTCATCGGGTGCGGGCCGATGGCGCGCCACCATGCAGCAGTCGTCCGTGGTCTGGGTCATCAGATCGATACGGTCTGCACGACGGGCGACTCTGACCGCCGTCGCCGATTCATGGACGACTTTCAGGTTGGCCGGGCGTGCGACCGAGTCGAGGACCTCCTCGCGATGGACCGAAACGTGGTGGAAGCGCTGCTGGTCGCCACCCCCTGGGATCGCACGGCCGACATCGCCGAGCAGGTACTCGAAGCCGGCATCCCGAGCCTGATCGAGAAACCGCCCGCGCTGTCATCCCGCAGGCTGCGCGAGTGGCTCGAGCGTCCGACACCTCTCGGGGAACGGACCCTGATCGGTCACAACCGCCGGTTCTACGAGTTCCTTCCGGAGGTGCGGCAGGCGCTCAGCACCCGCACGCTGCTGTCGGTCGAAGGAAGCTTCCCCGATCCGCTCGACGCGGATTTCGCGTCGGCGCCGGCTTGGGTGCCCACGATGGGGCTGCTGTCACGGACGTCGCACCCGCTCGATCTACTGCTGCACCTGCTGGGCGACCTGCGGGTCGAGCAAATGCACCGCACGGGACGACGGGACGACGGCGGGTTTGCCGCCTACAACGGACTGCTCGTGGCCACCGCCACCGATGTGCCTGTTCACCTGCGGATCAACTTCGACGCACCCAGCCGGCACCGACTCGCGCTGCACTTCAGCGATCGGATCTACGAGCTGTCCCCGCTCGAAACCCTGACCGTGTATCACGGGATGGATGTGGCCGACCCAACACCCGAGCATCCGATCCGCCGCTACTCGCCGCAGGTGGAGATCAGCCTGAAAGCGGATCTGACCTACAAACCGGGACTCCGTGGACAACTGGAGGAGTTCATCGCCAGCTGCGTCCACGGGAAGCCCCGCGGGGTCGGGTGCACACTAGCCGACACCGAGCGGGTCACCCGTTTGTGCGAGGCGATCGTCGGGTCCAACTGACCGGGCGGCCGTCGGCATCCCATGCATCAGCCAGACTGAAGACCTCGGGCGACGGTCCCTCCCGCCACAAGCGCTCCAGACGCTCCATGGCGTCCGAAACCGACGGCCGCTCGCTCTCGGCCACCCACCACATGGCCACTGGCGGTTGCGGGGGACGAATGAACCACTCCCGCCTGCGCCGGAAAAAGTCGGCATGCTCGGTGCGATACACGTAGTGCCGGAGGTCGTCGATCGACCGCCAGATCGTCAGATTGAACAGAATGCGGGGATCATCGAGCACTCGCACGGCGGTAGCGTCGCCGTCGGGGGTCTCGAAACGCCAGACACAGCCCGGCGAAGCGTCGCCAAGGCGGTTGATGCGGTCGATCTCGTCACGCATCGGCGCCATCCGCGGGTCGTCGAGCGGATAGCGCATCCAGGCGAGGTTGGTCTGCGCGAGTAACTTCATGCCGCAAGCTATGCGGCCTACTACATCACAAACGCGAACAGCTGGGACCGTACAGCGCTCGCCCGCGCGCGATAACGTCACGATCACCGGGCGGCCGCTGCAACGAAGGATGGGAGTGCTGGCTGGAGTCTTGCGCGTCGGCCGCCCAAGACGAAAGTACGCTCAGCGTCGTCAGTGCGGTCACCGTACTCACTCGAGACGACATGGTCCTGTCGGACGAACCTACGACTCGTCCTGCTACTGGCCGCGCGCCGCCTCCTGCGACCGCTCGGCTAGCAGGATGTTGGTCATGGCGTAGTTACCTTCGTGGCACGCGTACTCATAGATGACGTAGTCGTCCAGCCTGGGCATCGGCCTGACCGCGGTCCACGTCCCGGTATAGACCGTCGGGTCCTCGATCGTGAACTGATAGTCGATCCGATCCTCGCTGACCCGCCTGAAACGCTCGACGGCCTTAGTCGTCGGTGACGAGGGGAAACGGTGCACCGTCTGGTCACTGAAGTTCGCCGTCTCGACCACCAGCGTGTCTCCCTCCCAGAAGGCCCGCGAGTCGCCATTCCACTGACGGATTGCGTCGGTGAGCTTCGGACGCCCGTCGATCGGGATGATCCGCACGTCGTGGATATTCTCCACCCGAATGGCCACATGGGTCGGCGTCTGCAGGATCTGGTAGGTGTTGTTGTATCCGGTCGAGACCGGTGGCACACCGTGATAGGTGATGCAGCGGTCCCAGTTACTCCGGTCCAGCCATGAATCGGCGGGGTGATCGCGAAGATAGGCGCGGCGCGCCTCAGCGTGCCGGTCGGTCTCGGTCCGGGTCGGCAGCCGCCCGTTCGGCGGGTCGACAATCAACGCGGTACGGAGATCCTCGGCGACCTCGCCCCGGTCAAACCAGAGCGCGTTGTAGGACCCCACGCTGCCGGGCGAATCCGGCTGGTCCTGGGTCACTGCGAAGTTCCGCTGGGCGGCCTCTTCGGGCGTGAAGAACTCCTTCTCAGCCATTAATGTGGGCCGCTGGAGCGGAGTTAGCGAGGCGTACGACCAAGTGCCCATCAGATCCGGGTCACCCCAGGCTGTGCGGGGCAACTCCTGGGCCGCAAGGGGGCCGCCGGCCACCAGCACCATCCATCCACCGAGCGCAGCCACGAGTCCGTATCTGGTCATCTCGAGTTCCCCCTACAGCGAGCGTCACGGGCTCGACCGACTGGTCACAGTTCGTCGTAGGCCCACCCGACCGCCCGCCGGACGTTCTCCGGCGGCGCGGGGAACCGGCTGAACTCGGCCGGCACGCGGTAGGCCTCCGCCGCCTCCTCGACACTGCGGCCGGCGGCGTGGCTGGCCCTCACCTGCTCCAGCATGTCGTTGTAGAACCCCGTGAAGGCGACGAAGTCGTTCCAGGCGACCACCCAGGTGTTGTGCCCTGGGATCACGGTGTCCACACCGCTGATGCCGGCCACTGCCCGTTCGAGCGTCGCGCCGAACTCTAGGGCACTGCCGTTGCCGTTCTCGACGTCGATGAATGGAAACCCGCTCGTCATCCGCTGGAACATGTCGCCGGTGTGCATAGCTCCGGCGGACGGGAACACCACGAACGTGTCCCCGTCGGTGTGGCCCCGACCGAAATGATGCAGCTCGACCCGGTCGTCGCCGCTGAACAAGGTGTGCCGATCCGAATACGTGGTCTTGGGCAGATACCTGGCGCCCTCGCCCTTGAACGCGTCGCAGTTGGTCACCGACGCACACGTCTCGCGCGACATCTGGGCGAGCGTATTTTCGTGCACAACGAAGTCGACCGTGTCGGGGAACTCGACGTTCGTGCCACTGTGGTCGTAATGAGTGTGGGTATTGACGATCGTCGTCACCGGCAGATGCGTGATCTTGGCCACATGATCGATGATGCTCTGTCCGTAGCCGGCGATCTTCGTGTCGACCAGCAGCACCCCCGAATCCATGACCCAGACCGCGGTATTGCCTCCGGTTTCCATGGCATTGCTCATCGGGTCGTTGATCAGGACATACAGCTGCTCAGATACCCGTTTGATCCCGTAGATCTCTGGCCGGGGCTGCCGCGCCTCCTGGGCCGCCACAGTGAAAATCACGCCGACGGCGGTCAGACCCGCCAAGCACATGACACGTCGCATTGCTCCCTCCAAAGTTAGTTCGTCAGTTCGGCCTTCAGCCAGTCGAGCAGCGCCGGCTCAAGGTCCGGGTTTTTCTCGAACATCGGGAGCCCATGCTCGGTGCCCTCGTAGATCATGGCTTTCGAGCTCGGATGCCCGGACCCGGCGACGGCTGCCCGTAGAGCATCGGCGACACCCTGAGTCACCGGATCATCCTCGGTGGCCGCGCCGAACACCGCCAGCTCCGGTGACGCAGCCATGTTCTCGACTGCCGCCGCGCTGGGCGGACTCGATAGGAGCATCAATGCCTCGACTGGCTTGCGGGCCGCCAGATCCGCGTTGATCATCCCGCCGCAGCTGGCGCCGCCCACACCCATCCGGTCGGTGTCGACACCCGGCTGCGCCGCCAGATACTCGTAGGCCATGTCGGCGTCGTCGGCCGACTTCTGGAGCAGGGTCGGAAACCCGGCCGACATCCCCTCGCCGCCGCTCTCGCCAAAGCCGCGCAGGTCGAGCGTGAGGACGTGGACGCCGGCGTCGACGAGCTCGCTCGCGATGCTCGTCCACGAGCTCCGGTCCATGTTGCACTGGTGGATGAACAGCATGCCAGGACCCGGCTGCCCTGGCGAGGTATAGGTCGCCTTGAGCACGACGCCGTCAGACGCACGGAGATCGATGACCTGGGACTGCGCACCAGACGTAGCAGCAAGCAGTAGCGCAGCGATGGCGCACGGGGCAATAGCAGTGGCTTTCATCGGTCCTCCTCGGACTTCCTGTCAATAGCGGGCAACCAGTCTATCTGAATCAACAGTGGGCCGCGGGGTCCGGCGGCGCGATCGAGGCCACCCGGAGCGACTCTGGCCAGGCTCGACCCGCGCAGCTCAGGGCGCGCAGGGTCGGAGTGTCGTCGAGCGCGTCGGGGGCGATCGGGTCCGCGGCGAGCTTGAGATGAACGAACATCGGTCGGGGTCCGCCGGCCGGGAGGACGCCGACCTGGGCGTCGACCTCGGCGGGCAGCAACTTGAGACCGACCGTGGCTCGTACGTTGCCGCCGATGGCGAGGATGCGGAAACGGTCCGGCTCGAGCTTGACCACGATGTCGCAATGCATGCGGGCCCCCTCGCCCATCTGGTGCCGCCGCTCGGCTACCGACCGATAGACGGGCCGGCGTCCACTGCACAGGAGGTCGCCGGGCGCAATCGGCGCCTCGCCGATATCGTAGGCCGTGAACGCAGCCGATGCCGCCGCACCGTCGCGGGCGCGAATCGCCTGGTCGATGTAGGTGTGATGCGCGACCGCGCGCCGAAACTGTTCCCTTTCGTCGAGCCCGCTCTCGCACATCACCCAGGAGATGAAGGCCGCCGACCAGGGCGTGCGCCAGCGCGAGGCCACACCGAACTGATGCCAGCGGCGATTCTGGTTCTCGATAATCCAGCTTCCTTCGGGCGTCACGGTCCAGTAGCCGGCGATCGAGTCGGCGACCCGCACCGTCTCCTCACGATCGAGCAGGGACCAGCCGCGGCGACGAATACGTGCGCGGTCGAACACGTCTGGCCGGGTGTAGTCGAGCACGGCGTGACCGAAGAAGCTCCACTCCTGGACTGTCACGTCCACGATGCGGCGACGCAGGGCGGCCCCGGTGAGATCCTGAGAGGGACACGCTACCCGGTGCGCGCGAAGAGACCCGAGGTCGCCGGTCACGCGGGTCGCCGGTGGCGAGACATCGAGCTGATCGAGCGGGAGCCGTTCAGGAAAACGACCCGACTGCGCCCCAAGCCCGACCGCCGTCAACACGACGGCAGCTACGCATGTCAGTCGTCGCACCTTCAAAACTCCCGGGGCGGAAGTACTACGACCGCCTCGACCTCCACGTGACGTCCGCCCGGAAGCGCCTCGACCAGGTAGTTGGTCCGGACCGGTTTGTGAGGCTGGGTCTCGTTGTTCCACTCGGCGCCGTAGACCTCATTCCAGGCCTCCGCGAGATCATCACCGTCGACCTCGCGCGACACCCGATACACACGCAGCTCGGCGACGTCGGCCAGGGTCGCACCCATCTCGGCCACCCGTTCCTTGAGCGTCGCGACGGAGCGCGCCGCCTCCTCCTCGGGAGGCGTTCCCTCCGGTGCCACGATGCCTGACATCCAGGCCAGCTCGGCGTTGGGCGCAATCATGGCGCCACTGGCAATGAAGCTCCGGGGATTGCCGGACATCCGGAGTCTCGGATTCGCGGCGGTGGGGTCCGCAGTGGCGAACACCGCAGGCGGCGCAGGTGGGACGGCCCATACCTCGATCTCCGAGAACCGGCCGCTGGCGCCGAACCCGGGCGCCGACCACAGCGTGTAGGCCGGCCGGGCCCCACCCGTCAACTCACCCAGGATCTCGTAGACGGGGACCCACGCGTCGAAGTCAACGTCGGCGCGTCCGGGTTGCGGGGTCGGCATCACCCGGATGAAGAACGCATCCGACCACTGGAGGCCCTGCGAGGTCAGATTCCGGCCCAGGCTGTTCATAGAGGAACGCATGTGAGCTTCCATCGACGTCAAGTTGCCAATGTCACGACCGGGAAGCGCGCCGGAGGTAAGAAACAGACCGGTGCGCGTCGACACGATCGCCGTCGGGTTCGAATCCGGACCGACGAGCCGCAGATGGGGATTCAGGGTCTTCCGGGCGCCCGACACGGACACCGGATGAGAAGCGTCCGCGGGGAACGACGCGACCGCATCAATCATCACCGTCGCGCCCACCGGGAGCGACGTGGCATAGACCGTCGTCCGCGCTGGTGGGGGCACGCCATCGAAGTAGCGGTTCCACGCCTCGTTCCAGGCTCCGACGTCAGTACCGGGTTCGAGGGCGGCCCGCACGCGGAGCAACCGAGAGCGGTCGAGGCCCACCGACTCTAGACGCGCCGCCAGTCCCGACAGCGCCTCCGATGACGCCTCTGCCGCCAAGCCCGCGCCAGTGATTCCGCCGACCACCGCCAGGGTCGCCCCCGGCGAAGAGACGACGGCCCCAGCATACGGGGCTCCGTTGACCGGGTACACCCGCTGGCCGGCAATAGCTGCAGCACCAAGACCGAGGAGTATCGTCACTGCGAGCGCGCAAATGCCACCACTTCCGAAGCGCCAGACCAGATTCGTCATTAGGCCCCCTACACCTACGTCGAGACGCTCAACCGACCGTTCAGGTTTCTCCCGCGTAGCGATTGTAGCGGCTCTGGAGGAGACGGCATCACGCTGGAGCAAGGGCGGCGGCTCCAGCCCACCGGATGCGTTACAGTCGCAGGGTGCGAAAGTTCCTGCCGCTCCTCGTGCTGTTGGGCCTCAGCGTGCTCGTGGCCGCCCAGACGCCCGCGCCAGCCCGGCTGCAGGTACCGCAGCTGCCCGCGCCGGGGTATCGCTACACCGATGAACGGCTTCCCCAGCACTTCACCGACCCTGACCCGCTCGGCATCGGCGCCACCGACAACACGCCGTTCGAGAATCCACCGACCGACGCCGGCGTCACCCTGGGGCGGGTGCTCTTCCATGACACGCGGCTCTCGGCTAACGGCACTATAAGTTGCGCCTCCTGCCACCAACAGGCGCATGGTTTCGGGGATCCCCGCCGGTTGAGTGAAGGGTTCAATGGCCGGGCGACCCGGCGCCACGCCATGAGCCTGACCAACGCGAGGTACTACGAACGGGGACGGTTCTTCTGGGACGAGCGTGCGGAGAGCCTTGAGTCGCAGGTCCTGGCGCCGCTCACCGACCCAATCGAGATGGGCCTGTCGCCCGGCGACGCGGTGGCGCGGGTCTCCGAGGCGCCCTACTATGCCCCACTGCTCACCGACGCCTTCGGCACGCCGGAGGTAACCGAGTTGCGACTCGCCCGCGCCCTGGCCCAGTTCGTCCGGGCGCTGGTCTCTCACCGCGCCCAGTATGACGAGGCCCGCGCCGCCGGCCCGCCCGGATCGGCGGCCTTCGACGCGCGGCTGTCACCACTCGAAGCGGCCGGACATCGACTCTTCCTGACCACGCCCACACCAGGACAGCGGGGGGCCGGTTGTGCGCGCTGCCATGCGACCGATGTACAGGTCCTCCGTTCGCCCCGGAACATCGGTCTCGACGGTGAAAATCAGGGGGACCCGGGCACTGGCGAGGGACGCTTCAAAGCTCCGTCGTTGCGCAACGTCGCCGTGCGGAAACCATACATGCACGATGGACGGTTCGACTCACTGCGTGAGGTGGTCGAGCACTACGACCGTCGGGTCACGGCCAGTCCCTTCCTGGACATGACGCTCATCGATCGACGCACGGCCGTAACCGGAGGTCCAATCGTGCCGGTCCCGCTGGAGCTGACCGACCCCGAGATCGACGCCCTGGTCGCGTTTCTCCATACGCTCACCGACGAGAAGTTTCTCACCGATCCGCGATTCTCCAATCCCTTTAACCCGGCACCGATTCCATGAAGCGCCTGCCACCTCAGACACCGGCCCCTATGGCTGGTCCAGGCCACATCCCACCGCCATCACTGAAGACGCCGATAGCGGGCCCGATGCAGGTTTAGCGAATGGCCTGTGGGCGGCGGCTCTCAGCCCGATGGGGTGGTTTGCAGCGTGGCATTCGCCAACTGGACAGCGCCTAAACGCCCACCTGCGCTCAAACACTGGAACGGTCAATGTCTGGTCATCGACAACCCGAGCTGCGTGAACTGGCACATACCCTGAGGGTTGCTCGGTACTGGCTGGCGTACGGCGACGCAGGTCGACACGGCGCCGATCAACCGTCACAGCCCGTGGGCCAACGAACTGACGTGAACTTTAATGAGGGCTTGGAGAATGAGCGCCTGAATGTAGACTGGTTCCGCACTCGGTCAAGGTCGTTCTGTGACCTACCGATGGGATATCGTCCACCTCACTCCATCCCCCTAACGATGCTGGGGCTTAAAGCGCACACAACGACGCGAGCGGCACTACCGTGAACCCAAGGCGCCGCTCGCCGACAATCACTGGTCCGAGGAAACCAGACAGGCCAGGGACGTAGTGCTCAGCACTCGCTATCTCTTCTTCACACTGAAGGCGCTCGTGAGCGCCTTGGCGCTGTCCTGGGTATTTAGCAGAGTAGATCTCGGCGTAGTCTTGCGCACGTCCATCGAGCTTGGCGCCGGTCCGCTGGTATCTGTCGTCTTGCTGAGCGCCAGCAGCGTCTTTCTTGCAAGCATTCGTTGGCGTTACATTATCGCCAACTTAGACACCGCGATTACTGTCTCAACAGGAAAATCTTTTGCTCTATCGATAATAGGATCTTTCTTTAATCTGACCTTACCAGGCGTTATTGCTGGAGATACACTTCGGGCCTCTCTTCTCTACAAAGCATCAGGCGACCTCCAGGCCGCAACATCAAGCTTTCTGATTGACCGCTGCCTAGGCCTCTTGACGCTCTTATTGATGGGTTCTCTGGCAATACCCCTCGCGCCACTCGAGCTCCATCATGCTGGCGCGACTCATTTACTGGCTGCCCTTGCCATTCTCTCAACTGGCCTCTTGGCTGCGCTCTCACACTTCAAGCCACTATCAACCCACAATGTCATTGGCTGTGTTTATCGACATATCTCGTCACTCTTCAGTAACGCTGCTAAACTCCTCGTCGTATTTGCCCTCTCGATACTAATCCACCTGGTAGTCACACTTGCGATCTATACGCTCTCGGGTGAGTTACATGCGGGCGTAACGTACTTTACGTTTATTTTGATACTGCCTTTAGCTCAACTTGTTTCAGCCTTGCCCTTGAGCATTGGCGGCCTAGGCCTCCGCGAGGGCGCACTCGTGGCACTATTGGGCTATCTTGAAGTAGCGCCAGAGACTGCCGTTTCCATCTCTTTAACCTGGTATCTTGCAAGTGTGATCGCCTCATCACCGGGTTGCGTGCTTTTAGTTCTGTGGAGAAAACACTAAACACTCATAGAAGACGTGCATGAGAATACTTGGACTTTTTGTCGGTAAAGACAGCGGCGTCGCATTAATTGATAATGGATCCATTGTCTATGCAGCGAATGAAGAGCGTTTCTCTCGAAACAAGATGCACACGGGATTCCCGGTCCGAGCACTCGGTAATCTCTGGGAACATACTGGGTTGGCACCCAAAGATATCGATCACATCGCATTTGGCGGAACAACCCGTCCCGCCTCTGATAATGCACTCGGCATTTCGACGCTCAACACCAACATGCTTCGTCGCTTCGCTGGAACACTTAGCCAATATGCTGGGCGGCTGCTAGAAACAGAGCTGGCATATCACTCAATCCGGCTAATTCTAAGATTGAGAACGAGGCAAGGTCTTCTAAAGAAAGAGATTCGGCAGCACGGACTTACCGCGCCTGTGACTTTTGTGGACCACCACGAATGTCACGCATACTCAGCTTATTTCACGAGCGGCTTCCCTGAATGCGTCGTCGTCACCTCAGACGGCGGCGGTGACGGAGTTTCAGGAGGGGTGTATCTTGGACAACAAGGTCATCTAAGGAGAGTTAGCTATACGCCTCGGATACATTCGGCCGGCAACTTCTGGATGTACATTACTTTTTTGCTTGGCATGGACCCATGGCGCCATGGCGGCAAAGTAACAGGCCTGGCAGCCTATGAACCTTGCGACGAAGCGTACCGCACTTTGCTAGACGCTTATGGCTATTCAAAAGAGAAATTGTGGTTCCTGAATAAGAAGCGCCTCTTTCTCTTGCCTGCAATAGAGTATTTGCAGAAGACACTGAAACCTTTCAACTCCAAACAGATCGCTTATGGAGCACAACGGCTCTTGGAATACGCTCTCGTTGGAGTTACAGAGACAGCTATGCGGCAGTATCCCTTGCAGAACTTAGCGCTAGCGGGTGGCACGTTTGCGAATGTCAGACTAAACCAACTGCTGTTTCGCCTGAGTCAGGTGAAGGAGGGCTTCATCCATCCTCACATGGGGGATGGCGGCATCCCTTTAGGTGCGGCGTACGCGGCGTGGGCTAGACTCGACAACCCTTCCGCGGCGAGATGGTGCGCCTCTGAGCGGTCTCTAATTTCACACGTCTATCTCGGTCCCGACTATACGAGAGACCAAATGCAGGAGGTGCTGGAGTTCGAAGGCTGCGAATACGAGCTACATGAGTCTGGCTTGGAGCAAGAAGTCGCCGAATTACTACTGAAAGACAACGTCGTAGCCGTGTTTCGTGGGCGGATGGAATACGGCCCAAGGTCTCTAGGAAATCGGTCGATCTTGTACGGCGCTTCGGATCCCAACATCAATACGTGGCTCAATCGACAGCTGAATCGCACAGAGTTTATGCCGTTTGCGCCCGTTGTCACGCAGGAAGCTGCGCCGAACTACTTCTTGGACCTGGAGCAGTCCGCAAGAGCCGCTTCTTTCATGACGGTGACCTGTGATTGTACCGACAGGATGAAGCAGCGTTGCGCGGCAGCTGTGCATCTGGATGGAACTGCCCGGCCGCAATTGGTGTCGAGGTCCGGCAATCTGTTTATGCACAACATCTTGACCGCTTACGGAAAGCGGTCGGGCGATCCCGTATTGGTCAATACCAGCTTCAACATGCACGAAGAGCCTATCGTTGCGAGTCCTGCCGATGCGATAAGGGCTTTCCGGTTAGGGCATTTGGACGTGCTCGTGATGGGCCAGTTCGTAGTCAAGAGCAAACACATCAATGAAAAGCGAGCGGCGGATTAACCGACTAAAGGCTAAAGAGCGCGCTGAGAGTGACGCTTACGCAGAGCGCATGCAGGCGTGCGTGAGCGCAGAAGGCTCTCGGGCAGAGCTCTACAACTTTCATTTCGGGCAGATCGTAGATTGCCTGCCCAACTGTTCGATGATCTTGGAAGTTGGCTGTGGGATAGGGGAACTGACAGTCTATCTAGAGAAACACTTTGAGAGTGTCTGCGGCGTCGATTCTAGCCACAAATCGCTGGTCGTAGCCCAAAGAGGTTTAAAGAAAGCGCCGGGATGTTTATACGTATCGGAAGGCGAACGTTTGCCTTTCGCGGATGCAAGATTTGATGGCATCGTATTGAGGGGCGTTATTCATCATTTGCCTTATCCAGATCAGGTGCTGAATGAATGTATGCGCGTATTGAAACCAGGTGGCAAGCTAGTCATATTCGAGGGAAATATCGATTCGATATATCGAAAGCTTGTCTTGGGTTTATCTGTCTTTTTGGGCATGAACACGGAGACGAGTCCTTTTAATCATCGACCTGCTTCCGAGATTCTACAGATGATTGGAGGTAACGAAAACAGGGTCCGGAGTGTTTCAGGCCTGATGGCCCCAGTTTGCTTGCTTGGTTTGCCAGGAAGAAGTATCTGGAGGTGCCTGATCGGCTTCGATCGTTTGATGTCGGCAGTGAATTGGCCTATCTTTAACTGGTACTACTTGATTGAGTCGACGAAGAGTCACTAGCCTTGGCAAGCCACTCAGGTAAATGTTTCTCAACTTCGAATAGCAGCAAGAGTTAGAAGTAAGACATTCAACCCTGCCAGTGAGCCGCAGTTGTCTACCGTGCCATAGGGGCCTCCGTGCAGCCGCCGACGGCAAGGCATGACCGTGCGCTGCGCGAGACATTCGGAGAAAGATCAAACGACACGCTGTAAGCGGTCTACCAGCTGGTAGGGGTCTGTCGCCACAGCTTATTCTTGGAGCGTCTGCCCGCTCCACCGCGGACGACTGGGGCTCTCAAACGGTTTAGCGAGTGCCCGGTGGTGTGTTGGGTGAGTCTAGCTGTGGCTCGGACGGCAGGCGCTCGCTCTGGAGATACGGGGGCCGTACCTAACCGAGCTAATAGTCGGCCGCCGCTAACGACAAGCGCACGATCTCTTCGTCGTTGCGCACGATGACATGCCGGTTGGCGAAGGCTGGGTGCGCCCACGCCACCGGACGGTCTCCCCACCGCCCGCTGGCGCCGCCGCGGGTCCGGGTGGTGGGCGTGATCAGCGATACCCGGTCGATCTCGGTGTAGCCCTTGGGCGATAGCTCGGCCAGGATCAGCTCGCCCATCTCGTTGTAGATGAACACCCGGCCGGTCGGCGGATGCGCCACGAGCATCGCAGTGCCCCAGCGTTCCTGCACGACGGCCGCGGCAGTTTCCCACACACGTTCCCCGGTACGGGCGTCGAGGCAGCGGAGCTCGCCGTAGCTTCCGACGCCGTAGAGGTAGTCGCCAATGATCACGGGCGTCGTGATGAGCGCGTGCAGACCCTCGGTCTCGCCAGGGAGCTCGCTGCGGCTGGTGCCACGCCAGAGCTCGCTTGCCCCCGGCCGGTCCTGGTCGAGTCTGAGCATCAGCGACCCCAGCCTGAAGTGGGTCAGGACCAGATAGGGCCCCGCGGACACCGGACTCGCCACGGTGAGCGCGTTCGAGATCTCCCAGTCGTGCTGCCAGTGGAGCTCGCCCGTCTGTGGGTCGAGTGAGCTCACGCCACGCGGATGCCAGGCGATCAACTGACGCATCCCGCCTGCCTCGTAGATGACGGGTGCTGCATACCCCGTCTCGGAGACCGTGGGCAGGGCGCGCCAGACCTCTTCGCCGGTGGCCTTGTCGAATGCCACTACGAGCGCGTCCGGCTCGGCGCCCATCAGGACGATGACCATCGACCCGTCGACTAGTGGCGCGCCACTCACGCCATACACCGGGACGGTGATGCCGTACTCGGTGGTGGTGTCCACCTGCCAGAGCGGATCTCCGGTGGCGGTATCGAGCGCTAGGATCATACCGGCGGCGCCAACAACGAAGATCTGGTCGCCATCGACGCTCGGAGTCGCCCGCGGTCCGGTCGCGAACGTGGGATGTAGATTGCGATAGGTGGCGGGCCACTCGCTGGCCCACAGGACGCGACCTGTTTCCTCATCGAGGGCCAGGAGCCGCTCCATGCCGTCCATCGTCCGGCTGCCCGGAGTCTCCTGGTAGTCGAGGATGAAAACCCGACCGTCGGCGACGACCGGGCCGGCGAACCCACCTCGCACAGGCGTTCGCCAGGAAGCCGTCAAACCCGCGTCGGGAAAGCGTTCGAGGATGCCGGACTCGGTCCAGGTCCCGTGACGCGTTGGGCCTCGCCACTGTGGCCAGTCGTTGGCCGCGATCGTGGTCAGCGGCAACGCAACCAGACAGACGCCAACGGCGACCCGGCGCGTCCAGGGCGAGCGATCTTTGGGAATCACCGCGTGTAGCGCACGAGCTGCCGGGGACCGACCTCGGCTCCGAAGATGTTGCCGTTGGCGTCGACCGCCACCCCTTCGGCCGCACTCGTCCCGCCCTCTCCGACCGGGTCGGGGATGAAGTAGGTCACCTCGCCAGTCGCGGCGCTCCCGATTCGGATCCCGCGGCGCCAGCCCGAATTGGAGCGGTCATTGGACTCCGAGTCGGTACCGTAGAGGATGTCGCCTGCTGTGATGTAAATACCGCTCAGACGGCTGAACTGGGGCCATTCCTCCTGAAAGTTGCCCTCCTGGTCGAAGATCTGGATCCGCACGTTACCGCGGTCGGCCACGAAAAGCCGTCCCCGCGAGTCGAAGGCGAGGCCGTGCGGTGTCCGGAACTGTCCCGGCTCAGATCCGAGCCCGCCCCAGTGCATGAGGTAGTTCCCCTCCGCGTCGTACTTCACGATGCGGGCGACGGTCTCGGGCCCGGCGTTTCGACCCTGACCGCTGTGCCCGTCGGCGACGAAGATCGACCCGTCGGGGGCGGTCACCACGTCACACGGCTCGTTCAGCAGATGGTCGGTGCCGTCACCCGCAACCCCCGCCTCGCCCAGCACCAGCAGGACCTCCCCGGTGGGGCTGAACTTGATCACCCGGTGACCGAGACCGGCGGTTTCCGGAACGTCATCGCGCGGCCCGCGCGCATCCGTGATCCAGACGTTGCCATCGCGGTCGACATGGATACCGTGAGGGAAGAGCAGCATGCCGGCACCAAAACTGGTCACCAGGTCGCCTTCGGCATCGAACTTCAGCATTGGGTCGAGATCCGAACCCGCACAGCTGTTCTGACCGCACCGTTCACCTACCCAGATGGAGGTGCCGTCTGGGTCGATGTCTACCGCGCTCGTGGCTCCCCAGGTTCGACCCTCCGGCAGCTCGTAGAAGCCCTGATGGGTCGTGTAAGGGTTGGGCAGATCGTTGACCGGTTGCGCCTCGACGGTGGTGGCGGCGGCCAAAAACGTTGCGGCGGCGACGAGAACGAAACGACGCGCAGAGATCATCGTGAACCTTCCTGTCTGCAAGGGCGTCCGGGTCCAGGTGAATCGACTGCAAAACTATCGTAGAGACCAAGGAGGTGCAAGCCCGCCCAGCCTGATAGGGTTTGCCCGTTACGACGACAAGCAGCCGCCGGAACTTCCTCCGCGCGCTGGGCGGCGCCCCGCCCCAGTACTGCCCCCCCCCTCACAATCTAGCTTCTCCGACACCCAGGGGTGTCGGCCCCTGATCGCCATGAACGAACAAGTCGAGACCTTCTTGGGGCTCCTACAGAGTCAGGTAGTCACCCCAAGACCCCACGCCGCGCTGCGGGCTCTCGATGCGAGAACCTGCTCTAGAAGCGAAACAGACGGGTTGTCTTCACGACGAAGCCGCGATTGCGGAGCTCGGTCCCACGATTAGGACGGAAGGGATCGGTGTCGCGGTCCTCCGTGTACACCACGAACAGCTCGCTGCCCGGCGAGTACTCCCAGCGCAACCGGAAGTTCGTACTGAACGTGTCGGCGCTCGAGCTGTACTGCAGCAGACCGCTGAAGAACATCCGGGGCGACACCGTGTAAGTCATGCGGGTGAGCGCGAGCGTGGCGGTGAAACTGCCCTCTGGCAGATTGATCCAGTTCACCGACACACTCGGCTCGACCGACAGCTGCGGAGTTATCTCGATCCGGCCGCGACTGACCTCGAGCGAGGTCGCTTCGCCACTCCAGAACTGGCCGGTCGTGATCGAGACCGACCCGGATACCGGCCGCTGTTGACCGAAGGCGTAGGTCGCTTCGATGTCGCGGAAGCCATATGTGCCCACCGGGATCGTGACCTCCGGTGTAATCCGGAACGGCCGGGCGAGCACCTCGTCGCGATCGGACACCTCGACCGACACTGCGTCACTGTTCTCGAGTTGGATCTCAAGTTCGGCCTCGCGCACCCGCGTCTCGAGCTGCCCTATGTCGGCCGCTTCGATGTGTCTGAATCCGCCCGCCAGACTGACGCGCCGGATCCAATCGATGCCGCGCGGGCGGGGACTGAAACGGGCCGAGAGCGACGACTGGCGGATGTTGCCCCGCCGCACAAAGCCCGCCTCGGGAATGAAGTTGTCCTCGACCACCAAGTGGCCCACGTCCAGCCCGTATCGGTCACCCGTGTAAGCGAACTGGCCCAGGTAACTCAGGTCGCGCCCGCGCCGTTCCGGCACGTTCGCCCGAGCCAGATACCCCACCAGGTTCACGTCGTCGAGAAACGCGAAACGACCGTCCACGCCGAAAACCTGACTGGAGCCGTCGCCGACCAGCGACTCTGACCGATTCGTGACGATCCCGCCGATGGTGCTACGTCGCAGGATGTCCCGTTTGATCCGCAGCACACTGAAGTTGGTGCTTTCGGCCCCGGACACCGCCTCGTCATCGGTCTGGATGTTGAGCGCCCCGACGTCGAAGGCGCCCGCCTTCCCGGTGACCCGCCCTCCCGCCAGAATTGGCACCATCGAGCCGCCCTGCAGGCCGATACGCCGGCTAAAGAACATCGTCGGCGCCCCGACCCCGTTGACGGTGCTTCCGCGGGCGAAGTCAAAATTCCCCCGGGCTTCGAGAAAGAACTCGCGTTTTTCGGGAAAGAAGAGACTGAAGCGGGTCAAGTCGAGCTGCCGCTCATCCACCTCGACCTGCGCGAAATCGGTGTTCAGGGTGAAGTCGGCGGTCAGGTTCTGGGTGATGCCGTACTTGAGGTCGAGCCCCACATCACCGGCAAGGTCGTCTCGACGAGCCGGCGAGGCATCCAAATCCGTCGTGACTCCGCCGATGCCGTACGGCTTCATCTCGACATGACGACTCTGCTCTGGAAGCTCGACCCCCATCAGCGAACCGGCGGCAGAGACACGCCAGAGGCCCGCGATGACGCTGTTGCCGCGGGCGGCCGATATGGGAAGCGCCGTGAGGTAGGACGCCTCGGTCCGCCGCCGGATGATGCGACGAAGCTGTAGCCCCCAGACCTGGTCGGCAACCGGACGGTAGCGAAGCGATTTGAACGGGATCCGGATCTCGACCGTCCAGCCGCCGTCGAACCGACCTGTGCGCGAGTCCCAGATGGTGTTCCAGTCGATGTTGACCCGCCCTCCTTCGTCGGAAATAGCGAAATCGGAGAAGCCACCGATGGGCGTGACGAGGAACGCGAGACCGTTGCGACGGTCGTAGAAGGTGTCCAGCATGACCGAGAACGAATCGTTCTGGCGGAGCGGCATCACATCGCGCCGCATCTCATTCGCGATCCACTCGCTAGGGGGCGCGTCGTCATAGCAACGAGCCGAGATGTAGACGCTGGTGTCGTCATAGAACACCCAGGCTTCGGTGCGTTGGCTGCCCAGCGCGCCTTCATCCGGAAGCTGCTGGATGAAGTCGGTGATGAACGCGACCTCGTCGTACACCGACTCGTCGAGCCGGCCGTCGAGCTGGAGCGGCGTCTCGAGGCGCGTGGCGCGCACTGTGGCGCGGCCCTCGGCATCCCGGTTCACGACCGCCGGCGCCACCGGCGCCGAGGGACCGAGTAGGGTCGTGGGTAATAAAGAAGCGGGCTGCGCGGACGCGGCCGCCCCGAACCGGAACACGATGAGGGGTGTGGCCAGCCACACGAGCCGGGACGGACGCATGCGCTGCGGAAGAGTATAGACTTGCATGTTGGCTCAAGGGGAGGACTAGGCATGAACCTGTTTTCGAGTGTCCGGCTGCGTCTAGCTGGTCTGGCGGTGGCCACGGTGACGCTACTGGCCACGCCGTTACTGGCGAACGACTGGCCGGAGTGGCGAGGCGCCGGCCGTCACGGCGTGTGGAACGAAACGGGTATCGTCGAGGGCGTGCCCGAAACGCTGAACGTGAAATGGCGCGTCCCGATCAGCTCGGGGTACTCCGGGCCGGCAGTGGCCGACGGCCGGGTCTTCATCACCGACTGGGTTGAAGATCCCGAGTCCCGCACCATGGACGGCACCGAGCGGGCGATGGCGCTCGACGAGGAGACCGGTGAGGTGCTCTGGACCCGCGAGTGGCCGACCTCCTATCGAATGCTGATGGCCTCCTACGCGATCGGTCCGCGGGCCACCCCGACCGTCGACGGCGACCGTGTCTATGTGGTCGGCGCGGCCGGCGACCTCTACTGTCTGGAGGCCACCACTGGAGAGATTTGCTGGGAGAAGCACTACCTCGAGGACTACGACAGCTTCATCCCGACCTGGGGCGTCGCGAGTTCACCCATCGTCGACGGCGACCACCTGATCAACGTGGTCGGTGGCGAGCCGGGCGGCCTCGTCGTGGCTTGGAACAAACACACGGGCGAAGAGGTGTGGCGCGCGCTCGACGTCGAGGGGGAGATGGGTTACGGCCAGCCAATCATCATCGAGGCTGGTGGGGCTCGTCAGCTCATCGTGTGGCACGCCGCGGCGCTAGTCTCGCTCAACCCGGAGAACGGGGAACTGTACTGGGAAGAGGAGTGGGAAGCGGGCTCCGGGATGTCGGTGGCCACTCCAGTGCACAGCGGCAACTATCTCCTCGTGACGCAGTTCTATCGCGGCTCGCTCATGATGCGACTCGACCAGGATCGGCCCGACGCGGAACTCCTGTGGCGAGGGCAGAGCCGGAGCGAGATGCCGGAGGAAACCGACGGCCTGCATGCGCTGATCACCACGCCGCTCATCGAGGGAGACTACGTCTACGGGGTGGGCAGCTACGGCGAGCTACGTGGCCTCGATGCCACCAGCGGCGAGCGACTGTGGATGAACGACCAGATGGTGGCCCAGGCACGATGGGGCACCGCGTTCATGGTCAAGCAGGGCGACCGCTACCTAGTCAACAACGACGACGGTCTCTTAATCAGCGCACAGTTCACACCGGACGGCTACGTGGAACAGGCCCGCACACGATTGATCGAACCGACCGGTGATGCGGGCTTCGGCGCACGCCGGTTTGGCGCGCGGATGATCAACTGGACCCATCCGGCCTATGCCAACGGCCATGTCTTCCATCGCAACGACAATGAACTTATCAAGGCGTCGTTGTCCGTCGACGACTACTAGTGTCTGGCTGGGTGAACTTCCGGTCCCTGAGTGAGCGTCTGGTCGCGACCCTGCGGCCTGTCGCTCCTCCGATCGCGATCACGTTTCACGCTGCGGAGGCTCCAGGGCCATCGCGACGCGACATTCCTTATCCGGAGCCGAACGCACAAGGTCGGACGGGTCAAGTGCCGGCCGGGTGTGTCTTCTGGATGCAGGCGTCCATCGAAACGTTCGCCACTACCAAGGCGGACCACGCGAACTGCAGCGTGGGCAGCTACACCCATGGGTTCCTGACCCTTGAGGAAGCGGCCGCGACCGACGATGTGGGGGCCGTGCTCGACTCCGGCTGGGTCGACGAACCAGCGGTCACGGCGCTCCCGGTGGTGGCCGAGCGCCCGGGATCGGTCGTTTATGGCCCGCTGGCTGACGCCACGACCCAACCCAACGTCGTGCTCTTGCGGGTCACCGGATTCGGGCTCATGACCCTCAGTGATGCCGTGCCCGGCATGCAGTTCGAGGGCAAGCCGCAGTGCCACATCGTGGCCATGGCGAAAGAGCAGCACGCGGTGGCCGCGAGCGTCGGCTGCGCGCTCAGCCGAGCCCGTACCGGGATGGCACCAGAGGAGCTGACCTGTGCGATTCCCGGCGCTCGACTCGACGCCGTGGTGTCCGCGCTCGAAGCCACGGTCGGTCTGAATCGAGCGATGGCCAAGTATGCCGCCGTCGACGGTCAGCGGTTCCGGTAGCGCTCCTACTCGCCGATCACCTTGACCAGGACCCGTTTAGGTCGCCGGCTATTGAACTCGCCGTAGAAGATCTGCTCCCAGGGACCGAGGTCGCGTCGGCAACGGGCGAACCGTTCCAGTCGACCATTCGTCCCTGGAGTTGGCCGGGCAGGAGGGTCGGAAGCAACACTAACCAAGTTCCGAACAACAGCGTCGACCCCCACCGCCGCACAGAAGACATCGGGGTGGCTACTATATCCTCGCCAGGGGTGGGTTGCAGGCTGACTCCTTCGGCACTAAGATCACGGCCTGGAGTGGTTTACGAAGGGGAGCGACATGACGAAGCGCTTGATCATCATCGCCACGTTTGCACTGGCCGCGACCGGAACACCCCAGCCCGCCGCCGCGCAGGACGAGGTGACTTTCAGCAAGCACATCGCCCCGATCTTTCAGCGGAGCTGCCAGAAGTGCCACAGGCCAGACTCGCTGGCGCCGATGTCGCTGATCACCTACGAAGAAGTCCGCCCCTGGGCCCGATCGATTAAGCAACGCACCGGCCTCCGAAACCGGATGGGTGTGATGCCGCCCTGGTACATCGAGAAAGATCTCGGCATTCAGGACTTCAAGGACGACTGGTCACTGAGCGACGAGCAGATTCAGCTCATCGCGACCTGGGTCGACAACGGCGCACCGGAGGGGAATCCGGCCGACATGCCGACGCCTCCGCCGTTCATCGACGTCGACGAGTGGGAAATCGGGACGCCCGACCTGGTCGTGTCGTCGCCCGAGGTCGAAGTGGCGGGCGAAGCACCGGATTGGTGGGGCATGCTGGGCGTGGTCGACGCAGGCCTGACCGAGGACCGCTACGTGGCGGCGATCGAATACAAAGAGCGAAACGACCTCAAACGCGGCGTCCGCTCGGACACCGTGGGCGGCCTGTTCGTGGTGCACCACTCTGCACTGAGCACACTCGTTCCCGGGAGCGAGCGAGAGACCACTTATACGTGGCCGGTGCACGAAGTGGGACGCAACGCCGACGTGTTCGACGCGGAGGCAGGCGTGATGCTCCGGGCGGGGTCGCAACTGGTGTTCCCCTCGACCCATCTCCACTCGAACGGCACCGACACGAAAGTGCGGCTCGACGTCGGGTTCAAGTTCCACCCGAAGGGCTACGAACCGACAAAGGAAGTGGAGTTACTCTTCTTTGGTAACGGGCCGGACATCGACATCCGCGGAAACGAGGACAATCAGCGGATGGACGCCTACTTTACGCTGCCCGAGAACACCAAGCTGAGCGTCTACGAGCCGCACATGCACGCGCCGGGGGTGCGGATGTGCCTGGAGGCGATCTGGGGAGACACGACCCAAACCCTCAACTGCTCGGGGTACGACCACAACTGGGTGCGGGTCTACAAATATGCGGACGACTCTGCGCCGCTGCTTCCTAAGGGCACCATCCTGCACCTGAGCGGCTACTTCAACAACACGCTTACCAATCCGAACGTGCCGGATCCGCGCAACTGGTCCGGCGCGGGCCATCGGTCGGTAGATAACATGTTCATCAACCTGCTGCAGGCGATCTACATGGACGACGAAGAATTCGCAGCCGAGGTTGCACGCCGCGAGCGACTCGAGCGGGCCGACGGCACGGCCGACTTGGGCTGCCTGACTTGCGACACCTCGTCGCCGGAGCTCAACGCCGGCGGCGGACAGTAGGGGGTAGCCCCATGAGTGGCCTCTACCCACGCGTCGGCGTAGCCGTCCTGTGTCTCGCCCTGGCGTTCGGTCTGGGATCGGTTCGAGCCTCGGACGCTCAATCCTTTGCCAGCGGACAGAACATAGCCCCGGCGTACGAGGGCTGGGAGCAGAACGAGGACGGCTCTTTCAACCTGGTGTTCGGTTACATGAACCGGAACTGGGAAGAGGTCATCGACGTACCAGTCGGGCCTGACAACATCATCGAGCCGGGCGGGCCGGATCAAGGCCAGCCCACCCACTTTCTTCCGCGGCGCAACCGCTTCGTGTTCCAGGTCCGTGTACCAGCCGATTTCGGCGACAAAGAGTTGGTCTGGACCCTGACCACGAACGGTCGGACCGAACGAGCCTACGCGACGCTGAAGCGCGACTACTTCATCGACGATCTGGTCAAACAGGCCAATTTTGGCGCTGCCGGGGCGGCCGGAGCCACACCTGAGATGCCTGGCAACGCGCCACCGATGCTGGTGGTCGAGGGGAGCAACACCCGGAGCGTGAGAATCGGAGAACCGCTTGACCTGGCAGCAACCGTGACCGACGACGGTGTGCCGCGCGCGCGCGGACTTGCCCCCGCCAACCCTCGTCGTCCCGGCCGGATCACGACCGACAGCGCTACCGGCCTGCGCTTCTCCTGGTTCGTCTATCGGGGCCCCGGCGAACAGGTGGCGTTCGAACCGGAGCAGATCGCGGTCTGGGAGGATTCGCGCGTGAACCGGAACGCGCCCTGGTCGCCTGGATGGTCTACTCCAGCCCCCCCCGAGGACGGCCGCTGGACCGCACAGGCGACGTTCAGCCGGCCGGGGACCTATGTGCTGCGCGCCCAGGCGCACGATGGGGGGCTGTACACCACCGAAGACGTCACCGTCAGGGTGACGCGGTAAGTTGAATGGAACGTTAGGCGTCGCGGCCGAACCCGAGTCGACACCAAAACGGGGCAACCCCCGCACCTACCAGCAGCAGGGATACCACCCAGACCGGGGTCGGTATTCCGGCCGGTGCCGGGCTGCCTAGCATCCAAGTACCGAACCCGACCAGCACGCTAAAGACCGTCACTGCGCACAATAGCATCGCGGTCAGGGCTCGAGCGAGACGGCCGGGCCCGGCTGCGGCGCCACTCCGGTCAACCATCTCTCCCACTGGACGCCAGTAGCCAACCGGACGCACTCGACGATAGAACGCTTCCAGAACCTCAGGCGCCTCCGGCCCTTTCAGCCAGACCGCGACCAGCGCCGCCAGCGTAGAAAGCGCGCCCATCAGCAACAACCGGAGTGCCTGCTGGTCATCGCCAAACGCCGCCAGCAGCACCGGCGCCGCCACGGCCGAGACCGCCATCGCCGAGATCTCCCCCCAGGCGTTCATTCGCCACCAGAGCCAGCGCAGCACCTGCACCACCCCGAGGCCGGCCCCGAATAGCAAGTTGACCTGCCACGCCTGATTGATGGACGTGAGCTGGCTCATGATCGCCAAGGCGATCAGCAGGATCACCAGGCTCGAGCCGCGCGCCACCCAGACCAGCGACCGACCACTCGGCTCGGTGCCACGCCACGATTGGCAGATGAATCGCTTGTAGAGATCGTTCGTCCAGTAAGACGCCCCCCAGTTGAGGTGCGTATCCACCGTGGACGCCAGCGCTGCCAGCATGCCGGTGAGCATGAGACCCATCACGCCAACCGGGAGGAGCTCCGCCATCCCGCGCACGAAGGTGGCCTCACGATCTCCCTGTAGCAGCTCTGGCGGCAGCGAGGGGTCCGGCGGGAACAACACCATCAACCCGACGGCGATCGGCAGCCAGATCAGACTTCGCGCTACGACCTGCGTGAAGGTGAACACCAACGCGGCGGTCTTCGCGTCGCGGTCGCTTCGGCACGCCATCGAACGCTGCGCGAGATAGCCAGATCCGTCCGACACCGAGTTGATGAGCCATAACAGCCCCAACATCGAGAGCACCGTCAGCGTGGCGTCCTTCGCCTGCGCCGGGGTAAAGGCAAGAATCTGTGACGGCGTGATGCCGCCCGGACCGCCTTCAGAGAACGTAGACTGCACCCGCGCGGTCATCTCCCCCAACCCACCAGCCTCCCGAACGACGAACACAGAGAAGGCGACCGTGCCAACGAACATGATGCCGATCTGGACCACGTCGGTAGCCGCGACACTGCGCAGCCCGCCGGTGGACGAGTACAGCGCGGTGACCGTGAGAATAAGCAACAGGGAGATCAGGTTGCTGGCCGTTCGGACCCAGACGTCTGCCGCCTCGGGACCCACAATCGAGAGCGGCACACCGACGGACTCAACCAAAGCGACCACCGGTAGGAAGAGTCCCGCCGGCAACCACTGGTCCCACAACAAGAACGGCTCGGCGACCTTGGCGGCGGCAAACAGCACCCAGGCCAGCGAGACACAGTTGATGATGGTGCCCTGATAGACCGCCTTGACGCCACGGAGCACCGAAGCAGGGGGACCGCCGTAGCGCACCTCGGTCAGCTCGGCGTCGGTGACCACACCGGCTCGTCGCCAGGCGCCAGCCAGTACGAACCCCATGAAGAGGAAGGTGACAGCGTAGATCCAGAACTGCCAGACGCCGAAGATGCCCGAGACGGCGACGATGCCGGTGACCAGCAGGGGGGTGTCGGCACCGTACTGAGTGGCCGCCATGCTGAGCCCGGCCTTCCAGCCGGACAACGAGCGACCCGCCAGGAAGTACTCCTCGAGGCTGCGCGAGGCCTGCCGACGATGTCTGAGTCCAACGCCGACCGCATACACCACGAAGGCCAGAACGATCAGCCAGTCCAGTAGCTGCACCGGGCGATCCTGACATGGGATCGCCCGGTGCGGCCACGGTCATCGGCGCCGTGGTGGTCGGCAGTGTTGGCGCCCCGCGCCGACGAACCACGTTGAGCGGTGGCGCCCACGTGCAACTCTGCAGGGGCCTTCGGCCGTAAAGTCTAGCGTGGTGCTGCACGCTATCGACTATCGGTCACCGCCGCGCTCATGAGCATCGGTGCGTCTTGGCGGGCACCGTAGGGATGATCCAGCCACGCCCAATCCCGGTTTCGGGGTCATCCGCCCGACCTGGTGGCAGGCGGGTCTACCCTGAGACGGAGGTTGTGGCACGGCTCACACGAAAACGGCCCTCATCGCCACCTCCCTACGGGGGCAGGGAACGATGAGGGCCGCATTGGAGAAGACGGCGAGCGAAGCCCCGCGAGCTACATCGCGTCGATCTCGTCGTAGATCACCTGCACCCAGGCCTGGAACGACGCTGGCGCCGGCATGCTGAAGTCGACGCGGAAACGCGGCTTGGGAGACCAGTCGGCGACGAAATCGGCCGCCGACACGCCCTGCGCCTTTGCCTGCTTGGCAGCCGACACCAGCCCATCGACAAAGTCAGCCATCTCCCGCAAGTCGTCGCGATCCATTTGCACGCTGTGCCCGGTGATGATCGTGTCGATATCGGTCACGGTCGAGTAGGCCATCCGCAGGGTGTTGGCGTACTCCAGCCCGCTACCGCCATTGCTCGCGTCCATGATCGGGACCTGCTTACCGGGGAACATGTCACCGGCATGCATGGTCCGCAGCGCGGGGAAGACCACCCAGGTGTCGCCACCCGTGTGCCCGCGACCGAAGTAGTACAGGTCCACCTGGTCGGCGCCGCTTCCGAGCGTCAGGCGATCCTGGTAGGTGCGGGTCGGGAGTCCCTGTCCCCCGCTGGTCTCGAACACGTCCGGGAAGTTACCGGGAAACCCGGTCACGGGATTCCACTCTTCCATCAGCGTCTTGGCGTTGTCGTGCGCCACGAACTCAACCGTGGCCGGAAACTCGACGTTGCCGCTGACGTGGTCGAAGTGCGCGTGGGTGTTGATGATGGTGGTCACCGGATTCGAGGTTAGCTCGCCGATGGCGTCGATGAGCGGCTGCCCCCAACCGGCCACCTTCGTGTCCACCAGCACCACACCGTCGCTGGTAACAAACGCGGCAGAGTTCCCGCCGCCGCCTCGCAGGACATAGAGATTGTCCTGAAGCTGCTCGACCTCGACCTCCATCTGGCCCTGCTGACCGGACACCACGCCGACAGGCAACGCACCCACCACCACAAGGGCGCCCAGAACCGCGACTCTGCTGACGCCATGTTCTCGAAAGCTCATGCCTGCTCCTTCGCTTGAAACATCATGGCCGGCGGACAACAACCGCCGGGGTTAATCAGATCCAGACGAGGATGCCCGCATCGGACCTCCGGGGTCAAGCGTCGCGCGACAGAATGCCTCGAGCCAACGCAGCTTGTCAGGGTTGCGGACCACGTAGAACCCGGTCAGCCCCGCCGCAAGAATGTGACGGGGAACCCGACTAGTGGTTGCGGACCACCCAGACCGCGGCGTGAGGCTCGTCGACATGCGACGCCTCTTCTTCCAGCTTGCGGTGTTCCTCGAACGCGAGCCACTGGGCGTCCGTCCAGCGCCGGCGATGGTTGGCTGGCTGCTGCGCCAGTTGGACACCGTCGGCTCCGGTGTAGAACGGGATCGTCTTGCGAGCCTCGGTGTGGCGCCGCACCAGGCGCGCGTCGAGGGCCACGGCGTCGGTCACCTCATGGGTGGGCAACGGCACAGGGTCGTAGACGACGCCTCGCTTATCGCGATAGCTCACCGCGTCATTGTACGCGGATTGACATCAACGACCGCGCGCATGATGCTCCCCGTGTGATTACCGAGAGCGTCCTCATCGCCATCGGCGGTCTGGTGGCCGTCGTCGCCCTGTTGTTTCTCCTCATCACTAGATTCAAGTGGCACGTCTTCATCGCGCTGCTCGTACCCATCGTGCTGTTCGCCCTGATCCCGGGGATCGATCGGCAAGCCTTTATCGATGCCTTCGAGCAAGGCTTCGGACGCACCGTCCAGGGCATCGCAGTGGTCATCGTGATGGGTTCGATCCTGGCCGAGGCGCTCAAGCACACAGGCGGGATCGAGCGAATTACGGCTTCGATGATCGGGTGGGTGGGCCAGCATCGGATGCCGCTCGCGCTGACCCTAAGCGGGTTCGTGATCGGCCTGGCGATCTTCTCCGACGTCGGCTACGTGATCCTGAATCCTCTGGTCCACTCCGCCGCCATCAACAGCGGTCTCAACATGAGCGTTATGGCGACCGGCCTGGTCGGGGCGATGCAACTCACGCACGCCATGGTGCCTCCGACGCCGGGCCCACTGGCGGCCGTGGCGCTGGTTGACGCCGACATCGGGCAGGTGATCGTCTTCGGCGGTCTCGCCACCTTTATCGGCGCGCTGGCCGGTTGGGCCTACGCCCAGATCGTAGGCCCACACATCGAGTCGCCGCCATCCGAGGAGTTCGTCGGTCAATCGTTCATTGAGCAGGGACGAGAGGCCGAGCTCCCGACCACCTGGCGCGCCTACGCCCCGATCCTGATTCCGCTGGTCCTGATTGCCAGCCAGAGCGTGACCGCCTTCGCGCTGCCAGAAGACCACCTGGTCAATGCCGCCATGCTGTATTTGGGATGGCCGGTCGTCGCCCTGAGCATCGGCATCCTCCTGGCCTACCGGAACACAAAGGCGAACCATGCCGCTGCGCGGGTTAGCACCTGGGTCGAAGAGGGGTTGCGAGGCTCGGCCATGATCATCATGGTGACCGGGCTGGGCGGATCGCTGAGCCAGATCCTCCGCTCGACGCCCGCCGTGGATGCGATTGCGGAGACCGTGGCCGCAACCGGGCTGCCCGCCATCTTCCTACCGTTTGTGCTCGGCATCGCCGGCAACATGATCACGGGGTCAACCACGGTGGGCGTAATCACGGCCGCCTCGGTCGCCGCCCCGATGATGGACACCCTTGGACTGAGCCCCGAGGCCACGATGCTCGCCGGCGCGGCGGGGTCGATCATCATCAAGTACGTGAATTCGAGCTATTTCTGGGTGTGCACCTCGCTATCTCGCATGTCGCTGAAGGGCGCGCTGATCTCGTTCGGGGGAGTGACCTTCGTCAACGGCGCCGCCTCGATGGCTGTGGTCTACGTACTCTGGGCGACGGGGTTAATTTGATCGCCTACGAGACCTGATCGAACGCCTGGCCACATTCTTCTCAGGCAATGGCCACCACTTCTGGCCAGACACTGTAACGACGCTCGACGGCGACCGCTTCGACACGGTCATGATCCCCAGGCATAGACAGCTCACCGACATCTACCTGTGGGGGTTAGCCCAGTCTCACGGAGGGTGTCTGTCCACCTTCGACACGCGGATTCTGGCGAAATCCGGCAGCGGCATTACTCGACAAACGCTCCTTGTCATCGAACCGACCAGGTAGCGAGGCGGGGCCGGTTTGACAACGGCAGGGCCAGGGCACACGATGTGGCCCTGTCGTGGTTCCGCGTCGGCGGCAACGTCTGGCGCGGCGGCCCCGAGTGGGTGGCCGGGCGGCCCAGGGGCCGGGCGGGTTGGGACCCGCCGCATGCTGTGCGCCTGCGAAGGAGGTGATCCTGTGGACGAATTGAAGTACGGCTCTGCGGAGGTGACGTCCTCGTAGGGACCTCCAAGCAACAGTGGTGGAGGGTTTTCCCCAGGACGGGGTAACCCAACGTCACTGACGCAGATCCCGACTCAGGGCCTCGGCCGTCCACACGGCCGAGGCCCTTCTTTCGTACGGGCGCCGGCGGTGGGTCACAGAACCTGGGGTTTCTGCCCTGCCGGAACCTCCTCAGTACCCTTCAAGAACCGGGAAACCCTCGTCCGTTGGCAGCGGTTGGACGCCGAGCGCGTTCAGGGTCATCGACACCTTGCGGTAGCGGGCGACCGTCGCCGCGATCGACATCATCTGGTGGGTGTCGTAGGACTCCGACAGGGCGGTCCACGTCTGGTCCGAGATCATCGTGTCGCGATACAGCTCGTCGGCGGCGTTGATCAGTAGGCGCTCGGTGGCATTCCATCCGGCGGCGTCCTGCCCCTGCGCGATCCACTCCGGCTCTAGGCCATGATCGCGGGCGCGGCCGACGCTGCCCACGTGCTTGGCCCACTCGTAGACCGACTGCGTGTTCCAGCCCGTGCGGAGAATCAGGATCTCGCGGTCGTACGGGGTCAACCGCGAGAGCTCTGGATTGTTCACATAGCTCGGACTCGCATACCACTGCGACTCCATCTCGGGGTGCTGGCGCAGGGTGCGCCCCACCCGCAAGCCGTCTCCCTCCACCGGATCAATGCGGGGCGCGGTCAGCGGGGTCTCACGCTCCGGCACGTCGATTCGGTACGCCACCTCCGCGCTCGGGATCAGATTCCGTGCTCTGGGGTCGGGTTGGACGCCGAGGGTGTTGAACAGAATCGAGGACGAGACAACGTCGGCCACCGTGACCACCGCGTCGGCGAGATTCCGGGTGTCGTACATCCGGGAGAGCTCGGTCCAGGTGGCGTCGGTGGCCGCCGAGTTCCGGAACATCTCGTCGGCCAGATCGATCAGCACCTGCTCGAACGTGTTGAAGCTGTCGGCCTCGCCTTCGGCGAGCCCTTGGATCTCGTCTGCAGTCAGCCCATGGTCCGAGCGGTCGGCGTGGGCAGACCACAGATAGGCGTTCTGGGCGAGCCAGGCAGTCCGCAAAATCAGGATGCCGCGGTGACGCGGCGACAAAGTCGAGTCGTTGGACACGTAGGTCAGCAGCGGCAGGAACCGATTGGCTAGCGCCGGCACGCGAAGGAGCGTTCGGAGCGCCTCACCCGGCGGTCCGGTCCGGGTGAACGCCTCGGCGATCGCAGTCTGCTCCTCCGACCACTCGGCCCGGGGCAGGGACGGCACGCGCGCCTCCGTCAGCCGGTCGATGAAGACGCTGCTACCCGGAGGGGCGACGATGGCACGGGCCGGCTCGATCCGCAGGAGCACACCGGCGGCCTCGTCGGTCAACACGTAGAGATAACCATCCAGCCCCTGCCGGATGTCGCGAATCCGCTGCTTGAGCTCGGTCAGGAGCGACTCGCGGCGGATCTCTTCGCCGCGACGGTTGAAGACAATCCGTTCGATGTGTCCGGTGCGCGGCATCCGGCCTTCCATCATTGAGCCAACGAATAGGTTGCCCTCCCATTCGGGGAAGTGAGGACCGGTGTAGAACGCTAGGCCTGAGGGGCCGATGGAGGGCCACCAGAGGATCTCCGCGTCCTCAAACTCGGGCCGCCACGGTGTCTCGCTCACTCGCACACCCGAGTACTCACGGCTGTAGGACGCGAGCGGCCAGCCGTAGTTCGCGCCCGGCTTGATGATGTTGGCCTCATCGCCACCCTGGGGGCCGTTCTCTGTCGCCCACAAATCGCCTGTCTCAGGGTGCCAGGCCAGCCCCAGTTGATTGCGGTGGCCCATCGAGTAAATCTCGGGGAGATAGGCCGAATCGCTGGTGAACGGGTTGTCCGGCGCGGCACTGCCGTCGTCACTCAGTCGAAGCAACTTGCCAAAGTGGGTGCCGGGATCCTGTGCGTAGCTGCCGGTGTCGGCGAACACGTAGGAACCGCCCACCGTCATGTAGAGCGAGTCGTCTGGACCCCAGACCAAACGTGAAGCGGCGATACCGCGGTCAACCCCCTCGGCCACAAGAATGTCGCGCACCTCGGTGAGATTGCCGTTGTCGAGCCGGCCACGCGCCAGCGCCACCGTAACTCCTTCGCCCCCGTCGTCGGTCCGGATCGACTTCGAATAGGTGAGGTAGACGATCCGGTCGTCCGCGGGATGGACGGCCACGTCCATCAGCCCCGCCCGGTCAGAATCGGAGAACACCTCGGGGACTCCCGGGATGTCACGGTCGAGCAACTGACCGTTCCGGATCACACGCAACGTCCCCTTGTCGCGCTCGGTAACGAGGATGTCGCCGTTACTCCGGAACGCCATCCCCCACGGGTGCTCGAGATCGTTGGCGACCGGCACCACCCGGATGCGCTGCACCTCGGCACTGTAGAGCACCACCGGCCCGTCGGGCGCCGGCACCGGAGGAATGAAGTCGCGGCGTTGCCCGACGGCGGTCGAGGCCGTGACGATCGACGCCAAAACGAGCGCCAACACTCGGTGCGAATGACTCATAGTTTCTCCCGGAGGGCCCAGACTAACCGATCCGGACCCGCTTCAGCGACCGGCGGCTTTAGCCCTCACACCCCCACCACCGCCCCAGTCGCCCAAACGTAAAAAGCAACGATCGGGATCTCGCCCAGCGTTACACCGAGCGCAAACTTGCCGACATGCATCCGTAGGGTCCCGGCAACGTAGCAGATGACGTCGGTCGGTACGAACGGGAACATCGACCACCCGACGACCAGCCAGAAACCCTTCTGGTTCATCTGGGTCTCGAGCCAGCGCACGTGCTTGGCGTGTTTCCGCTCGAAGAGATCGCCCAATCCCAGGAACTCGAAGAAGTAGTAGATGAGCACCGCCGATGCCACCACCGCGGCCAGCGAACTGATCATCACGAACCACTTGAGGTCTGGAAATAGCAGCGTTCCGACAACGATCAGGAGCGTGCTCGGGATCAGCGTGATTGGGCGCAGAACGCTCAGCACGACGTAGCCCACCAGCACCGACTGCCCCGACCCGCGCAGCGCCTGCACCACCCGCTCCGGCTCCAGCAGCTCAGGGCGCAAGGCGTACAGGATGCTCAAGCCCACCACCAGCCCGATCCACAGCACCAAGGCGATCAGGCGGACGCGGGGCATGTTGGTTCGCTGCGGAGTGTCGGATGGAGACGTGGCGAGACGCGCTAGAAACCTGGCTTGAGGGTGCCCTTCTCGCGGGCCACTTCGAGCAACGTCGGATAGAACTGTACGAAAGTCCGCTCCACTGCGGTGTGCTCAGTGTGGCATTTGATGCAGGGCTCGACGGCATCGCCCGTCATACGGGGCGCGACGTCCCGCAGGTTTCCGCCCGGGCCGAACTGATAGAACGCCCACCCGTCTTCGAACCGCGAGTCCTTGACCTCGGCCTCCAGGAACGCGAGACCGGTCTGAAACCGCCCGGCCTGGTTAATCGACGCCGCCGAGTCCGACTGCCGGAACTCGAGCATGAACGTGGTCCCGTCGGGCCAAGCGCCTGTCTCCATAAAGTGGACGTGGGAGGACGGGTTCACGAAGACGTTCGAGAACATCTGGCCATTTCCGGCGCCACCTTCTTCTTCGTAGGTCATGCCGATACCGGCTCCCAGGAAGGTCCAGGTGCGATAGTCGGCCGGGAACACCAGGTCGGCGCCATTCTCGTACCGCGGCGCATCGTTGGGGCCGGACTGGGCGCGCAGACCGAGGGCTCCCGTGAGGACAAGAACCACGGTCGCCAGGGTCAAGACGAGGGTTGGACACTTCATGCTGAGAATCCTCTCACACTCGCTCTCGCTCGCGTCTGCGGTGCAACGCGAGTTCGAGCGGCATCTCGCGTCGAGATCAGGCCCGATCCGACACCTCGGCCGGCCGGGACCGGAACCGTCGAAGCGCGAACTTGACGAGAAGCGGGAAGACTCCCAGCAGGAAAAACGCCAAGAGCAGCTGGGGCGACACGATGCCCCCAACCCCATTGGCGCTCAGTGTCGCAAGGTCGGGAACTGTTGCTCCGGCATAGACGTAGACCGCGGTCCCCGGGAACATACCGAGTTGGCTCACCCACCAGTAGGTTGAGAGCGTCAGCGGCGTGAGGCCCATGACCAGATTGATGACGAAGAACGGCACGGCCGGGACCAAGCGCAGCGTGAAGAGATAGAAGGCGCCGTCACGGGCCAGCGCATCGTTGAAGACACGCAGCCGCTCGCCGAACCGTTCCTGGATCGGGGCACGCAACACGTAGCGGCTAAGCAGAAACGACAGCGAAGCCCCGGTGGTGGAGGCGAAGCTCACCATGATCAACGCCGAGAAGAAACCAAAGTACCAGCCGAAGACCAGCGTGAGCACCGCTGCGCCGGGAAGAGACAGCCCCGTCACCGCTACGTAGGCGGCGAAGGCAGCACCATGGACCAGCACCGGATTGACTGCGTGGAAATCGCGGAGCGACGCCTCCTGGGCCGCGATGGCGTCGAGGGACAGCGAATCGCCGAACCGGAGGTAGCCGCCGACGGCGGCCGCGAAGACGACCAGGACGACGATCCACTTGGCTGGTGAGCTTAGGGTGTCTTCGGCAGCCTGTGACATGCTGACCCTCGAAGGCCACGACTCAGCGGGCGGCCTCTACATTCTGATACGTCCGCGAGGAACGCAGTTTTACACATCGGGCCCATGGGGCTTCACCCCAACCCCCGCGGCAGGGCCCCGCGGGGCCTGCCGGACGCGCGCGGTAGACTCATCGTTTAGCAGCCTGCTGCGGAACGAAACCGAGACGAGGGCGCCGACACCCCGATTTGGCTGGCCACCCTGCCCGACGACGGTCCGACCGGCCAGCTCGCCCCAATCCACACGACAGATCAGGTCGGCCAGAGCCAGGTGAGATAGGCGCCGTAGCCGGCGAGCAAGAGCGCACCCTCCCAGCGCTCGAGCTTGAACCCGGTCCAGGCGATGGCGGTCATGACGACGAGGAACGCCGTCATGATGCCGACGTTAGCGATGGCGACGCCGGGCCCAACCAGCGGCCCGGCCAGCACCCCGGCGAACCCGAGAATGGCGAGGATGTTACAGATCGTCGAGCCGACGATATTACCCACCGCGATGTCCGTTTGCTTCCGGAGCGCCGCCACGGCCGAGGTAATCAGCTCCGGCAGGCTGGTGCCGATCGCCACCACTGTCAGCCCGATGATGCCCTCGGTGATGCCGAACGCCAGCGCCACCTGGATCGCCCCCTCGACGAACGCTTGCGCGCCGACGGCTAGGGCGGCCAACCCACCCACGATCAGCATCGAACAGAACAGGAAACTTGGTCCGGGAGAGACGACCGCAGTCGCGTATTCCTGGTCGACGGCTGGATCACACTGGCGCCGGGCTAGGCGGACGTTGAAGACGGTGTACAGGATGAGCAGCAGGACGAAAACCCAGGACTCGACCCACCCGATCGTCTGGTCTCGGAAGAACGCCAGGAACAGGAGCGCCGCCGTGACCATCACCGGGGTGTCCAGCTTGAGCACCTGCAGATGGACCTTGAGCGGGCAGAGCACGGCCGTTAGCCCGAGGATCAGACCGATGTTGACGATGTTGGAGCCAATGGCGTTGCCCACCGCGATCTCGGACTGATCGCTCATCGCCGCGGCGAGACTGACGATGAGCTCGGGAGCACTCGTCCCGTAAGCCACCACGGTCAAACCGACCAGTAGCGGCGTCAGCCCGAGCCGAAGGGCGAGCGCGGAGCTGCCTCGTACTAGCCACTCCGCACCGAAGTAGAGCGCCAGCAGCCCGCCGGCCAGCAGACCCGTCGTCAGCATCTCGCTGTGCAGCATAGGGGATTTGCCACCCGTCCGCACTCTCGACAACGGTCACGATGTCAGGATGCGGGTACCACAGCTGCAAACAGGGCTCAGGGGGGCGAGACGCACGACTGCTGGACCACGCCGACAAAGATGCCCTGCTCGACGGGTATGATGCTAGCTACGCATGACTTCTGTTTCGCACGCGCGACACGCGGCCCGTCTCCTGGCGCTGGCAGCCACGCTGCTGCCCACGACAGCGAGCGGGCAGTCACTGCCGCTGGTCCACCTGACTGACGAGGGCCTGACCATCGCGGCCCATGACGTGCCACTCGGTGCACTGCTCAAAACGGTGGCCGGAGAAGCCGGGTTCAAGCTCGGGGGCGCGACGGGGGTGGATACGCCCGTCACGGTGCGGTTTAGACGCCAACCGTTGATTCCGGCTCTGCGGACCTTGCTGGGCCACCAGCACCATGCGATAGTCACGCGACTAGAAGCTGACCAGACGATCCGCGCCCGGGACCGGATCTCGGAGCTCTACCTCTATCCCACGCCGCCACGGGCACTATCGCGTGTCGAGCAGGTACTGGCACGACAGGTGCACCGGCCCGACCCACCACCGGTCCGGGTCGCTCCAGGCGAGCACCGAGTCTGGCGGTGGCAGCGCCTGTTGGAGGGCGACGACACCGAGCAGCGGGCCGAGGCGGCGCTGGCCTGGCTCCGTGACCGCGATCCGGTGGTGCGGGTGGCAGCCGCTCGCGCGCTCGCGCGCTGGAACGACGACGCCGCGGTCCCGTTCCTGGAACTGGCGCTTCGCGACCCGTCGACCAGAGTCCAAGTGGAGGCCATCCTAGCCCTCAGACGCCTCGGTGGTGAGCGCGCCGCACGGGGACTGACGGGCGCGATCCACGATCGCGATCGGAGAGTACGGCGCCTGGCGGTGGAAGCGCTCGGCGCGCTTGGTGGACAGGCCGCCGCCGAACTGCTGCGGTATGTCGGCGCGGTGGACCGCGATCAGGCTTTGCGCGTCACCGCGCGTCTTCGGTTGTCCGATCTGGACGACTGACCTCGTCGTCCACTGTCAGGGCGCTGGCTCGATCCGGAGCAGCGCACCGTCATCCTCGTCGGTCAGCAGATACAGCAGTCCGTCCGGCCCCTGACGCACCTCGCGGATTCGCTGGCGGAACTCGCGAAGCAGCGACTCTCGCCGGATCTCCTCTATCTGCTCGTTGAAGACGATCCGCTGCAGGTGTCCGGTGCCAGGAATCCCACCCTCGCGCAACGAGCCGACGAAGACATTCCCTTGCCACTCGGGGAACGCGTCGCCCGTGTACACCGCCATGCCGGCCACGGCGATCGCTGGCAACCAGACCACGAGCGGTGACTCCATGCCTTCCTTGGTCGGATGTTCTGACACCCGCGACCCCGGGTACAACCGGCCGAAGCTAACCACCGGCCAGCCGTAGTTGCGCCCGGGCAGAATGATGTTGATCTCGTCTCCGCCGTTGGGTCCGTTCTCGTGGTTCCACAGCTCCCCAGTCACGGGATGCAGCATGAGCCCGAGCTGATTGCGATGACCCAGGCTGTAGATCTCGGGACGGAATTCGGGCCGATCCAGAAACGGGTTGTCGTCGGGCACCGAACCATCGTCGTTGAGGCGGAGGATCTTGCCCCGGAGACTCGACGGCTGCTGGGCGACATTCTCGACTCGTCCGCCGGTCGACATGTAGACCTTGCCGTCGGCGCCGAAGGCAACCCGACCGTTGAGCCCAGAATTGCCGTCGTAGGCGTCGGTCACCACCAGATCCCGCAGCTCGACCAGTCGGTGACCATCCAGCCGGGCCCGAGCCAGCGCGGGAGACCCACGACCGCCCCCGGCCGGTTTCGTGTAGGTGAAATAGAGGAGGCCGTTACTCTCAAAGTCAGGGTGGATCGCCACATCCATCAGTCCGCCGTTACCGTCGGTGCGGATCTCCGGGAGACCGCTAATCGGTGTGGGGTCCAACTTCCCTGCGCTGAGCCAACGCAGGCGACCGTCTCGCTCGGTGATCAGCATGTCCCCGTGGGGGAGAAACGCCAACGCCCAGGGGTGCGACAGCCCCCGGGCCACGACGCTCATCCGGATCTTGTGCTGTTCAGCGGTGTCGATGACCCAGGGACCGGCCCCAAGGGGAGGTACTGGTACACCGATATCCTGCGCGGACGCCACGGCGGGGGAAGTCAGGAACAGGAGTAGCGCGAGCGACAGTAAGCGTGCGGACCTCATCTGCACCTCCAGCGGGCCTATTCTAATCGCCCTGGAATGATCGGTGAGATCCGGTCGGGCCGACGCGCTATTGTTGGGAGTTCCGGGCCTCTTCCAGCCAGCGACGCTGATTCGGGAATCCAGCAGCGTCACCAATCAGGACGGGGTGCACTAGAATCGCTCCAGTCTCGACAACCGCCAGGTTTGGAGCACCAATGGCTACACGTCGACCTCGGCTCGTCCGCCTCGTGGCTCCCCTCCTGCTGACAGGCGCCGGCATGCTCGCGCTGAACGTCACCGGACAGGAACCGGCCACGAGGCCGCTCGATTGTGAACCGGGAGGTCTGTGCGATCCGATGCCCGAGAGCCCGCTCGCGTATGCCGCGATGTGTGAGCTCGAGCTGGGTGTGCCGCCCAAGATCGACTGCGGGGCGGGCGTGCCTATCCCGATTACGGTTGATGGCACCGAGATCTTCGAGAACCCGGGCCTACATGAGTGCGACAACGCCAGCCTGCAAGTGGGCGACTGCATGCCGGGGTCGAGCTTGCAGCGCTATCAGGGCGCGAACCGCGACGGCACCGCGCGCGACGATGCGGTGTGGATCAGCTTCTGCCGCCACGACGGACGGGGCACCGAGGAGTACGACGTTCCCGATTCGGTGCAGATGATTGGCTACAACTACGACACAGGCGCGACCTGCTTCTTCGAGTCAGCCGACAACAGCCCCTGGACTTACGTGGATGACCAGAACCGGCTGCGAGGCGTGATGCCGGGATACGACGAGCCCGGGTTCGACGATGCCTACACCGTGCCAGGACCGGCCGGCATCCAGTGCGTCCAGTGCCACCAGGCGGATCCGTTCATCCACAACCCGTGGATCAAGAGCGCGCGGCTTCCGGAAGATCCAGGTCAGCCCGTGATCCCCGTGATCCCCGGCAACAACCCGCCCTACTACGTGGTCGGCGCTCCGGAGTGGGACATGCGCACGATCCACATCGAGGGCAACGGGTGCCTCGCCTGCCACCGGATCGGGATGAACACACTGGCAGAGTTCACCGGCGACCACTGGGATCCGAACGAGCACATGCCGCCGCACGACCCTGGTTCATTGGCCGCCGACCTCGAGGAACTCGCCGCTTGCTGGGAAAACGGACCGGAGAACACCCTGGGTTGCGACTGGGTCATCCCACCAGCCGGGGAGTGCGACGGTGGCGTCGTCGGTGACGACTACCCGTTCGCCGCCGCGCGCTTCAACCGCCGCACCGGCGGCCTCAACGGCGCTGAGGCCGCCGGCTGGCGGCGGCCTGGGTGCTGACCGGTTAGAATCCTTAGCTAGTGGCTCGCGCGAGACGCCTGAGGGCATTCGTCATCCTGTTTGCCTTCTGGCTCGTGTTCTCCGGCTATTTCGACCCGCTGCACGTCGGTCTCGGCGTTCTCTGCTCGGCGCTCGTTGCAGTTTTCTCGCACGATCTGCTGTTTCCCTACCCACCGTCATCGCACACCGCACGCACGATGTGGCGTTTGGCGGCCTTCATTCCCTGGCTGATCTGGCAGGTGATCGGCGCCAACCTGCACGTCGTCTACCTCGTCTTTCGCCCTAGCCAGATCCGGCCGCGGGTGATCCGTTTCCGCACCAAACTGACCCACGACAGCTCGAAGCTGCTCTTCGGCAACTCCATTACCCTCACTCCTGGCACCGTGACCATGGACATTGAAGAGGACGAATTTTTCGTGCACGCCATCAGCGACAAGGCGGCCAACGACACACTCTCTGGCGACATGGAACACCGGGTGGCACACGTATTCTCCGAAACGCTCGGCACCGGTTCGCAGCCAAGCGCAGGAGAGGAGTAGGGGTGCCGTACGAATTCTTCCTGGGCTGCGCGCTGGCCATTCTCGTGGCGGTCACGATCTCCCTGTACCGGGTGCTGAGGGGGCCGACGATCATCGACCGCATCATTGGGGTCAACGTGATCGGGACCAAAACCATCGCCGTCATTGTGCTGACGGGCTATCTCTTCGATCGGGTCGAGTTTTTCATCGACATCGCGTTCCTCTACGCGCTAATCAACTTCGTTGGGGCGTTGGCGCTCTCTCGCTACTTCGAGTCCAAGGGCGTCGAGCATCCGGGAGATGTACTGTGACGATCGTATCGATGGTCTTGGTCGCCGCCGGCGTCTTCCTCCTGCTGACCGGAGCCCTCGGGCTGATCCGGTTTCCCGATTTCTACTCACGCATGCACGCCGCCGGAAAGTGCGACACGCTTGGGAGCCTCCTCATTCTGACCGGGCTCGCCTCCTATCAAGGGTTCGATCTGGCCGCCGTCAAGCTCTTGGTGGTGGCGGTCTTCATCTTCATCACGAGCCCGACGGCCACACACGCCATCGCGCGCGCCGCGCACCGTAACGAGATTCCGGCCTGGACGGCCGAGGACGACGCGTGATCTGGCAGCTTGACCTCATCCTGCTCGGACTGACCGTGGCGTGTGCCCTTGGCGCTGTCCAGGTCCGCGACCTCCTGACCTCGGTGGTGTTGCTGTCGGCCTTCAGCCTGTTTATGTGTCTCCTGTGGATTGAGATGGGAGCCGTGGACGTGGCATTCACCGAGGCGGCGGTGGGGGCCGGGGTCACGACGGTGTTGTTCGTCGTCGTGGTACTCAAGACCGAACGGGAGAGCCAAGATTGAGGTATCTGCACCTCGTCGTGACGACCCTCACGGGTCTGCTGCTGATCATGGGTTCGCTCGGCATGCCCGCCACCGGGGATCCCGATTCACCGCCCTCCAGCCACGTATCGCCTCGTTACATCGAACAGGGGTACAAGGAGACGGCTGTGCCCAACATGGTCACGTTCGTGCTAGCCGACTACCGCAGCTTCGACACGCTGGGCGAGGTCACAGTCATCTTCACCGGCGCGATGGCAGTGCTGCTAATCCTGCGTGGGGCGCGCTCGGAGGCCGAGGAGTGAAACCAGGCGAGCGGGACATCATCATCCGGACCGTCTGTCGACTACTGGTGCCGTTCGTCCAGCTGTTCGGGCTGTACGTGATTATGCACGGCCACAGCAGTCCCGGCGGCGGGTTCCAAGGCGGGGCGATCATCGCCTCCAGCTTCATCCTCCTGGCGATGGGCGGTGGGTACGACGAAGTGAAGCGACGCTTCTCGCTCGGCGCGCTGACGGCCACCACCAGCGCCGGGGTGCTGCTCTACGCGGGACTTGGGGTGGTCTGTCTGATGCTGGGCGCCAACTATCTCGACTACGCCGCGCTCCCGGTGTCGGATGCCCGCAGCGTCGGCATGCTGCTCATCGAGATCGCCGTCGGTATCACGGTGACGGCGGCCATTATCTCGATCTTTCACGACCTGGTGACGTTCGAGTGATGGCCGGCCTGGCCGATCTCATCGGGCAGTTCAACAACGTCACCTACGTCGTGCTGATGATGATCGGCTTCTATGCAATGACCGGAAAGCGCAACCTGGTCAAGAAGCTGGTGGGCATGAACATCTTCCAGTGGTCCATCATCCTGTTCGTCGTCTCGCTCTCGGCGAAGCGTGACGCCACCATCCCCATCGTGCTGGAGGGCAACAACGCCGGCGCGCTGCCTGCCCTCGAAGCGGCACAGTATGTCAATCCTTTACCCCAGGTCCTCATGCTGACCGCGATCGTCGTGGGCGTGGCGATCACGGGTGTCGCCCTGGCGCTTCTGCTTCGGATCTACAAGCGCTACGGTACACTGGAAGAGGACCAACTGCTCGAGCGGATCAGGTTGACGGGATGAGTAGCAACCAGTCAGCCCTCCCCGTCATCATCGTTCTCACGCCTCTGCTGACTTCCTTCGTGCTGCCGGTGCTCGGCTGGTGGCGGCGCGCGGCCGTCTTTCCCACCGCTCTGGCGGCGCTCGCCGTCTCTTTCGGTGCCTCGCTGGCCGCGGCCCACCGGGTCTCGACCCATGGTCCAATCCGGTACTACATGGGCGGCTGGGAGCCCCCCTGGGGCATTGAACTCCACATCGACGGTCTCAGCGCGCTGATGCTGTTCTTGATCGGCTTTGTAACGGTGGTGGTGGGCGTGTACTCGAAGCGCAGCGTCCTGCGGGAAATTCCGAGCCGAGAGGTCCCGTTCTACAGCGTTTACCTCCTGCTTGTCGGTGGCCTGGCCGGGTTGGTCTCAACGGCCGACATGTTCAATCTCTACGTCTTCCTCGAGATCGTTTCGCTGACCAGCTATGCGCTGGTCTCGATCGGCGGCGGGCCGGCGGTGGTGTCGGCGTTCCGCTACGTGATTCTCGGCACGGTCGGAGCCGCGTTCTACCTGTTGTCGGTGGCCTACCTCTACAGCGTCACGGGCACGCTCAACATGGCGGATCTGGCCACTATCCTCCCGGCGCTCTACGACTCGAACGCCGTGCTGGTGGGCTTCGCGTTCTTCGTGATCGGTATGTCGATCAAAATGGCGCTGTTCCCGATGCACGCGTGGCTGCCGGGCGCCTACTCGAACGCCCCGTCCGCCGTCAGCGCCCTGATCGCAGGCACGACCACGAAGGTGGCCGCCTACGTGTTGATCCGGGTCATGTTCTTCGTCTTCGAGCCGAGCTTCTCCATCGAGCAAATTCCGGTGACAGCGCTGCTCGCCTGGATGGGCGCCATCGCCATGGTTTTGGGGTCGGTGATGGCGATCGCCCAGACCAACCTGAAGCGAATGCTCGCCTACTCGTCGGTAGCCCAGATCGGATACATCGTGCTCGGGGTGGGTCTGGCCAACACGGCCGGCTTCACCGGCAGCGTGTTGCACCTAGTCAACCACGCGGTCATGAAGGGCGGTCTCTTTCTGGTGGCCGGAGCGATCGTGTACCAAACGGGCACCCGTGACATCCGCCAGTTCGCTCGTTTGTCAGTCACGATGCCATGGACCGCCGCCGCCTTCACGACGTTCGCGTTCGCCATGATCGGCATTCCACCGACCGGCGGGTTCTTCAGCAAGCTGTATCTGATTCTCGGAGCCATCGATGCCGGACAGTGGGTCTTCGTGTTCGTCATCGTGCTCAGCAGCGTGCTAGCGCTCGCCTATCTCATGAATGTCATCCGCTACATGTACTTCGCGACACCCGCGTCGCCAGAGCCACCGGCCGATTTGCGGAAGCCGGAGCCTGGGCAGCCCCTTCCGGCCTCAATGCTCGTGCCAATGCTCGTCACCGCGGTCGGCATCGTGCTGCTGGGGCTCTTCAACGGCGAGATCGTTGCGCGGTTCATCGACCCGGTGATACCCGCAAGCCTGGTGAGGTGACCCGGTGACGGCGCTCGCAGCTTGGACGTGTATCGTCGCCCCGTTCGCCGGCGCGGCTCTTGCGCCGGTGTTGAGCCGGGTCCACCCAACGCTCCGCGACCTAGGCGCGGTCTTCTCGTCGGCGGTGGCGGCCGTCGCCGCGCTGAGTCTGCTGCCGCTGTTGTTTCATCCCGAGGGGCTGCCGGTCGAACAGGAACTCGCCTGGCTCGACCAACCGCTGCGGATCGGCTTCGGCATCCTCGTCGATCCCCTGAGCATCGTCCTGACGAACGTCGTGGCCGTGATCAGCTTCGTGATCATGGTCTACTGCGTCGGCTACATGAAGGGGGACCCGGCCCGCACCCGCTTCTGGATGTGGATGAATGGATTCATCGGAAGCATGTTGCTCCTCGTTCTGTCGAGCAACCTGCTGTTCCTCTTCATCGGCTGGAAACTCGTGGGGGTGTGCAGCTACGGGCTGATCGGTTTCTACTATCAAGACCAGCGCGAGTACTGGATCGGCGGTCCAGCC
This sequence comes from Acidobacteria bacterium UBA2994, assembly GCA_002346545.1. Lineage (GTDB taxonomy): Bacteria > Acidobacteriota > Vicinamibacteria > Vicinamibacterales > UBA8438 > UBA2994. The sequence goes on from DEAA01000028.1 coordinate 64,182, forward strand.
CCCACCAGGTTCGTCACGCCGTCACAGGCCTGCGTGAAGGCACTCCTGGTGACCGGCGCCGGTGACATGCTGATGCTGGGCGGCATCCTGCTGGTCTTCTTCTACGCCGGCACGCTGAACTTCCTCGAGCTCTACGCGACGGCGCCTACCTGGCTGGCAGCAATGGCTGAGGTGCCCGGCATGGTGGTGCTGGTCACGCTGCTCCTACTGGCCGGGCCACTCGGCAAGTCGGCTCAGTTCCCGTTCCACGAGTGGCTGCCGGAGGCGATGGCCGGACCCGGCCCGGTGTCGGCGCTCATCCATGCCGCTACGATGGTTAAGAGCGGCATTTACCTGGTGGCCCGGTTTGTGCCGCTGTTCTACTACGGGGCCTGGGTGGGCGGCATCGATGAGGCGGCGTGGTTCTTCCACATCACCGCCTGGGTCGGAGGATTCACGGCGCTGCTGGCCGCTACCCAGGGGCTCGTCGCACTCGAGCTCAAGAAGGTGATGGCTTACTCCACGGTGAGCCAGATCGGCTACATGCTGCTGGGGCTGGGGGTCGCGGGTCTGGTGCCCGGGCTTCTCCTGGACGGCTACACCGCAGGCATCTTTCATCTGGTGAGCCACGCACTGTTCAAGGCCTGCCTGTTCCTCTGTGCCGGCACCGTCATTCATGCCGTGCACTCAATCTACATGACCGACATGGGGGGGCTGAGGCGCCTCCTCCCTCTGACATGGGGCTTCTCCACCGTCGCCGCCCTCTCGCTGATGGGAGTACCACCGTTCCCCGGCTTCTGGAGCAAGGATGCCGTACTCCTGGTGGCAGTCGAGGCCAGCGCCCCGCTCTTCTGGCTCAGTCTGGTAACAGCCAGCCTGACAGCGTTCTACACCGTCCGGTTCCTGGGCATGGTGTTCCATGGCGAGCGCCGCACCGAAGCCGGGCACTACGGGAACCACGCCAACGACGGGTATTTGTCGATGCGGGTTTCGTCGGGGCTGCTTGCCGTCATCATTGTCGCCGCGGGACTGGCCGGTACATCGATCGAGCATGTCCTGCATGACGCCTTCAAGACGAGTCTCGGGCTGCCTCCCGCGGCGGCGGTCGCCGGAGCGTCCGGCGACAAGGGCGAGCACTTGATGGTGCCGCTCCTGTCCGTCGTGTTCGTCCTCGTGGGCGCCATTCCAGCCTACGTGCTGTATCTGTCTAGACCGGCGCTCGTCCCGGCCCTACTCGACCGCAATCGTTGGCTGGAGGATCTGCGACAGTTCTTCTGGAACCGCTGGGGCATCGACGGGGCATACACCCGGATTTTCGTCGACGGCACGATCCGCGTCGCGCACACTGTAGCCGGCGGCCTCGAGACCCGTCTGGACGCCTGGGTACACCGCGCCCTGCCCCAGGCTTTCACCGCCGGCGCACAGCAGCTAGTACACCGTCTCCGAGCCGACACCGAGGAGCTCGTCTACAACGTCTCCTACGTGCTTGTCCTCTTTGTACTGCTGCTGGCCTATCTGTTCCTCGGCACGGACGGAAGCTGACCATGCCGGGTGTGCTCCTGCAGATCCTCCTGACGCCGCTGGTCGGCGCCGCCCTCACCTTTCTGTTCCGGCGGCGCGGCGGTCATCTCGTGGGATGGATTGCGTCGGCGGCCCTCCTCTACACCACAGCCCTGGTCGTGATGGTGGGGCTCGATGTCGCCGGGGGCGCGGTCGTGGCCGAGGACTACCTTGTCATCGCCCCGGACATCCGCTTCGGGCTGCTGGCCGACGGGCTCAGTCTGCCAACCCTCGCCGTAGTGCTGCTGCTGTGCACAGCGCTCACGATCTACTCCATCCGCTACGTTGAGCACCGGGTGGAGGTGCTCTACGGAGACCTTAGCCGGGAGCAGCAGACCGGCTATTACGCGAGGTTCTTCTGTTTGGTGCCGCTGTTTCCGGCGGGGTTCATCGGAACCATCCTGAGCACGAATCTCGTCTCGGTCTACTTCTTCATGGAGGTGCTGACCCTCACGCTGTTCTTCCTGATGGCGTTCTTCGGCTATCGGGAGCGGGTCCGCGTCGCTTTCATTAGTCTCTCGTGGGGCATCATCGGGGCACTGCTTTTCCTCGTCGCGGCCCTCATCGTCTACAGCCAGACCGGCAGTCTCGAGATCTCGGACATCGGCGCGATGGCCGGCACGCCGTTGGTCACGCTTACCATCGGCCTGTTCCTGATCAGCCTGATGATGAAGCTGGCCGTCCTACCGTTCCACGTCTGGATGCCGTCGGTTCACGCCGAGCACCCGACCTGCATCGCAGGCCTGCTGGCGGTCTACGCCAACCTCGCCGTCTACATCCTTATCCGGGTGACGGTAATTCCGCTGACTGAGGACTTCGCGGCGTTCGGCACGCCGCTCATGCTCGCAGCGCTCGTCACGATGGTCTACGGGTCGCTGTTAACGCTGGCCCAGACCGACATCAAGCGCCTGGCGGCCTGTTCGACCATCAGCCAAATCGCGTACTCGGTGCTGGGGCTTGGCGCCTTGACAGCCACCGGTGTCGAAGGCGGCATGTTCTTCTTCCTCAGCCATGTGATGGGGAAGACCGTGTTCTTCTCCACCGCCGGCATCGTGGTCTACACCACCGGTGTCCGGGACATGCGGGAGATGGGGGGACTCGCTCGCAAGATGCCGATCACGGCGGGGCTTTGGGTGGCTGGCTGCATGATGCTATCGGGCTTCCCGCCGTTCAGCAGCTTCACCGCCGAGTGGATCATGTTCACCGGCATCTTCGAACGGGGCGTGGCGAGCGGCCCGCTCGGCGTCGCCATCGCCGTGGGCGGCCTGCTGGCCATTCTCCTCACCGTGGCCTATACCTTCGGTGCGGCGCGCCAGATCTTTTTCGGGCCCCTCAATCCAGCCTTCGAGGACAAACCCTTGAAAGACCCGAAGTGGACGATGACCGTGCCGCTGATGGTCGTGGCGACGGTCTCGTTGGTGATGGGACTCTATCCGCGGGTCATCATGGACCTGCTGCATAGCGTCATCGCCGCCAACTGACGGTCCGCGCCGAGCCGCCGGGCCCTCATTGCATTCCGCCGCTGGTGCATTGGGTGCTATCCTAGCGGGGAATCCGTAAGCGCTTTAACTCGGGAGGTTTCGATATGACCGGTTACCGTTGCGTAGCCCGGACGTTGATCTTGGTGGGAGTTGGACTCGTGGCGATACCGGGGCTGATGACGGCCCAGGAGCCGCCGCAGACCGCGTGGGGCGCGCCAGACTTGCAGGGCGTCTGGGATTTTCGGACGCTGACGCCACTGCAGAGGCCTGAGTCGCTTGGCACTCAGGAGTTCCTGACCGCGGAAGAGGCAGCGAATCAGGAGCAGGCGGCCGTGGATCGTAACCAGGAGCTCCTGCTCGCTCCGGCCCGGCGGACCGAAGCGGGTGGGAATCTGGGCGCCTACAACAACTTCTGGATGGACCGCGGCACGACGACGGTCGACAGTCGCCGTACGTCGCTGATTACCGATCCCCCTGACGGGCGGATTCCGCAGGTCACTGACGAAGGTCGGGAACGGTCCAGCAGGGTTGGTTCGTTCAACGTCGACGTGCCCGAGTCCTACACGGACCTGAGCAACGCTGACCGCTGCATCACAGGGTTCAATGCGGGCCCGCCCATTACGCCGGGTGGCTACAACCAGAACGTGCAGGTCTTCCAGACGCCCGATCACGTCGCGCTGATGACCGAAATGGTGCACACGGTCCGGGTGATTCCGATCAATGACCAACCCGGACTGGATGACTCCGTGCGGCAATGGTCGGGAGATTCGCGTGGCTACTGGGACGGCGACACCCTGGTGGTGGAGAGCGAGAACTTCCTGGATCATGAGGCGTACAGCACTTGGCGCGGCTCCAGCAAGGACATGAAGCTCGTGGAGCGCTTCACGCGTCTCGACGCTGACACGCTGGTTTATGAGTTCACCGTGACCGATCCGGCCACCTGGGAAGCTTCGTGGACCGTGCAGCACGAAATGAAGCTGAATGACCTGCCGATGTTCGAGTATGCGTGCCACGAGGGCAACTACTCGATGCCGCAGATGCTTGGTGGGGCGCGCGCCCTCGAGGCACAGGAAGCCGGTCAGTAGGTTCTCGGTAACCTAGACTCGGCGCTCTTGAACGGGCGGCGCGGGCGGGGTGCTTCCCCGCGTGCGCCGCCCGTTCATCTTCTGGGGAGGACGACCGTGGGCGTTCGTCGGTTCGCCTCGCTGTTCGCGGCGATGGCCGTGGGGTCCGTGACGCCTGGGCTGGCGGAGGCGCAGTCGGCCACGGGGGATGCGGGGAACGGAGCCTGGACGCGACCCCGCTTGAACGCCCCGAAGTCCTCGCTGGCCGGGCCGTGCTGACCGAGGCGGAGGTTGCGAGGCTGCGCTCAGCGCCCGACGGATTTTCGGCGACGCCAGAAGCGCTTTCGCGGTGACCGAGAGTGCCTTCCTGGCAGCCCCCGATGACGTCGAGGTCTACGAGGGGGTGACGAGCCCGGCACTCGGCATGGTCGCGCTCGCACTCCCGTAGTTGGATTGGCGGAGGGAGAGGGATTCGAACCCCCGGAACGGTTTCCCGCTCAACGGTTTTCAAGACCGCCGCCTTCAACCACTCGGCCATCCCTCCGCGGACGTGCGTTACGATGTGGGCTCGATGACCTCCTGGCCGCCGAGGAACGAGCGGAGCACCTCGGGGATCACAACGCTACCGTCTACCTGCTGGTAGTTCTCGAGGATCGCGATCAGAGTGCGACCCACGGCCAGCGCGGATCCGTTCAGTGTGTGGACGTGTTCCGCCTTCCCTTTGCCGTTTGGCTTGTAGCGAATCGCGGCGCGGCGGGCCTGGAACGCCTCGGTGTTGCTACAGGAGGAAATCTCTCGGTACTTCTGCTGCCCGGGTAGCCACACCTCCAGATCGTAAGTCTTGGACGCGGCGAACCCCATGTCGCCGGTCGAGAGCACCACGGTCCGATAGGGCAACCCGAGGCGCTCCAAGACCGTCTCCGCGTTCCCGGTGAGCCGCTCGAGCTCGTCGTGGGAGTCTTCGGGCTTCGTCAACGCCACCAGCTCCACCTTGTTGAACTGGTGCTGACGGATCAACCCGCGGACGTCGGCCCCATAGGATCCAGCCTCACTCCGGAAACAGGGCGTGAAGGCGGTGTAGCGGACGGGAAGATCGCGACCGTCCAGGATCTCGTCGCGATGGAGGTTCGCGAGCGGGACCTCCGAGGTAGGGATCAGGTACAGGTCCCACTCCTCGCCCACCTTAAAGAGATCCTCCTCGAACTTCGGGAGCTGGCCGGTGCCGGTCAACGACGCGCTGTTCGCCAGCAGCGGCGGCGCCACTTCCGTATAACCGTGCTCGGTGGTGTGCAGTTCGAGCATGAAGTTGATTAGCGCACGTTCCAGCCGTGCTCCAGCTCCGGTAAGCACCGTGAAGCGGGCCCGCGCGAGCTTGGCGCCGCGCTCGAAATCTATAATGCCGAGTGCCGGACCCAGATCCCAGTGCGCCTGGGGGGTGAACTCGAACGCGGGGGGTTCGCCGTGGCGCCGGACCTCGACGTTCTCCGCGGCGCTGGTTCCGACCGGCACGGTCTCGTGCGCCAGGTTCGGGAGGGTCAGGAGCACGGCCATCCGGTCTCGTTCCACCTCTTCGAGCCGCGCTTCCTCGGTGGCGATCGTCTCTGAGAACTGCTGGCCCTGCGCCAAAAGCTTGTCGGCGGGCTGCCCCTCATGCTTCGCCTTGCCAATCTGGGCACCGAGCGCCTTCTTGGCGTGACGCGCTTCTTCAAGCCGCGGAATAATCGCACGACGCTCGGCGTCCAACCGGCGGACCTCCTGCAGGCGTTCGACGAGACCATCCCCGCGGTGACTCAGACGTGTCTCCACGTCGGAGTCGTTGTCACGAAACAGCGCCGGATCGAGCATGGGCTCATTCTACCCTCGGGTCCGGCTCCTTACCCCGGGGGCCATCGCTCAGCTGGTGCAGTAACATGCGCCCCGATGTCGACTCCGCCACCGATCCGAAAGGTCGTCTTCCCTGCCGCGGGTCTTGGAACCCGCATCCTGCCCGCGACGACAGTGCTTCCGAAGGAACTGCTGCCGATCGTGGACAAACCGATTATCCAGTACGGCGTGGAGGAGGCACTCGCGGCGGGGCTCCGGGACGTCATCCTTGTGTGCAGCCCAGGCAAGACGATGGTCGAGGAGCACCTCGATCGTCATCCTGTCTTGGAGGAGGCGCTGGAGCGCCGCGGCAAGACCACGCTGCTCGACGGACTGCGAGAGGCGGTTCAACAAATCGAGCTGTCGACGGTCTTCCAGGACGAGCCACTGGGCCTCGGGCATGCCGTGCTGGTCAGCCGCGAGCTGGTCGACAACGAGCCCTTCGCCGTGATCCTGAGTGACGACGTCATCGACGCCGCGCCAAACGCGCTCGAGCAGATGCTGGCGGTCTACCAGGAGGTGGGCGGACCCGTCTTGCTGGTCGAACGGGTCCCACACCAGGCCGTCGGGCGGTATGGCGTGATCGCAGGGACCCCGATCCGGGACGGCCTCTATCGGGTCGAAGACCTCGTCGAAAAGCCGCCGCCCGACGCGGCACCCTCGGACCTGGCCATCATCGGTCGGTATCTGCTGACGCCGGACGTCTACACGGCACTGGCCAAGACCGGCGAAGGGTCGGGTGGCGAAATCCAACTGACCGACGGGCTGCGGCGGCTCCTCGAGGAGCGGCCGATCCACGCCGTCGAGCTGAGCGGGATCCGCCAGGACGCCGGCAACAAGCTCGGCTACCTGCAAGCCATCCTCTACTTCGCGCAGAAGCACCCCGAGATCGGGGACGATGCGACGGACCTAATCCGGAGCATGGTCTCAAACCGCTAGGAGGCGGCCGCGCCTAGGTCTTGGCGGAGGCGGTTTCGGTCTTCTTGGAGGCGGAGCTCTCGGTCTTCGACGAGGAGCTCGAGTCAGAGGAGCTGCCAGAGGAATCGGAAGTCGACCCGTCGGTCGACTTCCCAGCATCGGACGCTTCCGTACCCGAGGTGCCCTTCTTCGCGTAGTCGGTCACATACCAGCCGGTGCCCTTGAACTGGATGGCGGGAGACGAGACAAGCTTCCGCACCACGCCACCGCACGACGGGCAAGCCTCGAGGGGAGAATCCGAAAACTTCCGGATCTGCTCGAAGCGGTGACCGCACGCGTCGCACTGGTATTCGTACAGTGGCATCGGTATCGTCCCAGCCAATCCCTGATGCTAGCGGGTCGGCTGCGGAGCGTCAATCCAGCAGCTCGTCGCCCGTATCGCCCAGCATGAGCGTACGGTGGAGCCACAGCGGCAGCGACCCCTGCCCGAGCAGCCGGTCGTGGAACGACTTCAGCGAGAACCCCGAGCTCTCCCGCGCCTGCATGTCGTCGCGAAGCTTGAGCAGCATCAAGCGACCGGTGGCATACAGCACGTAGGCCGGGTCGAAAGTGCCCCGCTCGGCTTCGCGCCTGGCGCTACCTTCCTCGAGATACGCCTCTTCCCGGAAAAAGCGGACGCCTTGCTCCACCGACATGTCCTCGGCATGCAGGCGGATACCGACCACCATGCGAGCGACCCGCAAGAGTGACTCGGCAATTTGTCCCAGCTCGATGGCGCTATCGTCGCGACCGAAGCCGGCCTCCACCATCATCTGCTCGCTGTAATGCGCCCAGCCCTCTATGAACGACACCGGGGCGAAAAGGAGCGACTTGCGGAGCGACCGTTCGATCTGACGCTGATGGCGAAAGTGGAGGAAATGCCCCGGATACGCTTCGTGCACCGACACGGACCAGAGGGACGCGTGGTTCAGGCCCCGGAGATGCTCCTTGGCCCGGTCGGCCGGCCAAGACGGATCGACGTCCGTCACGTAGTAGTAAGAGGGCATCGCTCGTGGCTCGAACGGGCCAGGAGTCCAAACGCTGGCAAACGTCCAGCGGTAGAACTCCGGCGTCGGCGCCACGATGACCTGATCCTCCTCCGGCAGGGTAACAAGGTTGTTCCGTTCGATGAACTGGCGGAGGTCACCGAGTTGCCCGCGGACGGTCTCGACCAGTTGCCCTGGTTCGGGATGGCGGCTCTTCACCTTGTCCCAGACCTCTGACGGATCGGCCTTGGCGTCAATGCTCGCAGCCACTTCCTGGAACCGCCCCTGCAACCGTTCCAGCTCTCGCTTGGCGGTGACAAGCAAAAGGTCGGCATCGAGGCTGATGCCGTCCTGGTAGCGGAGGCGACCCTCGAAGCGCTCACGGCCCAGGCGAAACGTCGCACGGCTCCGCGGGGCAAGCGTGTCCCGAAGGTAGGTGACGTACCCGCGGATGGCGTCGCTGGCCTCGGTGGCAGCGTCGGCCAGGTCACCGAGCAGATGGAGATCCTCGAGGGCGCGGAACGCCCGTGGCAGATCCCGTTCGACGAAGGTGATCACTCCCTCAAACGTCTCGGCCCCGGTCTTGATGAAGATGCCAGGCGGGTCCTCGACGTTCGCCTGCGCGGCTTCGATCAGTTTCGGCGTCTGTCGTAGTTTCGAGACCACGCGGCGGGCACGCTCCTCGACCGGGGCATAATCGAACAGCGTCTGTCCGGCGAGCGTCGTCGCCAGCAGCTCGGCGTAGTGCTGCGGGTCGCGTTCCCAGGGTCGGACCTCCTCGAATTCAAACAGCCGACCACGGATGTGGTCGGCGAGCATCCGACGCTCGAGTTGCTCCTCGGCCGTCAGGGTTCGGGTGGAGATCCGGTCGAGCCGTCGAGCAAAGCCACCGAGCTCGCGGGTCTCATTGTCGATGGCAGGCCGGCTTAGGTCTTCGACCCGGTCATCGTGCGAATGAACTCCGTCAGCCGCGGCAGCTGTGGGCGATTGCTCATGCAGATAGTCGAGATACTCGTGGGCGAAGTGGGAAAGCGGTTCCGATGTGCTCATGCGAGTCGGTGCGGCGCGAACGCTGCGAGTGATCCGACCGACTACGGCCGGAGGGTGGCCAAGCGTTACCGGCGCCCTAAAACGGTCGGGGCCCGATCCGGGCGTGACTGTCTGAATGTTACAATAGCCTGCCCTCGACGCGTGTTCTGGTGTTCGGTCCAGCCGCCGCCGAGCCCTTCCCAGCGATGGCCGGCACCCTCTATCTGGTCGCCACCCCGATCGGGAATCTCGAAGATATCACCTTGCGCGCCCTCCGCCTGTTGGGCGAAGTGGACCTGATCGCCGCCGAGGATACCCGGCGCACCTCGATTCTCCTTCGCCACCACGGCATCAGCACGCGAACGACAAGCCTGCACGCGCACAACGAACGCCGAAAGACCCTAGCGTTGCTCGCAAGGCTTCTCGACGGCGACTCGGTCGCGTTGGTCTCTGATGCCGGCACGCCCCTGGTGTCCGATCCCGGCCTCGAGCTGGTGCAAGCGGCCCAGGACGCCGGCGTCGCAGTCGTGCCGGTGCCGGGAGCGTCGGCGCCGATCGCGGCGCTGATTGCGTCGGGCGCCCCGACTGACAGTTTTCGCTTTGTCGGGTTCCCCCCACGGAAGCTCAGCGCACGCCGGTCTTGGTGCCGGTCGCTTATCGACGCTGCCGACACCACGGTGTTCTTCGAAGCGCCGCACCGGCTCGATACGACGCTGCGCCTGCTAAGCGACGTCATCCCAGAGCGCCGCATCGCGCTTTGTCGTGAACTTACGAAACTCCACGAAGAATTGGTTATTAGACCTATTTTAAGTGTCCTCGAGGGGCTTGCTCGACCCCGTGGGGAGTACACGTGCGTTGTGTGGCCCGCGGATCGACCCGTAGAGCCGCCACCGAGACTGCCGACGGCCGTCGAACTGGCCGCTGAGATGCTCGTCCTGGCCGATACCCACGGTTCGCGACGACTGGCATTAAAGGAGCTGGCCCAGAAATACGGTGTGCCGCGCCGAGAGCTCTACGCTATTGTTGAATCAACCAAATAATAAGGTTGTTAGACCTAAAACAATCAATCGTGGGCGCTGCCGCCAGACCTCGCGGGCTCTGCAGTGTGGCGTCCTTGACCACTGGTTGCACCGTTTGCTAAGGTTCCGGCTCGACTCGTAAGCTCTCCACCAGCGACAAGGAGACCACATGGCCAAACAGCGACGTGCAGCAAGCAAGTCCGCTGCACGCAGCAAGACTTCAAAGGCGGCCGCTAGAACGAGCAAGAGCGCTAAGAAGAGCACGAAGTCGGCGTCGAAGCAGGCGTCGGCGTCGAAGCAGGCGTCGGCGTCGAAGCGGGCATCGGCGTCGAAGCG
>DEAA01000021.1:0-39869 GCA_002346545.1 Acidobacteria bacterium UBA2994
ACCGCGACCGCCTTCTTCGCGTCGGACTCGCTTGCGAACGTCAGCGTCGACGAGAACTGGTTGCTCACCACGCCGGCTTCGTGGTCGATTACCTCGATGCCGGCCCAGGCCACCGCATTGGCCACGGCATAAGCGAATCCGGGCCGATTTTCGCCCTGGAGCAGGAGGGTGATGGCCTTGGTTAAGCTGAATCCGGCCGCCTGCGCCACGATCGAGGCACGCTGGCCTTCCCCCGCATAGACCTCGACGACGTTGCGCCTACCGCGTCCACCTCCAGCCTCGCGCACACGCACTACCTTCAGGTCGGCCCCGTGGTGAGCCAGCGGCTCCAGCGCCTGTGCGAGCGCGCCCGGCCGACGTAGGACCTCGGTCCGCCAGAGTCGAATCTGCTTGATCCTGATGTTCATGTGTCCGGGACGTCGTCGGAGTGGCTGATTATACTTCGGACCATGATGGCGATACCGGACACGATGCGGGTGGTCGAGGTAGAGCAAGACGGGCCTCCCGAGGGGCTGAGGCAGTCGACCAGGCCGGTGCCTGACGTCAAACCCTCCGAGGTGCTTGTCAAGGTGGTGGCGGTTGGGATGAACCGCGCCGATTGCATGCAGCGGCGAGGCAAGTATCCGCCGCCGCCCGGTGCATCAGACTTGCTGGGACTTGAGGTGTCCGGGACTGTCGCTGCAGTGGGGGCGGCCGTAATTGGATGGAGCGTAGGCGACCCGGTGTGTGCGCTGCTGGCTGGCGGGGGCTACGCTGAGTACACCGCGGTGCCCGCCAGGCAGTGCCTTCCCGTGCCCACCGGCGTGGACCTGGTTGATGCCGCCGCGTTGCCCGAAGTGGCCCTCACCGTCTGGACTAATGTTTTCGACCGCGCTCGGCTGCGGCCGGGCGAGACCTTGCTGGTGCATGGCGGCTCGAGCGGAATCGGTACCATGGCCATCCAACTAGCGCAAGCGCTGGGGTCGCGGGTGCTGGTGACGGCTGGTTCGGCCGAGAAGTGCGCTGCGTGCGAGGCGCTGGGCGCCTCGATGGCGATCAACTACCGGGAGGACGATCTGGCCGGGAGGCTTCGGAGCGCGGCTGGTGACCTAGGCATCGACGTGATCCTCGACATGGTCGCGGCGCCCTATCTGGCCATGAACCTGAGCCTACTGAACCTGGAGGGGCGCTTGGTGTTGATCGCCCTGATGGGCGGGGCCACGACAGAGATCGACCTGAGTGCGCTGATGTTCCGCCGCCTGACGGTGACCGGTTCGACGCTCCGGGCTCGGAGCGTCGAAGAGAAGGGCGCGGTCGTAGATGCCGTTCGAGAGCGGGTCTGGCCGTTGATCGAAGCCGGCCGCGTGCGTCCCGTCGTCCACCGCCGAGTGCCGATGGATCAGGTGATCGATGCCCATCACGAGATGGAAGCCAGCACCCACATCGGGAAGATCCTGCTTACGCCCTAGGAGCTAGGTCGTCAGAACCGACAGCTCATCACTTGGATGCTCCATATTGGTTCTGCTGGAAGACCGATGAGAGTGGCATGTCGGCCAGCCGGGCGTGCAGCTCGCTGGGACTCGGAGCCCGGACGCCGGTCAGCGTCACGAGTCGTAGCACGGTGTCGAAGAGGAACGCCTTATCGGTCTGGTGTGCCGGCGGGGAAGAGCCGCTCAAAGTTCCCTGCCATGATGGCCTCTTCGGCGGCCGTCTCGACTCCTAGCGTCTCTAGGATGGTGCGCTGTCGCTCATACACCGTGAGTTGCCAGCCCCGAGGAAAGAACGACGAATCAGTACCAAACACGATCCGCTCCGGGCCGAGCGTCTCGAGGGCGGCGGCGAATACCGCTTCGAGGGTCAGGCCGGGCGTGTAACGGATCCAGCCGTTCGAGCTGGATGTGTCCACGTGGATGTTGCCGCACAGGTCCGCCGCCATCAGTGTGCTGCGCAGCTGTCCTCCGCCGAAGTGCGGAATGATGACCGGCACTTCGGGGTTACGGGTCGCGGTGCCGATCAGCGCCAATGGATCGCCGAGACGCACGTCGACTGGGGTGGGGAGTCCCAGTTTCTTCCGCACGCCGACGGTGAGCACGCCGCAGTGCACGAAGACCACCGCCCCGGCTGTTGCCGCTGCGGCAAACACACGGTCGACCGCCTCGTCGTCGAGCGGGTAGCCGTGGAGAGCTGGGAACAGGCAGACGCATCGCAGCCGTTCGTCTTCGAGCGCCGTCCGGATCCGGACATCGGCGTCCGGCGCGACCGGGTTGAACATCGTCATCCCCACCAGTCTGCCGGGATGTCGGCGGACGGCGGTCCCGACCGACGCTTCGTCCCCAGGAAGGCTAGCCATAACCGCGGCGCGGCCAACCTCGTTGGCATCAAGCGTTTGCACCCACCGGTCGGCCAGTTCCTCGGGTGAACCGGGAGCGTCCCACCTGAGTCGCTCGGGGAGCGTGGTGAAGGTGTCGTCTTCCGCCGTCGAGAGCTGGCCGCCGAGGATCTCGAAGAAACGGGTAGAGAAGAAGTGACAGTGGACGTCGTTGATCATGGACGCGTGCGTGGGGTGCTACGGGCGGTGCGCCGCTCGTGCAGTATACTGGCTCCTCCCCGAACGCACGGAGCTACAGACCATGTCAGGTGTCAAGGTCGGCCGCAATGATCCCTGCCCCTGTGGCAGCGGCAAGAAGTACAAGCAGTGTTGCGAGAAGAAGGCCTCGGCGCTGAGCCCCACCGCGTGGCTTACGATCGTGGGCGTCGCGATCGCCGCCCTGGTCGTTTTGGTCATGAGCTTCACCACCGACACGGCGGTGACCAACGCCGCCTGTCCTCCCGGACAGGTCTGGTCGGTGGACCACGGACATTGTCACTGAGGCGGGCGCGGCACATGTCGCCTGCCGGACGACTGCAGGCTCCGAGCTTCAGGCGCTCGGAACATTATCCTGCAGGCGTCGCTCTTTTCGAGCGCTTGTAGCCTCACAACACAGATCTCCCATGCACTACATCCGCCTCGGCACCACCGGTCTGAAGGTTTCGCCTCTCTGTCTCGGCATGATGACTTATGGGTCGTCGAGCTGGCGCGAGTGGGTGCTGCCTGAGGAGGACGGACGACGGTTCTTTAAACAGGCGCTCGACCATGGCATCAACTTCTTCGACACCGCCGACATGTATTCGATTGGGATGAGCGAGGAGATCCTGGGTCGAGCCGTCAAGGACATGACCCGCCGCGACCAGGTGGTGATCGCGACTAAGGTGCATTTTCCGATGGGCGACGGGCCGAACGACCGAGGGCTTTCCCGGAAGCATCTGTTTGACTCCATCGATGCGTCACTGCGTCGACTGGGCACCGACCACGTCGACCTCTATCAGATCCACCGGCTCGATCCGGACACCCCGCTCGAGGAGACCCTCGATGCGCTTAACGACATCGTGCGGTCTGGCAAGGTCCGCTATCTCGGTGCGTCGAGCATGTATGCGTGGCAGTTCGCGCGCGCGCTGTATCTGGCCGACAGGCACGGGTGGGCTCGGTTCGTGACCATGCAAAACCACTACAACCTGATCTATCGCGAGGAAGAGCGGGAGATGCTTCCCCTGTGCTTGGCGGAAGGGGTAGGGGTGATTCCCTGGAGTCCGCTGGCCCGTGGATTCCTGGCAGGCAGCCGAGCGAGGGGTGAGGACTCTGGTGGCGCGACCAGCCGGGCCAAGACCGACGACTTCGCCCGTAAGCTGTACTTCGCCGACAGCGATTTCGACGTGCTCGACGCGGTTAAGGCGCTTGCTGAGAAGCGCGGCGTCACGCTGGCCCAAATCGCGCTCGCGTGGATCGTCCGCCAGCCCTCGGTGACGGCGCCGATCGTGGGAGTCTCCAAGCCGGAGCAGCTCGATCAGCTGGTTGCCGCACTCGACATCGAACTTGACGATGACGAGTGCGAGGCGCTGGAGTCGCCCTATCAACCGCACCCTGTGCTAGGGCACTAGACCATTCGATGCTGCTTTGAGTCGATTCATTCCGCGGTCAAAGACCTCTCGGATTTCCGCCGTCACCTGTTCATAGCGCCGCTTAAGCGTTTCTCCCGTCGGGGGCGGTATGCCCATGCGTACGCCAAGGACCGCAAGACGAGCAGGGTCGGTGGACAAAGTAGACGCCCCGGCGTCAGCTTCGATCCGGAGTCTGGTCTCCAGCGTGCGGAGGAAGGCGTGGCCGTTCCGCAGCCGCGTCGCATCATCGGTATCGAGAAGTGACGTTGGCGGCAGGTCTGCTAGTAGGCGGCGGGTGCCGGCCACTCGCCACACCGGCGTCCGTTCTCCATGTCTGATCTGCAGCAGCTGCATCAGAAAGTCGATGTCTGAGAGACCGCCGTGACCGACCTTCAGGTGAAACCGGTTCTTCGCGTGTTCCTGGCCGAGCTCGTTTTCCATCCGGCTGCGAATATGGCAGGCGTATTCGGGCAGAGAGTCGTCCCACCCTTGGTAGACGAAGTCGCTGACTACCCGAGTGACATCCTTGGCGAGATCCTCTGAGCCGGTCAGCACCCGGTATCGGGTCCACGCCAGACGCTCCCACCGCTCGGCCCGTTCGGTGAGATAGCTCTCGAACTTGTCCAGAGGCATGGCTAGCGGTCCCTTCTTACCGTCCGGCCGGAGCCTGGTGTCGAGATCGTAGGCGATGCCGGCCTGAGTGGGTTGTTCGAGGAAGCGATACAGCTTTTTGACCGTCGCCTCCGCGCGAGTGAACAGCTCACCGTCGTTCGGTGCGCCCCGATAGAGGAAGACCAGGTCGAGATCCGAGTGCACGGTTAGCTCTAATCCGCCGAGCTTGCCCAGCGCCACCACGAGCCATTCGGTGTCGTCCCGCGTCGCCTCATCGTCCAGCAGCCAACGCAGGCCGTGGCTGACGCAGCTGTCGGCCAGTCCCGAGAGCTTCTCCTGCAGAGCCGCCAGGTCGCCTCCATCCAGCCACTCGACCATGATCTTGAATTCTTCGATGCGCCGGAGTCGGCGAACGCGGTCCGCGCGGACCGCGGGTGCTTCGCCGGCCGACGCCCTGAGCTCCTTCTCCCAGCCTTCCTGCTGTGTCGCGAAGTCTGGCGCGGCCTGTACGATTGCGTCCAGCATCTCGGGGTGACGGGATAGCCGGTCGGCGAACAGGTCGCCGTTGTCGAGGAGCGTTGCCAGCTTGTCTCGGAGAGGCGCCGACTCGAGCAGCGTCCGAAAGAGCGCGCCTGACGCGCCTGAGCCAGAGACGATTCGTTCAAGCCTGTTGAGAATGCGCTCCGGCTCGGCCCGCGTGAGGAGCGCCGGCAGGACGGAGCCCACGAGATTTGATAGCAGGTTCCTGGTGGTAGAGCGCGACTGCACGAGCGACGGCACCTCGTCGAGTGCCCTGATCTGGGCCAGAATCGCGTCCGGGTCGCGGAACCCCAGTCCGTGGAGATAGCCGGTCGTGTCGTCGTCAGAGATCTCGCCGCTCAGCCAGCGGAAGAGGAGCCGGCCGGCGTCCTCCTCCTCCGGCTCTGGGGCCAGCAGGTCGGCATAGATGGTGTGCACCTGGTTGCGGTGATGAGCCAGCGTTTCTTCCAGTTTGCCGGCCGATTCGAACCCCATACGGCGGGCGCTCAGGTCGAGCATCTCGCCGTCCGCGTTCAGGGTGTGCGTCTGGCTTTGGTGGACGATCTGCAGTCTATGCTCCACCATCCGGAGGAAGCGGTAGGCCTCGTCCAGCTGTCGGTGCACGTCGGCGTCGATGATGTCCTGTTCGAGCAGGGCGGCGAGCGCCAGCAGGGTGGTGGGGGATCGCACGGCCTCGTGCTCGGCGCCGTAGGTCACCTGCAGAATTTGTGTGAAGAGCTCTATCTCACGGATGCCGCCCCGGCCCACCTTCACGTCCCGGTCGCCATCACCGGCCTGCTCGGCGCGCCGCTTGTAGCGCGCAATCTCTTCGAACGCCGCGTGGTCGAGGTAGCGCCGGTAGACGAACGGCCTGACCAGATCCATGAAGTCGGCGCCAAGTTCGGTGTTGCCCGCAACCGGTCGAGCTTTGATCAGCGCGAACCGCTCAAAGGTTTCACCCATCGAGTCGTAGTAATGGCTGTACTGCTTCAGCGTGCAGGCCACATCGCCGTGCCGTCCCATCGGCCGCAGCCGAAGGTCGACGCGATACAGATAGCTCTCGTCGGTGTGATCGCCGAGCGTCTTGGTCAGACGACGGGCGAGCTTGTGGAAAAGCGCGTGGTGCGCCGGGACGCTCGGATCGTCTAGCTCGTACACATAGATGAGGTCGATATCCGAACTGTAGTTCAGCTCGAGGCCGCCCAGCTTACCCATCGCGATGACGGCGAAGCGACCCGGCATCGCAAGGAGTGACTCAGTTGACGAGGGGTCCGTGCTCAAGAGCTCAAGCACTCCGTCGATCACCACATCGGCTAGCAATGACAGTTGCGCAGTGGCCGTGGGCATGTCGCTCACCCCAAGCAGATCCCGGGCGGCGATGCCGAGATACTCGCGTCGCCTAAAGCGCTTGACCGCCTCGATCCTGGCGTCGGTGCTGAGATTGCTCGATAGCACCTGCTGCAGGCCGTTCCGCAAATCGATCAGGTCAGGGGCTGGCCGCTTGAGCGAGAGTTGCAGCCAGTGGAAAAACTCGGGGTTCCGGATCAACACTTCTCCGAGCGATGGAGAGGCGCCGAAGAGTGCCGCCAGAATCTCGGCGGCTCGCGGGTCGTCCTTGAGGTAGCCGAGAAAGCCGCTGATTGGAGCCCGCGTCACGAGGTAGCGCGTGACCCCGACCAGCGCTCCGTCTGGGTCGGCAGAATTGGTCAGCGCGTCGATAAGTACATCGGCGACTTCACCCAGCGCCAGCCGCGTCGGTAGGTCCTGGGCCAGTGCCTGCAGATGCTCGTCGGCCGCCTTCGGATCGGCGAACCCGCGCGAGGCAAGATATGCTTCCGCATCTGCCTCGGTCAGATCTTTGGAGAGAAAGAGGTCCCGGGCCGTGGTAGCCGAGTCTGACGTCATCCCGGGTATGCAGAAAAGCGAAGGGGTGACCAGATGGCCACCCCTTCGTCAGGCGCCTAAAACCTAAAGCTAGAGCTAGAGCTGTCGGCGCACAAGCGGCCTAGATGTCGAAGTACATCGCGAACTCCCACGGATGCGGCCGCAGGCGGATTGCGTCGACTTCACCGCGCTTGTAGTCGATCCAGGTATCCACTAGATCCTGGGTGAAGACATCGCCCTTCAGCAGGAACTCGTGGTCGGCTGCCAGCGCGTCGAGGGACTCCTCGAGGCTGCCAGGGGTACTCTCGATCTTGGCCAGATCCTCGGCCGGCAGATCGTAGAGGTCCTTGTCGAGTGGTCCCGGCGGGGTGATCTTGTTCTGGATCCCGTCGAGGCCGGCCATCAGCAGCGCGCTGAACGCCAGATACCCGTTGCAGGTCGGATCCGGGAACCGGGTCTCGATCCGCTTCGCCTTCTCGCTGCCGGAGTAGACCGGAATCCGGACGGCTGCGCTGCGGTTTCGCATCGAGTAGATGAGGTTGATCGGCGCTTCGTAGCCTGGTACCAGACGGCGATACGAGTTGGTGGTCGGGTTGCAGAAGGCAAGCAGGGCCGGTGCGTGCTTCAAGATGCCGCCGATGTAGTAGAGGGCGTTCTTGCTGAGCCCGGCATAGGTGCCCGCCTCGAAAAACGTGTTTGAGCCATCCTTCCAGAGGCTCTGGTGCACGTGCATGCCCGAGCCGTTGTCCTGGAAGATCGGCTTCGGCATCAGAGTGACGGCCTTACCGTGACGCCGAGCCACGTTCTTGACCACGTATTTGTACTTGAGCAGCTTGTCGCCCATGCTGACCAGCGAGTCGAACCGCATGTCGATCTCGGACTGGCCAGCGGTGCCGACCTCGTGGTGGTGTACCTCGATTTCGACACCCACCTTCTCGAGTTCGAGCATCATCTCGGTCCGCAGATCCTGATGGCTGTCCATCGGTGGAACCGGGAAGTAGCCCTCCTTGTATCTGGGCTTGTAGCCGAGGTTGCGCGAGTTGCCGGCCGAGTCAGGGTTCTCCACGCGTCCGCTGTTCCAGAAACCCTCGGCCGAGTCGACGTGGTAGAAGCCTTCCTGATGGGTCTGGCCGAAGCGCACGTCGTCAAAGATGAAGAACTCCGGCTCGGGACCGAAATAGGCGGTATCGGCGATGCCAGTGCTCTTGAGGTAGGCTTCGGCCTTCTGGGCCACATACCGTGGGTCACGCGAGTACGACTCACCGGTGATGGGGTCCTTGATGGTGCAGATGATATTCAGCGTGGGCGCTTCCATGAAGGGGTCGACAAAAGCCGTCGACGCATCCGGGAAGAGCAGCATGTCGCTCTCTTGAATTGCCTTAAATCCTCGAATACTCGAACCGTCAAACCCTGCGCCCTCCTCGAAGACGTCGGCTTCGAACTCTTTAGCTGAGATCGTGAAGTGCTGCCAGAGCCCGGGCAGGTCGATGAATCGTAGGTCGATCGCCTGGATCCCCTGATCCTTTATCAATGCCATCACGTCGCTAGGTGTCATCGGCGTTCCTCCTTTTCGTCCCTTCAGTTGGTGACTCGTGTGTCGGCGTCGCGGTCGGGCTAGAGCCGCTTGGCGATGCCGGTGTGTTGGTGCGTTCTCACACCACGTCGCGTTCCCCGGTTCGGATGTTCCGACTCTCTTCCACCGGGAGCACGAAGACCCGTCCGTCGCCGATCTCGCCGGTCCGGGCCGCCTCGGAGATGGCCTCGATGACGTCTTCCACCATGTCGTCGGGAACCACCGTCTCGATTCTCATTTTGGGGAGTAGCGAGACCTCATACTCACGTCCCCGATACATCGCCGAATGGCCACGCTGTCGGCCGTGACCGCGTACCTCGGACACGGTCATGCCGGCCGCGCTGCAGCTCGCCAGCGCATCCTTTACCGCGTCGACCTTGTTGGGTCGCACAATCGCTTTGACCAGCTTCATTCGACCAGCGCCCCTTCGAGGTCGGTGCGCAGGTCCTGTTCCATTCCGGGCGAGAGCTTGGCGCCGTTCCGCGTGAGGTGGAACACGTCGATGGCTCGGTCGCCTTCGGTCGAGATCAACACCAGGTCGATGTCGCACCCCTGCTCGGAGATGACTCGGCTGATCCGGTGGAGCAGACCCCACTGGTTGGAGCCGCCGATTTCCAGCACGGTGTAGCGATCCGAGTAGTGATGATCGAAGTGTACCAGCGTGCGCACGGGCGGGCGTCCTCGTCGACCGCGTGAGCCGGCCTCTCGACCCTTGAGCATCGACGCCAGGTCGGTTTCGCCGGTGACCACGTCCTGCAGCAGTCGGGTCAGCTCAGAGGAACCGGCTTCGTTCAACGCCAGGAACCGGTCGGCATCCACGAAGCGGAACAGATCCAGCACGACGTTCTGGCTGTTGCTCATGGCCTGACCACGGAGGATGTCCATGCCGAAGTAGGAGAGTACGCCGCAGATATTCGAGAAGATGCGTGGTCGGTCCTTGGTGGCCACGCTGAGTTCCCAGACGTCGTTCTGTCGGTCAAGGTGGAGTCGAACCTCTTCGTGTTCGAGGTCTTGCGACAACCGGACGTGGTCGTAAATGGTCCGGGGGTCGACCAGCCGCAGGTACCGTTGAGGTAGACCTTCGAGGAAGTCGGTGATCTGCTGCTCCGAGATCTCGGGAGGTCGATGCGTCTTGATGTCAGCCAGATTCGGCTGACCCGTGGCGATCACCTCGTCACCGTAGCCTAGCGTCAAGTGATTGTACGTGTCGACGTAGAGCCGCCACAGCAGCTCCTCCTTCCAGGGCGTCAGCGTGTCCGGACTTACCGCCTGGATGTCGGCCAGCGTCAGCAGGCAGAGCATCTTGAGGCGCTCTTCGGTCCCTACCAGTCGGGCGAACTGCCTCGCCACTTCCGGATCTTCGTTGTCACGACGAAACGCCGCTACCGACATCTGGAGGTGGTGGCGAATGAGGAACTCGACGGTCCGGATCGACTCGGGTGAGATCCGCAGCCTCCGGAGCGGCCCGACGACCATCCGCACGCTCTCCTCGGCGTGGTTCTTGTTCGTCCACTTACCCACGTCGTGGAACATGAGTGCCAGTACGATCAGTTCTGGCTCCCTCAGCTCAGCGAGCAGGCTGGCGAACCGCTGGCGACGTGTGGACTCGGGGTCGGCCAGATCGGAGAGATTCCGGATGGTCAGGAGCGTGTGTTCGTCGACGGTGTATTTGTGGTAAAAATCTCGAATCACGCGACAGTAAATCTTCCGGAACTCCGGGAACATCCGTCCTAGGAGTCCGTTCTCGTGCATCTCCGAGAGCCGGCCATAGAGCCCGGGCTGCGGTGTCAGAAAATGCAGAAACTGGTCGCGTTCATCGGTGCCGTGGAAGAACTCCTCTGAGGTGTACCGGTCCCCGTGACGCTCGACGAACGCCAGGGTATCTGGTGCTACCGCGCAGCCTTCGTCGATGGCGGCCTGAAAGAGACGCAGCCAGCTCTGCGGACGGAGAGATGCCCGTACGGTGTCAATGAAGCTGACGCCATTGGGTCCACGTTGGAGGTTGTCTCCAACCTCTCTGATTTCGACCTCTTCAGTTGATGGGCGGGTTTCGGCCAGTGCCGCGGACAGGATGCGGGCGATGATCCTGGCATGGTGGAAGTACACGCTCATCAGCGCTTCCACCTGGGTGCGTTCCTCGCTGCCGGGTGAGCTGAACCGGTCCGCCACGGTGACTTGATGCTCATGGCTGAGACCGTTCAGGTTTCGGCGGTTCTCGAGGTGCAGCAGCGAACGGATCCGCAAGAAGAACTCTTCGGCCTCGTCCAGCGCCTCGTCGAGGCGGCCGGCGGTCAGTGGGACCGCGCGCCCCGTTTCGGGCTGGGTTAGCTCCGCCAGCGTTCGGATGGCGTTGATGTCGCGGAGCGCGCCCGGCGCTTCCTTGATGTCCGGTTCGAGCTGGTAGATGGTGGAGTTGAACGTGTGGTGACGGTCCGCGACCAGTTGGCAGAGCGCGTCGACCGTTGGCTGACGCCAGGCCGACGTCGGGCTGAGCACCTCCTGGGTGAACCCGTCAAATAGGGAAGCCTCGCCTGCAAGGAACCGAGCGTTGGTTACAGCGGTCAGAAACTCCGGGTTGTCAACTTCCGGCCGTTCCAGTTCTGACAGCTGCCGGATCTGATGACCCACAGCTAACCCGAGATCCCAGAGTGGGTGGAGCAGGGCTTTAACGATCCGCTCTTCCGATGCCTCAATGGGGCCACCAAAGAGAATCAGCAGGTCAATGTCCGAGTGCAGACAGAGCTGGCAACGGCCGTAGCCGCCGATCGCGATGAGCGCGACCGGCGTGTCCGTTTCCGCGGTGGCATCGGCGTAGATCCGCCCCAGAAGCACGTCCATTTCAGCGGAGAACGTTTCCGATTCCACAGCGCCGCCTCTCGCCTCCCGGCTCGCCGATCTGAATCGGTCACGGGCTACGGCCAGAGAATCGGCCAGGCTGGGCTGGGCGGCGTCGGTGGCAAGCTCGTTCGTCATTGCGGGGGCAGGCTTCAGTAAGAGATACCGACACCGAGCGTCGCCACCGGCTGTAACTTGTCACCGTTATTCACAGTCGTGAGTCCGTCGCCGAGAGAGAGCAGGTGAATGCCGGCAATCAGATCCCAGCTGCCGTAGGCATCCCCGACCGGGATCGGGGTGCTGCCGACCACGCCCAGCGAGACGAACCCGAAGGCGCGGTCGTTGCCCGGACTGGCCTCGTAGTAATCGCTCATGCTCAGACCGAGGGTGACTGGCACGGTCAGCGAAACTGGAACTACGGTCTCGAACGTATAGCCTGGTTCGACACCTATCTCGAAATACACGCCCTCGCTTCCGCCGCCGTCCGCTTGTCCGTCGAGCTCGATCGCCATCAACACGTGTGGAGACAGAGTGAGACTGCCGAGCAAGGCGCTGTCGTCGACCGTCAGGCTGAGCGCCAGCTCCTTGACGGTGCCAAACACATCGTTCGGGCTGAGATAGGAGGTGTAGGTGACGCCAAAATCCAAGTTGTCGACCCCGAAACCGACTCCCGCGTAGAAGTCCGACTCGTACCAGGCGCCCACATTGACGGCCGGGCCGTCGGTGCCGGTTGGACCGGAGTGCAGGCTGTTCCAATGGCCGATGTTCAGGGAGACGCTGTTGAGCCCCTGCGTGCCGTCGAACAGGTTGATTGAGACGTCGAAGTACGGCTGGGTGACGACACCCTGGCGTTCCTGCAGGATGCCGCGGAAAAAGTAGGCGTGGCTGAAGTCCGTGCCGGTCGAGAACGACAGCTTGCCGTTGTTAGCCTGGGCGTGCGCGCTGCTCGCCAGGCTCCCCCAGGCCAGTGTCATCACGGCGATGGTGACCAGGGCGTGTCGCACAGGTCGCCGATCCGCTGTCATGTACGTGCCTCCTGAGGTGTCCGATGCTGTCCGACTGAACGAAATATCTTACCAGAGGAGGGGAAAGTCGGCATCGCCGCACGGCCGGGTGTGCGGCGTGCGGCGATGCCGAGCTGTAGGGCCCGCGAGGGATCGACGTGTCGAGCGTGTCAGAGGCTGTCCTAGTTGAGGTCGAAGGTCTTGCCCACCCCAAAGACCAGGGTGACGCCGGGCGTCGGGGCGAAGGCATTGTCGACCAGGCCGGACAACGTTGAGTCGTTCACGATGCCCGAAATGCTCCAGTCCATATCGCCAGCGCTGAACCCGTAGCCCACTTCGCCATAGGTCCCGTCGAAGTCCCCACCGAAGGTGCCCACCGTGGCGCTGAATCCTTCGTGCCCGGCGGAGATGCCGAGGAACGAGTAGTTCTGTGCGCCCAACCCGAAGTTCTCATACTGGCCAACCGAAAACTCGACACTCAGGGGACCGGCCCCGGCATTGAAGTTGGCTTCCTGGTAGGTGTCGTCGAATTCCCCAGTGTAGAAGTAGCCGGTGTAGCCGACACTGATGTTAAAGGTGTCGTTGCCGCCGCCCACGGCGGCGTAGAGGTCGACCTCGGCGCCGTCGCCCACATCGGCTGCCCAGGTTCCGGCCGAGAATAGCCCGGCGCTGAGGTCTAGCCCGG
This sequence comes from Acidobacteria bacterium UBA2994, assembly GCA_002346545.1. Classification (GTDB taxonomy): domain Bacteria; phylum Acidobacteriota; class Vicinamibacteria; order Vicinamibacterales; family UBA8438; genus UBA2994. The sequence continues at coordinate 13,067 of DEAA01000021.1, forward strand.
CACTGGCCGACGAGGTCTTCTGGAGGATTCCCCGGTAGAAGTACTGGCTGACCCAGCCGGCATTGGCCGAGACGCTGACATCCTGGGCGGCGGCGGTGCCGCCGAGCAGGCCGAAGGCGAGGGTCGCGGTCAGTGCGACCCGGGTCAAGCGAGAGTGCAGTGTGCGTGACATCATGTGTGGACTCCTCCTCGAGTTAAAGATCTGTGCCTTGAGTTCCATTGCTATGAATGCGTGATCGAGAAGCCGCCGTAAGACTCCATGCCGTGCTCGGCGACATCCAGCCCGATCCGTTCTTCTTCGGGGTCGACGCGGATCCCCATCGTGGCCTTCAGCGCCAGGAAGATGATGAATGCCGCGACGAAGCAGAACGCGCCGTAGGCGGCCACCCCGATGAGCTGGGTGACGAACGAGTGTTCGGGGTTGGTGCTGAAGAGGCCGACCGCCAAGGTGCCCCAGATGCCGCACACGAGGTGAACCGACAGAGCACCGACCGGGTCGTCGATCTTGGCGCGGTCGAAGGCCAGCACCGACAGCACCACGATGACGCCGGCGACCAAGCCGATGAGGATCGACGCGTTGACCGACACCGTGTCGGCACCGGCGGTGATTCCGACCAGGCCAGCTAGCGACCCGTTCAACACCATGCTAAGGTCCGGCTTTTTCTGGAACGTCCAGGATGCGCCCATGGCGCCGACGATGCCCCCGGCCGCGGCCAGTGACGTGGTGACGAAGACGAGCGAGACCAACTCGGGGTCCGCGCTTAGCACCGAGCCTCCGTTAAACCCGTACCAGCCGAGCCACAGCAGGAAGACACCGATCGTAGCGAGCGGCATGCTATGCCCCGCCACTGGTCGGATTTTTCCGTCAGCGAGGTACTTGCCGACCCGCGATCCCAGCACGATGATGCCGGCCAGGGCGGCCCAGCCGCCGACCGAGTGCACCAAGGTGGAGCCTGCGAAGTCATAAAAGCCCATCTGGTCCAGCCAACCCGCACCCCACTTCCAGGATCCGGCGATCGGATAGATGAAGGCCACGTAGATGGTGGTGAAGACCATGAACGACCCGAGCTTGATCCGCTCGGCCACGGCACCGGAGACGATCGTGGCCGCGGTGGCGGCGAACATCCCCTGGAAAATGAAGTCGGTCCAGTAGGTGTAGGCGCCGTCGGCGTAGGCGACGGTGTTTCCTTCGGGGCCCGGATCCAGGCCCATACCGGCGAATCCGAAGAACTGTCCGATCGAGAAGTCGCCCGGATACATCAGATTGAAACCGACAAACGCGTAGGTCAGCAGCCCGATGGCGATGATCGACGTGTTCTTAAACAGGATGTTTACCGTGTTCTTGGCGCGCGTCAGCCCAGATTCCAGGCAGGCAAAGCCAAGATGCATGATGAACACCAGGAAGGTGGCCACGAGCATCCAGGTGTTGTTGACGGTGAACATTTCTTGCGAGACGTCCTGGGCGCTGGCCAAAGCCGGGGCCAACAGGAGCGCCAGCAGCATCAGCGCAATCCGTCGTCCGGTAGAGTGAAGGCGTATCTTGTTCATGTGATTTGTCTCCTCGGATGCACGCGGCTAGAGTGCTTCGTCTCCGGCCTCGCCGGTGCGGATCCGGATGGCCTGCCCCATGTCGCTGACGAAGACCTTGCCGTCTCCGATCGAGCCGGTGCGGGCCGCCCGTGTAATGGCTGCGGTGGCCGCCTCGACGAGGTCATCGGCGACCACGGTTTCGAGCTTCATCTTCGGGACGAAGTCGACTGTGTACTCCGCCCCCCGGTAGATCTCGGTATGCCCTTTCTGCCGACCGAACCCCTTCACCTCGGTCACAGTGAGACCTTGTACGCCCGCCTTGGCGAGCTCGTCTCGGACATCGTCCAGCACGTGCGGCTTGATAATGGCGCTGATGAGCTTCATGTCCAATCTCCTGCCGGCCCGTCCATGAGGCGGCCTGTCTGTCCTGCGGCCTTGTCGAGCCAGTCGAACTATCGATGACCCTTTTGGTAAGCAAGGCCGGGGCCAGATCTGGCACGGACCGGAAGATCGCAGAAACACCCAGGTCTTATAGGGGTTTCTTGCGGTGGTCTTTTCTGTGGAGTGGCTTGGGATCGACGAGTTTGTCGAAGGCCGCTCGCAGATCCTACGGTTGTGTGGATTTGGCGGCAGGCGGTCCCCGTAAGAGAGAGCGGCGTCAGTCCCTGTACCGCGAGCAGTCGATGCCGTACTTCTTGACCTTGTAGCTGATGATCCGTTCGGTCGACTGGAGCAGGGTTGCGGCACGAACCCGGTTGCCGCGCGTCGACTTCAGCGCGTCCGCGATCAGGTCCTTCTCGTAGGCCTCGACAGCGTCGCCCAGTGACTGGCTCATCACCGTGCCCGACGCTTCACCCGTCTGCAGGGAGGGGGGCAGGTCGTGGGAGTGAATCACACTGCCGTCGCAGACGAGAACGGCTCGCTCGATCGCGTTCTCAAGCTCGCGGACATTACCGGGCCAGTGATAGGACATCAGCATGTCGATGGCCGGTGTCGAGATTCGCTTGACGCTGTTGCCATGATCGATCGCGTAGCGCTCGAGAAAGTGGTCGGCCAGCAACAGCACGTCAGTCTTTCGCTCGCGTAGCGGTGGCACGAAGATCGCGAAGACGTTCAAGCGATAGTGGAGATCCTCGCGGAACGTGCCCGCGGCCATGGCGCCCTCGACGTCTGCGTTCGTCGCCGCGATTAGACGGACGTCCACTTTGACCGGTTGCGTACCTCCCAGCCGTTCGAACTCCCGCTCCTGGAGGACCCGCAGTAGCTTGATCTGTGTCGAGGGGTTCAGATCGCCAATTTCGTCGAGGAACAGCGTGCCGCCTTCGGCGAGCTCGAAGCGTCCCTTCTTGCGGCTTTGTGCCCCGGTGAACGCGCCCTTCTCGTAGCCGAACAGTTCGGATTCGATCAGCGAGTCCGGCAGCGCCGCGCAACTGACCTTCACGAACGGTTTCTTTGCGCGTTTCGAGTTGTAGTGGATGGCGTGGGCGATCAGCTCTTTACCCGTGCCAGACTCGCCACGCACGAGTACCGTGGTGTTGGCTCCCGCGACCTGAGAGACTTGGGCATAGACCTCCCGCATCGGACGGCTCGTGCCTACGATGTTGGCGAAGTCGTAGCGCTGCTGCAGCTCGCCCCGGAGGTGGACGTTCTCGTCCGCTAGACGTTTGCGCTCGGCATCCACCAGGTGGTTCACCCGGATGGCCTGGGCGATCATCGAGGCCGCGACGGCCAGGAACCGGACGTAGCCCTGGTAGTCTCGGCCCGTCTCGAACGGCAAGTCGATGCTGATGGCGCCCACCGGATCCTTGAGCGTCCGGATCGGGACGCAGATGAAGCTGATGTCCTTGCGCTCAAGGTTTTTTCGGCGGGCCCGGTTAAGGAACATCGGTTCCTTGCTGGCCCGGGGCACGATGACCGGCTTACTGCTCTCCACGACCCGGCCGGTGACGCCTTCACCGATCTTGTAGCGGGCCGACTGCCCGTCCGGTGTTAACCCTTCAGAGGCCTCGACGTGGAGAAGGTTGGTGTCGGGGTTCAGGAGCGTGATCGAGCTGCAAACCACACTGTCGCGACGGTCGAGCAGTTGGAGGACACGCTGGAGCGCGGCGCGCAAGCTCGAGGCGCCGGCGAGCGCCTCGTTAACTTCGGCTAGCGTCTTGAGCCGCGCCGCATCTTGGGAGAGTCGTTCTTTGGGCACTGGTCGTCAGCGTAATGCGATCTTCATCGAAGGACAGCCACCGCCGTCGTTCGACAGGTTCGAGGGGCGCTAGGGTAGCGGCATCGGCAGGCGCGTCTCGCCCATCAGATACCGATCGATTCCAGCCGCCGCGCTACGACCCTCGGCGATAGCCCAGACAATCAGCGACTGCCCGCGCTGCATGTCACCGGCGGTGAAGACGCCATCCGCGCTTGTCATCCAGTTGCGGTCACGCGAGACGTTCCCTCGGTCAGTAAGGTCCACACCCAGCTGGGTGAGCAGCCCCTCCCGCTTTGGACCGAGGAACCCCATAGCTAGAAATACGAGGTCGACGTCAAGCTCGAACTCACTTCCTGGCACAGGGTCGAACGACATGCGACCGTCCCGGCGGGTCATCTCGATCTCTACGGCGTGGAGCGTGGTGACCTCGCCGACGTCGTTCCCGGTGAAGCGTTGCGTTGACACGGAGTAGACCCGCTCGCCACCTTCCTCGTGAGCGCTCGAGACGCGGAAGATCTGCGGCCATTCAGGCCAGGGGTTGGCGTCACTCCGGCTGTCCGGCGGCCGCGGCATCAGCTCGAACTGGTGGACCGACCGGGCGCCCTGCCGGTGTGCGGTGCCGAGGCAGTCGGCGCCGGTGTCGCCGCCACCGATGATGACCACGCGTTTCCCCTCGGCCGAGATGAACTCGTCGTCGCCGATGACATCACCTTCGCACTTGCGGTTCTGCTGGGTCAGATACTCCATCGCGAAGTACACGCCCTTGAGCTCACGGCCAGGAACCGTGAGGTCGCGCGGTACTCCGGCCCCGCCGGCCAGCAGCGTGGCATCGAACTCGCTCTTGATGTCGCTCGCCGTGACGGTCTCGCCCACATCGGTGCTGGGCCGGAAGATCACACCCTCGGCTTCCAGGATGTCGAGGCGTCGGTTCAGGAACCGCTTCTCCATCTTGAACTCGGGGATACCGTAGCGCAGGAGTCCGCCGATGCGGTCCGAGCGCTCGAACACCGTGACGAGGTGGCCCGCCTTGTTCAGCTGATCTGCGGCGGCCAGTCCCGCCGGCCCCGAGCCGATCACGGCCACGCGCTTGTCTGAACGTCGGGTGGGTGCTTCGGGCCGGATCCAGCCCTCCTCGAAGGCGCGTTCTACGATGGCCAGCTCGATCGATTTGATGGTGACGGCGTCCCGATCGATGGCCAGGACGCACGAGCCCTCGCATGGCGCTGGGCAGAGCCGACCCGTCCACTCTGGGAAGTTATTGGTCTTGTGGAGCCGGTTGATAGCTGGTTGCCACTTGGCGCGGTAGACGAGGTCGTTCCAGTCCGGGATCAAGTTTCCTAGGGGGCAACCTTCATGGCAGAACGGGATCCCGCAGTCCATGCACCGGGCGCCCTGTGCTCGGAGGTCCGTGGTGGCATACGGCAGATAGACCTCGTGCCAGTCCTGCCGCCGCTCGTCGACGGGGCGACTCGGCGCCTTCTGCCGTTCGATTTCGATGAACCCTTTCAGCTTGCCCATGCTTCCCTTAACTAGTCCGCTCCGCTGCCAACGAGCTCCGCGAAGCCAGGTTCGCGCGATTCAGCTCGGGCCTTGGCTTTGGCCATCAGTACACGTTTGTAGTCCCGAGGCATGACCTTGACGAATTTCGTCGCCAGCGTGTTCCACTCGTCAAGCACGGTCCGACCGCGTCGGCTCAAGGTGTGGTCCACGTGGCGGGTTACCAGACGGTGGATCGACGCTGCGTCGTTGTCGTCGATCTGTTCGAGATCCACCATGCCGAGGTTACACTGGCTGGCGAAGTTACCCCGTTCGTCGAGAACGTAGGCGATACCGCCGCTCATGCCCGCCGCGAAGTTGCGACCCGTCGAGCCCAGCACCACCACCCGTCCACCGGTCATGTACTCGCACCCATGGTCGCCGATTCCCTCGACCACCGCATGGACTCCACTGTTTCTGACGCCGAACCGTTCGCCGGCCACGCCGTGCACGAACGCCTCACCTCCGGTGCCGCCATACAGGGCGACGTTCCCGATGATGATGTTCTTCTCGGCCACAAAGGTAGAGTCGGCCGGTGGGAACACGGCTAGCCTGCCTCCCGACAGTCCCTTGCCAAAGTAGTCGTTGGCGTCTCCCTCAATGGTCAGGGTGACTCCCTGAGGCACGAAGGCGCCAAAACTCTGGCCGGCCGAGCCGGTGAAGCGGATGTCGATCGTGCCGTCGGGCAGGCCATCGCGACCCCAGCGGCGGGTGATCTCCGACCCTAGCATGGTGCCCACCGTGCGATTCACGTTTCGGACCGGAATCGTGAACGACACCGGTGTGCGCTTATCAATCGCCGATCGGCACTTGTCAATCAATGTGTTGTCGAGCGCCTTGTCGAGACCGTGGTCCTGTTCCCTGACGCACCGTCGTGCGACCGACTCCGGCATGTCTGGGTTGTGGAGAATCTGCGAGAGGTCCAGCCCCTTGGCCTTCCAGTGGTCGATGGCCTCGGCCGTGTCGATCCGATCCACCCGGCCGATCATCTCGTCCAGCGTCCGGAAGCCCATCGTGGCCATTAGCTCGCGCACTTCTTCGGCCACGAACCGGAAGTAGTTTTCAACGAACTCGGGCTTGCCGGTGAAGTGTTCGCGTAGCTCGGGATTCTGGGTGGCGATGCCCACCGGGCAGGTGTCCAGATGACACACGCGCATCATGATGCAGCCCGACACGACGAGTGGTGCGGTCGAGAAGCCGTACTCCTCGGCGCCGAGCAGGGCCGCGATCACAACGTCCCGGCCCGTCTTCATCTGACCGTCGGTTTGCACCACGATCCGGTCGCGCAGCTGGTTTGTAACGAGGACCTGCTGCGTCTCGGCGAGGCCGAGCTCCCACGGCGCACCGGCGTGCTTGAGGCTGGTGAGCGGCGAGGCGCCGGTCCCGCCGTCGTGTCCCGAAATGAGCACTACGTCGGAATGCGCCTTGGCTACCCCGGCGGCCACTGTGCCCACGCCGACCTCTGCTACCAGTTTCACGTGGATCCTGGCGTCCTTGTTCGAGTTTTTCAGGTCATGGATCAGCTGCGCGAGGTCCTCGATCGAATAGATGTCGTGGTGCGGCGGCGGGGAGATCAGCGGGACGCCGGGCGTGGAATATCGCACCTGGGCGATCCAGGGATAGACCTTGTAACCGGGGAGCTGCCCCCCTTCTCCAGGCTTGGCGCCCTGCGCCATCTTGATCTGCAGATCGTCGGCGTTGACCAAATATTCGCTGGTTACTCCGAAACGTCCCGAGGCGACCTGCTTGATGGCACTCCGACGGTGGTCTCCATTAGCGTCCGGGGTGAAGCGGTCCGGATCCTCTCCGCCTTCGCCCGTATTCGACTTGGCGCCGAGCCGGTTCATCGCGATGGCGAGCGTCTCGTGGGCCTCGGCGCTGATCGAGCCGTAGGACATCGCGCCGGTCGAGAATCTTGGGAGGATCGCTTCGATCGGCTCCACTTCGTCGAGCGGAATCGGAGTGTCTGCCGATTTGAGCTCGAAGAGTCCTCTGAGTGTCGCCCGCTGTTGGCTCTGGTCGTTGACCAGTTCAGCGTACTCCCGGTAGATCTCGTACTGACCGGACTGGCTGGCGTGCTGCAGTTTGTAGACGGTTTCTGGATTGAACAGGTGGTATTCGCCGTCCCGGCGCCACTGGTACTCGCCACCACTGTCGAGCTCACCGTCGTCGGAGCCCCGGGTCGGAAACGCTCGCGCATGCCGCCGTTCCACTTCCGCCGAGACGGTCTCGATGCCGATACCCCCGATCCTGGACGCGGTCCAGGTGAAGTAGCGGTCGACAAACGGTTTGTCGAGTCCGATCGCCTCGAAGATCTGCGCGCCGCGGTAGCTCTGCAGGGTGGAGATTCCCATCTTGGACATCACCTTCAACACGCCCTTGGTCAGCGCCAGGATGTGATGCTGGATGCCCTGCGGGGGATCGATGTCTGTGACCTCGCCCTCGCAGATCAGGTCTTCGATCGTCTCGAATGCGAGGTAGGGATTGACGGCGCCGGCGCCGTAGCCGAGCAGCAGCGCCATGTGGTGCGCTTCACGGGCCTCTCCCGATTCCACGATGAGTCCGCAGCGCGTCCGCGTGCCCTCGCGTACCAGGTGATGATGCACCCCGGCGGTGGCGAGCAGGCTCGGGATCGGGGCATGGTCGGCGTCGACCCCTCGGTCCGAGAGTACAAGCAGCGTCTTGCTTGCTTCGACCGCCGCGCTCGCCGAGCGACAGAGCTCGTCCATCGCCCGCTTGAGGCCTTCGGCTCCTTCACGGGGGTCGAACAGGATCGGCAGTGTGGTCGTCTGTAGCGCAGGGTCAGGATTGTGGCGGATCCTCGCCAGTTCGTCGTTGTCCAGAATCGGGTACTCAGCCCGAATCTGGTGACAGGAGTCCGGGGTCGGCTTGAGTAGGTTCAGCTCCGGTCCGAGGGTGGAGCTCATGTCCGTGACCAGCTCTTCCCGAATGGCGTCCAGGGGCGGGTTGGTGACCTGCGCGAACAACTGCTTGAAGTAGTCGTAGAGCAGACGTGGCCGGTCCGAGAGCACCGCCAGCGCGGTGTCGGTGCCCATCGACCCGATCGGTTCAATGCCCTTGGCTGCCATCGGTCCGAGCAGGATCCGCAGGTCCTCCTCTGTGTAGCCGAATGCCCGTTGTCGTCTGAGGATCGACTCATGGGCCTCGGGCGGTGTGTAGGGCGCGTCCGGCAGATCACCGAGTTGCACCACGTGCGTGTCGAGCCACTCCTGATACGGGAACTCGGCGGCCAGACCCGACTTGATCTCCTCGTCGTCGATGATGCGGCCCTGAGCGGTGTCGACTAGGAAGATCCGACCCGGGTGCAGACGTTCCTTGACGAGGACGTTCTCGGGCGGAATGTCGAGTACTCCGACCTCTGACGCCATGACCACCAGGTCGTCCTTGGTGACGTAGTAGCGGGATGGACGTAGACCGTTTCGGTCGAGAACCGCACCCACCACCGTCCCATCGGTAAACGCGATCGAGGCAGGTCCGTCCCAGGGCTCCATCAGCGAGGCGTGGTACTCGTAGAACGCGCGCCGGTCCGGGGACATCGACTCGTGCTTGCGCCACGGTTCCGGAATCATCATGAGCACCGCGTGTGGCAACGAGCGGCCGGTCATGACCAGGAACTCGAGCACGTTGTCGAACGTGGCGGTGTCGCTCTGGCCCTCCCGGGCGACCGGGAACAGCTTCTGGAGGTCGTCTCCGAATAGGTCCGATTCGCAGAGTGCTTCGCGCGCGCGCATCCAGTTGATGTTTCCGCGCAGGGTATTGATCTCACCGTTGTGAGCGATGTAGCGATACGGGTGCGCCAGGGGCCAGGACGGGAACGTATTGGTACTGAACCTGGAGTGAACGAGCGCCAGCGCCGATTCGAACTCCGGATCCATCAGGTCCGGGAACATGCCGGTCACCTGATCGGCGATCAGCATCCCCTTGTAGACCACGGTCTGGGAGGAGAGGCTGGCTGCGTAGAACAGTCCTGCCTCGCTCAGGCCGAGGGTCTGTACGTCGCGGGCGAGGCGCTTACGGACGACGTAGAGCTTCCGCTCGAATCGCGCCTGGTCGGTGGGAGCGTCTGAGGCTGTCTCGCCGCGACCGATGAAGATCTGCCGGATGGTTGGTTCGCCCTGCCGAGCGGTGGCACCGAGCGCGCTGTCGTCGGTGGGGACGTCGCGCCACCCGAGCACAAAGAGTCCTTCCTCCAGCGCAATCCGAGTGAGGCGATCCTCGATCGCGAGCCGTTCGTCCGACTTGCGGGGGAGGAACAGCATGCCCACTCCGTAGGCGCCCGGTTCAGGCAGTTCAAAGCCCAGCGCTGAGGTCTCGCGACGCAGGAAACGGTCCGGGATCTGCAGCAGGATGCCGGCGCCGTCTCCCGTGTTCTCCTCGCACCCGCAGGCGCCCCGATGCAGCAGGTTGACGCCTACCTCGAGCGCCTGCTCGACTAGTCGTCTGGATTTGATCCCCTTGATGTTCACGACGAACCCGACGCCGCAGGCGTCGTGCTCGTGACCGGGGTCGTACAAACCGTACGGGCCAGGGGGCGCGACCGATCGTGTCTGGTTGGATCGACTCATTGCGTCGCTCCTCGGCCGGCCGACGCATGCGCGTCGCTACGGGGGGTGGCCTGTCGCTCGCTGGCATGGTGCCGGACGTTCGCTTGCGGTCGATGCAGCTCGGGCTTGACCGTTGGGGCGTCTGCATCCGCCTGTAACAGCTTGATGAACTCGGTGACGGCCGGGTTCAGCCGCCGATTCCGCCGATGCACGATGCTCAGCGGTCGCACTAGCGGAGGCTCGCCCGCTTTTAGCTCGAACGCCACCCTAAGCAGGGTGCCTCGCTCGACCTCTCGACGTAGCGTCGGTTCCGGCAGCACCGCGATCCCGGCGCCCTCGTCCACCGCTTGCTTGATGGTCTCGATGTTGTCGAACTCAGCCGTGATCTCCACTTCGACATCGTGGCTTCGGAGGAACCGGTCGATCGCCCGTCGGGCCGGGAGCTCACGGTCGAACGCCACGAAGCGCTCGCCCTGCAGGTCTTCTGGGCGGAGCGCACCCTTAGTGGTGATCCGACGCGCCAGTGAGTGGCCCGGCGAACAGGCGACCACCATTAATTGCCGTTGCCAGGGAATCGCGGTCAGATCCCGACCGGGGGAGATGAACGACATCAGCCCGAGGTCGGACTGGTCGTTGAGCACCCGTTCACAGATCTCGTCCGGGTGCATGTAGTCCAGGTCGACCCCGGCGCCGGGGACCAGCGTCCGGAACTGATCTACGTACTGACTGAGATGGTGTAGCCCGACCGAGTAGATGGCGGCCACGCGGACCGTGTGCCCTGAAGGCTTCTGCTGTCGGCGCACAGCGTCCTCGAGTTCGTGATAGCGCTCCACGATCTCCTGGCAGCCTTTGAAGAAGATCTTGCCTTCGGCGGTCAATTTCCAGGGCCGTTGCGATCGGTCGATCAACTCGGCCCCAAGGTGACGCTCGAGCTGCCGAACCGCCTGGCTGGCTGCGGACTGGCTCACGGAGTTGGCCATCGCACCGCGCGAGAAGCTCTGATGACGCACGACGTCACAGAAAATGTTCAGCGTTTGGACGTGCATGGGACCGACCAATGTATCACACGAAGTCTAATATCCTGAAGACGCAGCATAAGGAATACTGATTCGGGCGGGAAGTCGACGGCACCAAGTGGACCCCGGTGAGCGATCCGCACCCACCCCGCCGCGGCCACGATGACTAGTCGACTCAGGTGCTCGGGCGGAGCCGTGTTTCGGCGCGCATGAGCCCGTCGGTGGCCGTGTCGAAGAACGTCTCGAATTGACTGCGGATACGGTCGAGCTTGGCCACCTCGGCGGCATCCGCCTCGGTATCCGGACTGACGATGTAGATGAAGGCCTGGCGGTGCACTTTCTCCGACGTGTCGACCGACGGGAACCGCGGTCCTTCGATGTCGATCACGTCCTGGATCACGATGTCCCGTCTGGTGCCGTTGAAGGTGACCCCGACCTGCGGGGCCGACGTGTTTATCTCGACGGGAATAACGTTGGTCGGTGACTCGACATAGAAGAATGCCGGGACCTCGGTGTCCCGGCGGAGGCCCATCGCGTACTGGTCCAGCGCACTGTAGCGCTCAACCGCCGCCACGGTTTCGAACATGCCGCCCCCCTTGTCCTCGATGTCGTTGCCTTCCATCACCGAAGCGTCCGAGTCGAAGAAGAAGCTCCAGTGGGCGTTAGCACGGCCGAGCAGGGCGGTCGACCGCTGTCGGTCCACGTCACTGAACTCGAAGAATGCAAGCCACCGGTGGCCGACCTCGTGTGCTAGTACGCCCATGGTGGTGTTCTCGCCCACAATCTTTTCGGCGAGGTCTTCAGAGTATTTGTCCAGCCAGCCCATGACCACGATGCTGCTGAGCTCCTGGCTGCGAAATTCTGGCGAGACCGGGAACGTCGGCTGGCCGAGTCCCTGGATGCTGTTGGCGACGGTGGTCTCGTAGGCGAACGCGCCACCGAAGACGAGAGGCTGGTTCCCAAAGATGATGATCTGGTCGTAGGCGTCAGGGTGTGTCTGGAAGAACTTCTGCGCCACGGCCACGATGTCAAGCTCCGACTCCCGAGAGAATCGCTCGCCGATCGCGCCGGTCGAGCCGGTGTTCGCCTCTGCCTGACTGAGATCGACCGCATGGAATGTTCCGGTTCGTCCCGGAGACACGCCGACGATCGCGTCGAACAGCTCGATGCCTTTGTCGAACGCCATCTCGACCACGCCGTCGGTCAGCAGGCTCGCCTGTACCGTGGTCGTGGCGCTCATCCCGAAACCGGGGACACGGCACCAGGTAACCGTGGTCCGGTCGGCCAAGGTGGCTGCGAAGACCCCTCCGCTGACGCTCGGGTCGAGGTCGGCCAGGAAGGGGGAGAGCCGGGGTGGCCCCGAAAGTAGTCGGGAAACGTTCCGAGGCGTGCTGGCGTTGTCACCTTCCTCAAAGGTGAGGTTGCCATCCGAGTTGATGAAGAGTGACGAGTGGCTTTCGCCGAAGAATGGGAAGGTGAAGCCCATGGCGAGCGAACTGGTGTCGTCGTCGCCAAGCGTCACCCGGTCGCCAAGGGGCGAGCGAAACGCGGCCGAGCTCGTTCGGGCCACGTCGTAGCCGCCGCTGTCGTTGGGTGTGAAACGAAGGCCGAGATCGAGCAGGTCGTAGGGGTTGAGGGCCCGGAACAGGTCACCTTCGTCCTGGAGCACGGCGATGTCGCCGATATCCTCGGTCATCGCGTTGGGGCTCACCGGCGAGAGCTGTCCGTGGGCCAGGGCAGACCGGTGATTCCAGAGGCTGTCCAGCACGCCCCAAGGCGCATCCTGGTCTATGACGCCGGCCCACTTGTCGGGTCCTCCGGCTGATCGTGCCGCGGTGCGCAGCTCCACCGCGTCGCACGGGTTCGTATTCGCCGTTGGGGTGCTGGTTGGCGTCTGTGGCGCCCGGGTATCGGAGCCGGAATCACACGCGTGTTGGACGCCGCTGGCCAGTACACCCGCCGCCACAATGGCCGTTTTCGTCCAATAGATCACATCGCCGAATATGTCGACGCTCACCGTAGCCGTGCTTCCAGCAGGTCAAGGGCGGCACCCGAGTCGCTTGTGGCCAGTACGCTGAAGCGTTCCCGCTCATCGATTTCCTGGGTGAGAGACCAATCATCGTCTGGTCCCATGGTGCTGAGCAGACGTTCGAACGTCGGCCTGAACGCCTCCATCGTCTCGCCACGGTTGGGTGCCCGCAGCCGGTCGTTGGCTAGGCATTCGAGTTGGTCTCCGCGGAAGCGGACGCGCCCGTCGAGAGTATCGTTCGTCTCGAGCAGTCGGCCAGCCTTCACGAGGGTCCGGGCCGCGGCATGAAGGCGGTCCGCCAACTCTCCCTCCTGATCGGCGCGCCTCGCGTACTGGAGGCCGAGACGCCCGCCTGACTGTTCGATCGCGTAGTAACCCTCGTGGGTTGCCAGCAGGACACTGGGCCCGCTCGTCATGTGGGAGTAGTCGGCCACGTCAATGAGCAGTCCGTCCACGGCCGATGTCTGGATCCAACGATGGAATACGGGGATTACGTCTCGCGGATCGAGCACCGTTTCCTCGTCGAGAAAGATCTTGAGTGCGATGCGTTGCAAGGTCCCAATCCTCGCGGCTGCGTCTGTCACTGCACCCCCCCGGGTGAGGGCGCCGAACCGGCCTTGGGTGGGGAAGGCATAGACGCTAGGCGCGCCTGACAGGCGTGGGTCGCTTCGAGGAAGAGCTGCGCCTCTTCGATCAGCCGCCGCGCCGTATCGCGTTCGGTGGCAGGGCCCGGCTGTTCGTGTCTTCTGAACAAGTAGTTGGCGAACTTGCCCCTCGCGTACTTGTCGAAGAACACCTCGGTGTCGTAGAACCGGGTCCGGAACTCCATGACGATCTGTGTTGGTTCGTCGGAGATGTCGATGAACTCGGTCTTGATCAGCCCCTTGGCCGCCTGCAGCATCGCGCCGTACGCCAGCTGGTCGGCGCGCGTTGGGTCGTTCTCCTCGAGTGCGAGTTGCGCCTCGAAGACCTGGCTTTCGGCACCAGCCAGATCGAACTCGGTGAGCGAGACCACCTCTCCGGCGCATTCACCCACGCCCATGTCGCCGATGCCGAATTCGCGTGGGTCGCCCCAGTCGCGGAAGAAGTCTGGCCTCTCTTCCCGACCAGGAATCGCCATCAGATCCTTCAGGATCTCCTTTAGCGTTCGCTTGCCGATCCGGCTGGCAAAGTCGTAGAAGGTCTCGTTCTCCAGACGTTCCTCCACGAAACGGCTGGTAACCCGCCGAACCACTTCTGGAATGTTCTTGGATGGGACCGCCCCGATGGCCAGGCCATAGCTTCCGCCGTTTTCGACCCACTTACCTCCCAGGAGTACCTGGAAGTGGGGCACCACGTGACCACTGGCGTGTCGACTGACCCCGTAAAACCCGAGGTCGCTGATGTGGTGCTGTCCGCAGGAGTTGAAGCAGCCGCTGACTTTGATCCGCAGGTTTCGTGCGGACTCGTCAAGGGAGCTCATCTGATCGACGAGCTGCCGCTCGAGTTCCGCGGCTAGTCCGCGCGACGACGCAATACCGAGCTTGCACGTATCGGTGCCTGGGCACGCCGTGATATCGGCAACGGTGCCAGCGCCCGGTTGCGCGAGGCCAATGGAGTCCAGCTCGCGGTGGAGCTCCGGCAGGTCCGCCTCCCGCACCCAACGCAGCACGATGTTCTGCTCGACCGTCGTTCGGATCGCGTCACCCACGAAGCGCCTGGCGAGGTCAGCCAGGCGTCGAAGCTGCCAACCAGACAGGTCGCCAAGTGAGAGCGTGATCGTGGCGACGACATAGCCGGCTTGCCGCTGGCGATAGACGTTGGTGCCTACCCAGGTCTGGAAGGCACCGGAGTTCGGCGCGGTTTCGAGCGGAGCGCCCGCATGGAGCGGCCGTTCGCCCTGGGCAGGCACGTCGTCCAGATAGGCGGACCACCGCTCGTCAGGCGCAAGCGCGTCGCGCTCTTCCTTCACGAGGCGACGAAACTCGTCGATGCCCAGTTGGGCGACCAGGAACTTGATGCGCGCCCGGGCACGGTTGCGCTTCTCGCCCAGCCTGGCGAAGACGCGTGAGATGGCTTGCAGCGTCGGCAGCACTTCTTCCTCGGTCAGGAAGGGGTCGAACAGCTTCGCTTCGTGCGGTACTGCGCCCAGGCCGCCGCCCACGTAAACCTCGAAGCCACGTTCGATGGTCCCGTTGACCTCCCGCGTCACCGCAATGCCGCCAAAGTCGTGCATGTTGACGAGGCCGCAGGCGTGCTCTCGGCAGCCGGAGAAGGCGACCTTGAACTTTCTCCCGAAGTCCTGGGTATCGGGGTGTCCGAGGAGGAAATGCATGGACGCTTCGGCGTAGGGCGTGACGTCGAAGGTCTCGTCCCGGCAGACGCCGGATAACGGACAGGCCGTGACGTTGCGCACGGTGTTACCGCACGCTTCACGCGTGGTGATACCGACGGCGGCCAGTCGGCGCATCAGCTCCGGGGTGTCGTCGATATGGACGAAGTGCAGCTGGATGTCCTGGCGGGTCGTTATGTGGCAGACGCCGTCTGAGTACTCCTCGGACAGATTGGCCAGGGTGTCCATCTGGTCCGCCGTGAGGCCGCCAAACGGGATCTTGATCCGCTGCATACCTGGAGCGTCCCAGACCGTGTCCGGCCCCTTGGTTTGCCCATCCGAAGGAAAGGGGAGCAGCTTCACGCCGGTCCCGTCGTTGCGCTGGCCGTTGTCGTAGCGTTGCCCGTACGCTCCCCGCCGAAGTCTGGTTTCAGCGAACACCTTGTCGTCGATCTTGCCCTGGCGCTTCAGTGCAATCTGGTTCTCGTAGGTATCGATCTCTCTCCCGAGGTCGTCCGGGATCCGAGCGCCTAATGTGTCTTTCCAGCTCATGTCAGCCCTTTCCCTCGGCGGTCTGTGCCGCGTCGGTCGCCGGTGGACTGGCAAGTACCGTCGCCAGGTCGACCACCGCCCCGATAATGATCGTCCCGGTGGCGTCTTGCGGATGTGGACTGGCTGTGCGCCCTAGTTGCTCCAGGCTGCCCGTCCAGGTATGCGCCGCCGGGGTGGCGGCGTCAGAGGCGATGGCCACGCTCGTATCCGGAGGCCAGCCCCGGTCGAGCAGGCATCGCGCGATGGTCCGCCGCTGCGTCAGGCCCATTAGCACCACCACGGTGGCGCTGTCTGGCGCTAGTGATTCGAGTATCGGTGCGTAGCTGCTCTCATCGTGCCCGGAGACGACGACGAAGCCGGAGGCGAGTCCGCGATGGGTCACCGGGATGCCGGCCAGCGCCGGCGCGGCGATCGCTGCGCTCACTCCCTGCAAGACCTCGAACGGGATTCCCGCGGCGCGTAGCGCAAGGCCCTCTTCGCCACCGCGTCCTAGTACAAACGGGTCTCCTCCCTTGAGACGCACCACGTGGCGTCCCCGTCGCGAGGCACGGATCATCACCCGGATGATCGTGTTCTGGGGGACCGAGCGCCGTCCCGCGCGCTTGCCGACCGAGAAGCACTGGGCCCGGGAGGCGAGTTCGATCACCTCTGGCGAGACCAGGGCATCGTAGAGTACCAACTCCGCGGCTCGCAGGCGCTCGGCGGCGCCGAGCGTCAGCAGCGCGCGGTCGCCCGGTCCAGCGCCGACAAGCGAGACGAGTCCTCTGGAGCCGTTGGGTGTCATGGTCGTCGTTTGGCGCTGACGTATCGTTCGGGACACGTGTCAGTGCTGTCGATCTTCGTAGAGACCGGCCAGCGCGCGCAAGAGCAGGGGCCGGCGTTCGTCCATGGGGACCTCGTTCGCCATCCACTGTCTGCGCTGTTCCTTGGCCGTGGACAGCCACCGCGCCACTTCTTTTTCCGGGAGCAGCGCCTCGAGTGCCTGTCGAATCAGACCGGCCAGCGCCGGCGCCTGCCCATCGGTCGAGATGGCCACCGTTACGCCTCCCCGCCGGACGACGCCTCCCAGGTAGACCGTGGCATTAGGGGGGTCGTCGACGGCGTTCACGAAGAGCTGGCGTGCCTCGGCCTCTCGTGCCACGTCTCGGTTGACTTCCGGAGGCGCCGCGGCCACGACCATCCACGCGTCATCGAGGTCGGTCGGCTGAAAGCGACGCTTGATGAGCTCGGCTTCTGCCGTTCGGATTTCAGGCACCATCTCGGGGGCGACCACAACTATATCCGCGCCGGCGGCCGTCAGTGCGACCAGCTTGGAGGCGGCGACGGGTCCCCCACCGACGACGAGTACCCGTCGCCCGGTCAGTTTCAGGAATGCCGGGAAGAGCGTGGTCGCACTCATGGCCGGTGCCCGAGGGCCGGGAGTGGGGCAGCGGAGAGAAAAACGGGATCAGACGGTCGAGCGAGCCTCCTGTGCTTCGCTCGACGTCGACGGCGGTTCGTGGAGGCCACACTCGGTCTTCGACGTCCCACGCCACCGGCCAGCCCGGTCGTCTTCTCCGGCGGCCACCCGGCCGGTGCAAGGAAGACAACCGATGCTCGGGTAGCCCTGATCATGCAGCGGATTGTAGGGCACGTCGTGCCGCAGCAGGTGTTGCCAGGTGTCCTTCTTGGTCCACCGCACGAGCGGGTTGACCTTCTCGAGGCCGAACTTAGCATCCATTTCCACGACGAGAGTATTGGCGCGAGCCGCGGTCTGGTCCCGGCGAATGGCGGTGATCCAGGCGTCGACTCCCGCCAGTTGACTTTCCAGCGGGCTCACCTTCCGCTTGGCGCAGCACAGATCCGGCTCGCGCGTCCAAAGCTCCGGGCCATGCGCGGCCGCCTGCACCTCGACGGTCTGTTCCGGTGACACGCGCCGGATCGTCACCCCGTAGCGCGACTCGAGACGCTGCCAGAGGTCGTAGGTCTCCGGGAAGAGCAGTCCCGTGTCGAGTGTGAACATGTCGATCGGCAGTTGGTGACGACCGATCAGGTCGATCAGGACGCAGCCCTCCGCGCCGAAACCGGTGGCGAAGGTTAGCCGCGAGCCGTAGCGGTCAGCCGCCCACTTCAGGATCTCGAGCGGAGCGGCTTCTTCGAGTTCCCGCGCCGGGTCGATCAACTCGGCGGGGTCGAAGGTGGCCGTGTCCGGGCGAGTCAGCGTGTCAGTCATTACTGTTCCAGTCGGTCGTTTCGAGAACGCGGTCGAAGAAAAAAAGCCCGGGAGCCGTTGGGCCCCCGAGCTTTGGTCTTTCGCGTTGATGCTTTCGTTCTTATGAGTGATGCCTCAGCGCGACACGACCGTCAGCTCGGGGGCCCAGGAGGCCTCCGGACAACAGCAACAACAAGTGATAGTCGTGTATGCGCGGGCGCTCAAAACGCCAATGTTGTACCCCTTCGCTCCTGATTCGTCAAGCATGGTTGTGACCTGTCTGGTTGAGCTACCTCAAATACCCCAGGCTGCGGAGCCGTTCTAGCTCCTCAGATGACAGCGTGCCGGTCGACTCGTCGTCGGTGGGGAGTTGTCCGGCTCTAGTGCGCCGGCGCCACCGTTCAAGCTCGGCCCGCAGCTGCTCGACGACACCGGGGTGTATCGCTGCCAGGTCGGTCTGGTTCATTGGGTCAGCTTGGTGGTCGTAGAGCTCGTACTCTGGTTCGTCGGCCGACCGCTGCTCGTTGTGGATCAGGCGCCACCCGTCCAGCACAAGCGCCACCGACGCATGCCGGTCTTCGATGCCAGCCGCCTCGCGGGTGTGTTCCTCAGCGACTGCGGGGACCTCTAGCCATTGAGACGCGTCGGTCGCTCCTCCCGTTCCGGTCGTGGTCAGCAGCGGCAACAGGCTCTGGCCTTGCGCTTCCTCAGGCACCGGTAGACCGCTCAGCTCGAGAAGTGTCGGCATGAGGTCGATACTCCGCACTGTCTCTGACACCACCTGGCCGCCAGGAATCTTCCCCGGACCCCACAGCAGCAGCGGTATCTTGGTCTGCTCTCCGTAGACCGTGTGTCCATGCCAGGATTCTCCGTGCTCAAGGAATTCCTCACCGTGGTCGCTCAGCACCGCCACGACCACGCGGTCTGCCAGGCCGCTGGACTCGAGTCGCTCGACCAGACGCCCGATTTCCGCGTCCATGCCACGGATGGAACCGTCGTACCAAGCCCGGCGATAGTCCATGAACGGGCCGACGTCGACGCTGGCCGCGCGGATTTGGGCCCGCGTTGGCATGACCTGACCCCGGAGTAGCGGGCTCTCGATCTCACTCCGAATGTCAGCCATGCGAGCCTGGTGAGCTGCCCGTGCCTTCGGGTCGGCCCACCAGGTGTCGTACGGAGGTCGAGGTTCGAACGGACTATGGGGATCGAACACGTGCAGGAAGGCGAAGAACGGCGCGCCTTTACGACGATCGAGCCAGTCCAGCAGTCGGTCTACGTACTCGCGCGCCGACTTACTCCGCTTTGTTCCGGTGCGTGACGTGGCTTCGTGAAGCTCTTCGAAGCCCTGGTGCAGATTGGTGTCGGCGCCGGTGAAGTTGACCGACGAGAACGACACCGTCGCGTAGCCGGCCGTGCGGTAGGCTTCCGCCAGCGTGACCGCGGCGCTGGGCAGCCGATGGGGTACGTCGAGCACGCCATGCGCAAGCGGATACAGCGAGGTGAGGATCGACGGGGCCGACGCTTTCGTCCAAGTGGCTTGCGCCAGGGCGTCGTCGAACCGGGCGCCGCCGGCGGCCAGTCTCGAGAGGGCGGGCGTGGTCTTGCGCTCGTAGCCATAGAGGTCCATGTGGTCGGGCCGGAGGGTGTCGGCCATGACCACGATGACCCCTTGGGGCGTCTCCTGCACCGGCGCGCGCCGGCGGATGACCGGGGCGCCCCAGAGCCCGATCACGGCCGGTTCCGGCGCTTCCACCGAAAGGGCCAGCGTTATCTGACGACCCGCCACGGCCGTGAGGTCGACGGCGGCCGGCTCCCACCGGTCGGGGGTGGTGAGGGTTTGGCGGAACAGCTCAATCCGGTCGGTGTCCGACTCGGCCACCACGCGGAATGTAGTCGGCGTCGGAGTCATCGTCCCCAGCGCGAGGTCGAGCCAGGACCCGTCCGGGATGGTGACCGGTACCCGGAAGGTCTCGGGTGACTTGGCGACGACTGACTCGCGAAAAACGTTGGACTGACCTCGCCAGGCTACGCCGCTTGGGGTCTCGGCGAGATACTCGCGGTCGAACACCAGCCGGACCGAGGCGATCTCGAACTCGGCGCCGGCGACATCGCTCGGGCGGATGAATACCCTGTGGATAGCGGACGACGGTCTGGCGTCCTTGGCTCGGATCTCGTAGGTCCGCAGCTCGTCGCCAGGGATCAAAGGACTCGAGAGTGCCCATGCCTCGTCGTCACGGACGCCTTCCAGGTCGAAGGTCCCTCGGCTGCGGAACTCGACCTCCAGAGTGGTGCCCTCTGAGACTTGGATCTCGATCTCGACCGTGTGAAGTCGGTCAGTGCGGTGGCCATCGTCCGGCCATTCCGCATAGACCATGCCCGTAGGGTCCGCACTGCGGCCACGGAGGCGACCTTGCCGCACCACGACGTCCTCGAGCCCGCCGCCTTCCTGCCAAGCCGTGGCCTCGTCCTCCACTGCGAATCGCCAGAGTGCTCGTGGCGGGGAGGATGCAGCCGGGGTGTCGGAGATAGTCGCCGGCCCGCCGCCGACCAGATCTACCAGGTGAATCGCGGTCGGAAGTCGGTCCGGCTGACCGCCGCAGGCGGCGCCGAAGAGGATGATGACGATGGCCGCACTGACGCGGGGCACCTCACACCTCGACCCCGAGCACGCCCTTAAAGGCGAACCCGAAGAACATCGAAAACACGAAAAAGCCGATCAGCCAGTTGACGCCGAACCCGAGCAGGCTCATCTCGAGTGGGGGGTACGCGACCTCGATTGTCTCGATCGGGTGACCCGCGTCGATCGGCGGTTCTCCGGGGTAGAGCAGCGCATCCAGAGGGTTGGTGGTCCGGAGCTGACCGATGCTGCGCCAACCGCCGCCCCCGCTGAGCCCCTTCTCGAGCGCCTCGTCGCCGATGTGCACCAGGAGGACGTGGTCGCCGGCAGTGTCTACCCGCACCCGCCATGCCACCTCTGGGTTGGTACGGACTCGCACCGGCGGTGTTTCCACGGTCACACCGTGAGGTGCTTCGAGGCTCAGCGGCTGGTCGAGCAGAGACGCATCGCGGACGATTGCCTTCAGCACGACCGATTCGCCCGGAGAGAGGGGGCGGACATCGAACCGCAGCGCCAGCTGGGTCATGATCAGCACCACCGGCACCAACATCACCAGGAGCGGCACTAGCGCCAGCCGCATGAAGCCGAAGGTGTCGGTAAAGATCCGACGCTGCAGGCCGAGCACGACACCGATGTCGTGTTGGAACAGCCGGACGCCGATCAGGTTGCCTCGAATCCGGTCCCGCACCGCCTTGATCTGCTCCTGATCCGAGGTTTTGCCGAAGAGCCAGACGAGGAAGATACCAGCGCCGGCCGAGATCGCGGTCAAAGCCCAGACCGGGGCGAGGCTCCGAAATGGCCAGGTGATGACCTCGAAGATCGGCGTCATTACGACGTGCAGGACGTGGACAAGCGTAGACATCTACGAGATGTAGCCGAGTCCCTTCAGGCGCTTCTTGATCTCCTCTTCGGAATCGGCGCCCTCGAGCTGGACGATCTCCTTCTCCAGCGCGTGGTTGACGAACTCTTCGACGGTCGAGTACCCAGCGATTTCAGCATAGCGGGTCGCTTTCTCGAGTAGTGCCTTGTCGATCTTGACCTTGGAACCGAACACGTTGTCGTTCCTCCTTTGTTCCTGGCCTACCGATCCGAGATCACGTCCTGTCCGATCATCTCGGGCAGCGGAGCGACCCCGAATTCGTTGAGCACGCTGACGGTCAAGTCCGCCAGTCCCGGGTTCTCCACGCTGACCTGGCGGTTGGTCAGGAGTATCCCAGGTACCAGTCGGTAGTCATTTGTGTGGTCACCGCTCCATGGATCGTCGTTGTCGACGACGATCTCTTCCGAGAACTCTCCGAGCGGGCTTTCCCACGAATAGCGGTAGCCGCGGTTGTAGCCGACGAGCAAATCCGGGCTCAGTTCGAGGTGAGGGCCAGTGAACTCCTCGCGCGTCTTGAGGACCAGACCGATCGGCGCGTTGCCGTTTCGCTCGTCCACCAATGCCAGCAGGTCGCGCTCGAGCTCGTCGAGGAGCCGGTTGTACTCTTCACCCGGTCGGACGATGCCTCCCTGCTCGCGGCCCTCCAGGTTCACGAACACCCCGCCCATGCCAAAGGCGTAGGCTTGGGTCCGGGACCAATCGACGTTGGTGAACATAGGGAGATCGGTGACCCGCGTTGGGTCACGCAGGGTGATATAGCCTCGTTCGAGCAGGTAGGTGTTCAGGTTGACGCCCCAGTAGAACGGCGAGAACCCGTGGTCGGACATCACCATCAACGTGGTGTCGTCGTCTACCGCGTCGAGTACCCGGCCCAGCGCCTCGTCCATTTCCTCGTAGAGCTGCCGGATGCCCTGCTCGAGCAGCTCGTCCGGCTCGTGAAGTGGATGCTCCGGATCCGCGTAGTGGTAGAGCATGTGCGAGCCCTGGTCGACGCTGGAGAAGTAAAAGAAGAGCAGGCCGTCGTCGAAGTCCTCGAGGAAATGATCGAGTGCCCGCCGCCGTTCCTGATAGACGAACTGCGCCTGTTCCCAGAACTCTCGGCCGCTGAAGATACCTTCGGAGAATGCCTTGGTCTCCTCGGGGAGCTCCTGCGTGTAGAAGGGTCCGAGGACGTCATGCAGATCCCCCGACCAGTCCTCGGGGCTCGACAGTGGCATCGCCGGGTTGTCCGGGTGGATCTGCAGTGGCGACACATACAGCCGGAAGTCGGGTCGTACCTTCTGGAGATAGAAGCGGCCCATTGCACTCACGTTGACCAGATACGGGAGCGCCTCGAATTCCACGTCCACCCAGTCGCTCCACTCGCCCTCGTTGAGCACGAGCTCGGTCTCCTGAACGACGATCTTGGCCGCCGGAGCTTCCGGGTCGATGTGCACCTCGAAGTCGATCGTTAGCTCTGGGTTCTCATACTCCACCTCTCCCGCGCCGAACACGGTGGTGGTGGTCGGCTCTCGGCGGAGCGCATTTGGGGGGCCGTAGAGCTGGGCCTCGACTCTGCCGTTGACCACCTCCACCAGCTCGAGCCGGCCGGTCATCGCCTCCTGATTTTCTGGAGGGTAGTCAGTAAAGAAGGTGTAGATGCCGTGGAGGCCGAGGATGTCTGGGGTGCCCATGCCGGCGAACGACCGCCCGCCGATCACCGGAGGAAAGTTCACCGGCATCCGGAAAATCGTCGTCTCGATGCCGGCCTGGTCGAGTAGCTCCCAGAAGGCTTGACCGCGGCGATAGAGTTCGACGTCGCCGCCGGAGAGCGGCACCACCCAGGAGCCGATGTTCAAACTGCGGCCTTCCGGGCCGATTGCGTAAAACGGTTCGACGACCTCCATCGTGGCCGGGTCCCGGAGCAGGAAGTCGAAGACGCCATGACCACCTGGGTCGAGGCCGGTGATGAACGTCGACCAGGCCACCGGACTGAGGGGGGGCATGGTGGTCTCGAGCGGACTGAGGCTGCCCTCGTCTGCCAGACGGGAAAAGTTGGGGAGCCGGCCCTCGCCCATGAACTGCTCAAGCAGGCCATGGTCCATGCCGTCGATGCCGATCACGATGACTCTCTTGCCCGAGCCGCCGACGCGACAAGCGGCGGCCACGGCCGCCATCGCGACGAGTCCGAGCGCCGTCAGCAGCCGAAGGCGGGTCATAGTGCCGCCGCCCGTGCCGCCCCGCCCGACATGGCGTCTCGGGGTGGAGAATCGGCAGCTGCCGGCATCAACGACTGGCCGTCGCAGTAGCCGGGCACCTTCACCCCGAAGAGATCGAGGACGGTGGGGCCGATGTCCATGATGCTCGGCGTGTCGCTATTGATCCTTCTGTTCGAGAAGAGCATGCCGGGGACGTCGGGCGGGTTGAAGTTGTGGTCGCCGCTCCAGTAGCGGGTGTTGTCCTCGATGACCTCGGTGCCGACGCCGCCGGTGACCGACGTCCATCCCACCCGGTGCCCCGGGCGGAAGCCGACGATCAGATCCGGCGCCTCCGGCACATACGGGCCTGAGTAGACCTCGGTAGCGTCGTACACTTCCCGGACCGGCTGGACCTGCTCGACGTGGTCGACGAGCTCGAGCAGACCCTCGCGGATTGCCTGCTTTAGCGCGGGCACTTCCTCAGCTGTCACGGTGCCCTGGGCCTCGCGCCCGGCGAGGTTGAGGTAGATGCCGCCGAATCCCACCGCGTAGGCCTGGGTGCGCGACCAGTCGACGTCGCCGAACATGTCCGCACCGGTGGGGATGTCCCCTTTTAGCGCGAGGAATCCGCGTTGATACAGCCAGGTGTTCAGGTTGACGCCCCGACGGAACGGTTTGAAGCCGTGATCGGACATCACGAAGAGTGCGGTGTCGTCACCGGCGGCCTTCATCGTCTTGCCCACGAGTCGGTCCATCTCGATGTAGAGCTTCCGGATGGCGTCCTTGTGCTTCCCGTTCCGGCCGCGATTGGCGGGGTGGGTTTCGTCGAGGTGCCGGAAGAACATGTGCTGCAGGCGGTCGGTGATATCGAAGACGCAGACCACGGCTCCCTGGCTGGTCTTGTCCAGCGCGTCGAAGAACATCCGTTCCCGCTCCTCGTGCACCAGATAGGTCTGCTCCAGGAACGCATCCTCATCGACCACTTCTTCGTTCAGAGCCGACGTGTCTTCGGCCAGTCCGAGTGTGGCGTAGCGACCCTGGGTCTTCGAGAGGTATACCGCATAAGTGAACGGGTGTGAGATCGGCAGCGCCGGCTGATCCGGGTCGATGTTAATCGGCGTCATGTACAGCTTCAGGTGCGGATCGGTCTCGAGTAGGTAGAAGCGCACGATGCCGGTCACCGACATGCCGAGTCCTGGCTTAAAGGACAGCGTGATCCAGGGCGTGTGCTGGCGGCGAGGTAACGGGTGAGTTTCGTCACCGAGCAGCAGCGTGGCTGCGCCGTCCTCTGCGGCCTGGACCTCGAACTTGAGCAGCATCTCGCCGCCTGCCTCTAGGAGGCTGTTCTCGGGACCCGTGATGACGCTCTGGGCGCGGCCACCGGTCCACGTGACTGGCACCCGCACGCCACTGGTCATCGAGAGCCGTTCGTCCGGGTCGCTGCTGTAGTAGTGGTAGGTGCCCTGGCTCCCGTTCAGGTCGGGCACGCTCATCGCCGATAGCAACGTTCCGTTGAATTTCTCGGCGGGGAAGGTGATGGGGACGCGGAGGATGGTGCTGACGATGCCGTGGTCGCCCAACGTTTTCCAGAACGGTTGACTCTTGCGTCCCTGCTCGATGAGCGGCTTGCCGAGCGGAATCCGGAACGGTCCGAGCGGCAGCGAGCGCCGGGGCGGCTCGACGCGGGCCGAGCAAAGTTCCGGCAGATGCGATTTTCGATTCGGGACGAGAAAATCGAAGATCCGGTGCTTGCCGGGGTTGCATCCGGTCTGGAATGAGGTCCACGCGACCGGGGACTCGGCGAGCAGGGTCGTACCGAGCCGGTTGAAGCTTCCGGCATCGCGGAGCTTCGCGAAGTTCGGCAGTACCCCTTCGTCCATCAGGGCTTCGGTCAGCTCCGGATCCTGACCGTCGAGGCCAAGAACGATGACCCGTTTGACCCGGCTGGCGGCTAGCGCCCGGCTCCCGCGGATTTTCTGGATGGCCAGGCGGACGGGCCAGGTCACCAGGGTCACCACTGCCAGCATCATGGTGACCAGCAGGATGAAGAGGGACGAGACGAAGGCGAAGCCGGCGCCCGGGCCGACGTAGGCGTGGACCGCGGCGGGAGCGATTAGCTCTCCGGCTGTCACCGCCAGCAGTGCGGCGGCAGGTAGGGACCCGCGAAGACTCTTGGGCATCAAGTGGCTCCTGATCCAGCGTCTTGTCCGGCACGATTCCGGTAGAGCTGGCTGTCCACGACGCCGCTCATCTTCTCGACGTCTAGGCTGCCGCCGAGGAACGCGTTTACCCGTTCTGCCACCGCCGCAGGCTGGGTCACCGCCGCCCGGTGCTCGACATAGAGCACCTCGCAGTTCTTCCGCGCCGCCAGCTGCCGCTCGACCTTGCTCAGATGGGCCGCGAACACACGCGCCATCTCCGCATCGGCGGCGTCGCCGCCAGATGCGCCCCGACGATCTAGCATCTTTTGCTGGGAGGCGAGGACCTCCTGCAAACTCCGTCGAACGAAGACGATCTTGTAATGGTGGGTGGCGGGCAGATGCTGGAGCAGGAAGGAGATGATCTTCACGACTTTGCCGTGCGCGTCGTCGAGCCAGGCGGTGTCGCCGTTCTTGTCGAGGTCCTTGACCGCTTCGAGCTCGTGATATCCCCTCGGGTTGTCGTCGTCCGCCTGGCGGACACCGTCGACGACCTCCTCCAGGCCCCCGGCCGAGATCATGCTCATGAGCATGGAGGTGCCCGAGCGAGGCAGACCGGAGACCACAACCACCGATTTGTCTACGCCAGGCGGGTCACCGGCGAAGAGCCGGCGCAAGAACTCCATCGTGACAGCTATTTCAATCGATGACCGGGGACCCGTCAAGCGGGTGCTCAGGCCGTTTGCGCCGCCGGGAGGGGGGCACTACACTGCGCACGCGATGATGCAGATCGAGGCGGTGAACGAGGTCGCGCTGCGAGCCGGCGAAGTCGTCATGCGCCACTACACGGCGCGCGATACCTGGGTGCGGGCCAAGGAGGACGGGTCGCCGGTGACCGGGGTGGACCTAGCGGCGGAGGAGATCATCTACGCCGGCCTGCGAGAGCTGGATCCGTCGATCCCCTACGTGTCCGAGGAGCGGGAGCTGCCGGACTACGAGACGCGGCGGGCGTGGGCGCGCTACTGGCTGGTCGATCCGCTCGATGGCACCAAGGAGTTCATCAA
>DEAA01000021.1:40159-40323 GCA_002346545.1 Acidobacteria bacterium UBA2994
CGATGGCACCAAGGAGTTCATCAACCGGACCGACGAGTTCACCGTGAACATCGCGTTGATCGAGGCTGGACAGCCGGTGCTTGGGGTCGTGATGGCGCCAGCCTCTAACCTGCTCTACTACGCGACCAACGGCCAGGGGGCCTGGAGACGGAAGGGTGAGGGGG
>DEAA01000021.1:40674-90240 GCA_002346545.1 Acidobacteria bacterium UBA2994
TTCAGCCGCTCCGGATTGTGGAGAGCCGTTCTCATCCGAGCCCGGCGCTCGAGGCGTTTCTCGAGCCGTTCACGATCAGCGAACGGGTTAAAAGCGGCAGCTCGCTCAAGTTCTGTGTGGTTGCGGACGGACGGGCTGACATCTATCCACGTCTCGGGCCGACGATGGAGTGGGATGTCGCCGCCGGCGACTGCGTCTACCGCAACTCCGGAGACCCCGAGCCTCATCCGGGCACGCTGCGGTATAACAAGCCATCACTCAAGAACCCCAGCTTCGTTATCGGGCTGTCGCCTGGCAGCTACGAGCTGCCTGAGGGCTGATCGAGGCCCCTCGCACTTGGGCGCGTCGCCATCCGTGATAAATTGAAGCGTTTGTCTACCCACCCAAGATGAGTGTGAGGACAGTCGTCTCCGTTCGCACATTCCCCATACGCCGTTGCCGGCCTGGTCCGAAAGGGCCGGGCGGCAGGATAGTCAGAGGAGCCGGTACGTTGTCAGACCATCTCATTGCCCCGCATGGCGGGACGCTTGTCGATCTGTTCGTCGATTCGGAACGCTCTGCCGCGCTGAAGGCCGAGTCACGCGATTGGGCGTCGCACGACGTGACCGCACGTCAGCTGTGCGACCTGGAACTGTTGCTTGGCGGTGGCTTCTCGCCGCTGACGGGGTTCATGACCTCGGCTGACCATAGCGCCGTGTGCGCGGACATGCGGTTGGCCGACGGCACGCTCTGGCCGATGCCGATCACGCTCGATATCTCGGAGGCAATGGCGGAGAAGACTGAGGTCGGCGGCACGCTGGCCCTCCGTGACCCCGAGGGCGTCATGCTCGCGGTGCTACATGTGGAGGATCTCTGGCGTCCCGATCGGGAGGGGGAGGCTCAGGCGGTGTTCGGCACCGCCAACCCCGAGCATCCCGGTGTGGCTCAGTTGCTCGAACGGACCCAGCCGGTCTACGTCGGCGGACGGATCGAAGGGCTGCAAGCCGTGTCGCACTATGACTACAAGCGCCTGCGTCACACCCCGGCTGAGCTGCGGGAGGCGTTTGCCAGCCTGGGATGGGCCAAGGTGGTCGCCTTCCAGACCCGCAACCCGATGCACCGCGCACACCAGGAGTTGACTCTGCGCGCGGCGAAGGAGATCGAGGCCAACCTCCTGATTCACCCGGTGGTCGGAATGACCAAGCCGGGCGACGTAGATCACTACACGCGCGTCCGTTGCTACCAGGCGCTCCTGCCGCGGTATCCTGAGGACACCGCGATGCTGTCGCTGCTGCCGCTGGCGATGCGGATGGGCGGACCTCGCGAAGCGGTGTGGCACGCGATCATCAGGAAGAACCACGGTTGTACCCACCTGATCGTCGGGCGCGACCACGCCGGACCAGGCAGCGACTCTGCCGGTAATCCGTTCTACGGACCGTACGACGCCCAGGAACTGCTCAGCCAGCACGAAGAAGAGCTGGGCGTAGCCATGGTGCCTTTCAAGCTGATGGTCTATGTCGAGGACGACGATGCCTACTCACCGATCGACGAGGTGCCCGAGGGGAAGCGCTCACTGAATCTCTCTGGAACCGAGCTTCGTGACCGGCTGGCGAAGGGAAAGGACATTCCGTCGTGGTTCACCTTCCCGGCGGTGGCCGACGAGCTCAAGAAGAGCCACCCTCCTCGGCATCAACAGGGGTTCACGCTGCTCTTTACCGGTCTTTCCGGCTCCGGCAAATCCACCATCGCCAACGTGTTGCTGGTCAAGCTCCTCGAGATGGGTGGTCGCCCGGTGACGTTGCTCGACGGCGATCTGGTGCGTAAGAACCTGTCGTCCGAACTGGGCTTCTCCCGCGAGCACCGCGACATCAACATCCGTCGAATCGGTTATGTCGCCTCCGAAATCACCAAGCATGGAGGGATCGCTGTGTGCGCGCCCATTGCGCCATACGACAGTGTTCGCAAGCAGGTACGGGCGATGATCGAGCCGATCGGCGGATTCATGGTGGTTCATATCGCCACCCCGCTCGAGGAATGCGAGAAGCGAGATCGGAAGGGGCTCTACGCCAAGGCGCGGGCCGGCATCATCAAGGAGTTCACCGGCATTTCGGATCCGTACGAGGAGCCGGAGGATGCGGAGATCGTCATCGACACGACGGAGTTCACGGCCGAAGAGGCGGCGCAGCAGATCGTGCTGCACCTCGAGAAAGAGGGCTTCGTCGCCGGTCGGCTGACCAAGTAGCTCGCGTCGCGAGGCGGACATGGACGGGAAGGGACGATTCACCCGGGCCGTCGAGCGGTTCGACGCGGCGAACGCGGACGATCCCAACCACGAGACGGTCGATGGGGCAGACCAGCCCAAAGAGCTGGTCTACGCTCGTCGGATGACCGCTACGTTGGCGAGGTTCGCCCCGAACGCGTCAGAAATTGTCCGGCTGGCGGCCCGCAGCCAGCATATCCGTCGTTGGTCTGTGCCCCGTACCGACTACCCTAATGGGCGGGACGGCTACCGCCGATGGCGGACACATCTTTACGGCGTGCACGCCGACACGGCCGCTACTATTCTGCGAGACGTAGGCTACGACGAGCCGACTGTGAGCCGCGTCGCCTCGCTTCTGCGCAAAGAGCGCCTCAAGGTCGACCCCGAGGTACAGCTGCTCGAAGACGTGGCATGCCTGGTGTTCCTGGAGCACTATCTATCTGACTTTGTGCCGAAACACGACGAACAGAAGCTGACGGGGGTCTTGCAGAAGACCTGGCGCAAGATGTCGGCAGCCGGCCACGAGGCCGCGCTCGCGCTGGATTTTCCGTCTGAACTTCGAGCATTTCTCGCGCGCGCTGTCGGTCCTGTGCGTTGAGCGGACCGGCAGCCTTTCCTCCGGCGACTCAATCTCACACAGTGCTACCGATAGGAGGGCCCGCGTAGCCACGTCCAGTGTCACGCCGCCACTCCATCGCAAGGCCATGTCTGACAGCTCGGATCATATGACCCGGGGTCGTGCGATCATCGAGTGAGGATGGCGCTTGTCAAGCTGTCGGAGACGGTCGCGGTCGAGGAGCATGAGCTCGAGGAACGCTTCGTTCGCGCGTCGGGTCCCGGTGGCCAGAATGTGAACAAGGTGGCGACGGCTGTCGAATTGCGCTTCGACGTCGCCGGATCGTCGCTCGACCCAGGCGTCAAGGTGCGGCTCGAAGAGGCGGCCGGCACCCGGATGACTTCCGACGGGGTGCTGGTGATCGACAGCCGTGAGCATCGGACCCAGGCGCAGAATCGCATCGCCGCCCGACGTCGTCTGGCCCGCTTTCTCGAAGAGGCCGCCCGTCCCCCGAAGACGCGCCGGCCGACTCGGCCGAGCCGAGCCTCTCGCGAGCAACGGCTCAACGACAAGCGGCGTCGCGCGCAGGTCAAGACCGGTCGCGGCCGGCCCGCACGGGACGACTGAGTCACTCAGGTCGCGCTGCCGGTATCCGGTTCGGAGCGGCTCCACCAGGCGGCCGCAAGGCTCCCGATTAGCGAATGACAGACCGTGGAGATGGCGCTGGGCACGGCCACCAGCGGGTTGGTGAAGTTGCCCCGTGCCAGGACCACTCCAAGCCCTGAGTTCTGCATGCCCACCTCGATTGCGACGGTTCGCGCCGCGTTCTCCCGTCGCAGCATCGCCTTCCCAGCCAGATAGCCGAACACGAAGCCGAGTGCGTGCAGGAGGAAGATCGCCAGCAGCAGCCGGCCGCCGGCATCGAAGATCTGTTCGCGGCTCGCGCCGATCACCGAGGCGACGATGAGCGTGATCGCCAGCACCGCCACCAGCGGCGCAGCTGGGAGCACTGGGGCGATGAGACGGGGGAACTTCCACTTCAACAGTGCCCCGCCAGCCACCGGGAGGATCACTACCTGCACGGTGTCCAGGAAGAGGCCCAGCGCCGACACTTCGATCCGGTTACCGGCCAGCAGCGCAGTCAGGGTCGGCGTCATCAGCGCGGCGAGCAGGGTCGAGAGTGCGGTCATCGTCACTGACAGCGCCACGTCTGCCTTGGCGAGATAGGAGATGACGTTCGAGGCCGTGCCTCCGGGACAACAGGAGACCAGGACGAGACCAACGGCGAACGGCGTCGGCAACGCCAGGAGATACCCGATGCTCCAGCCGAGCGCCGGCATGACGGTGTATTGCAGCAACACGCCGGGCAGCACCCGCCCCCGCTCCCGGGCGACCCGGCGGAAGTCGTCGAATCCTAGAGTCATCCCCATGCTGAGCATGATCACGCCCAGTCCCAGCGTGATGAGCGGCCCGCTAAACCAGGTGAACAGTTCAGGACGGACCAGCGCGAGGACACTGCAGACCAGCACCCAGACTGGGAACGCCGAGGTCAACAGGGAGACAATGCGCAAGACCGGCGCATTGTACGCCGAGCCATTCCGAGAGGATTGAGATGAGCTTTCAGATTGATCTGCTGGCCGGACGTTCGGCGCTGGTGACCGGCGGCGGCACTGGTATCTGTCGCGGGATCGCGCTCGCGCTGGCGCGTCACGGCTGCGACGTCGCCATTACCAGTCGGTCGGCCGATCACCTCGAGCCGACTGCGGAAGAGGTCCGTGCCACTGGACGACGTGGGCTGGCCGTGGTCGCTGATGTTCGTGACCCGGCCGCGGTTGAGGCGGCGGTGGAGCAGACCGTGGCCGATTTGGGCCGGCTAGACATCCTGGTGAACGGCGCGGCAGGCAACTTCCTCTGCCTGGCCGAGCAGCTCTCACCGAACGGTTTCGGTACGGTCGTCGACATCGACCTCAAGGGCACCTTCCATTGTTCGAAGGCGGCGCTGCCCCATCTCAAGCGGCATCGTGGTACGGTGCTCAACATCAGTGCCACCCTGCATTACGTGGGGACGCCAGCCCAACTCCATGTGTCGTCGGCCAAGGCGGGCGTCGATGCACTGACCCGGGTCCTGGCCGTAGAGTGGGGGCCCTACGGGATCCGGGTGAACGGGATCGCGCCAGGACCGATCGCCGATACCGAAGGGGTGCGCCGGCTGCTCGATGAGGCGTCGACACGCCGAGCCACAGAGGCCACGCCGCTGCGGCGGTTGGGCTTGATTGATGATGTCGCCGCGGCGTCGCTGTTTCTCTGTTCCGAGGCGGCTTCATATGTGACCGGGCACACGCTGGTCGTCGATGGAGGATTGTGGCTGAGCGCGGGGAGGAGCCCGTTCGCGGAGCCCCCTGGTCAGGAGCAGTGATGGGTAAGACACTGACGATCGTCGGAATTGCGCTGGGCATCTGGACACTACCAGTCTCGGCCGAGGAACAGACTACCCAATCGGCCCAAGATGTGCTGATCGAACTGGAGCGCGGCTGGAACGATGCGGTCTACCGACAAGACGCGGACTTCGTCGACAACCTGCTGGCCGAGGAGTTCGTGGTCACCTACGACGACGGGACGCGCGCCGATCGCAGCCACGAACTCCAGCTAATTACGGAGTTCAATCAAGCGGTCGAGTCGGCCACCCAGGAGAACTTCACGGTCCGGATCTACGGGGAGACCGCCGTGGTTTGGTTCACCTTGCGGTTGGCTGGTTATCGTCAGGGCGAGCTGATCGAGATTCTGCTCAACTATACGGACGTCTGGGTGATGCGAGACGGACGGTGGCAGTGTGTGTCGTCTCAGAGTACTCGCGTCCGAGAACCGTAGCTGACGAAAGAAGACATAACTGGCCGAGCGAGCACGAGCATGGCGAACGGGAGCACCGGTGAAGCTGTCTAGCGAGCTGCCGTGGTGGTGGTCGTTGTTCTCGAATCTGGCCGACTATCAGGAAGAGGCGTCGCTTGAGGGCGACTGATTGCTGGAAACGGACGGTGTAAAGGTTCCAACCGGTTGAATGGTCCGTATACTGGTCAGCCTGAGGATGCTACCGCCGGCGATGACCCCTCCGTCCTGGTGGGGGGCGTTTCTTCGCCTCGACCGCACCTAAGCGCATCAGGGGGTCGACCATGCAGGGTCGTCGCTGGGAGCATGCTGATGGCATGTGACCGAGGACGCAACGCCGCCAGCGGTTTGTCTCGCGTGTCGGTCTAAACGCGATAGTAGTCGCCCTGCCAGTCCTGGATCTCTCTCTTGATTGACGTGGCTGAGGTGATCTGCTCGTCGAGCACCTTCCGCGCCAGGTCTGGCAACTCGGCATCGCCAGCGAAGCGGAGTCCTACCATTTGTTGAGGGGTGAACTGGTCGATCCGGCCTTGCAGATCGTGAGGGAGCAGCTCCTTCATCCGTAGCCGCATCTCGAGTCTGATGACCCGGTCTTGGGCGCCGAGGGCGAAGAGGCGGGCGTAGAGCCAGGTGATCACGAGAGCCACCCCCATCAGGGCGTTCAGAACGGCATCAAAGGTCCAGATGCCCACCATGCTATAGAGGGCCCACACCGCGTTGACCAGAAGGATCGGCGATGCGATGAAGTGATACGCCGGTACCCACTTGGTGTGGTTGCCAAAGTCTTGTCCAGAGGAAGCGTCGGCCATTGGTTCTCCTTGGTCATCTACCCCGCAGCGGCGGGACCCACCCAGTATGATCAGTCTGCTGCCACTATAGTGCAGCCGTATCGACACTTGTTGAACAGGGAGGGTTAAGGTGAGTGACCTGGCGTCGAAGGAATGTGTTCCATGCCGCGGCGGCGTGCCGCCGCTCACAGGTGACGAACTGGTCACCTATCACGCCCAGCTTGGAGGAGGTTGGCAGGTGGTGGAAGACCACCATCTGGAGAAGACCTACGAGTTCGACGACTTTCGCCAGGCGCTCGACTACACGAACAAGGTGGGCGAGATGGCTGAAGAGCAGGGCCATCATCCGGACATCTACCTGGCCTGGGGAGTGGTGAAGGTGACGATCTGGACCCACAAGATCGACGGGCTCACCGAGAGTGACTTCGTTTTCGCCGCCAAGTGTGACACGTTGCGTTAGCGCCGGGGCGCTCGGTCAGGTCCAATCGACGGGATCGCCCACGGTGATCGCTCCGTCGTCAAGCGCCTGTGCGAATACGCCGCCCCGCCATCCAGGGGCCAGGGCCGCCTGGAGGCCGGGAGCAGCCTCATCCATGAGTGCGCATGGCCGGGTTTCCCCCCTGATGCGCAGCCGGCATTCCCCTATCCGCAGCACCACCCCTCGAGTGTGAGCCAGCCGCACGCCTGATACCAGGAGGTTAGCGCGGCGGAGAGAGGCGTCGAGAGGGATTGCCATCGCCTCGACCACTTCGTCCCAGGTAGCGGTGTCGAGCAACGTTACCTGCCGCCATCCACCCTGGTCGGCGTTACCCACGATGCCGAGGCCTGCTTGGAGCTCTACCCTCGCGGCCTCGTCCATCGGTCCCCGCCGCGTCCGTTTGACCCAGATGCTCTCCAGACGCCCGCCCATAATCGCTCCCAGCGCTTCTCCCAGGCCACCGGGCCGTGGGACCTCCAATGATAAGATCACCAGTTCATGAGTACGGAGAGTGCGGTGACCGACGGTAGAGCAACAGAGGCGCGGACAGGGCTTGATGCGTGGGTGCGCGAGATCATCGAGTGGCACTTCAATCCTGATACCGGGTGCCCGTTCTGGCTTGATTGGGCACAGCAGGCGGGTTGGGATCCGCGGAGAGAGGTCGGCGGGTTCGGCGACCTCTGCAAGTTCCCCCATTTTGAGGACGAGTGGCTGCGCGGGGGGCCCGTGCGTCGCTGGGTGCCGAAAGCCTACGCCGACCGCCCAGCGTTCGTCTTCGAGACGGGCGGCACCACCGGAATCCCGAAGAGCCGGGTGGCCCAGGAAGACTTCCGGATCGACTACGAGCTGTTTTCAGACACGCTTCCGGAAAAGTGTTTCCCGCGCGGTAGCAACTGGCTGATGTTGGGGCCCAGCGGTCCTCGTCGGTTGCGGCTCGCGGTCGAGCACTTGGCACAGCACCGTGGCGGCATCTGCTTCTGTGTCGACCTTGATCCTCGCTGGGTCATCAAGCTCATCAAGAAGGGCTGGCACGAGCACCTCAAGGCCTACCAGGACCATGTGATCGACCAGGCTGTCACCGTGCTGTCGGCCGGACACGACATCAAGTGCATGTTCTCGACGCCGAAGCTG
Organism: Acidobacteria bacterium UBA2994; assembly: GCA_002346545.1. Lineage (GTDB taxonomy): Bacteria > Acidobacteriota > Vicinamibacteria > Vicinamibacterales > UBA8438 > UBA2994. The sequence continues at coordinate 48,750 of DEAA01000021.1, forward strand.
CTCGAAGCGCTGGCTAACCGCTTGGAGGAGAACGGGTCGAGCCTCAAGGAGACTGGCATCCAGGGCATCTTCGCCGGCGGCACGGAGTTCACGCCGCAGTGGAATCGGTTCGCCCACGAAGAGTTGCTGGACGGTATCTACATGACCCCAACCTACGGGAACACCCTGATGGGCCTGGCGGCGAGCCCGCCGAGTGGACCCGAGAACGGCTACAAGATCACCTACTACGCCCCGCAGCCGAGAGCGGTCATCCAGGTGGTAGACCCTGACGATGCCGAGAAGGTGGTTGGGTACGGGGAGACCGGGCGGGTGATGTTAACCACGCTGACCAAGGAGTTCTTCGTTCCTCGGTTCCAGGAGCGGGACGAGGGCGAGCGAGAGCCACCCTGCGAGCAGTACCCCTGGGATGGCGTGAGTGGGGTCAGACCGTTCAGTCGGCTGGCCTCGGCAACTACGGTCGGTGTCTACTAGGGACCTTGACGGTGAGAGCGGAGTTAAAGAGAGGACAGGCAGCGGTGAGGATGAGTGACAGAACGCGCTGGTGGATGACGGCGATGGCCGTTGTGATGATAGGAGCGGTGGCGTGCGGAGGTGGCGGTGAAGAGCCGATGCCGGCCGAAGATCCGATGGAGGATGCTCCTGGTCCCGCCGAGGATCGGTCCTCGATGACCCCGAGCGTCGGCTTCGTGTCGCCTACTGACGGCGCGAACGTTTCGAGCCCAGTCTCGATGGAGTTCATCGTCTCGAATTACAACGTCTCTCCGGTGCCGCAGGAGGTGGAGACACCACGGCAAGGTATGGGGCATCACCACGTGGGCATCGACACCGAGTGTCTCCCGGTTGGGGAGGTCGTGCCACAGGGTGACCCCTGGGTGCACTTCGGCGACGGGTCTACGACGTTCGAGACGATGCTGGAGCCAGGCGAGCACACCCTGACCCTGCAGTTGGGTGACGACGAGCATCGCACCCAAGAAGGCTTGTGCACGACCGTCACCATAACCGTCGAGTAGGAGTCGCGCCGTGATTCATTTTCCAGTCCTTCGGTGGGGTGAGCCCTATCAGAGTCTTGAAACGACCGAGGTGTGCCACTTTTCGACCGGCGAGCCGGTGGCCGCGGTCAGTCAGGCCAATCCCGGGATCGTGGCTCGCGATCTCCGGAAAGGGTCTGAACGGGCGCGCGACGTGCTTAGGGAGATTCCCTGCGCGGATCTGCTCGCCATGGTCAAGAAGGGCGGCGAGCTGTTCAAGACGGCCGATCTCCCGCTGGGCGACGGCGTGCAGACTCCGGACGACTTTGTCCGTCAGCAGTCGGCGACCACCGGGCTGCCCGAGCACATGTGTCGGATGAACATGGGTAAGCTGGAGTACGTCCTGAGTCATCTGGATAAGGTGCTGACTTCGCTGACTCGAAAGCTCGACTACGACATCCTGACCCGCGGCTATGGCGAAGAAGACGGTGTCATGCGCAGTTACCAGGCGACCACGCCAGTGTTGGGCATGGTGCTGCCGTCGAACTCCCCAGGGGTGCACAGCCTGTGGCTCCCGATCATCCCGTTGCAGATCGGATTGGTACTGAAGCCTGGTCCCCAAGAGCCGTGGACTCCTTGGCGCATGGCCCAGGCGTTCTTCCAAGCGGGTATTCCCAAGGAAGCGATCGCGCTCTATCCGGGTATGGGCGAAGTGGGTGCGGCGGTTCTCAACAATACCCATCGCAGCCTGATCTTCGGCGGCACCGCGACGGTCGAACAGTACGCCGGAAACCCGGGCGTCCAGGTCCATGGCCCGGGCTTCAGTAAGATCCTGATCGGCGACGACGTGGTCGACAACTGGGAGCGGCATCTCGATCTCATGGTCGACAGTGTCCTCACCAACAGCGGGCGGGGTTGCATAAATTGTTCGGGCATCTGGGCGTCCCGTCACACCCGGGAGATTGCCCAAGCGGTGGCGGAGCGGATCGGGCCGATAGCGCCGTTGCCACCCGAGGACCCGGAGGCCGCGCTGGCGGCGTTCACGGTTCCGGGCCAGGCGGCTGCTATCTCAGGAGACATCGACAGCGCCTTAAAGGAGGACGGTGTCGAAGAGATTTCGGAGAAGTTCCAAGACGGTGGACGACTCGTGTCCCAGGAGCACTGCGATTACATCCGCCCAACGGTCATGCACTGCGCCTCTCCTGAGGTGGCGATGTCGAAGAAGGAGTACATGTACCCCTTCGTGACGGTGGTCGAGTGCCCGCAAGAACAGATGATCAAGGCCATCGGGACCACGCTGGTCGCGACTGGGCTGACCGAAGACCCCTCGTTTACCCGAGCGTTGCTTGATGCCCGCAACATCGACCGGTTGAACATTGGTCCGGTGCCAACCATTAAGCTCAATTGGCTGCAGCCTCACGAGGGCAATATCGTCGACTTTCTCTTTCGCCCGCGCGCGTTCCAGCAGGCCGGGTAAAGGTAACGACCTTGCTGGAAGTCTCCGGCCTCGCCAAGTCGTATCCGACCCCGCGGGGGGAGTTGGAGATTCTCAAGGACCTTACGTTCACGCTCGCGCCGGGTGAGGCGGCGTCCATCGTGGGACCTTCCGGCAGCGGGAAGAGTACACTGCTATACATCCTCGGGGCGCTTGAGCCGCCCACCCGTGGAACCGTCACGCTTGACGGCGTTGACCCATTCACACTCGGGTCCACCGAGCTGGCCGTTTTCCGTAATCAGCGTGTCGGGTTTGTCTTCCAGGATCACCTGCTTCTGCCGCAATGCTCGGTGCTCGAGAACGTCCTGGTACCGGTCCTGGTCGGCCCCGCCGACGAAGAGGCCCCCGAGCGGGCACGAACCCTGCTCGACCGGGTGGGACTGGTCGACCGGATGGACCATCGTCCGTCTGAACTATCGGGAGGGGAGCGCCAGCGCGTAGCGCTGGCCCGAGCTCTGATCCGCCAGCCACCGTTGCTGCTTTGTGACGAGCCGACCGGAAACCTCGACGGCGCGGCGGGCGATACGGTGGCCGCCATGCTGTTCGATCTGCATCAGCAGCAGGAGACCGTGCTGCTTGTCGTGACTCACAACACTGGGTTAGCAGCTCGTTGCCCGATTCGATTCGAGCTGCGCGGGCAATGTCTCGAACGCGCTGTCCAATGACCTTCTGGACCGTCCTTCGGAGGAGCCTGGCCCATTTTTGGCGCACCAACCTGGCCGTGGTCGCCGGGGTGGCGGTAGCCGTTTCCGTGCTGTCCGGTGCGTTTCTCGTGGGCAGCTCGGTTCGTGCGAGCCTGCGCGACTTGGCGTTGGAGCGGCTGGGGCGGGTCGACCATGTCGTCACCTCCGGGTTGTTCTTCCGCGACGAGTTGGCCGCCGAACTGGTTTCTTCGGGCGCGCTCGGGGAGGCCGCGTCGGAGGCAGTCCCGCTGATCGCCATCGAAGGACACACCACCCACCAGGAGAGCGGCAGTCGCGCCGGCGGTATCCAGGTCTACGGGGTGGATGCCAGGTTCTGGGAGTTCCACGGTCTCGAGCCGGGCGACCGAGTGCCCGAGGCTGGTGAGGTGCTGGTGTCAGAGGGCCTAGCCCGCGAGCTGGGGCTGTCGACTGACGAGACCCTACTGGTGCGGGTGCAGAAGCCCTCTTCGATCCCGGTCAGCTCACTGCACGGACGTCGCGATGATCTTGGGCAGACGATGCGCCTCCGGGTGCAGGCTGTGCTCGGACCCGATGAGCTTGGCGCCTTTTCGTTCCGACCGCAGCAGGGCGTGGCGCGCGCTGTGTTCGTACAGCTGGGACGGATGCAGCGCGAACTCGAGCTCGAGGCGCAAGCCAACACGCTGTTGCTCGGTGGGAGCTTAACGAAGGACGCCCCGGCCTCGGTCGAGGTCATCGAAACAGCGCTCCGGGCCACGACTCGGCTGGGAGATTTAGGGCTGCGGGTGCGCGAGCTCGATCCACAGGGTGTGCTCGTCGTCGAGTCTGTCGCGGGGCTGCTGGACGACGATACGGTGGCGGCGGCCCGAGCCGCAGCGCTCGACGCCGGAATGCCTGACCAGTCGGTGCTGACCTATCTGGCTAACGAGATCCGGATGGGAGAGCGCGTGACGCCCTACTCGCTCGTCACCGGATTGGATCTCGCCCTGCTCGGGGTGTCGCCCCCGGCAGGCGGGGCTGTGCCACCGATCGTGCTCAACGACTGGACGGCCGAGGACTTGGACGCCGCCGTCGGCGACCGGATCGAGGTGGAGTACTTCCTATGGGAGGACGCGGGCGCACTCCTCACCGAGGTGGCCGAGTTCGAAGTGGCCGCCGTCATCCCGATCGCAGGATTGGCCGCCGACCAGGACTTCGCCCCCGACTATCCAGGTATCACCGAGGCGACCGACGTTTCTGACTGGGACCCGCCCTTCCCGATCGACCTCGAACTCGTTCGTGACAAGGACGAGGATTACTGGGACGAGTATCGTACCGTGGCCAAGGGCTTCGTGAGCTTGGAAGCAAGCCAGGCGTTGTGGGAGTCGCGGTGGGGTCGCGTTACTTCACTGCGGGTCGCGCCGCCGGCTGGTCTCGGTGCCTCGGCGACGCAGGCGTTTCGTGAGTCGTTCCGGAGCGCCCTCGACCCCCTGACTGCCGGGTTCGTCGTCTACCCGGCCAGGAGTCTGGCCCTCGAGGCGTCGGTCGGTGTCACCGACTTCGGCGAGTACTTCACCTACTTCAGCTTCTTCCTGGTGGTCTCAGCGCTGCTGTTGGCCAGCCTCTTCTTCCGGCTGGGGGTCGAACAGCGGTTGCGTGAGGTCGGAGCGCTGCAGGCGCTTGGGTTCGATCGGCGCGGTGTCCGGCGTCTGTTCTTGGGCGAAGCCGCGATCCTTTCTTTCGCCGGGAGTGTGCTCGGGATGGCCGGGGCTGTGGCCTATGCCGACGTCATCATGTGGGGCCTGCGCACGTGGTGGGTGGATGCGGTTGGCACGACCCGGCTGATCCTGCACGTGTCGCTTTTCTCGCTGGGCGCCGGGCTGGCCGGGGGAATGCTGGCCGCCGTGGGGTCCATCGCCTGGACACTGCGGTCGGTCGAGGCGGCGAGCCCGCGTGCCTTGATCAGCGGCTCACTGCCAGATTCGTCCAGCGCCGAGGGCGGGCCGTCCGTGCTCGTTCGGTGGGCCCCGGCGCTCCTGGCGTTACTTGGGCTGACGGCGCTCGGGGCGACATTGGCCGGCCTCATCGACGACACGGCCGGGTTCTTCAGCGCCGGTCTGTTGCTGCTGGCTGCGATGTTGACCCTATCCTGGGTGCTCCTGGCCGTGCAGGAGGGCCGCGCCGAGGCGCTTGCTCCCGGATGGTCAGTGGCACGGATCGGGGTCCGCAACACCACAGCTCGGCCCGGCCGGTCCGTGCTCTGCATCACGCTGATCGCCTTCGCCGCCTTTATCATCGTGGCCGTGGATGCGTTCCGGCGCGACGGCTCGGCAGGCACCACCGACCCGAAGTCGGGTACCGGAGGCTACCCGTTGCTGGCCGACGCCCTGCTGCCGCTGGTGCATGACCTGTCTAGCGAGGAGGGCCGTACGGAACTTGGGATCTCAACCTTCGACGATGAGATCTTCGGGTCGGCGACTTTCGCACGTTTTCGGGTCCGACCTGGCGAAGATGCCAGTTGCTTGAACCTCTATCAGGCCAAGAACCCGAAGCTCCTGGCACCCGACCCGGCCTTCGTGGCCGAGGGGCGGTTCGGGTTCGGTGCCTCGCTGGCTGAGACTCCTGCGGAGGAAGCTAATCCTTGGCTGCTGCTGCGGCGCGAGTTCCCTGACGGCGCCATTCCCGCCATCGCCGACGCGACGTCGCTGGCCTACGCGCTTCATCTGTCGGTTGGCGACGATTTCGTGCTGAATCGAGACAGCGACAACCCGATCACGTTGCGGATCGTCGCCGCACTGACCGACAGCATCTTCCAAGGAGAGTTGCTGATTGGCGAGACCGCGTTCCTCCGAGAGTTCCCAGAGTACGACGGTTATCGGTTCTTCTTGGTCAACAGTCCTGCGGAGCAGATCGGCGAGGTGACCGCCGCGCTTGAGGATCGGCTTTCGGACTACGGCTTCGATATCACGTCGGCGTCCGAGCGGCTCGCCGCGTTCCACCGGGTGGAGAACACCTATCTGGCCACCTTTCAGACGCTGGGAGCGCTCGGTCTGCTACTGGGGACCCTGGGGCTCGGCGCGGTGCTTCTCCGCAATGTGCTGGAGAGACGAAAGGAGCTCGCGCTGCTGCGGGCGGTAGGCTACGACCCCAGCGCGGTGTCGCGCATGGTCCTGGTGGAGAACGGCCTACTGCTGTTCGGCGGGCTGGGAACTGGGACCGTCTGTGCGGTTATCGCCATCGCGCCAGCCTTCCTCGAGCGGGGCGGCGGTTTTCCCTTTGCCTCTCTCGGTGGACTGCTGCTTGCCGTGGCGCTGGCTGGTCTGCTGTCCTCGCTCGTCGCCACCGTCGTGGCCGTGCGTTCGCCGTTGCTGGCCGCGCTTCGATCCGAGTAGCGCCGTGACCCTTGCCCTCAGGTCGAACGCTCCATCGAAAAGATCAAACGGATGATTCGCGAAGATCCGCGGATGCTGCCTAGGCGCCCAGAGCCTCCAGTGAAGACTCCATGACGGTGTTAGACGCCAGAGCGGCTGAGGTGCCCCGCGCCCGGGTCGACCCGACCGGCTTCAAGCATCACGGCGTGACCCGGGTCGACGACTACTACTGGTTGCGGGAACGGGGCAGTGCCGAGGTCACGGGCTACCTGGAGGCGGAGAACAGTTACACCGAAGAGGTCATGGCGCCGACTGGTGACTTGCAGGAGACGCTCTTTGAAGAGATCAAAGGGCGGATCAAGCAGACCGACATGTCGGTGCCCTATCGACAGGGAGACTACACCTACTTCACCCGTTACGAGAATGGTCGCGAGTATCCGATCCACTGTCGGCGACCGTTGACTGCCGCCAATGACACCGGGGTGGACCAGGTCCTCGTCGACGTCAACGTCGTGGCCGAGGGGCATGACTTCTGCCAGGTGGCTGGGCTGGTGGTCAGTCCGGACCAGCGGCGGCTCGCCTATTCCACCGACCTCGAAGGACGTCGCGTCTACACCGTTCGTATCAAGGACCTGGAGACCGGCGAGCTGCTCGCGGACACACTCGAGAATGTCACGCCCAACGTGACCTGGGCGGCTGATAGCCAGACCCTCTTTTACACGCGGCAGGATCCGACGACGCTTCGCTGGCATCAGATCTACCGCCACCGGCTCGGGACGCCACAGGAGGAAGACGTCCTCGTCTATCAGGAAGACGACGACACCTTCAACTGTGAGGTGGGCAAGACCCGTTCGAAGCAGTTCTTGCTGATCGCGTCGTCACAGACGGTGTCGACCGAGTATCGCTACCTCAACGCTGATACGCCCGACGGCGAGTTTCAGCTCTTCCTTGGGCGCGAGCGCGATCACGAATATCACCTTGACCATTTCCAGGGCCGTTTCTTCATCCGGACCAACCGCGAGGCACAGAACTTCAAGCTGATGGAGACGGCCGAGCAGGAGTTGTCCGAGGAGCGTTGGTCGGTGCTGGTGCCCCACAGCGACGATGTGTTACTCGGTGCGTTCGAGCTGTTCGACGACTATCTCGTGCTTCAGGAGCGACGCGAAGGATTGGTACATCTGCATGTGCGTCCCTGGGCAGGGGATGGGGCGCACCACGTCGCCTTTGACGAGCCGGTCTTCGACAGCTACATCGGCGTCAACCGAGAGCCGGACACGCAGGTTTTGCGTTTTGGCTACGAGTCGCTGACCACGCCGTCCTCCACCTACGACTACGACATGGCGAGCCGTAACCGGATCCTGTTGAAGCGGGAGGAGGTGCTGGGCGGCTTCGACCCCGAGCAGTACGAAGCAGAGCGGCTGTTCGCCACTGCTGCCGACGGCGAGCGGGTGCCGATCTCTCTGGTGGCTGGGAAGGGTACGCCTCGAGACGGGTCGGCGCCGCTGCTGCTTTATGGCTACGGTGCCTACGGCATCTCCATGGATCCGGCTTTCAACTCTGCGCGGTTGAGCCTGCTCGACCGGGGGTTCATCTATGCCATTGCCCACATCCGTGGCGGGCAGGAGCTCGGGCGGCGGTGGTACGACGCCGGCCGTTTGGGACAGAAGCAGAACACGTTCTCTGACTTCATCGCCTGCGCCGAGTTCCTGGTTCGCGAACGGCGCACGGGCGCAGGCCAACTGTTCGCCATGGGAGGAAGCGCGGGTGGATTGCTGCTGGGGGCCGTTGTGAATCAGCGGCCAGACCTGTTTGCTGGCGCGGTCGCTCAGGTCCCCTTCGTCGACGTGGTCACGACGATGCTCGACGAGACGATCCCCTTGACCACAGGCGAATACGATGAGTGGGGTAACCCGAGCGAGCGGCAGGCGTTCGAGGACATCCTGGCCTATTCGCCCTATGACAACGTCACCGCACAGGATTATCCCGCGCTCCTGGTTCTGGCGGGCCTACACGACTCGCAAGTACAGTACTGGGAGCCGGCCAAGTGGGTGGCTAAGCTCCGCGCGTTCAAGACCGACAATCGGCCCCTGTTGTTGAAGACCAACATGGACGCCGGTCACGGTGGAGTGTCCGGGCGCTACCGTCGCTACCGTGAAGTGGCTCTCCAGTACGCCTTTCTGCTGGCCGAGGCCGATCTCGTCTGATTTCCTAGACCCGCGGGATCGGATTTTGTCCTAAAGCATGGTCCATCAGTTGCGAGCCGATGCTCTGACCGCGTCGGTTGTCCCCGATCCAGACGAAGTCGATGAACTGATTGTCGAGGGCCGGTCATGTGCGGCCACACGCGCGCGACGTAATCGTCGACGTCGGTGCCTTCAATCCAGGAGTGCGTCTTCTCGCGCATTATGAAGTCGGCGTAGGTGGTGACAAGCGAGCGCCTGCAGAGGCCGATGATGGCCGGCTGGTCGGCCGCCGTAGCCGGGCGAAACTCAAGACACGGCTGAGTCAAGTGGCCATCGGGGCGGCGCGGAGCACGCCCGCGAAACGCTGGTGTTCGTCCACACGCCGGCCGGATATCAGACGTGGGTGCTATTGCTGCTCGCCGGGGTCGGCGTCGTCCTTGATGGCGAGTTCGCCCCGCTCCACGCGGGCCAGCAGGTCGCGGGCCCGCTCCGCCTTGTCGACCGGGACCAGGACCTCGGCGGCGCCGATGCCGTCGATCGAGATGGCGTGGGTCACCCGCAGCGACTCTCCGCGCAACTGGCACGGAATGTCGTAGGCTTCGAGGAATGACTTTAGCTGGGCCTCCACATACGGCCCCTGCACGGTGGAGATGACGATGTATCCGTCCTGCTCGATCATCCAGCCTCTCCGCCCGAGTCTCCCTGCTGGACGATGTTCAGCTGGAGCATGAGTCCTAGCAGGTCCGCTTGCTCCCACCGTTCAACGATCTTCCCGTCGCGTAGGCGCAGGAACAACATGGAGGTCAGGGCGATCGGGTTTCCGGTGGGCTGGGCGCCCATGAGGGCCCCCTGGCTCGTTCCGCTGAAAGTGGCGCGGACCGCCACCAGATCCCGTTCTGCCACCATCTCGTGCATGTCGACCCTCAAGTCTGGAAATGCGTTGCGGAACACCGTATACATCGCCCGGGCCCCGTCAGGGCCAGGGGGCTGGCCCGTCAGGGCGCCGTGGTCCACGTAGTCGTCGCCGATCAGCTCATCAATGGTTTCGTCCCGGCCCTCGTTGAACACCTCGTCGAGTAACCGTCTGGCCAGTGCTTTGTGCTGATCGGACATGGCGGTTGTCGGTGTTGTGGGTCTACTTCATCGGCGAGTAGTCGGTGGCGTCCATGAAGACGCTCTCGACCTGGACGCGCCCCACCCCGGATGCCTGCGCGATACCTGGCCAGTCTGGGTCCTCTCGGAACGCGCCCCAGTTCTCGCGGGCTGCGTCGCGGCTGTCGTGGGCGATGATGTAGATCAGGGTGTTAGGAGTGTCCTGCGGCACCCAGTAACCCACGTTCTCCATGTTGTGGCGCTCGAAGATCCCCATGGTGTGGTCGCGGAACCGGGCATTTAGGTTCGGGAGCTTGCCGTCGTCTGTAGCGTAGGTCCGGAGCTCGAACACCTTATTACCCTGGGCCGAGACACCATCGGTTGTCCAGAGATTACCGGCCATGAAGCCGAGCACGAAGACTGCGATGCCGCACGCCGTGAGTACGTTTCGATTCGTCATGTTGTCTTCTCCTGTTCCGACGGTTTTATTCCGCGACTGAGGAGCGCGACTGCTTGGTTGAACACCAGGCTGACGCCTCGCCCGTCAAGCAGTCGAGCCGCGACCTCAGGTGACGTCCACTGCCGTTGTCTGACCATTTGTTCGTCCCACTCGTCGTCGACCTGCTCCGCTGTAAGCAGATATACGGCGACGGTGTCGGTGCCTCCGTACTTGGTGATGTCATAGTAGCCGACCGGGTCGCCAACCACACGGCCATGCACGCCAGCCTCCTCCTCCGCCTCGCGGCCTGCCGTCTCGTGCGGACTGTCTCACGGGTCGATGAAACCCTTTGGGATCGACCATTTCCCAGAGCTGATTGTGGTGATCAGACAGACCTCAAGGCCGCCCCTGCTGAGTCGGTAGGGGACGGCGGCGGCTTGCTGCACATCCGGCATCACCGGTCGGGCAATTGTCTGGCCAGCCAGAGGGTGGCGAGCCCCAGCGGGATAACGAGCGGACCCTCGAACAGGGTCCAGGACATCGGGAGGCCCTCGTAGGTGTCGATGCCCAGCAGCGCGACTCCGAAGAGGGCCTGCGCCCATCCCAGGTAGATGAGTACCTCTCGGTGGCGGGTGAGGTCGAAGGACACCACCCACATCAGTCCCCCCAGCATCGCGTAGAAGGCCGAGGTCGAACGGGCCAGATAGCCGACGATCGGGTCTCGAGGTAGCTCGCCGAGTCCCAGCCACGCATGGATGCTGACCATCCACGACTCGGGTGCGACGATGAAAATCAGGGCGAAGAGCTCGATGGTACCGGCCACCCGCAGTAACCACCGGAAGATGCGGTCGCGGGCGTCTTGACGCATCTTCGACTGCTTCGCGCTACGGTCGAGCAGAGCCTACTGCCGGCTGCGAGGCTGATGAGTGCCGAAGACCTCCAGCTCACCGTCTTCGGTGAACGAGTAGCTCGAGTACTGTCGCCCGCCGGAAATTCCTTCCATGCCCGGCGAGCCGATCGGCATACCCGGTACCGCGATGCCCTTGACGTCAGGCCGTTCGGTCAGCAGTTTCTTGATGTCCTCTGCGGGGACGTGACCTTCGACCACGTAGCCATCGACGATCGCGGTGTGGCACGACCCGAGCCGTGGCGGCACGCCCTCTTCGATCTTCTTGGGCGTCACGTCAGGCATGTCCGTGGTTGTCACCTTGAATCCGGCGTCTTTGAGATGATTGACCCATCCCATGCAACAGCCTCAAGTCGGGGCCTTGAAGACCTCCACTACCGGTTCCTGGCTGCGAACGGTCAGGGAGCCGATGCCGACCAGGGCGGCGAACAGCGCGATCTGAAGCTTACGCATGACGTGTGATCCTCCGCGTGAACCTGCGCCCCTGAGGGCGTCGGACTTCAGGCTACTCTGTGGCCGCGTCTTCCGCAACCCATCGTAGCGCCGGCAGGCCATCGACGCTGGTGGCGTTGTTCTCCTGCTGATAGCGACGGAGCCCGCTTTCGCCTTTGCGAGTGGTCCAGTCGTCGAGCTGGGGTCGGTCGGTCGTGAACGTGTACTCAGGCACGCCGTAGCCGCAGGAACCGGTGATCCGGTCGACGTCCACGACAATGATAGCTCGACCGGCCGTGCCGGGATCGAAGCGGGCGCGTGCTCTGGGCCAGTGCTCGTCCTGGGGCTCCAGGACCTGACCTCGTCCGTGGAGTCTCACGATGTTGGGAGGGCCCTCGAAGGCGCAGAACATCACGACGATGCGTCCGTTCTCTCGCAGGTGCGCAATGGTCTCAGTGCCGCTCCCCACCTGGTCGAGGTAGGAGGCCTGGGTTGGACCAATCACTCGGAAGCTGTCGAGCCCCTTCGGAGATAGGTTGACGTGGCCGTCGGCTGAGAGCGGCGCCGTCGCGACAAAGAACAGGTGCTGTCGCTCGATAAACTGACGAAGCTGCGTGTCGAGTGTGTCGTAGTGCTTGCCCATGTCATTGATTCTGCCAGCGCCGAAGCAGGTCGTCGTGTAACCGACAGGTCTCGTCGGCGGTTTCGGCGTTGAGCAGGATGAAGCTGTCCTCGGTATTGACCAGCAGATAGGGTGGTTCGTCCGCCCGGGTGAACAGGAGCCCGTCGCCCAGGGTGTGGACTCGGAACCGGCCTCGCCGAGTGCCCCCGGCGGAGAACCCCCGAAGTCGGTGACGTACCCGAGGGTGGCCAGGTTCGAGGGAGACGGACGTGATGTCGTCGAGCTCGATCGTGGCGCCGTAGTTCCCGCTGACGATGAACTCTGCGGCGGTGACCTGCGCGGTTGACGGCTGACCGCTGCGGTAGAACATCACGCCGGTCACGAGGAGGAGGGGTACGCCAATGACGATGACCGGCGCGAGAGCGACGCCAGGAATCGTGGAGTCGCCGGCTACCTCCAGTTCTTTCTCCTCACGGCTCTCGAATCCGTGGACCGCGATGGAAGGATTGTGCCGGCTCAGGATGGCGACGAATCCGTCCCGGTCACGGGGTGATACCTGAGTTCGGCCAGTCGCATGCACGAGCTCGATCCGGTCCAGAGAGAGGGCTAGCGCCGAGAGCAGGCTCCGGCTCGGTCGCAGCGAGCGGATTGAGTCGAGGGGGATCAGTTCCCTGAGCCACATGCACCGTACGTCGAGCTCGTAATTCGTCACCGTGTAGCTGGTCGAGGAGAGTCCCCAGCCTATCAGCGCGACCGGAGTGAAGACGACCAGCGGGACCCAGATGTGGCCCTCGGTCGCCGCGCGCCCGGCGGGGTACAGCCCGATGAGGACAGGAAGGACGGTGGCGGTGATGACCCAGCCGTCGATCTTTAACCGGAAACGCAGATCGGTCGCAGTCACGAATTCGCTCCGGCACGTTTGGCCGACCACTCGTCGAGTGTGTCCTGGATCGCGGCGCGGGTATGTGAGATCAGCTCGTTAATCTGGGCGTCGGTGTAGTCGGCTGTGTCGATCGGCTCGCCGATGATGACATCGACCCGACCTGGTCGCGGAGCCAGAGTTGTCTTAGGGAGCAGAGCAAAAGTCCCGCAGATGGTGACCGGAATGATCGGCACGCCCGCCTTCATCGCGATCTTGAATGTGCCTGGTTGGAATTTCTGGAGCTGTCCATCGGGCGTCCGGGTGCCCTCCGGGAACACGGCCAGTGAGCGCCCGCCGCGCACCCCCTCGATGGTGCGTCGCACGCTGGCTACCGTGCGCCTGGCGTTGCCCCGGTCGATCGGAAAGTGTCCCGCGGTCCACAGATGCCAGCCCATGAACGGGACGTAGAATAGCTCCCGCTTTGCCATGATTCTGAACGGGTAGGGCAGGTAGGCAAAGAGCGCCGGTGTGTCGATCAGACTGGAATGGTTGGCCATGTAGACGTAGGGCCGTCCAGGCTCGACGTGTTCGTTGCCGTGGACCCGGATCCGCGCGAAGATCGACCACGCCACGAGCCGGCACCACCATCGAGCGCACCAGAACTGCCGATTACCCGTCCGGTCGAATGGCCAGACCAGGAGCGACAGCGACCCCATCACCACCGTGTGGGTGTACCAGAGCAGGTTGGCGAGCGGCGCCCAGAGATAGACGAGGAGGAGTCGCACGGTTCGTGGCTAGGCCGGTCTGGTGGCCTTCAGGTTGGCAAGGACGGCGCGTCCACGCGCCGAGAGGGAATACCCGGTCTTGTGGCTGATGGTTAGCCCGAGGTTCTTGAGCAGCATCAGTCCGTCCGCCCGGCGATTTTATCCCCGCGCGAGCGCTTAGCGGGGAAGTGCCGCCCTTGTGTAGAAGATGTTGATGAGGGCTTGACCGCGGGCCAGTGCGTCCGGTTGTTCGAGGAGACCGAGACGGTCCAGAGGTTCGATGTCGATCAGCTGGGCGACGCCGTTGACCACATCCTCGTCGGCGAGTCCGTCTGGGATCTGGATGCCAGGGAGTCCGATTGGCAGCAGTCCCGCCAATTCGTCTCGGAGATCCTCGAGCTCGAGCCGTTCAGAGGGTGACAGCACCTCCGGAATCGGTTCGATGTTGGCAAGTCGATAGGAGCGACTATGGTCTTCACTGGTGATCCGGAACTTGCTGATACCGCCCAGCACGATGTTGTAGCGGCCGTCGGGCAGCTCTTCGGCCTCGGCGATGACCCCGACGCAGCCCACCGAGAACACCGGGGGGTTCCCCTCGTAGTTTCCCTCGCGGCTCGGTTCGAGCAGCACCATTCCGATCAGTCGATCGCCGGCCAGCGCGTCGGCCACCATGTCCCGATACCGCTGCTCGAAGATATGCAACGGGCGGGTCGCCCGCGGGAACAGCATGATGTCCTGCAGCGGGAAAATTGGGATCGTGCTGGGCAGCACGGTGGGGGCGTACCCACGGGTGGTGGAACCCTGTGCCTCGGACGGCGTTGCCGTCGCGAGCACAGAGACGCACAGGATCACGGCGGTTAGTCGACACACGAGCATCTGTGAGGTCCCCTCGCGCGCCCGGCAGCCGCGTTAGGAGGCCATTCGGTCGCGGGCGCTGAGTCCGTGCTGGCGATAGCCGATAGGTCGCGCCACACTGTCTCCAGAGGGGCAGGCTATCACGGTCTGACGGTCCTGGGCGTCGCGGAGCGGAGTCACGACCGTTCGTGTGCAGGACGGGGATCGTCCGGGTTGAGCGCGACTGCCGATATTTTCCGACGCCGGATCCGAGCGGGTCCAGTCACACCCTGTCCATACGCCGATTGCCTTCTTTTGGTTCACCGCTGTGTTCAGGAGCGGACGGCGGTGAGTCCGAACAGACCTGCGGAGGCGGTCTCCTCGTCCGACGCCAGGGAACTGTGTACTTCGATCTGTTCGAGGCCGGCTTTCCGCAGCGTCTCGGCCAGTTTGTCCGTCTCCCAAGCACAGGTCGACATGGCGTGTCGTTTGACCGCTCCTGAGGCGAGGTCCACGACGTGCCAGCGTTCGGTGGCGGTACGCGACGCTGTGTCCCAGAACGGCTCGTGGAGTAGCAGGTGGGGGTGGGGTGAGAACAATCCGGCATCTAGGGTTTCCCAGGTGGGAATGCCCTCGCCCGTGTCCCGAACCGATTCGGCGAGCTGAGGTTCGAGGATCAATGTGCCGCCTGGCGCGAGCGCCGTCCCGGCCCGCGTGAGCAGCTCGCGGGCAATTGATCGGGGGAAGACGTTCAGCTGACCGAAGAGCAGCATCACCACGTCATACCCCTCGCCGAAGGCTGCGGTGCGGAGATCAACCTCCTCGAACTCACAGTCGAGCACGTCTGTTTTGGCCACGGTGCGGGCATGGCGGATGGCGGCTGGTGCGAAGTCGAGGCCGCGTCCATGGTGACCGAGTTCGGCGAGCCCGTGCAGGTACAGTCCGGGACCACAGGCCAGATCTAATACGCGCCCCGTGGTGGGAGGCACACGGGCGGCGATGAACCGGAGTTGGGCGTCGATGACCTGCTGGCGTCGACTGGCCCGGTCGTGGTCCTGTGACAGATGTTCGACTAGCACCCGTTCGCTGAATGCCGGGTCATTCCATGGCAGGTTGTCGCCGTCCTGCCATGGCACGGCCGGAATCGCTCGACCGGCTATCGTCGCGAGCCGGCTCGCTTCGTTCGTGGTCATGCCGCTATCTGACGTAGCCCGGTCGTTACCACCTCCGCGAACGCTGCCGACTATTCGACGAACGGCTTCCGGAGGGGGCCGACCACGAACAGGCGGTATTAGGCCTTACCGGGGCCGGTTGAGGGCGAAGACTACGCCGAACAGGACAACGCCAGCCGCATCGAGAATCGGCACCGGCAGGCCTGCGAGCGCCACCGAAGGTCCGGGGGCAAGGAGCAGTGCCGCGGCGCCGAACATGGCGATCCGGAGCGGGGCGGGCAAGGCTGTTCTGAGTTGGCCCGTGATCCCGGAGGCGAAGCAGAGCACGCCGAGGACCCCGATGACCACCGGGACCAGCATTTCCGACGGACTGGCCGCATCACCGGTCGCGGTGAGCATCAGTAACTCGGGGCGGTACACGAAGATATAGGGCAGCGTGAAGCCGACCAGGGCGAAGCGGAAGGCCGCCAGGCTGGTCTGCATGATGTTCGTACCGGCAATGGAGGCGGCGGCGTAGCCTGCCAGGGCCACCGGTGGGGTAACCATCGACATCATGCCGAAGTAGAAGATGAAGAAGTGGGCGGCCAGAGTCACCACGCCCAGGTTTTCCAGCACGGATCCGATCAGAGTGGCCAGCAGGAGATAACAGACGGCCGAGGGTAGGCCCATGCCTAGGATAATCGACGACACCATGATCAGCACCAGCGCGAGGAAGAGGCTCTGCTCGGCCAGCGGAAGGATCGTGGCTGGCAAGCGGGTGCCGATGCCGGTCAGGGTGACGATGCCGATGATGATGCCCACTGACGCCGACGCCGCCACCAGCGAAATGACATCACGGGCCGACTTGACGAAGGCCTTGAAGATAGCGCCTACCTCCAGACGGGTGCGCGGGTGGAATGCCCCCACCACCACGATGGCTAGCAGCGACATGCTTACGGCGCGGAAGGGCGTGTAGCCGACGATCAATAGCGTGATCAGAGTGCCGAGCGCGGTCACGAAGACCATCCCCTCGGGACGCAGCTCCGCCAGCGACTTGGTCTGGGTCGGCTCGGCGTCGTCGACCGAGGCGGTGGCGGAGACGCTTCGCGCCTGGAAGTGAGTGATCAGGAACAGCGACAGGTAGTACAGGACCCCTGGGATCAGGGCGGCGCGGATGATCTGGAGATAGGTTACCCCGGGGATGATCTCCAGCATCATGTAGGCGCCGGCGCCCATCACTGGTGGCATCAGCGCGCCGCCGGAGCTGGCGGCGGCCTGAATGCCTGCGGCCGTCGTCGCCTTGAAGCCGGCACTCCGCATCATCGGGATCGTAAAGGTGCCGGTGGTCGCGGTATTGGCCACCGCGCTTCCCGAGAGCGATCCCATGAGCCCGCTGCTGAGCACCGCCACCTTGGCCGGGCCGCCCGGGCTTCGGCCGAAGACCGACTGCGCGAAATCGATGATGAACTTCGTAGCCCCGGTGGCGCTCAGGAATGCTCCGAAGATGACGAACAGGAACACGTACGTGAACATCACCCCCAAGGCCACGCCAAAGGTGCCCTGCGCTTGCAGGAACGTCTGTGCCACGATGCGGGGCAGCGTGTAGCCACGGTGGGGGAATAGCCAGTCGGGCATGCTGGGCCCGATATAGGCGTAGATCAGGAAGAGCCCGCACAGAATCGGGAGCGCCCAACCGAGCGATCGCCGCGCCGCCTCGATCACCAGTACGAGGCCGATGACACCCACCAGTATGTCGGTTGGCGTTTCGAATCCGGCCCGATTCCCGAGGGTCGACCCGTTCTGCCAGAACGCCTCAAAGTACGGCTCGTTCTGCATCATGACCCAGCCGCAGCAGGCAGCGGCGAGCAACGCCAGGACCACGTCGCTGGCCTTGGCTACCGGATGGTTTTTGAGCGAAGGGTGAAGCGGAACGTTGAGGAAGCAGATGACGAGCCCCAGCAGGGCGAATAGCGCTAGCTGGGGGAGCGGGGCCAGCAGCGGATAGTTCACTTGTACCAGTGTGAACACGCAAAGCCCGACCGCCAGCACACGGGTGACGTGCTGCCGCGGAGTGACCAGGCCAGAGGGTGCCGTCTTTACGGCCAGATTCCGATCTCCTGATAGAAGCGGATGGAGCCGGGGTGAAACTCTGTGCCGCTGTCACGCACCACGTTGGCGGCCACGATGGCCCGACCGGCACCGTGGCGCTCCACCACGCTGGCCGCGTTCTCGTAGAGCGTCTTCGTGACGTTGTAGACCAATTCCTCGTCGGCGTTTGACGAGGTGATTAGGTGCATCGACCCGACGTCGAGTCCCTCGAACGCCTCGTTCTGGCCGCGGTAGGTGTCGGCTGGGATCGTCGCCGGGCGGAAGAACAGATACTCGTCGATCAGTCCCTGCTTGGCGGTCTCGTCGAAGGGAATGAAGTGGATGTCCTGCGACGCCGACGCCTGGGTGATGGCCGGGTTGGGAATCGCGCCGCCCACGAACACTGCCGCCGCCGAACCGTCGGCCAGCAGGTCGACGGCCCCGGACTGGGTGGCATTGACCGGGTCGAAATCGTCGTAGGTGATGCCATGCGCGCCGAGCAGCGGACGGATGAAGTACTCGAAGCCAGCTCCTGCCACGCCGACGCCGACACGTTCACCGCGCAGATCCGCCATCGTCTCGACACCCGAGTCGGTCGGCGTGATCCAGAGCGCGACATTGGGCGCCAGCGTCATCACCGTGCGCATCGGGTAGGCCTGGTCCCAGCCCTCGGTGCCACGCACGGCGAAGTAGGTGATGGCGGCGTTCGATAGAGCGAAATCGAGCTCGCCGCTCACTAGTCGACGGATGTTCTCCTGCGAGCCGCTGGTCGCCTCAGCGGTGGTGTTCCAGCCAAAGCCGGCGCCGAACTCGTTCATGACCTCGGCCAGCGCGCTCCCGAAGACGAAGAAGGTCCCGCCCGGGGGCGCGGTGCCCATACTCACGAAGACCCGCGACGGCGCGTCATCGTTACCGCCACCGTCCCCGCCGCCGCACGCGACGGCGGTCGCGGCGAGAGTGAGCGCTATACAAAACCCAAGTCGACGCATCTGCTTGCTTCTCCTGGCCCGGACCGCTCGTGGTCAGGGCGAAGTCCCTTGGATCGAACCCGTGACCGCGAGCGGTCAGAGCGGAATCGTCCAGGTCGGACCCGTAATGGTACCCCAGGGCCGACGCGGGGACCGCACGGACGGCAAAGAAACCGGTCCGAAGATGGAGAGCAGGTGTCCGTCTAGATCCCGGAAGTTGGCGGCCTACTGGTCACGTTTCGTGGTGCGGCGAGAAATTCGATGCCGCGGGCCGAGAGTGTCACTTGGGCTTGGTTAACGTCGTCGACCACGAACACGATTTCCGTGTCGTGTGCGACCGGCTCGGAGAGTTTGGCGTGCGCCGTGCTCAGCGTCAGCGTGATCCCGCCATTACCAAGAAACACGGACCCCTCGCGTTCTGAGACTGCATCGCACGATCGAGCGTTTCGACGTAGAAGTCGACCGACCGGACCAGGTCCGTCGTGCCCAGCATGACCTTCGAGACACCCTTGAGCTTGACGTTAGTCATCGGCCGAATCCTTCACCACGAACCGCCGCGATTTCAGTTCGAATCGAGGCAGCGTACCCGCGTCGACGGCGCACACGGGCACGGTCAGACCGAGTGCCTCCTGCACCACCTGACCGACCCTGGCGGCGACCGTCTCTGGTTCGCCCGTCGTCGGCGCAACCTCGACTTCGATCGACAGCTCGTGGAGCGGACTCGTGGCGTTCACGGTCGAGCGGAATTCGGTCACTTGGGTTACCTGTCGAACTAGCGCTTCGATCGCAACCGGATAGACGTTGACTCCTCGCACACAAACCATGTCGTCCGCGCGTGACAGCACCCCGCCCTCGATCTGGCGGAGTGTACGGCCGCATGTACAGGGCGTCGATCGAAGTCTGACGATGTCCCTGGTGCGGTAGCGAATGACGGGGCTGGCGATGCGCCCCAGGTTGGTGACGACGAGCTCCCCTGGCTCGCCCTCCGCCGCTGGCCGGTCCGAGCCGGGATCGAGGAGCTCACAGATGAACTGCGTCTCGTTTAGGTGAAGCGCGCCCGGGTGTTCCCAGCACTCGAAGCTCACCGGGCCCACCTCGGTCAGTCCGTGGTGATCGATCACCCTGGCGCCCCAGCCTTGCTCGATCTGCCAGCGCGTGGCGTCGATGCTGCCGCCTGGTTCTCCGGCGACCACGATGGTGCGCACCGTCGAGATGGGCAGATCTAGGCCCATGGCCCGCGCCACCTCGAGAAGACGGAGCGCATAGGTGGGGGTGCAGCAGACGACCTCGGGAGCCACCGCGTCGAGGAGCTTGAGCCTGGTCTCGCTCGACATGCCTCCCGCCGGCACGACTCGGGCCCCGAGCTGAGTCGCCGCGTCGAAGGCCGACCAGAACCCGAGGAACGGTCCGAAGCCGAACGGGAACAGGATAGTGTCGCCAATCCCGATGCGGGCGGCGTGGAACACCGAACGCCAGCAGTCGGCGACCCAGCGCCAGCTCTCCGGAGTGTCGAGCCAGCGGAGCGGCGGGCCGGTGGTGGACGAAGTTTGGTGATAGCGGGTGTAGCGGGTCAGCGGTTCGGTGTGCGCGGTGCCCCAAGGAGGCGTGGCTGCCTGGTCCGATGCGAGCTCCTGCTTCGTGGTTAGGGGAAGCCGCGCCAGGTCTTCCAGGGTACGGATCTCGCTGAGATTGACCCCAGCGGACAGGAATTTCTCCGTATAGAAGCGATTCGTGCCGTCCACTGCACCGAGTAGCTCCGTCAGTCGGACGAACTGCTGGTGCCGACGTTCGTCACTCGAGAGGCACTCCGACGGGGGCGGTGCCCACCGCGGGTCGCCCGTCATAACGACCCTGCTCCCGGTGCTTCCGTGAAGCGCTCGGCGATTTCGGCCGGGATGGGCGTGCCCCGCATCGGCTCACCGGGCACTTTGGTGACGCAAGCGATGGTGAGGGCGCCTCTCGCCACGGTATCTCCTGCCGACTTGATCTCGGCGGTGTAGGAGAGGCTCTTCCCCGACTTCCGCGCGATCCTGAGCACAACCTCGAACTCGTCCTCAAAGCGCAGCGGTCTCAAGAACTCGAAATTCGTGGCGACCCGAGGGAATCCGATGCGGGCCGAGGGCGGCGCGATGCTCAGACCGGCTTTCCGCCACATGGCGTGTTCGGCTTCCTCCATGTACCGAAAGAACACGCTGAAGTGGACGATGCCGGCGGTGTCGGTCTCGTAGAACTGAACGCGACGCTTGAGGCGGAACTCGCTGATCGGAGTAAACATGGCAGGGGTTTGACCACTCCCGCCTCTCAACTCGCCACCGGGGCCGGACGCGGGCCGCCCTGCGCCAGGTAGCTGTTCATCGCCTCGAACAGCGGTTGCAGGTCCTTGTAGACGTTTCCGACCAGAGCATCGACAAGTTGCGGCTGCAGATCTGGGTGCTCGCTAACAAACTCGCCGAAGTTGAAGGTCCGGTCGTAGAACGCCATGACCAAGTGCCGGAAGCTGTCCAGGCCGTGCCGCACGTCCCGTGTGTAGCTCTCGAATGCGGCGGCAGACACATCACCCTGATCGAGCGCCGTATGGATGGCGTCGGCCGCAAGTTCGCCCCCTTTGAGCGCGAGAAAGACACCGGATGAAAAGACGGGATCCAGGAACGAGAAGGCGTCACCGACCAGCACGAAGCCGTCGCCGGCCGCCTGGGTGGCCCGATAGCTAAACTCTCCGGTGACCCGCATCGGTCCCAGATAGGTGCCAGGCGTGATGTGGTCCTTGATCCAGGAGCATCCATTGGCCTCGCGGCAGAAGATCTCTTCAGGGTCGCGGCTGTTGCGATAGAGATATTCGTGATCCGCGACCAGGCCGACGCTTACGGTATCGTCCGCCAACGGGATGTACCAGAACCACCCTTTGTCGGCGATGTAGGCCACCGTCGTAGCGCCTTCGTCCAGTCCGGGGTCCCGTTTGGCGCCCTTGAAGTAGGTGAAGATTGCCAGCTTCTTGAGGTCAGGGTCTCGTCGTTTCCACCCCAGGCGGCTCGCTAGTAGGGTGTCGCGTCCGGTGGCGTCGACGACCACCTTTGATGACAGCTCCTCGGTTGTGTTGCCCGACTGCGCCGTGACGCCGACGACCTGGTTGCCGTCTCGAATGATGTCTTGCACCCGAACGCCCTCGCGCACCTCAACGCCGTGCGACGCGGCGTTCTCCAGCATCATCCGGTCGAAGTCGCTGCGCAGGATCTGCCAGGTGCTCGCGCATTCGTGCTCGATTGTTTGGAAGAAGTAGAACGGCTGACTGACCTTGCCCGAGGTCGACACGAACTGGACACTGTGTTTGAGCGGGCTCCCCGAGGTCTTCAGCCAGTCGAGTACCCCGAGGCGCTCGAAGCTGAACCAGGTGTAGGGCATCAGCGATTCACCGATGTGATGCCTGGGGAACTGTTCCCGCTCGAGCAGGAGCACCCTGCGCCCGTGCTGCGCCAGCACTGTCGCCGTGGCCGCCCCGGCCGGTCCTCCGCCAGCCACGACCGCATCCCAGGTTCCGTTCGTGCTCATGCCGCTCACCTCACACGAGTGGCAACACCTCGACGATGTCGCCGACTTTCCGACCCCCGCTCGCCATCTCCGTGCGGCGCCCGTAGAGCGTCCGTGACTCGCGCATCCAGAACACTCCCATCATCTCCGGGTTCGGTTCAAGAGCGAGGAACGCCTTCGCATGGCTGTCGTAGTTGAATCGCCTCTCGCGGAGCAGCCGCCCGAGAGGCACCTCGTTGCGCAGAATCTGCTGGGTCAGTTTCGTGCCGAACGCGTCCAGCTTGATCCGGATTGCGCCCATCTCTACCGGTCGCCCCGTGTACTCCTGCACCAGTAGCACCCGCCTGAAATACCACCCGCCAAGCGTGAACGTGCCGAGTGCGCGGAGCACGACCCGTCCCCCGTAGTGGTGCTCCAGCCGGCTGGTCATATCCTCTCCATGGACCAGCAACGAATGATACGGGGCCGGGATTTGCTCCGGCGTGACGATCTTCCAAATCGGCATTTCGATACCGGCGCGACCATAGACCTTGTCCAGCGGATACAGTGTGCCGCTGACTGATGACCGTTTCTTCGGCATGGTGTGGAGCCGTCGGACCGAAGAACTCGTCATTGCGGTCCTCCTGTCTCCTGTCTCCTGTCTCCTGGCGAGCTAGGTGTACCTAATCTTCGTGTGCTCTGGCAGGAAGAAGCGTGGCAGCAGACTGTCGACTCGGAGCAATCCGGCTCTCGTTAGTGCGACCTGTTCGCCGTCGGCTGCTAGCAAATAGCCGTCTCTACGCAGCGACGTGAGCGGCTCGCCGAAGCGTTCGATCACGTCGACGCCGTACTTCTGTCTGAAGGAGCCTGGCTGGATCGAGCCGAGCTTGAGCTGGAGCACAAACTCCCGGATTAAACGCTCTTCGTCGGTCGGTCTGAACGCCCGGTTGAGCGGTAGCTTCCCGCCCTGGACGGCTGCGGCATAGGGTCCCCACGTGTCGAGGTTCTGCATATGCACGCCGTTGACGTGCCCAAACGACGCTACCCCGAGCGCCGCGAGATCAGCCCCACGCCACAGTTGGTCTCGATAGACGAACCTGGTCCGATCCGGTTGCTTGACTGCGGTGTAAGCGCTCCCGACGGTGTAGCCTGCTGCTTCGAGCGCGGCGAACGCCTCATCCACCCAGCGCCGCTTGGTATCCCAGTCGGCTACCCGTTCGGCGAACTGCCCGGTGCCCTGCAGCAGGTCGCTGCTGATTGTCGTGTTGTAGGGCAGCTCCATCTGATAGATGGTCACGCTGTCCGGGCTCATGTCGATGGTGCGCGCGACGGCGTTGCGCCACCGTTCGTCGGTGTCGCCCAGCATCCCGGCGATGAGGTCGATGTTGATCTGCGGAAAGTCGAGCGACTGCGCGAACCCGTAGGCACGAAAGATTTCGGCCGACCGGTGGGCACGTCCGTTCAGTTCGAGGACCTCGTCGTCGAAGTGTTCGAGGCCCAGGCTGAGCCGGGTGATGCCCATGTCGCGAATCTGGGCCAGCTTCGGTTCGGTCAGTGTTCCCGGCTCGCACTCGAACGTGATCTCCTCGGCGCTCGTCCATGGCGTCACGGCGGTGAGCCGGTCCACCAGGCTCTGCAGTTGCTTGACGGAGAGAAACGACGGGGTGCCGCCCCCGAAGTACACGAAGTTCAACGGGCGGCCGGCGATGGCCGGTTGAGTGGCATAGAGCTCCCATTCGCGTGCCACCACATCGAGATACTCCGCGACCTCGCTGGCGTTCTTGTCGGTGTACACCCGGTAGTAGCAGAAGTGGCACCGTTTTCGGCAGAACGGAATATGGAGATAGAGGCCGAGCGGGACCTCGGCTGGAGGCTGGTTCAGGGCCGGCCGCGCCTCGGACTCCACTGCCTCGTGTGTCCAGAGTGAGAAAGGTGGGTAGTTGGCGACGAAGTAGCTGCCGACTTCGGTGGAATCTGCCGGGCGGGTCGGTGAGGTGTCGCTCATGCTCGAAATATACCTGTGTGCCGACGATGGGGTCAGATCGGCCCGTCCGAGACTAGCCGAAGCAATACAGCACGCCGTCGCCGGACCCGATTACCAACTTGCCCTCGGCGATCGCCGGCGACGCTACTAGCGGGGCGGCGGTATCGAACTCCCACAGTTTCTCTCCGCTCTCGAGATCTAGGACATAGAGACGTCCGTCGCTCGAGCCGGCATAGACGCGGTCGCCGCTGGCCGCTGGAGACGAGTCCACTCTGGCGCGGGTCGTGAACGTCCACTTCGCTTCGCCAGTCGCCTCGTCGATGGCGTGGACCATCTTGTCCCGCCCACCGACGACGATGGTCCCGTCGATGGCTAGGGCCGAGGAGTAGTAAGGGAAGTGGCGACGCGGATGTTCGTATCGCCACAGCAGTTCGTGGGTTTTGAGATCGAGACCAATTACTTCGTTGTCGTAGGTGCCGAAGAAGACCTTGCCGTCGCTGATGACCGGTGACGCGATAGTATAGGCGCCCGCCGAGACTGCCACCACCTCCTCACCATCGCTGACCCGCACGCCGTGGAAGATCTCGTCGCATCCCCCGAAGTAGGCGATACCGTCGTGCACGGCGGGTGTGGCGTGCACGTAGTTCGCAGTCTCGTACTGCCAGGTCATCGAGCCGTCTTCTATGGCAAGCGAGTAGAGGAACCCGTCGTAGGAGCCGATCATGACGTGGTCGCCCACGATGACCGGTGACGACTTGATTTCGCCGAGCGTCTCGTAGGTCCAGCGCGCCTCGCCGGTCTGGACGTCGATGGCGTGGAACACCCCTCCCAGGTCGCCGATGAACACCAAGCCGTCAGCCACCGCTGGCGATGATTCACCGATGCCCATGTCGCCGGTGGAATAGGTCCACTTCTCCTCTCCCGACTCGAGGTCAAGCGCCACTACTGTGCCCGCCCAGGTGCCAAAGTAGACGGTGCCGTCGACGATGGCCGCTGACGAATCGATGGCTTCGTCAGCCTCATACGTCCACTGCAGCGTGAGCTCGGCCGGCAGCGTGGAGCCGGAGACACCGGTGAGAGAGGTATTGCCCCGGAACTGTGGCCAGGCGTCTGGGGAAGTGGTGGTGGGCCCCTGGGCTCCCAGAGGGCTGACGAGCCCGAGCGCCCCGAGGGTAAGTGCTGCGAAGGCCGTAACTAGAACGCGCATCGGTATACCTCCAAAGCGTGCGCTGCGGTGAGCGGCCGCGGATTGAACGTGCCGGTCCACTGCTGGGCGGCATCCTCGGCCAGGACTGGGAGCGCGTTTTGCTCCACCCCTTCCGGTCCGAGGCGGGCTGGCAGTCCGCCGAGCGTGGCCAGCGTGCGCAGTCGCTCAGCGAGCCGTGCGCTGGCCTGTTCACTGTTGGCGGCGTCCACGAGACGCGCATACAGTGCTCCCGCGGTCTCGCCGTTCCAGCGAACCACATGTGGAAGCAGAATACCTAACGCGACGCCGTGGGTCATCCCGTAGCGGGCGGTCAGGGGGTTGGCCAGGGCGTGGGCGGCGCCCAGCATCGACTGCTCGATGGCCCAGCCGGCGTGGAATGCCCCCAGTTGCATGGCGGCGCGGGCCTCTATGTCGTCGGGCGTTGTCAGCACTCGCTCATAGGCGCCTTCGAGCAGTCGCCAAGCCTCGCGTGCCAGCGCCTCTGAGAGCACAGTGCCTCGCGTAGTCACCGCGGTCTCGACTGCGTGGGCGATTGCGTCGAATCCTGACGTCGCAGTCACCCTGGCAGGTTGCGACAGGGTCAATGACGGATCCAGTAGTGCGACGCGGAAAGCGGCCTTAGGGTCGCCGCAGGCCATCTTGAGGTGCGTGGTCGCGTCGGCGATGACGGCGTAGCTCTGTGCCTCGCTGCCTGTTCCGGCCGTGGTTGGTACCCCGATCATCGGCAGCATTGGTCGGTTCGCCTTACCGTAGCCCCGGTAGTCGGACATCGCGCCGCCGTTGCTGAGTAGGAAGTTGATCCCCTTGGCACAGTCCATGGAACTGCCGCCACCAAGCCCCACGATCCCATCAATCCCCAGGGGGTGGGCCAGCGCGCACCCTGCCTCGACCATCGCGGTGTCGGGATTGACGTCGAACTCGTGGAACCGGTTCACCGTGAGTCCCGCATCACTGAGCAGCCGCTCGGCGACCGCCACGTGACCCGCGTCGACCAGTCCCTGGTCGGCGACCAGGAGCGGCCGCTGGAATCCCAATTCTGCCGCGACTGTACCGAGGCGCTCCATCACGCCTGCCCCGAACAGCAGTCGCGTTCGCGGTTCGAATTCGAAGGCCGTCGAGACTGGCCGTGGGCTATCGGTCAGCGCGTCTGACGCCAGGGGGTCGCTGGTAGCGGCCATGAGGTGGGGTGTGGGGTCAGAACAGCAGCTTGATTCCAAGCTGCAGTCGGCGTGCCGGCTGAGCCGAGAGAATCTGGCCGAAGGTTGGCGAACCGAGGAAGGCATCGGGCAGGTTGAAATTGGTGCGGTTGAACAGGTTGAACGCTTCGAGTCGAAGCTGCAGGTCGGTCGATTCGCTCAGGCCGACCCGCTTGAGCAACGCCAGGTTGACGTTGGCGAAGCCGGGGCCATCGAAGCCGTTGCGCGGACTGTCCCCAAAGGTGCCGAAGGCTGGAAATGCGAACGCGTCGGTGTTGAACCACCCGTCGGGGCTAGGGTTCTCTGCCGCGGCGCTGTCCACCAGATTCGGGCGGTCGTTGGCGCCAAAGCCGAGAGCCGCGCGTCCGGTGTTGCTGTTGTCGATCTCGGGGAGCAGCGCCACCGTGAAGGGGCTGCCACTTTGCGTCGAGATCACCCCCGCCAACTGCCAGTCGCCGAAGACGCTCGCTAGCCCGCCCGTGTCCCCCTGGTTCCGTCCGTAGGGTAGCTCGTAGGCGAAGCTCACAGATAGGCGGTGGCGGACGTCGAAGTTGGACCGGCTGAACTCGGCGTCCGGATTGTTGCTGTCCTGAGGGAAGTTCGGGTCTCCGGCGCTCGAGAAGAAATCGGATCCGTCGTCCTCGGACTTGCCGAGCGTGTAGGCGGCCAGTAGGGACAGGCCACTGCGATAGCGCTGTTCACCGGTGATCTGCACTGCGTGATAGCGTGACCGGCCCCGTGACTCGAGTGACACGATATCTGCAAAGAGCGGGTTGGGACGTAGATTCAGAGGGTTCGGGCTGGCGTCAGCCTGATTGATGTCGCGCCCGCGGAGCAGATTGTTCCCGCGCGAGCCGACGTAGGCCATCTCGATCGAGCGCCCTGGTCCGATCTCCTGCTGGACGGTCGCGTTCCAGTGTTGCAGGTACGGCGTCTCGAGGTCGCGCTGAATCGTTAGCGCCGACGGCGGCAGCGCGAATGGGAAGAAGCTCGGGAACGGATCGAATAACGTGAGCGGGAGCCCAGGTAGCGGGAAGAACAGGTTGAAGTCAAAAAACGGTGGGTTGAAGTAGAGCCCCTCACCCGGTGCCAGGGCCGCCTGATCGTAGTAGACCCCCCAGCCGCCGCGGATGATTGTCCGGCCACCGTTGAGGGCCAGCGCGGCGCCCAGCCGCGGCGCCAGGTTGTTACGGTCGGGGTCGTAGCCGGCGCGTGGGATGCCGCCGGTGCCCACCGCGACGAGTGAGCCGGTGGCCGGGTCGTAGACATTAGCCCGGTCGTCGGCGTCCACGGCGGGCGAGGCATAGTCGTAACGGAGGCCGGCCGAGACGGTCAGGTTCGACCCGATCTGGATGTCATCCTGGACGAACAGGTTGTAGCTCGAGGTGCGCAGCTGCTGCGGGTTGTCGAGGCGTGCGCCGCCGGTTACCAGAGGCAATCCCAGCAGCAGGTCAGCGAGCGCGTTACCGGTGAACGCCATCGGGAACGATGAAAAGGTCAGGAGCCCTCTCGACTGGACGTCCCGGAAGGCGTCTTGCTGCGTGAACTGCAGGTCGGCGCCGAATTTGAACAGGTGCGCTCCGCGGGCGTAGGTCAAAGTGTCGAGGACCTGCACCGTGCCGGTGCTACTGTCCTGCGGATTGTTGTACTCGTCCCCCAGCGGCGAGTAGCCGGTGATCGTGATGAAGCTTAGGCCGTGGTCGCGGACGTTGTCCGAGAGCTCTGGGAGGCCAAGCGCCTGATTTAGGCTGTTCCCGCTATTTTCGTGGAAGGCGGCGCTCGAGACCCGGGTGTAGCTCACGCGCAGGTCGTTGACGACAGACGATGACATGACCCCGGTGAAGCTGCCGAGCACGTTGTGGGCCCGTTGCGGCACGTTCGTGCCGAAGCCCGGTACTTGGCTGAAACCGGGACCCGAGAACGGCTCGTAAAAGTCACGGTCGGCCACGCTGTAGCGCAGCGTGAGGTTCGACGAAGGTCCGGCCCGGTGGTCGATGCGCGCGTCGAACTGGTCGTTGCGGTCGGTCAACAACGGCGAGGACACGTAGTTGGCAAATGGCGCGTCGCGGTTCGGGAGAGGATAGAGATTGGCAATCGCTTGCCCGATCGGATTGATGAACGGCGCTGGCAGCTGACTGCCGGGGAACGGGAACGGCGTACCGGGCACGAGCGGGGCGGGAAACAGGCTGTCCGAGAAATCGCCCTGGCGCTCGGCTAGGGTGGGGACGTTGGTCACTCGCGTGATGCTCTCCCGCAGCCGCGTCCCTTCGTAGTCGACGAAGAAGAAGGTCCGATCTTCGATCAGCTTGCC
This sequence comes from Acidobacteria bacterium UBA2994, assembly GCA_002346545.1. Taxonomy (GTDB): domain Bacteria; phylum Acidobacteriota; class Vicinamibacteria; order Vicinamibacterales; family UBA8438; genus UBA2994. Next base: position 77,769 of record DEAA01000021.1, read on the forward strand.
ACCGAGTGAGCCGCCGAACTGGTTCCGTCGGTAGTCTGGGTCCGGCTCGCCCTGGGGAGCATAAAAATTGGAGGCGTTGAGCGAGTCGTGCCGAAAGAACTCATAGAGGGTACCGTGGAACTGATTGGAGCCAGCCTTGGTGATGACGTTGATCTGCGCGCCGGCGTGTCGGCCGTAGGCGGCGTCGTAGCTGCCGGTCACGACCCGGAATTCCTCGATCGCGTCGACTGGGGGACGGACCGCCACCGTGTTGAGCTTGGGGTCGACGTTGTAGGCGCCGTCTAGGAGGTACGCGTTCGCCCCTTCCCGGGCGCCGTTGACGTTGAGCGTGAAGGCACCCCGCACCGAGCCAGCTGAGCCCTGTGCGGCCGTCGTGGTGCCCGGGACGAGCAATGACAGGTCCAGGAAGTTCCGGCCGTCGAGCGGCAGGCTGGTCACCTGTACGTTGTCGATGACGGTGCTCAGGCCGTGCGCCGCGAACGCCACGGTTGGTTCCCCCGTGACCACAACCTCCTCGGAGACCGCGCCGACCTCCAGCGTCAGCTGGAGCTGAAGTTGTTGACCGACCTGCAGGGTCGTCTCGCGGATCAGTCTACGATGTCCGCTGGCAGCCGTCTCGACCCGGTAGCGGCCCGGTGCGAGCTGGGACACCGCGAAGCGACCCTGGTCATCGGTCGTCGCGGTACGGGCCAGCGCCGTGGCTTCGTCGACGACCGTGACGTCGGCGTTTTCTACCCTCGCTCCCGTGGCGTCGGACACCGTGCCGCGGATGACAGCAAGATGGGTCTGTGCCGTTGCGCCGACGCCCCCAAAAAAGACAAGAGCGGCACCGGCAAGGGTTCGTTCGAACAACTGGGTCTCCTAGTGTCACTGAGGGGCATCTTCGAGTTTCAATGGTAACAGTGAATCCAGGGACAGGGCTATTATGGCGGGAGCTGGCGGTGATGGACGTTCGTGGCTGATTCCCCAGGCCCGCTATGTACGAGGATTATTACCGTTTCCGTCGTCAGCCCTTCAGTCCGACCCCGGACCCAGAGTTCCTGTACAAGAGCGGCTCTCACCAGGAGGCGCTCGAGCAGCTCCTTCGCGGAGTGCGTCGCCGCGAGGGCATCCTACTGCTCAGCGGTGCCGTCGGGACTGGCAAGACGACCACAACCCGGGCGCTCTTGCAGTTTCTTGACCGTGACGTGTTCACTGCGCTGGTTCTGAATCCCTTCGTGACGGCGGATGAGCTGCTGCGGGTGCTGCTCCAGGACTTCGGTGTGGTGTCCGACGGGCGTACCCTGCAGGACGCCAGCCGACAGAGTCTGGTCGAGACCCTCAACCGATTCCTGCTCTCGCTGTCGACCGTTGGGGCGAGCGCGCTAGCCGTGGTCGACGAAGCACAGAACCTGCCGGCTGAGACTCTCGAGCAGTTGCGGGTGCTGACCACGCTGGAAACCGACCGCCAAAAGCTGTTGCAGATCCTGCTGGTCGGACAGCCGGAGCTGTTGACGGTGCTCGGCAGCTCCGAGATGCGTCCGCTGAATCAGCGAGTCGCCAGACGGTGCGAGCTCTTTCCTCTCAACCGGGACGAGGTCGAGAAGTACATCGAGTTCCGTATCCGGATGGCGCAAGGGGCGTCGGAAACGATGTTCGTCGCACGTGCCATCGATCTCGTGTACCAGCTGAGCGAGGGCGTGCCCCGGAAGATCAACCTGATCTGCGATCGGTCGCTCGAGGCTGGGTGCGCCGGGCTCAAGCCAACGATCGACGAGGTCATCGTGGCCAAGGCGGCCGAGGCCCTGGACCTAGCGGGAAGGGTTCCCACTCTGGGGAGTGTGTCCCTGCCCACCGTCCGGAGCCCTGGCCGCCTCGGACCACAGACCCGCCGCATGCTGGCGGCAGCGGCGGGTGTGGTCGCCGGTGTCGGTTTCGCCGTGTTGCTCGCGGTCTACGGTCCAGAGGTCTTGAGCGGCCGCCCGGCCGTGTCGGGGCCCTCCCCCCAGCTGGCCCCCATCGAGTTGCCCCAGCCGATCGATCTGTCCACCGCGACTGACGCGGTGCTCGACGAGACGTATGTGCTGAGGACCGGCGTCTTCGAGACGACCGAGGCGGCAGAGGCGGGCGCGGAAATGCTGCGAGATCTCGGAGCGCCTGCGATTCTTGCGCCCGTGACCCTCAATGACGGCACGACGGGCCAGGCCATCTGGATTGGTCCCTACGCTTCTGAGGCGGATGCCGAGCAGCTCAGGTTGATCGTCACCGACCGGTACGGATTCGGCGACGTTCAGGTGGTTGCCGTGTTACTGCCGGACGCCCAGTAGCCCGTGCCCGCACGACCGCCCATGCGACGGCGCTACACATCGAGCGCGTCGGCGTCCTCGGCGTGGTCCATGATGAAGCGAAAACGCGCCGAGGCATCCCGTCCCATCAGGTCGCTGATGACCCGGTCGGTGTGGATCTGATCCGCGACTCCCACCCGAAGCAGCCGACGGGTCTTCGGGTTCAGGGTGGTGTTCCAGAGGATCTTGGGCATCATCTCGCCGAGTCCCTTGAACCGCGTCACTTCGGCCCGTGCCCGGCCTTTACTCTTGCCGAGATCGGAGAGCACCTCGTTCTTCTGTCCATCATCCAGGGCCCAGAAGGTCTCCTTTCCTGCGTCGATCCGGTAGAGCGGAGGCTGGGCGAGGTAGACCTTGCCGTTGGTGATGAGCTTGGGTAGATACCGATAGAGGAAGGTCAGCAGTAGCGTGGCGATGTGATTGCCATCGGCGTCGGCGTCGGCCAGGATGATGAGTCGGTCGTAGCGCAGTTTGCTCAGCTCAAAGTTCTTGCCCATACCGCAGCCCAGGGCCGTGACGAGATCCGAGAGCTCCTTGTTCTCGAGCACCTTTGTCAGCGGTGCGTTCTCGACGTTGAGCACCTTACCTCGCAGCGGTAGGATCGCTTGATGGATGCGGTTACGCCCTTGCTTGGCTGACCCGCCAGCCGAATCCCCTTCCACGACAAACAGTTCGCTTTCCGCCGTGCCCGGCGAGGTGCAGTCGCTCAGCTTGCCGGGTAGGTTCAGCCGGTTCGAGGTGGCGCTCTTGCGAGAGACCGCCTGCTGAGCGGCGCGACTGGCCGCCCGGGCGCGGGCCGCCAGAATAATTCGCGCGACGATGCCCTCGGCCACGCTGATGTTGTGGTTCAGCCAGTGCTCGAGCGAGGGCCGAACAAGTCCGTCGACCACCCCGGCCAGCTCAGGGTTGTTGAGCCGGTCCTTGGTCTGTCCCTGGAACTGCGGGTCGGAGATGAACACGCTCACCACCCCGGTCATGCCTTCCCGAATGTCGTCGGTGGTTAACGTGACCCCCTTCGGACTCAGCCCGTGGGTGTCGATGAAGTTCCGGATGGCCTTGCCGAGGCCCGCGCGCAGCCCGTTCTCGTGGGTGCCTCCCGAGGCGGTCGGGATGCCGTTGACATAGCTCCGCAGGTGTTCGTCGGTGGACTCGGTCCATTGGAGGACGAGATCCAGCCTTGACGAGCTGGCTTCGTGTTCGCGGGTTAGCGCGAACGGGACGGGATGGACCGGCGTGGCCTCTCGGGTTTCGAGAATCTTGCCGAGAAAGTCCGACAGTCCTTCGTCGTGCTTGAATGTCTCGGTGCGTCCGGCCGCTTCGTCCTCGAACACGACGGTCACGCCGCGGTGCAGGTAGCTGGCGATCTCCAGTCGTTCGGCAATCAGGTCGGCGTCGAAAGCGGTCTTCGGAAAGATCGTGGGGTCGGGTCTGAAGAAGACGGTGGTGCCGGCGCCACGCGCCGCGCTGACCCGCTTCAGCTTGGTCGTCGGTTTGCCCTGGGCGAAGCGCTGTTCCCAACGGGCACCCTCGCGCTTCGAGGTGGCGACGAGCTCTTTCGAGAGGGCGTTCACGACGCTCGCCCCCACCCCGTGCAGGCCGCCCGCCGTGCGATAGGTGCGATGCTCGAACTTGCCTCCTGCATGCAGGGTCGTGAAGATGACCTCCAGGGCGCTCTTGCGAGTTTTCTTGTGGGTGTCCACCGGAATGCCGCGGCCGTCGTCCGAGATCGTGACTGACGTCCCGTCGGTGTGCAGCGTCACTCCGATCCGGGTCGCATGGCCGTTCATTGCCTCGTCGACCGCGTTGTCCATTACCTCCCAGACCAGATGGTGGAGTCCGGCCGGACCCACGCCGCCGATGTACATGCCGGGGCGACGGCGGACCGGTTCCAGGCCCTCCAGAACGGTGATGTCCTTCGCTGTATAGCTCTTCTCCATGCCTGTTTCAGCGTTCTACGAAGGCGGGCTGGGCGGCCGCCGGAGGGGGGATCACGCTGACCGGACAGCAGTGTAGCATGCCGACTTTCGTCCTATATTCGTCATGTGCAGCTGTTACTCATCACGCTGCGCGGCCCGCCGGAGCGAAGCCCCCTGGACGTCTAGCCGTCCAGGGGGGATACGGCCACGGGGGCGGAGACGACTTTGCTGAACTGTCCCCGCTGGAGCAGTTCCCGTCCCTTCCCTCCTCGGCCGGTCACGCCATACTTTGCGGTGGAGATTGTCTGGCTGGCGCCCCGATTTGTCTCGACGGTCAGTAGGTCCCGATCACCGGTGGAGGCTATGAACCCCAGGACTCGGTCGGTACCCCGGGGCAGCTTGACGAGGATGACCCCCTTGCCGGGGCCGGAGAGGAAGTTGATCTCAGCGGCCGGGCAGAGCATTGCTCTGGCCTGGGCGGTGGCGGTGATGATGGTTTCCTCACCGGAGGTCCAGGCCACGTCGACCACCTCGGCGCCCCCCGCCGGGCGCGCGTAGCGCCGACCGGCACGCGTGCTCGGCTCGATGAACGTCTCGAGCCCAAAGCGCAGCGCGTAGCCGTCGGTGGTGACGGCGATTGCATGACGAGCCGGCTCGTCGCCCGCCCGCCGCGGGGTGATGTTCCTGGCCACCCTGGGGTCGAGGCTGAAGGCAGCCACGATCCGCTCACGGTCCTTGAGTTTGAAGCGTCGCTGAATCGGCTCACCGTGTCCGGTGGTGGCTGGGATGTCGGCAATGCGCGCCGTGTAGGCGACGCCGAAGTTCGAGAAGAAGACACAGGTGGCTCGAGTGCTTCCGGTGAGCGCTGCCAGTAGCGAGTCGCCCTCTCGCAGACGGGTCGTGGTGACGTCCTTTACCTCCTTCTGTCGCTTCACCCACCCATCGGTGGTGACGAGTACGATGGCGTCTTCGGCGACGATGAAGTCGTCGGCGGTGTAATCAACTTCTTGCTCGGCCGGCTGGATGATCGTGCGGCGCATGTCGGTTTTGCCCTTGCCGTAGGTCTGCTGAACCTCCTTTATCTCGTCGCGCACGATGGCCCAGCGCTTCGGCTCGCTCTTGAGCAGACCGCCGATCTGGCGGGACCGTCTCCGCTTTTCTTTCAGCTCCTCCCGGATGATCAGGATCTCGAGCCGGGCCAGTCGATAGACCTTCAGCTCGAGGATGGCGTCGGTCTGTTCGGCGTCGAGAGGAAAGCGCTTCATCAGCTTCGCCGCCGCGTCCGCTTTGCCATCCGACTTTCGTACGATCCGTAGCACCTCATCGAGAGTGTCGAAGACGGTCTCGAAGCCTTCCAGGATATGGATCCGCCGGGCCAGGTCGGCCATCTCATGCTCGAGACGCCGGGTCACCACGTCGAGACGGAAGCGGAGGAAATGCCAGAGCAGCTCGTGGAGTCCCAGGCGCTCGGGACGGCCGATGTCTTCCTGTCCGGTCGGTACCAGGCAGGTGAGGTTCACCGCGAAGTTCGTTTGGAGTGGGGTGTGGCGGAACAGATACGCCATCACCATTTGTTCGTCGGCGTCGCGCTTGAGCTCAAGCACGATGCGCACGTCGTCGGTGGACTGGTCGTTGACGTCGACCAGCGGCGGGAGCTTTCGGGCGACGATTACCTCGGCGATCCGCTCGACGAGCTGCCCCTTGTTCGTCGCATATGGAATGCTGGTGATCTGGATCGTCTTGCCTCCGCGGGTGGTTGGTCCCTGCTCCCAGGTGGCTCGCAGCCGGATGCTGCCGCTCCCGGTCTTGTAGATCTGCTTGAGCTCGTCGGGTGTGTTCAGTACCTGGCCGCCGGTCGGGAAGTCGGGACCCTTGACGTACCGACAGAGCCGCTCGCTGCTCAGCTCCGGGTTGTCCAGTAGTTTGAGGAGCGCAGTGCAGACCTCGCCGATGTGGTGCGGTGGGATGTTGGTGGCCATCCCCACCGCGATGCCGGTCGTTCCATTGATCAGTAGGTTGGGGAGTCGCGCCGGGAGGACGACCGGTTCTTGGCGGGTGCCGTCGTAGTTGGGCCGAAACGGCACCGTATCCTGTTCGATCTCTCCCAGTAGGTCGGCGCTCGGTGTAGCCAGCCGGCACTCCGTGTAGCGCATGGCGGCCGCCGCGTCCCCGTCGAGGGACCCGAAATTGCCATGACCGTCGACCAGCGGATAACGCAAGGCGAAGGGCTGGGCCATCCTGACAAGCGTGTCGTAGAGTGCCGTATCGCCGTGTGGGTGGTAGCTGCCCATCACGTCGCCCACAACCTTGGCCGACTTGCGCGGCTTGGCGTCGGCGCGCAAGCGCTGCTCCCACATCGTGTAGAGAATCCGCCGCTGCACCGGCTTCAGTCCGTCCCGCACGTCTGGCAGCGCGCGTGAGGTGATGACCGACAGTGCGTAGTTGAGGTAGCGCGACTCTGCCGCGTCGATGAGCTCTACGCTCGGTTCGCGGGTCTCCGCCGCGGACTGGTCGCCGTCGGTCTCAGAGGTCGGGGAATCGAACAGCGGCGCCGTTCGGCGCCCTCGTTGTTTCGCCATTACGGTCTCGGGGTCCATCTTGGCTCGGACAGCCCGGGTTCAGGGGAATCGGTGCCTGAGGCGTCGAGCCGCAGCAGCTGCACGAGTTCGCTGAGGACCATCGCGGTGGCGCCCCAGACCCGCTCACCGCACAGTGCGAAGAACGGCACCGTAATCGTTTCGCTCCCGCGCCACAACCACCCCGGACGAAGACTGTGCGGAGACAGCAGATCGTCGAGGGCCACCTCCAGAATATGGGCCACCTCGTGGGCGGATGCGAGTAGTGATGGGCGTTCGGAGAGCATGCCGAGCACCGGATACAGCGCGAAGTTCGAGACCGGGATGTAGAGCGGCGTCAGCCGGCCCAGTACCCGTAGCCCGTCGCCGTCAAGCCCGATCTCCTCGTATGCCTCACGGAGTGCGGCCCGCTCGATCGTCTCACCGTCGTCCACGGTGCCTCCCGGCAACGAAATCTGGCCGGCGTGGGTTCCGAGCGACCCGGCTCGTCGGGTCAGACAGACGTGTGCACGGTTGCCAATCGGGTAGAGGAGCAGTAGCGCGGCTGCGGTTCGCGACCCTTCGGGGATGACCCCTGCTTGCCAGCCAACACGGGGACGAGGGGCCATCCGGGAATGCGCGTCGGGGCAGGGACCAGGGTCTCTGAGAGCGGAACGGAGGCGCGCTTCAATCTGATAAAGTGTCGGAGTAGTATCCACGATCGGAACTTGATCCTATCGCGTCTGCCGATGGTGTCTGTATTCGGTCCAACCGTATGACAGACTCCGAGCCTGTTCGACAGCCGATAGAGGATCCCCCTACCGAGACAGACGCTCCCCAAGAACAGACGTTCGACCGTTCCATCGTCGAGGGGCCTCTGGGCCGTGCGGTTTGGCATCTCGCCTGGCCCACGATGGTGCAGAACGTCATCGGCGGTCTGCAGGGCATCATCGACCAGGCGATGGTCGGCAACTATGTTGGCCATACCGGAAACGCCGCCATCGGCGTCAGCCTGCAGATCTTCATCCTGGTGATCGTCTTCGTGGCGTCGGTGTTTACCGGCATGGGCGTGCTGGTCGCCAGGTTTGCCGGCGCTGGCGACCCGGAGAAGGTCAACCGCGCCGTCTATCAGGCGTTCATCGTCGCGTTGTTCCTTGCCGTGGGCGTGATGGCGCCGGTCGGATACTGGGCGGCGCCGACGCTACTGACGATGATCAACGCCGCGCCCGAGGTGCAGGTCGAGGCGCTGCCCTACATCCGGATCATGTTCGTGTTCAGCTTCGGCATGCTGATGTTTTTCATGTTCAGCGGCGCGCTCAGAGCCGCCGGTGACGCTAAGACGCCGATGCGTCTCGGCATCTTCATGACCACTTTGAACATCACGCTGAACATCATACTCATTCGGGGGCTGGGGCCGATTCCGGCGTTCGGTACCACCGGTGCGGCGATGGGCACGGCGATCGCCAGCGGGGTGACTGGCCTGGTGTTTATCTGGCTGCTGTTCTCCAGCCGTCTGGTGATCCACTTCTCCAGGACGATGTCCTATCGGCCCGACTGGAGCGTCATCCGGCAGCTGTTTAAGTTCGGTCTGCCGGCCGGGTTCCAGGGTATCGCCATGAACCTGGGAGGCGTGCTGATGCTCCGTTTCATCGGTTCGCTGACCTACAGCGCTGAGGCGCAGGCCGCTTACGCTGTTGGCTACACCGAGCTCTTTTCGCTGATCACCTGGACGTCGGTGGGGCTGATGGGGGCGACCGCCGCAGTGGCCGGGCAGAACCTCGGCGCCGGGTATCCTGAGCGGAGCCTCAGGTCGGTCCACGTGGCGTCGCTCATCGGCCTCTTGGTCGCGGTGGTGGTCGGGCTGCTCTTCCTCGCCATCCCGCGGACTTTGCTCGGCCTGTTCGGCATGGAGGAAGGTGTGGTCGTCGAGGTCGGCGTGCAACTGCTGGGCTACCTCGCGGTCTCCGGACTGTTCATCACCGTGGCCCTCGTCTATACCGGCGGTCTCCAAGGGACCGGCGACACTCGCAGCCCCCTCTACATCTCGATCGTGTCGCAAGTCATCGTCCCGCTGGGCACCTGCGCAGTCGTGCAGGCGGTCTACGGGCTCGAGGTACAGCACATCTGGACCGCCATCGTGATCGGACACATGACGCGTTGCGGTCTCAGCGTGATACGGTTCCGCCAAGGTAAGTGGCGGGAGATCAAGGTCGAGATCGGTCCCGCCTCAGCTTGACGGCAGTCGCCTGTGACCCGGGCCGTCAACGTTCGACATGGCAGACTCCCGCGACCACCTGTCCACCTTGGCGGCCCAGGCGCTGGGCTGGATCGACGAGACCACTCGAGCGGTGGTGCCGCCGATTCATCCGTCGGCCACCTACGAACGGGCTCCGGACGGCAGCTACCCCGGGGGACGGACCTACACGCGGGATCACAACCCGACCTACGATCAGACCGAGACGCTACTGGCGCGCCTCGAGGGTGGGGAAGCTGCCCTTCTGTTCAGCTCGGGAATGGCCGCGGCCACCACCTTCCTTGAAACTCTCGACCCGGGTGCACATGTCATTGCGCCCCGTCACATGTACTGGACGATTCGCCGGTGGCTCGAGGAGCTGGCCGAGCGCGATCGCATTGCGCTTGACCTTGTCCCCGCCGGCGATCTCGGGGTTCTTGAGCGTGCGTTGCAACCGGGTCGGACCGCAGTCGTCTGGGTAGAAACCCCGGCGAACCCGACTGGTGAGGTGACTGACATCGCCGCCACCGTACGGCTTGCTCATGCGGCCGGAGCAAGGGTGGTCGTTGATTCGACAGTGGCGACGCCCGTGCTCTGCAGGCCGTTGTCGCATGGCGCCGATCTGGTACTCCATTCAGCTACCAAGCAGTTGAACGGTCATGCCGATGTGCTGGCCGGCGTGCTCGTGACGGCCCGCCGGGATGACGGGTGGGAGCGGATCGCCCACGACCGGGGTTACCGGGGAGCGGTGCTGGGTCCGTTCGAGTGCTGGCTGCTCTTGCGTGGGATGCGCACGCTGTTTCTGCGGGTGTCGCGGTCGGCGGAGACCGCGCTGCGGATCGCCGAATGGCTCGACGCGCAGTCGACAGTTGCCGAGGTTTTCTATCCGGGCCTCGTTACCCATCCGGGCCACGAGATCGCGGCTCGGCAGATGGTGGGTGGCTTTGGGATGATGGTCTCGTTCCGACCGCATGGGGGTGCAGCCGGGGCTCGCCAGGTCGCGGGCCGGTTGCGGCTGTTCAAGAATGCCACATCGCTTGGTGGTGTTGAGAGTCTGGTCGAGCATCGGGCTCCGGTCGAGGGGCCTGGTACCCCGGTGCCCGATGACCTGCTCCGGTTGTCGGTCGGAATCGAGGCAGTTGAGGACCTGATCGCGGATCTGGTGTCCGCGTTGCGGGAATAGGGCTCCGGCCACGATGACTGGTTCCGAGCTCCAGCTCACCATCCGGGAAGCCACTGCGGCGGATGTGCCGCTGGTGCTGATTTCCTAGCCTGCCCTGGGTCGTCTCAGGCCCGGCGTCGCCAGCCAGATCCCGAGGGCGGTTGCGGTCGCCACGCTGCACCATCGGACTGTCAGGCGCCGACCGTCGATCCGTGACTCCCACCGTCTCAACGGCAGACCCTGGTAGGTCGGTAGACCACGACGTCTGGGATGGTTCCCGTCGTCGGCCGCGTCGGGGCGAACTGGGGTGCCGACCGTGATCAACGCGCTGCTAGCTGCCACCCGGAACTCGGGATCGTCGACCCGCACATGCATCCAGGGCGGCACTAGTCCGACGAGACTGAAGGTCACCATGCCGAGGCTGAGGATCACGTGTTGGGTGGTCGTCATCCCGCTTGTTCACCCACGTCCTGCGAGATCAGCCGACGAGCGTTATCACGCAGCCGCACTACCTCTTCGAAGGTGTCGGCGGTCGGTTGTTGCGGAGGGTGCACGGTCAGGGTGACCGTGCCCGGTCGAAGCAGGATGGTGTCGGCCGGGAAGATGTCGCGGGTTCCCTCAAGCGAAATCGGAACGACGGGGCGTCGGGCCGAGACCGCCGCTCGGAATGCGCCGAGGCGGAACGGGAGCAGTCCCGGCGCTCGGACGAAGGTGCCTTCGGGAAACACGAACATTGATTCGCCGGCCCTTAGCGCAGTGCTGACTTCGTCGGAGCTTTCCATCTTTTCCGTGTGGTCGCGCTTGTCGATGGTGATGTAGCCTGCCTTCGGGATGATGGTGCCGAGGATCGGATAGGTGGTCAGGCGTCCCTTCGCGGCAAAGCGGACGTCCACCGGTAAGGTGGCTAGGATGACGACCACATCGAGGAAGCTGGCGTGGTTGGCGACGAAGATCGCCGGTTCCAGGCCGTCGAGATGGCGGAGACCACGTAACTCAAGTCGGCAGCCGGACACCGTCACCACCCACTGGGCCGCGCGCTTGAGTCGGCGTCTGGCGGCGGCCACCGATCCACTGGCGGCTACCAGGGCCCAGACCACCGGCACGGTCACCACCAGGTGCGCCACAATGTAGCTGGTGTAGACCAGGCTGCCCGTCAGCGCCGCCACCCGTGCCACGCGCCCGGCGACCGCGCCCCAGGCCAGTCTGGCCCACTGGCGTGCCATGGAGCCCGTGCCTCCGTCGAGTTGTCCCGAAAGATACGCGTCGCGGGTCGCCGCGCGGCGGATCTTGCCGCTCGAGGTCTTGAGCACGGCACTGGGTTGCGCTAGTACCACCACGTCTGGGGGGAGGCCAAGCGCGGTGGTGACTTGGTCGAAGATTCGCTGGCGGAGCGTATCCCGTGTCCCGGTGTCGTTCGCCCGGGTCTCGGCCACGACGACCAGTTGCTCGGTGCCGGCGTCTTCGTCGACGACCCCGAACACCGCGACGCAACCCTTGCGCACCCCGTCGATGCCGGCGACGATCGCCTCGGCCTCGTGGGGGTAGACGTTCCGGCCTGCCTTGATGATCACGTCCTTGTGACGTCCGGTGAGAAACAGCTCCCTGTTGGCTAGGTAGCCGAGGTCGCCGGAGTCAATCCAGCCGTCGTCGGTCGTGATCGCGGCGGTAGCCTCGGGGTTCCGGTAGTAGCCGGACATCATCGAAGGGCCCCGGAACTGAACCCGTCCCTCTCGCCGTTCGCCGAGCAGGGAGCCTGACGGATCGGCGATGCGGATTTCGTGCCGGGGCAGGGGAAGCCCGCAGGCGACAAATGCCAATGCGTCGGCCGCCTCGCTAGGCTCGGCCCGGCCGTCTTGCCGGAACGTCCGGGCAATCCGGTCGACACGCGGCGGCTGGCGTTGCGGGGTGACGGCGAGACCGACCGAACACTCGGCGAGGCCGTAGACCGGACGCATGACATCGGATCGGAGACCTGCCTCGGCGAAGCGTTTAGTGAATCGCTCCAGGGTCGCCGGGAGCACGGCCTCCGAGCCATTCAGCATGAGGCGGACCGAACTCAGGTCGACCCCGTCGATCTCCTCGTCGGTGATCTTGTTCGCGCACAGATCGAACGCGAAGTTGGGGCCGACGGCGACCGTCGCCCGGTGCGCGTGGATGGTCCAGAACCAGCGTGCCGGCCGGGCCAGGAAGGTGAGCGGCGACAGTATCGTCACCGGAATGGCGAAGTACATGGTGCCGAGCCACGCTCCGATGAGGCCCATGTCGTGGTAGAGCGGAAGCCA
>DEAA01000021.1:90538-161489 GCA_002346545.1 Acidobacteria bacterium UBA2994
CATGTCGTGGTAGAGCGGAAGCCAGCTCACCGCGACGTCGTCCGGTTGGATCTCCAGCCCCTCTCCGATGGCCCGAACGTTAGCGAGAAGGTTCGCGTGGGTAAGGAGGACGCCCTTCGGCTGGCCGGTGCTGCCCGATGTGTACTGAATGAGGGCGGGGTCGTCACCGATCAGGCTCAACGGGGGCGCCGCAGGGAGTTCAGTACCGCCCTCTTCCAGGTCCGGGCAAAGATCCTCAAGGGTGGTGACGCCCGACAAGGTAGGGATCCGCCCGCGCAGCAGGTTGGCCAACCGCTCCACCTCGGCGAACGTGATCATTAGACGCGTGCCGGCGTTCGACAGGATGCCGACCTGGCGCTCGGCGTACTCCGCAATCCGATCGGGTCGGAACGGTGGATAGATTGGCACCGGCACCGCACCGGCCATCAGGGTTCCGAAGAACGCGGGGAAGAATGCGGCTTCGGTGCGGAGCATAAGCGTGACGGTGTCGCGCCGGCCGATGCCGCGCCGGCCGAGGGCGTGGGCGACCCGGACCGAACGACGCCACAGCTGCCCGTAGGTAATAGGCAGCTCGCTGCCGTCTTCTTCGCGCAGAAAGATGTGGGTCCGGTCTGGACGCTCCCTGGCGTGCCAACGGAGCACGTCGACGAGGGTTTCCGCGTCGTCGGGGGCAGGGGTGGCGAGATCGAGCGGGGTGACGATCTGCGGTCGACGTTCGTCGAGCGCAGGCTCCGCCGCCAGGATGGCCAGAGCCAGGTCGCGAGGCGACTCGATCGAGGCGATGGTCGCGTCGTTTAAGCGGACGCCCAGCTGCTGCTCGACCCGCGAGACCAACTCGATCCGTTCGAGCGAGCCGAGACCCAGGTCACGCTCGAGAGTATCGTCGGGTCCGATCCCGGCGGCGGTCGAGCCGCGGCGCACCTCCCCAACAAGCTGTCCGACGAGCTGCAGTACCCGGTGCTCGAGTGCGGCGTGATCGTCGGGAGGCAGATTGGACATGGAGCGGCGGGACTGGCTATCCCGCCGGGACTTCGACGCGACGGATTGATTCGATGATCACGGGGTCGTTCGGGACGTCGAGCAGTGGGCCTTGGCTGCCGGTGCGTACGCGTCCGATCTCACTGATTACGTTCATGCCCTCGGTCACCCGTCCGAAGACGGCGTAGCCGATCCCGGCGTCGGTGGGATTCTTGAAGTCGAAGCTCGAATTGTCGTCCAGGTTGATGAAGAACTGCTGGCGGGCAGTGTTTCCCCCAGGCCCTCGCGCCATGGCAACCGTGCCGCGGCGGTTCTGGAGCGAACGGCTTGCCTGGTTGACGATGCTGCCACGGAGACCCTCTGACTTCGGTGCGAGCTGTTCCTCGGCTTCGACAGTGAAGCCACCACCCTGGATGATCGTGTCTCGAATTACCCGGTGGAACACCGTCCCGTCGTAGTAGCCCTCGATCACATAGGTCAGAAAGTTCACGACGGTGGCCGCGACCCGGTCGCGGTAGAGCTCGATCTCGAACGACCCCATGTTGGTCGTCACGAGAACGCGGGGATTCGGGGGCGGGTCCTGAGCCAGGACGGGAGTAACTGTGCCCAGGAGCGACAGTATCAGAGCGAGCGAGACGAGACGTGGTTGCACCGGGTCCTTCTTTCCTGAAGCGCGGCCGACGGCCGCCGTGGGTCACTGCTGGACGGTAATCGACTCGATCACCACGGGGGTGTTCGGCAAGTCTCGGAACGACCCACGCGAGCCGGTGGCCACGTTCTCGATCTGGTCTACGACATCAAGCCCTTCGGTGACGCGGCCGAAGACGGCATACCCGTAGGTCTGCGGTGTCGAGCCTCGATTGTTCAGCGCGTTGTTGTCGACGGTGTTGATGAAAAACTGACGAGTCGCGCTGTCGACGACGTTGGTCCGCGCCATGGCCAGGGTGCCGCGATCGTTGGTCAGGCCATTGGTTGCCTCGTTCTTGATCGGATCGCGGGAGGAGAGCTGTTCCATCTCTGCCGTGAAGGCGCCGCCCTGAATCATGAACCCCTTGATGACCCGGTGGAAGACGGTGCCGCTATAGGCTTCTTCTTCGACGTAGGATAAGAAGTTCTCGACCGAGATCGGCGCGTTCGCTCGATCGAGCTCCGCAGTGATGGTTCCCAGGCTTGTCTCGATGACGACCACCGGGTTCTCTTGGGCGCGTGCTTCGATGCCGCCGATGGCCGACGTCAGACCGATGGTGGTTAGGGCAAGCAGCTGTCGTAGAGACATGACGATTTCCTCTGGCTGAACAGAAGCGGCGTCCGGAACGGCCCCGCTCATTCAAAATTTGGTATATCTGATCCAATCAGGCGTAGAACCGGCAGCACAGTAGGCGTAAAGTGCCAGGTTCTTCGGCGCTTATTTAACTACGCTCGCCAGGCACCGAGTATGCATAATTCAATGGAGAGCTGTCCAGTGGGGGTCGCGCCGTGGTGTTCCCGTCGTGTCGGAATTCAACATGAGCCTGCTTGATCGATTTCGTAGCCAGCCTGAGTGGCAGCATGACGATCCGTCAGTGCGCGCTTCGGCGGTCGATGACCTTGGGGACGACGCGCAGGATTTGTTGACGGCGATCGCGTCTGAGGACGCCGACCCAAGGGTGCGGATGGCGGCTGTCGCGCGACTAACCGACCCCGACGCACTCGGCCGCATCCAGGCGTCGGAGCAGGACGAGCGCGTGCGCGACGAGGCGGCTGCCGTCTTGCGCGAGATCGCATTATCGGGCGCGGAGCCGGCGCGTGCGGCGCGTGCGGTCGCGGCGCTGGCAACGCCACGGGATCTGGGCGAGGTGGCCAGGATCACCGAATTGGAGGCCGTGAGTTTGGCCGCGCTGGCTCGATTGGATCGGCCGAAGGCCATCGGCGCGGTGGCCAGACGTGCCGCTCTGGCCGCCACCCGGCGGGCGGCCCTCGAACGTCTCGCCGATCACGAAGAGCTGTTGGCGGTCGCCGTTAAGAGCGAGCATCGGGATGTGGCGGTGGCGGCGTTCGAACGTGTTGTGCCAGACGAGAGCGACGATCTCACTTTGCTGCAGAGCATCGCCGTGCGCGCCCGCTCGAAGCCGGTGGCCCGCAAGGCACGGACGCGGCTGGCCGAGTTAGTAGGTCGACCCAAGGCACCGACCGCGAGCCAGCGCCAGGAGCGCCGCGAGCTGATGTGCGGACGGCTGGAAGCACTGGCGGTGGCCGACGGCGCGTCGGATGAGACGCGATTGGGCACCAAGCTCGAAGAGCTGGAGCGTGAGTGGGAGTCTCTGGCCGGGGATGTGTCCCCACCGGGAGAGGAGGATGCTACCGGGGTTACTGAACGCTGGCAGGCGGCCGTCGCGGGAGCCAAGCGCCGGCTGACCGAATTGGCTGACACTCGCATCGAAGCGCAGGGGCTTCCCCAGGCGGTGGCCGAAGCCGATGCCGCTCAGGTGGCGTTGTGCGATCGGTTGGAGGCTCGCCTCGACCAGTCCGACGAGGCTGGCGAGTCGCTGGAAGACACCCTGACGTCACTTCGGAGCGAATGGGAGGTGAGCGCTGGTGGCGAGTCGAGGTCCGGAGACAGCGATCCCAGACCGATCGACCAGCGGTTCCAGGCATTGCTCGCCCGCGCGGATGGGCAGATTCAACGCCGGCGGTCTGCAGCCGAGCGGCGCACCAGGCTGGAAGAGTTAGCCGCGGCGCTCGAAGAACTAAGTCAGGCGGATGACGTGGCCCGACTGACGCGCCAGTGGACGCGTCCGCGCGCCGAGTGGGCCGAATTGGTCGGGGCGTCCGAGCCCGAGGCCGTGGCCGATCTGGTGACTCGAGTCGAGGCGGCCGTCGCTCGCCGTGACGAACGGGTCGAGGCGATCCGTGCGCAGCAGCGCAAGCGAGAGCACGTGACGTTGGCCAAGCAGACGCGTCGCGCCGAGGAGATCGAAGAGGCGTTGACGAACGAACAGCTCGAGCTTCGCGAGGCCGAGCGGTGGCTCCGAATCACCCGTTCAGTACTCGGCAACATGGGCCGCCTACCGACCCGTGAGGATCGAGACGCACTCACCGAACGGTTCCAGGCAGTACAAGTGGCCTTGATCGGTCGAGTACGAGAGCTCCGCGGGTTCGCCGAATGGAAGCAGTGGGCCAATCTGGGTGTACAAGTAGCCTTGTGTCAGCGGATGGAGAAGCTGGCCACGCTCGAGGATGAAGCCGCCATGGCGCGCGAGTACCGGGACGTCATGACGGCCTGGCGCGATGCCGCCGATGTGCCGCGCGGCGAGGGAGACGAGATCTGGAAGCGCTTCAAGGCTGCGCATGAGGCGATCCAGCCTCGCGTCGATGCGCTTCAAGCCGCCCAGGATGCGCTTCGTGAGCAGCGGTTGTCTAAGAAGGTCTCCTTGTGCGAAGAGGCCGAGCGCCTGGCCGACTCGACCGACTGGGTCAAGACCGCTAAGAGGTTCACCGAGCTGCAGGCCGAGTGGAAGCAGGTCGGAGCAGCGACCCGCAGGCAGGAGCGCGAACTATGGAGCCGGTTCCGGGCCGCGTCGGGCCAGTTCTTCAGGCGACGGCGAGACGACCTCGCCGAGCGCCGCAAGGTGTGGGGAAAGAACGCCGAGGCCAAGGAGGCGTTCTGCGCCCAAGCTGAGGCGCTGGCCGACGAGAAGGACCTGGAGTCGGCCAAGAACACCGTCAAGCGGATGCAGGCGGAATGGAAGAATGTCGGTCCGGTGAAGCGGTCGCGCTCCGACGCGCTGTGGATCCGTTTCCGCGCGGCATGCGATGCCGTCTTCGATCGGGCCCAGGCGGAGGTCGACGCCGAGTTCGCCGACAAGATCGACGCCCGCGCAGCGGTGTGTGAGCGGCTCGAGCAGTTGGTGCCAGAGTCCGAGGGTGCCGAAGTCTCGGAGCCGCCCGAGGATCTCGCCGCGACGGTGTCGGCGACGCGATCCGAGTGGCGTCAGCTCCCGCACGTGCCACGGCCTCATGAGCGAGGCCTGAGCACACGCTTCCAGGACGCGCTCGCTCGCGTAGTCGAGCGGTATCCGTCGGCGTTTGCCGGCACGGATCTGGATCCGGCACGTAATCGCGCCAAGCTCGAGCGCCTCTGCGGGACGGTCGAGGCGCTTCTCGAGGAGGCGTCTGCCCCATCGTCCACCGGGCAGAGTCCGGCCGAGGTTTTGGCGTCCCAGTTGCGCGAGGCCCTGGCCAGCAACACGATGGGCGCACGCATGGACACGGCCGCCAAGCAGCGCGCCGACACTGAGACCGTCCGTCAGGTGCAGTCCGAACGTCGGTCACTGGGCGTGATCCCCGGCGACGAAGGACGTCAGCTGTCGGATCGCTTCCGGAAGGCGTGCGAGCGGTTCTTCGCCAAGTTCCCGCCGCTCGACGATGCCCGCCCCGCGTCTCGGCGTGACGGACAGGCCCGTCGGCGTCGGCCCCGCCAGAAGGCGGTGTCTGGTCCCAGGGATCGCGCCTGAGCTAAACCCCCCGGGCGCCGGTCGGTTATTCATGCAGGATTCCCAATCTCTCGTCAGCGAGTGGTTCACCATTCGCTTTCGTGCTGCGATCCCCGCCCACACGTCGAGCTGGTTTCGGCGCCGACCGAGTCAGGAAAGACCCTCGCGTCATCCCGGAAGGAGCTGCTGGCGGCTCGGCGGCGCATGAAGGAGCGGAGTGAGATCCGAGGCGGCCGAGCTGCCTCGGTTGACACGTGCACAGCTTCGGTTCAGAGTGAAACGATCGGCGGCGGCTGAGCGAAAGCGTTGTGGATGCGGGGTTGACCCGTCCGGCCTGCGCTTGGTTCGAACATTGAGGTAGACGATGAGTAGGCTCCGGTTCCCGGCGGCGTTGGCCTTTGCGCTTGCGACGGCCTGTGGCGTGCCGCCACCTGAGTCGTCGTCGATTCGGGAGAATGTCGAGCGATTGGCGTCGGACGAATTCGGAGGCCGCCTGACCGGGACCGACGGGATCCGGCTGGCGGCGGATCACATCGTGACCGAGCTTCAGGCTATCGGCGCGGTGCCTCTGCCTGGCGCCGACGGATTTCGGCTGTCGTTCGACTACACCGGTAGCACTGAGGATGGCGGCACGTCGCTCGCGGTCGATGGCGTTGAGGCGACCGAGACTGGGGCCGTTCAGGCGCTTTCGTTCTCAGAGTCCGGCCAGGCGACCGGACCCCTGGTCTTCGCCGGGTACGGGTTGGTCGTGCCGGAGGTGGACGGTTTCAGCTACGACAGCTACGCCACGCTCGATGTCACCGACAAAATCGTGGTGGTGCTGCGCTACTTTCCGGAGGATGCAGAGACCGACATCCGGGCGGCGCTCTCGAGATATGCCGGGCTGCGCTTTAAGGCGCAAGCCGCCCGCCAGCGCGGCGCTCTGGGTCTGCTCGTGGTGACTGGTCCGCGTTCTCCGAATGCCGGCGAGCTCGTGCGCATGACCGGGGACACGGCGGCCGCTGATTCCGGCATCGTCGCAGCAAGTGTCGACCAGGCCATGGGCGACACGCTGTTCGATCTGGTTCCGGGTCGAACGTTGGAAGAGGTGCAGGCCGAACTGGATTCAGGGAACCCGCATGTCGCCGGATTCGACATGGGGGCCGAGGCGACTCTTAACGTGCAAGTGGTGCGCGAGCAGCGGACTGGTTATAACGTGGTGGCCTACCTGCCAGAGACGACAGAGACGTTGACCGAGAAGCCCTATGTCATGCTCGGTGCGCACTACGACCACCTCGGTTTGGGTGAGGGCGGCAACTCCCTGGCCACGGGCGACGACGCGGGGCAGGTTCACAACGGTGCGGACGACAACGCGTCGGGGGTGGCCGCGGTGTTGTCCGCTGGTGGCGAGCTGGCCGACGAGGAGCGCGAGCGCGGCGTAATTTTGGCATTCTGGTCGGGGGAGGAACTGGGCCTGCTCGGTTCGGCCGACTTTGTCGAACGCTCCCCGGTCCCAATGACCGAGTTGTCCGCCTATATCAATTTCGACATGGTCGGGCGGATGCGAGACAACAAGCTCACCGTGCAGGCGCTTGGGAGCAGCCCGATCTGGCCGGATCTCGTCAACGACGTCAACGCCGCCTACGGGTTCGAGCTGCAGCCAGTCGATGATCCCTACCTGCCGACTGACGCGATGAGTCTCAATCTGGCCGAGGTTCCGACTTTGGCGCTCTTCACCGGAAGTCACGAGGACTATCATCGGCCGTCCGATGATGCCGACACGGTTAACTATCCCGATCTCGAGCGGGTGGCGGGCTACGGTGCCGAGGTGGCGAGGCGACTGGTCAACGACGCGTCGGCACCGCAATTTGTGCGAGTCGAGCGCGCGGCGCAGCAGGGTGGCCAGGCGGCGATGCGTATCTTCACCGGGACCATCCCCGATTACAGCTCGGAGGTCGAGGGGCTGTTGCTGTCTGGCGTCATGGGCGGTGGACCGGCCGAGAAGGCCGGGCTCCAGGAAGGTGACATCATCGTTGGACTGGCAGGCCAGTCGGTGGCCAACATATACGACTACATGTTTGCTCTCGACCTCCTGAAGGTTGCTGAGCCGGCGTCGGTGGTCTTCGTGCGAGACGGTGAGCAACAGGAGGCCGAGCTGGTGCCGGAGGCGCGTCAGTGAGTCGAGCGGCGGAGTCAGGTTCCTCCGAGGTGACCATTCGAGCGCTCCCGGCGTCTGACAGAGAAGCCGCCGGCATTGGCGCCGGTCCGCGGCGTTCGAGACGCGCTGGCGCCCAGTCCAAGGGAATTACGGTTTCGTTCGTGGTGAGTAATCTCAGTCCTCTCAGTCCGAGTCGTCCCGGTCGAGGCTCGTCCCGGTGGCTGGCGCCGCTGCTGACGCTGGCCATGGTCACCCTGGCACCGTCGTTCGGCGCTGCCCAGGGGCTCGGCACCCTCGTGGGTATCGTCACGACGCTCAGTGGCGTCCCGGTCGAGGGCGTGACGGTCACCGTTTTCAGTGACGAGCAGACGGCCTCGGGTACGACCGACGAGGACGGTGAATACGAGGTCAGCGAGCTGCTGCCGGGGCTGGTCTCGATCGCGATCAGCGACACCGATCTGGTGCTGGTGCCAGAGCTCGAGGTGGGCGTCGTGGCCAACATCACGATCCGCAGCGACCTAGTCCTCCGCTCACTCGACGAGGTGGCGATGCGGCGGTGGGACGCCTCTCGCTTTTTCGAAGCCAGTCCAGGCCTGGCCGCTTCTCTCTTCGCCGGCGACACGCTTGAGGCAGGCGTGCTGCCGCTCTCGAACTATCTGGAACGGGTGCCTGGTGTCGCGGTGGCGCGGGAAGGTGGGATCGGACAGCCCACTGCGCTCGTGGTCCGCGGCGTCGAAGTCACAGACCGGTTTCTCGTGACGGACGGCACGCCACTCGAGGGTACCGTGCAACGTCTGCACGGGTGGGATGGGCAGGTGACCCAGCAGCTAGAGGTTGTGCGGGGGCTGCCGTCGAGCCGACGTGACGGCGAGCTGACCGGTGTCGTCCACCGGTTGATTAGGCCGACCGGTGATCCCGCCTCGCCGCTGTTCTCGGCCTCGGTGGAAGGTGGCGACTACGGCTGGCGACAGTATAGTGCCGGCACCAGCGGCTCCAGCCGTGTCTACGACTGGCACCTTAGTGCTCAGCATGCCGAGGCGGATAACGAGCAGCCCAACACGGACTACCGTCGCACTGCGATGGCCGGATCGCTCGATTTCATCCGGAGCGCGATCAGGGGCCACCTTATGTTCCAGGGCGAGACCAGCGAAGTGGGGCGTTCGGGCCCCACGCTGCTCGTTCGGCCCGATCTCGATGCCCGCCAAGAACGGACGCGGTTCTCCGGGGCGGGCACGTTCCGTCTGGGCCGTGGACAGCGGAGCCTACACGAGCTCCGCCTGGTGGGCACCCAAAGCGACATCCGCTCACTAAACCCGCTCGATTCGGGCACGATCTTGCTGCAGTCGTCCGAGGAGGTGGCCCGTTTGGTTGCGGTGTCCGATCTGGCCCTGGCGGGTGGGCGCCGGAACGATCTTCGCACGGGACGGGTGAGCTACGAGTACGCGTTCGAGATCGACGAGTTCCACTACATGACCTTTGGCGGCACCGCCGAGGGTGAAGCTGGTCGGTTTACGCGCACCGACCGGTACGATCAGACTAGGGCCAATCTGAGTCTCTATGCGGAGGACCGGGTCCAGCTGTTTCCGGATCTGCTGTTGACGGCGGGTGGGCGCTTCGTCAAGAACGGACCTTACGGCTTCGCGGCGATGCCCCGTGGGTCGCTGACCTATGAGCTGGGTTGGGGATTCCTCGCCCGGGCCGCCGGTGGCTTCGGGGTGGGCACACCCACGCTAGCCCAGTTGTTCGGCGAGACGTTCCTCTGGGAGGGGAACCCGGAGATCGACCAGGCGAAAAGCCGCGCCGCCGATGCCGGAATCTTCGGTTCGCTGTGGGGAAACCGGGTGCAGGTAGAGGCCAGCGCGTATTGGCACGAGTACGAGGACCTCATCGTACTGGGGGAGTTCGACGTGCCCCGGCTCGATACCTTGCCGGACTATCGAGCCCTGACCCTGGCCGAGCGGCTTCAGCTTCAGAGTGACGTCTGGACCGGTGTGAGGCAACCGCTGGTGGTGGCGGCGGTCGATCCAAGGGTAACGTTCGTTAACTTGCCCAGGAGCCGTGCCATCGGGGCCGAGGCCTCGTTCACGGCGATGCCGGTAACGCAGGTGACATTGCAGGGGGCCTACACCTTCAGCGACACCGAAGTGCGTCGCGGCACCCGTTTACTCCGACCGGGAGACCGGCTACCTGGCATGCCTGAGCACCAGGGATCATTCACGGCCGATGTGCAGGTGGCCCGAGTGTCGGTTGGCGGCACTTTCCGCTACGTCGGGAAGCGGACAGCTCCGTTCGACTACGTCAGCCAGGTACTGGGCCTGGGGACGCTGTCGTCCTACACCCGGTACGACATGTGGGCGCGCATCGGGCTGACGGATGGATTGTGGTTCTCGATGGTGGGAGAGAACCTCACCGACGAGCAGTACCAGGAGGTGCCAGGGTACCCGGCCCTGGGGCGGATGCTTCGGGCAGGCGTGCAGGTGTCCTTCTGAGTACGCTCTGCGTGGAGTGAAAGGACTAATGATGTTCCGGAGAATCGCTCTTCCAGCCCTGCTGGCCATGGCCGTGAGCGCGGCTGGATGCGACGAAGGATTGCCGCTCGAATCGACCCCGCTGCTGGCGGTGCAGATGTCGGTCGCCCCGGATCCTGGGATGGCAGTACCGTCGTCCGGTGTCACGTTCGAGCAAGACGGTCAAACCATAGAGTTTCCCTGGATGACCACCCTGTCGCTGATTATCCGGACCGACGCGTCGCAGTCGGGCGCTACCATCAGAAACATCGGCGCCAGTGTGCAGGAGGCAATCGAAGGGATCGCTGTCACCCCGGTGTTCGGTGATCCGGCACCGCGGTTCCGGTACACCCCGCGCGCCACTACCAACCGGGTGGAGCCTGGTGGCGAGGCGATTATCGAGTTCGATGTCTGGTACTGGCTGCCGGGTGGCGGAGCCGAAGCGCTCGTCGCGCTCAACGCCACGTTGTCGGCCGATGAGGGCTCCGGTGTCACCGATGCGGTGCAGGTGAGCGTACTACCCTAGCCGTTTCAGATTTTTGGGAGAGACGAGAGATGGTCAGGAAAGTGTGGACGGTGGTGGCTCTGGCCTCCACGCTCGCGCTGTCGGGTTGCGGCAGCAACAATCTCTTCGACCCGACGAGGATGCTGAGTGTGTTCGTCGAGCTGTCGGTCGAGCCAGACGTCGTCAATGCCACCTCCGCGACCGGCGAGACATTCACGATCGGCGATGAGACGGTCGAGTTCGCCTGGAAGACGTCATTCCGAGTGATCTCTAGTCTGTCCGACGAACAGCCACAGGCCACGATCTCCGCCTTGGCCCTACTGGTGCAGCAGGCCACGGGCGGCATCATCATTTCGCCGGTGCCCGGGCAGGCAGAGAGCTTCCGGTTCGACACGAGAACCGACGGCAATATCATCACGCCAGGCAGTTCTAAGGTTACCGAGTTCGACGTTTGGTATACCTTGCCGAACCAGGGGCGCGAGGCGGTGATCACCGTCACGGTCAGCTACATCAACGATTCAGGGCTCACCCGTACCGAGAACATCACGGTCAGGGTCGCTCCATAGGTTTCCTGGCGATCCGTCCGTCTGGCGGCGTTGCTTCGTCGGTTACAGAAGGTCCTGCGTTGCGGGAACGCGAAGCAATCCTGGGGCTAGGTGCAGGACCCGCCAGCTATTCCTTGGTTGCCCGCTCCTCCCCCTTGCCGGAGGGGCTAACACCCGCGCCTTTCTGGTGCCCGTGGCCGAACGCCTTGCCAGGCAGCTCGGTGTGGGGAACTTAGTTCTGCGGATAAGTTTTGGAATGGCCGTTCCGGCTGTTCGTGATGGTGAAGGAGCCATCGCGCCTAGCGCTGATCTTGATCCAGGCGCTCGGTCCGGTGTGTACGGCATCCTCATCGTCGGCTGACGCGAAGTCCTGCAAGTTCGCAATGAATTGCTCCGGAGCATTCAGCGATCCGGCCGGGATCGAGTAGTGGTTTTGCCAGAGATCCTCGATCGTGGGGGCTCGACCCAGGCTCGCAAAGGTATGAAGAGCGCCTCCCTTGCGGGGGCCGTTGTTCATCACTGCAGCCCGGGGCGCAAGGGCGCGTACCAGTGCCTCAGCGCCGGACGTGTCCGACCCGTGGTGCGACACTAGATATAGATCGACCCTGCCGATCTTGTTGTTCGGGCACATCAGCGGGTACTCCTTGTTCCAGGTAAGGTCGCCCATGATGACAGTGCGGAACGCGCCGAATCCAAGATGGGCGCTGAGGGAACGCTGGTCCTCGGCATCGCCATAGCGGCTGGTTATCTCTGAGCCATGGAAGTCGAAGTCGTCGCAGAAGTAGTTCGGCGCGCCGGCGCCAGGTAGCGGCGTGTCCAGTACCTCGCCATGCGAAGAAAGCATCGTTACCTGGATGTCACCCAGTGGGATGGTGTCGCCTGGCGCGACCACTCGATGGTCAGCTGATTCGCGCAGATCTACATAGCGATCGAACGCCGCGAGCTGGCGCTCGCCCTCGTCGACGGTCTCCCCATGATCGAGAAAGGTACGAACGGGCAGACGCGCAATGAGCTGGTGGGCGCCACCCATGTGGTCGGTGTGGAAGTGGGTGACCACGAGATAGTCGATTTCGTCAATTCCAGCGTCCGCGGCAACGGCCGCAATACGATCCGCATCACGGCCGTCGAACCCGGGCCAGCCGGCGTCCACTAGCATCGACTCACCGGAGGGTGCAACGAACAAGGTCGCCTCGCCACCTTCGACGTCGATGACGTAGATGTCGAGCGTCTCCTCGTCGGCTGGTTCTTGCGCCGCGAGTGTCCCGGACACCGGGAGCAGCCCAAGCATCACCGCAGTTAGCCACCGCATACAGCCCCCCAGTGCGCGAGAAAAAAGGCGGCGATCGCCGAAGCAACCACCGCCCCCAAAGGCCCAGCCCAGCGCCTGAATCGCGCGCTAGTCGTCCAGCGGCTCGCCCTGGGCGCCGTCCTGAATGGCCCAGAGACGGTTCCGGGTCAGGATGTACATCACGCCGTCTCGTACCACCGGAGTGCTGTAGACAGACGCGCCCATGTTGAGCTCGGCCAGTTCTTCCATTTCGCGGCCGGCCCGGAGCACCACGATGTCTCCGTCCTCGTCGCCGAGGAAGACCTTGCCATCCACCACGAAGGGCGAGCCCCAGACGGCGGCAAAGGCGTCGTAGGTCCAGAACTCCTCCCCGGTGTCCGGATCCAGCGCGTGTAGGAAACCGGAGAGGCTGGAGATGTAGAGGACGCCGTCGGCGATCGCGGCGGTCGACATCGTGCGGTAGAAGTCCTCACCGTCCCGGCTCCACACCTTATGCGTGTCGGTGACGTCCCCGGTCCCGGTCGCGTCGATAGCGTAGAAATGTCCGGGCGCTTCCCCGTGTTCCGGGTCCTGTCCCATGCCGATGTACACCCGGTCGTTGTAGATGACCGGTGTGGAGAGGATGTTGTTGCGGGTGCCGCGGCCGCCCAGAATCCACTCCGAGTCCTTGGGGTTGCCGTCGAACTGCCAGATCTCCTCACCGGTAGCGGCATCCAGTGAATAGACGATGCCGTCGCCTCCCGCCACGATGACCTGCTCGCGTCCGGCGATTTCGGCGTAGGCTGGATTGGTCCAGCTGCCGTGCAGCACGCCTTCGCCCACGTCCACGTTCTCCCAGATCAGTTCACCCGTGTTCTTGTCGAGCGCGATGATGTGGGGTGAGAACGGCGACGGAATGTTGACGTGTCCTTCGTCAACGCCGTTACTCGTGACTGTGTAGAGCACGTCCCCGACGATGAGCGGAGAGCCGGTCGCTAGGTTGTGGGGGAAGACATCGAGCTCGCCGATCATGTCGTAGGACCAGAGGATGTCTCCGTCGGTCGGGCCGGTGCCCGTCTCGTCCATGAACGGTCCGTCGTTCCCGTTTGCCAGCCCTTCCACGTCGAGGCAGACCACGTGGGCCTGATTCGACACGTACCAGACCCGATCGCCCTCGATGAAGGCGGTCGAGCAAACGCCCTGCAGCGGCCAGTCGTTCACTCGGCCGGCCGACAGCTTGTCGTGCACCATCTGCCAGATGAAGTCGCCCGACGCAGCATCGAAGGCCATGAGCACACCCATGTCACCTTCGTAGGCCGGGTCTCTCACTCCTTCGTTGTTGGTCCCGACATAGACCTTTCCGTTAGCGACTGTCGGGCCGCCGTAGGCCTGTGATCCTACCGGCTGGCTCCAGAGAATGTTCGCTCCGGTGCGCGGATCCCAGGTCTCGGGCACCCCGGTCTCGTCCGAGACCATGTTTCGGGACGGGGTGTTCCCGAACATCCCGACCTCGTCCTGGGCCGCGATGGGTGCGGCTGCTGCCACTACCGCGAGGATGCCGGCCGCCACTGTTTGTACTGCACGCAATCGAGTCATTGGTTCTCCACCACGCTGACGTTGTCGAAGTAGATGTCGATCGGCGAGTAGCCGATGATACCGGGGCTTCCGGTGTGGTTGGGTACTGGGTCTTCGGCGGTCAGCGTCCAGTCCGAGGGCTCTGAGGCGTCCCGTGGCCAGACCTTGGCCTGCACGATGGCTTGGTCGCCTTCGATGTCCACCCGGAGCTTAAGGGTGTACCAAGTGTTCGGTTCCCAAGGGAAGTCGACCTCTTCCTGGATTCTGAGCTCCGCCGCCCACGACTGGATCATGAGTTTCTGGCGATTACCCTGCAGGTCCATCGTGTAGCCGCTATTGATCAGGCCGATGTCCGGTCGCCGGCGACCCCGCTGAGTGGCGAACACGTCGGCCTGCACGGTGTAGCCCGACATGCTGGCGGGGCCCATGTAGGTGGCGTGCCGGTGAATGCCGGTGCGGGACGCGCCCTTGCGGAACACCAGGTTGCCATCGACCTCTTCGACCGCGAGGCTCCCTCCGCCGCCGATCCACTGGGGCGGCCGGCCATTCTCGAAGTTCTCGGACCAGGGGAGTGGCGCGTAGACCCGCACCTGACCGACGGCGCTCAGTCCGCCCACGGTAGCGGTGACGGTGCCCGCCTGGTTGCTTGCCCGAGCGTCAGTCGACAGTACCCCGTTGGCCGAGATCGAGCTGCCAGCCAGGTCTTCGAGCGACCAGCTGGCCTCCTGCAGTCCGATGAAGCGCCCGCCCGCGTCGTAGGCCCGTACCTCGAACTCGATGCTGTCGCCTCCCGAGGCGATCACTTCGGCCGGTACGACCTGAAGTATGGAAGGCGTGCTCGTGGCGGCAATCTCATCGTCCAGGTCTGGGGCCGCGCCCGCCCTTGCCGTGAACGGGGTGTCCGGAGCCCCGATCGCGTAGATGCCGGCCTCCGACGTCACGTAGAGTCGTCCGTAGCCGACTGCGAACGAGCCGTAGACCTCGGCGTAGCGTTCTTCGTCTCGCATCTGCAACTCGTCGTGATCGAGCTCGGTGGCTCCGCTGGGGCCAGGCTGCAAGATGCGCACGTTCCCGTTGGTTTCGGTGACGAAGAGCTTGCCGTCGGCCCACACCGGCGACGCCTTACCGACGTTGCCGACGCTGGTTTCCCACTGCACGGCGCCGGTGGCCGCGTCGAGTGAGAACAGGTTGGCCGAGTTGTCGATTACGTAGAGCGAGCCGTCATGCAGCAACGGCGACGAGAACCCGACTGCCATCTCCTCAACCCGCCACTTCTCGTGTGTCGCGGTCACGTCCCCGGCGCCGGTAGCGTCAATCGCCACCACCCGTCCCATGATGCCGGAGTCGATGTTCTCCTCGCTGTGCGCGACGTAAACCGTGTCGTCGACTAGGACGGGCGAGACGTTGATCCCGCGCTTACTGAGGTGGAATTCCCAGACCTTCTCGCCTGTCCGCGCCTTCAGCGCGTAGATCCGGCCGTCGGCGTTCCCGTCGATCCAGAGCCGCTGACCGTTCACGACGCCGACGATGCCGACTGACTGCGTGTTCATGTCGGCCACGTTGCCGCCAGGCGTCGAGTGCCACCGGATCTCGCCGGTGAGCTTGTCGAACCCGAAGTAACGGTGACGGGGTGGGCCGCCCAGGTTGCCCCAGGCGCCGCCGATGATGCTGAGCAGCAGCTGGTCTTCATCGATCAACGGCGTAGTAGTTCGGCCGCCGTAGCCGGAGGCCCGCCCAATTTCCTCGGCCAGCCGCCAGCTCCACACGGTGCTGCCATCGCGATCGAATACGTTCAGGTAGCCGTCGATATTCATCGCGTAGAGGTAGCCGGTGTCGGGGTCGCCCGTGACACTGCCCCAGCCAACCCGGTTGAACGGCACCGTGGTGTTCAGGATGTTGAACTGGTGCTGCCACAGCTTCTCGCCGGTCTCGGCGTTCCAGCAGGCCACAACCTCCTGCTCGTCCACGCCGTCGCCGGTCCGGCCGTTGGCGCACACCCGGCCGTCGAACACCGCCGGGGTCGAGCGTCCGACCCACTCGTCCTCCCAGACGAGGTTTTCCCCGTCCTGGGACCAGCTTGACGGAAGTCCGGTCTGGTCCGACACGCCGGTCTGGCTCCGTCCCCGCCAACTCGGCCAGTCTTGGGCGACGGCCGGGAGCGAAAGCCCGAGTAGCGCCATCAGCAGCGCCGCGGCAACCCGCGTCGTGACGCCGTATGCAGCCCTGGTCATCCGATGCATCCTCGCTGAAATGGAAACCGGCGTGGGTGACAGGTCGCCACGAACACCCCGGGAAGCAACCGTAGCCGACCGCTAATTGTATCAGGCGCTCAGCCGGTCGATTGCCCAGAACAGCCCGACGAAGGCGATGCCGGCCGAGAAGGGCATCACCAGTCGGGTTCGATACCAGTCACGTTCTCGACACCAGCCGAGCAGTAACCAGGCGGCCGCGATGACGCCCAGCTGTCCCAATTCGATGCCGAGGTTGAACGTGGCCAGTCCGAGTGTCCGATGTCCCGGCGGGAGACCCAGCTCGGTCAGGACGCCGGCGAACCCGAGGCCATGAAGCAGGCCGAAGCCGAAGACAACGACCGGCCGCCAGGGGTGGAGCCGGTCGGTCAGCAGGTTCTCCACCGCCACGTAGGTGATGGAGAGCGCGATCAGCGGCTCGACGACCGACGCCGGAAGCGACACGACCTCAAGAACGGCGAGCGTCAGCGTCACCGCGTGCGCTACGGTGAACGCGGTGATCTGCCAGACCAGCGGCCGCAATCCGGTACCCAGCAGAAACAGGCCGATGACGAAGAGCACGTGGTCTAGTCCGCGCGGCAGGATGTGCAAGAAGCCGAGACGTAGATAGCGGCCGGCCACCGTTGACGACGGTTCGGGGGGCAGGTCGCCGAGCAGGGTGAACGGTTCGCTGCGATCGCCTCGCTCCAGCAGCGACTGTCGGCTGAGGTTCCGGGTCTCGTCCAGGATCGTCAGGTTGACCTCGGCAAAGGCGCGAGAGGCGAAGAACTCGAGTTCTTCAGCCCCGGCCGGTATCTCGCCCGTGAGCCGCGCGGTCAGACCGAGGAGGGTGGGGATTGCTGCCTCGGTCGCCGCTGGGGTGCCGTAGTCGGGAAAGCTGACCTCGAAGGGCGCCGGTTCGCCATCGAAGCGCAGGCGGACGCGCCGTTCGAACAGGCGCCGGAGGCGCTCCAGACGTTCGTCGAACTCGGCGGGGGTCAGGGCGGTGAGCGTGGCGACCAGCGTGGCGTCGTCGGCGTCTTGCGGGGCGGCGAGCGCCAGGGCGTCGAGATCGGTCGTCAGATCTGCCTGGAAGGTCCCGTCCGGGCGGAGCAGCACCGCAGTGTCGGTGAACCGGAGCGGATGCGTCAGTGCGGTGGACGGCCACCAACTCCATCCCAGCGCGATACAGACGAACCAGAGTGCCACGCGGCGGGGTTGAAGCATCTGTCTATGCTACGACAGCTGCTCCGGGGTACCCTCGCCCCATGGACGGTGAGACGCAGGCGCTCATTTGGCTAGCGGCCGCCAAGTGGTTGACCGATCTCGGGCTGCTGTGGATGGTCGGCGTGCTCGCATTTCGCACGATCAGCCGGCTTGTTGGGAGCGTTCCGCTCGGATCGGTCCCGCGCCAAGCCGCTGCGGCGCTCGCGCTGCTCGTGGTCGGATGCGCGGCCCGTCTTTGGGCGCAGACCTACGCCACGTTCGGGCTCGACGAGCCGGTCACGGGGGAGTTGATACGCCTGGTAGCCGAGGAGACGCGCTGGGGTGGCCGCTGGGTGCTGCAAGCTGCCTCACTGACTGTCGCCGTCGCCCTGGCTGGGCTGTTGCCGGTAGCGCCTCGGTGGGGCTGGCCGGCGTTTGGGGTCGCGACCCTGGCCATGATCGGGACCGCCCCGTTGACCGGGCATGCGATGGCAGGGGAGTCGGTGTGGTGGCCCATGCTCCTCCAGGGCCTGCATTTACTGGGCGCGGGCGCCTGGTTGGGGACGTTGGGGGTGCTACTGGCGAGCGGACTCGCGTCATGCCGCGGTGACGCCGTCCGGGTGTCGTCCCTCGTCGATCGGTTCTCACCCTTGGCTCTCGGCTCGGCCACGACGGTCGCCGTGACCGGAGGCTTGACGGCGCTGCTCTATGTTGGCGGACTGGGGCAGTTCTGGACGAGCACCTACGGGAGGGTGCTGTTGCTGAAGACGGTGCTTTTCCTGACGACGGCCATGGTGGGCGCGTACAACTGGCGGCGGGTGCGACCCCGGCTAGGGGCTCCGGGAGGGGTTGCGGCGCTGCGTCGCGCGGGCACGGTCGAGCTGACGATTGCGTCGGTGCTGCTGGCGGTCACCGCCTGGCTGGTACATCTGCCGATGCCGGGCGGCGGGCACTGACCCGCGTCGCCTACCGGCTCGGTTGGCGCAGCTTGATCCGGTAGGGACGGCCTCGGCGGAGGAAGTTGATTATGGTGTCCGACTCGGAACCGATCAGACTCACGCGGGCGGCGGTGTCGACGTTATCTCCGACATCCACGCCACCGACGCGATAGATCACGTCGCCCGCTCGGAAACCGGCGGTGCCGGCCAGACTGTTCTCCGCCACCTCGGTCACCAGCACCCCTTCTCGCAGCTGGAGGTTATCCGGCTCCATGCGCGTCAGCAGCGTGTCGGTGGGCGCCGCGTCGCAGACCGTCAGTCCGAGCTCGAGCGCCCGCGGTTCGCCGCCGGGATGGCAGACGTAGAGTTCGGACGGCTGGGCCGAGGCGGCTCCCGTCAGCCCGAGGATCAGTGCTGCCGCCGGGATGTAGACCGTCGAGCACCTCATTGGAGACAGTATACGGCCTTCGCGACGCTCGCGAAGAGTCGGATCCGGTAACCTGTCGTGGATGGCGTTTTTGTTTCGCGGTCGGTCTCTTGCGGTGTACTTCCCCCTGCTCCTGGCCTTCGGGTGGACCCCCCTCACGACCTCTGCCGCTCAGACGGACGAGGGGACGGCGGCGCGATTCGCGCAGCTCGCCCTCGATTGCGTGCATCGGGAATACCCAAACAAGATCGCGCATGTCTTGAACGACGACGGCGATGCACTGCCGCCCCGCCTGCTCACCCCAGCCTTCTACGGCTGCTTCGACTGGCACTCATCGGTGCATGGGCATTGGCTGCTGGCTCGACTGAGCCGGCTGTATCCCGAGGCGGAATTCGCTGCGCCGGCGCGGGCGGCGCTGGCCGAGAGTTTGACCGTCTCCAAAATCGTGGCCGAGGCGCGCTACTTCCAGGCACCCGGCCGGGCCGGGTTCGAGCGACCATATGGGCTGGCCTGGCTTCTGCAGCTGGCGGCCGAGCTTCGTGAGTGGGTTGACCCCGAGGCGCGGGCGTGGCTCACGGCGCTCAGCCCGCTCGAGGAGCGCGCCGCGATCCAGCTCAAGTCCTGGCTACCCAAGCTGAGTCACCCGATTCGGGTGGGCGAGCATTCCCAGACCGCGTTCGCCTTCGGGCTCATTGTGGATTGGGCCCGGGTGACCGGTGACGACGAGATGCTCGACTTGCTAGGGGAGCGGGTCACCGAGTACTACGCCGAGGACGTGAACTGTCCGCTGGCCTACGAGCCGTCTGGACAGGATTTCCTGTCGCCCTGTCTGGCCGAAGCCGACCTGATGCGGCGCATGCTCCCCCCCGAGCGCTTCCGGGTCTTCTTGCGGGCGCTGTTGCCCACCATTCCCACGACCGCGCACACCTGGCTCGAGCCGGCCGTCGTGACCGACGCGACTGACGGAAAGCTCGCCCATCTGGATGGGTTGAACCTGAGCCGCGCCTGGATGCTGGACGGCATAGTGAACGCACTTCCGGACGACGATCCCAGACGCCCCGCGTTGCTGGCCGCGGCGGCGGCGCATCGGGAAGCGGGGTTGGCGTCGGTCACCGGCGAGCACTACGAAGGGGGCCACTGGCTCGGTACCTTCGCGACCTACCTGGTAACCGGGCGTGGTCTTCAGTAGGCTCAGGAAATCGCGGTATGCTCCGAGGTCGCGACACCGTACATCGATAGGAGATATTTGTGGCGAACAAGCCTGAGACCGACGCGGTTCCTGTCTACGATCCGCCGGCGGAGTTTTCCGCCAAGGCATATGTGAAGACGCTCGAGGAGTATCGAGCCCTCTACGAACGGTCGATCGCCGATCCTGAGGCCTTCTGGGCCGAGCAGGCGGAAGAGCGCATCACCTGGGCCGAGAAGTGGCACACGGTCCGTGAGGTCGACTACAACAAGGCCGAGATCGCCTGGTATCTCGGGGGCAAGCTCAACGTTTGCTACAACTGTGTCGACAGGCATGTGGAAGCCGGGCGGGGCGATGCCACTGCCCTGATCTGGGAAGGCAACGACCCGGCCGACAACAAGACCTACACCTATGCTGAGTTGCACGCCGAGGTGCAGCGGGCGGCAAACGCGCTCAAGAATCTCGGCGTCGAGAAAGGCGATCGGGTCTGCATCTACATGCAGATGATTCCCGAGCTTGTGATCGCGATGCTGGCCTGTGCCCGGATCGGCGCCGTCCACTCTATCGTCTTCGGCGCCTTCACCGCCGACAGCCTGGTGACCCGGATCAACGATTCGGCCTGCAAGGCGATCGTCACCCAGAACACCGGTGTGCGCGGGACGAAGCTCGACATCGCAATGAAGGCCAACGCCGACAAGGCGGTGGAGCAGACGCCGAGCATCGAGAAGATCTTGGTGGTGAAGCGGACCGATGCCGAGATCGACATGATTGAGGGCCGCGACGTGTGGTGGCACGAGGCGCTGGGGGCGGCCGACCCGAATTGTCCGGCTGAGCCGATGGACGCCGAAGACCCACTGTTCATCCTTTACACGTCAGGCTCGACCGGCAAGCCGAAGGGCGTGCTCCATACTTCGGGTGGCTACATTACCTACGCCGCCACCACGTTTAAGTACGTGTTCGACTACCACGAGGGTGACATCTACTGGTGCACGGCCGACATCGGCTGGGTCACCGGCCACAGCTATATCACCTACGGACCGCTCTCGAACGGCGCGGTGACGATGATGTACGAAGGCGTACCCAACTATCCGGACTGGGGTCGCTTCTGGCAGATCTGCGAGAAACACAAGGTCAACATCATCTACACGGCACCGACGGCGCTCCGGGCGCTGATGAAGGAAGGCGACGACTTTCCGAACGCTTACGATCTAAGCAGTTTGCGTCTGCTCGGCACGGTGGGTGAGCCAATCAAGTCGCCGGAGTGGACCTGGTATCACGAGGTCATCGGCGGAGGGCGGTGCCCGATCGTCGATACCTGGTGGCAGACCGAGACTGGCGGCATCCTCCTCTCGCCCCTGCCCGGAGCCACGCCGACTAAGCCGGGCTCGGCTACCTATCCGTTGCCCGGGATCAGGCCCGCCCTGGTCGACGACGACGGCAATATCCTGGAGGGCAACGGGGTGCGCGGGAATCTAGTACTGCTCGAGTCGTGGCCGGGTCAGATGCGCGGCGTCTACGGCGACCGGCAGCGGTTCTTCGACACCTACTTCGCGCGGTTCCCTGGGCGGTACTTCCCTGGCGACGGCTGTTTGCGGGACGAGGACGGCTACTACTGGATCACCGGTCGCGTCGACGACGTGATCATAGTGTCGGGCCACAACCTGGGTACGGCCGAGATCGAGGGTGCCATCGGCCGATACCCGACGGTGGCCGAGGCGGCCGTGGTCGGCTATCCCCACGAGATCAAGGGGAACGCCATCTACGCGTATGTAACCTTGAAGACTGGTCAGACGCCGACCGACGAAATGAAGGCGGCGATCGTGCAGCAGGTGCGTCAGGATATCGGGCCGCACGCCTCGCCCGAAAAGATCCAGTTCACCGAAGGGCTGCCCAAGACCCGGTCGGGCAAGATCATGCGCCGGATTCTTCGGAAGATCGCTGAGGGCGACGTGGATGACCTTGGCGATATCTCCACGTTGGCCGAGCCCGGCGTCGTTGACTCGCTGGTAAGCGGCCGCGTCTAGCCTCGACCGCTACGCTTCGTCCGTCTGCTCGCCATCATTTTTGGCGGGCAGGCGGACTTCCTGTCCCAGCTGCCGTTCGTAGAGCTTCACCATCGCGCTCTTTGGCTCGTCGCCAAGTCCTTCAGCGATGGCGCGTTCATAGATCCCGATCATCGTCTCGACTAGCGGCAACTCGGCGCCGAGTTCCCGCGTCACGTCCTGGATATTGACGATGTCCTTGTGGGCCGCCTGGAGCGAAAAGTCGCCGTGGAACTCGCGGCGCAGGATACGCGGTACGAAGAAGTCGCTGGCGAAGCTCCGGGCGCTGCCCGAGGTCACGACGTCCGCTACCGCCGTCGGCGCTAGCCCAGCTTTCAACGCCAGCGGCAGCACCTCGCACAGGGCCGCGATGTTAACGTCGTAGATGATGTTGTTGACCGCTTTCATCAGCTGCCCGCTGCCGACCGGGCCGCAATGCACGATGAACTGGCCAAGGATGTCCAGATAGGGCTGGGCTTCGGTGAATGCCGTGTTGGTGCCGCCGAACATGATTGTGAGCGATCCGTCTTCGGCGCGGTGTGGCTTTCCCGATATCGGGCAGTCGCTGTAGCGGATACCGGCCGCCTCGCAGCGTTCCGCCAGTCGCACGGCGGAGCCACGGTTCATGGTGGTGGTATCCACCACCGCGAGCGTCCCGGAGTCTCTGGAGGACACCCCGTTCTCGCCAAACAGCACCACCTCGGCTTCAATCTCGGAAGGGACGCACAGGAACAGGATGTCGACCCGTTCGGCGAGGGCCTTCGGGGTCTCGGCCCTAGGCACGCCGACCTCGGCGAGTCGTTCGACCGGTTCCGCCTGCACGTCGAAGACCGTCAGCGGGACGTTCGCTGCGATCAGGTTGCTGGCCATGGCGAAGCCCATCCGTCCCAGTCCGATGAAGCCGGCGTTCGCGTTCTGCATGATCTCCTCGGGATGGCCGCCGTCGCTATCGCGTCCAGTCGAAGCCGATCGACCAGGACAGCTCGTCGGTGGGTTTCGCGTCGTCGAGCGGGAAGAGCATGGCCGTCGAAAGTAGCCAGGTGCCCGCCGTGTGGTGCTTCACCCCGACCGAGCCGAGGCGTAAGTTGAGGTCGCCCGCTTGGCGGTGCAGTTGCTGGACGCTGCCGTCGTTGGCGATCTGCGCTTGAGCCGGCCCCAGCCGCAGTCGGCCAATGTTGGTGATGGTGCGGGCGGTGAAGTCAGGTCGACGGCTTAGCATGTTTGTCATGGGTTCGTCCCCCGTCGGAGTGGTGGCGCGGGCGGCAGTATAATCCCGACTTACGCCTTAGGCATTGCGAGGAACAGTTTGATGACATCGATGTCCCGCTTTCTTGTCGCGACGTTAACGCTGACTCTGCTGCTTGCTCCGAACATGGGTTCCGCCGATGTGCTGTCGGTGGACGTCGCCGAGCGGGTGCGGGTCGAGGATGCCGGATTCGGCGAGACCGGTGCCTACGAGCAGATCGTTGGCACGATCACGTTCGGCATCGACCCGGACGATCCGCGGAATGCGGTCATCGTGAATTTGGATCGCGCGCCGCGTAACGCCCAAGGGCTTGTCGAAGCCACCGGTGACCTGCTGATCCTGGCTCCGGCCGATCCGGCACGGGGCAACGGCATCGCGCTGGTCGATATCGCTAACCGCGGGCGGTTGACCGCGCTTGGCTTCAACCGCGGTGGCAGCGGCCCGTATGGCGACGGGTTTCTCATGCGGGAGGGCTACACGGTGGTCTGGGTCGGGTGGGAGTTCGACGTACCGGGGGATCGACCCATAAAGTTGGTGGTGCCAGAGGTGGATGGTCACCCGGTGGGCGGGCTCGGTTTCGCGACCGTGCGCGACACGGCCTCCTGGATCAAGTACGACGCCGAGTCTGTGGTCAGCGCCGAACACCTGCTATCGTTCGGCTCATCGCAGAGTGGCCGCTATCTGCGCACGTTCCTCTATCTCGGGTTTAACACCGATACCGAGGGACGTCCGGTCTTCGACGGCATGATTCCGCACATCGCTGGAGCGTCGCGTCTGGATCTGAACCAGCCGGGGGCGACACCGATTTCGCTCGGGATGTTTGACGCCACCTCGTTTCCCTTCGCCGATGCCGCCATGCAGGATCCGCTGACCGGGGCTACCGACGGCACCCTCGGGAACGACCGGAGCCGGGGTAACCAGCCGCGTATCTTCTACACCAACACCGGCGTCGAGTACTGGGGCGGTGGCCGGGTGGCGACGCTGGTGCATTCGACTCCCGACGGAACCCGGGACATCGAGTTGCAGGATAACGTGAGGTTCTACTTCTTCGCCGGCACCCAGCACGGGCCTGGAGCGTTTCCCCCCTCGCAGGCACGGAGCAGCCAGGAGATGGGGAACCCCACGGACTACTGGTGGAACATGCGCGCTCTTCTGGCCTCGCTGCGGTCTTGGGTGGTCGATGGTGTTGCCCCTCCGCCCAGCAGTCACCCCAGGTTCGCTGACGGCAATCTCGTCGCACCCCGAGATGTGACGTTTCCCGCCATTCCGAACGTGCGTTCACCGGCCGATCGTACAGGTGGAGAGCGGGTCGCGAATCCCTGGCTCGAGGATGGAGTCGAAGCGGGCGCCGAGCTGCCGATGCTGATTCCGCAGGTCGATGAGGACGGCAACGAGGTCGCGGGCATCATGCACCCCGAGGTCAAGGTGCCACTGGCCACCTATACTGGGTGGAACTTCACCAATCCGGACGCGGGTGACCCGAACACGCTGGTGTCGCTGGCCGGGTCCTATATCCCGTTCCCGGCGACTCAGGCCGAGCGTGACCGGACAGGAGACCCGCGTCGCTCGATTGAGGAACGCTACGACTCGCGGGCCGACTACCTCCGTCGAATCGAGGCGGCCGGCCGGCGCCTGATAGAGCAGCGTTACCTGCTCGAGCCGGACCTGGTGCCGATCCTGGAGCGTGCCGGTGCGCACTGGGATCTGCTGACGAGGGGAAACTAGTTCCCTACGACTCACCCTTCTTCTTGCTGCTCTTGGAGGAGCCAGACTTCTACCGACGCGGGTCACGACGCGTAGCGACTACTCGGCGGTCAGACCGGTGAGGCCACCAACCATTTCCCGTCGTTCGCCGTCGCCCGCCCACAGGATTTGCTCGGCTTGGTGCAGCAGCGCTCGCAGTCCAGTGCGGCGCAGGGCCGACACCGCCACACCCTCGTGGTCTCGCAGCAGCCGGTCCACCTCATCCTTCTCTAGCTTGTCGATCTGGTTGAACACCAGCAACTCTTGGGCGCTGATGCCGATTTCCTGCAGTACTCCGCGCACCGCCTCGATCCGCCGCTCGCGGTCTGGCGCTGACGCATCGACCACGTGAAGCAATAGCGACGCGTCGCTCAACTCTTCGAGTGTGGCGCGAAAGGCGGTCACCAGGTCGGTCGGTAGGTCTCGGATGAAGCCGACCGTATCGGTGATGATTACCTCTCGCTCTCGCGGAAATCGAAGCCGCCTCGACACCGGATCGAGGGTCGCGAACATCTGGTCGGCCACGTGGACGTGCGTCCGGGTCAGCGCGCGGATCAGCGTACTCTTTCCGGCGTTGGTGTAGCCAACGATTGAGAGCACGGGTACGTCGCGTCGCCCGCGCCGCTGGCGGCGGTTTTGCCGCTGACTGCCGAGTTTCTTGAGCTCCCGTTCGAGCCGCGTGACCCGATCGCGAGTTCGCCGCCGGTCGACTTCCAGCTTGGTTTCTCCAGGGCCCCGGCCGCCGATACCTCCGGCGAGGCGGGAGAGCGAGATGTCGGCCCGTTGCGTCAGTCGAGGGAGCAGGTACTTCAGCTGTGCAAGCTCTACCTGCAGCTTGCCGTCCCTGGTCGTGGCGTGCTGGGCGAAGATGTCCAGGATAAGCTGGGTCCGATCGATGACCCTGAGCTCCATCCGCTCGGCCAAGTTGCGAGCCTGCGTGGGGGTCATGTCCTGGTCCACGATGACCAGGTTGATGCCGCTCTGAAACGCCCGGATGACCAGGTCGTTCAGCTTGCCTGACCCAACGACCGTCTTTGGGTCGACTCGGGGCCGATGCTGGGTGACCACGTCGACAATCTCGACGCCGGCTGACCGAGCCAGTTCGCGTAGCTCTTCGACATGAATCTCGAGGGCGGTGGGATTGCGCCCCGCGGTGACCGATACCAGGATGGCCTTCTCCCGTCCACCGATCTCACGGGCCCCGGTCGCGCGTGCGAGTGCCTCCTCCCGCTCCCGGATCCAGAGCTCGAAATCGATGTCGAGCTGGGACGGTGGACGAGGGTCAAGGAGTTCGACCCCGTCGCCGGTCTCGGTGACCGGCGTCAGGGCAGCCGTATGGGCCAGGGTGGGGAGGCCGTCCTCACCGACGCCGATGGTGACCATGGCGTCGAGCCGGAGCAGGAG
This sequence comes from Acidobacteria bacterium UBA2994, assembly GCA_002346545.1. GTDB lineage: Bacteria > Acidobacteriota > Vicinamibacteria > Vicinamibacterales > UBA8438 > UBA2994. The sequence goes on from DEAA01000021.1 coordinate 116,945, forward strand.
GAGGTCTGAACGGTCGTCTTGGCTGAGTCCTTCGTCCGCTAGGTGGGTGTGCAGACAGCGGAGTCCACGTAGTCGGCCGCGGCCCGCCCGGAGCCGGCCCCAGTCGGGCAGCTTGATCGACTGGGCATCGCCAACCATCACGTGCTGGACGTCGCCCCGACGTCCGACCAGCACGCCTACCTGACGGTGGACCTCGCGACTAATCTCGGTGAGCTGTCGGGCGAGCTCTTGGGTCAGCAGCTGGTCGGCTGGAATCCGGCGGCGGAACAACCGTTCCAGTTGACGAATCTGATTGGCCTTGAGCCCGGCCGTGTTACCGAAGACTTGCACGCGGCCTCTGCTAGTTCACGTTCTCGCTGGCGAAAGCGCAGCATTGGCCTACTGCCACCGTGCCCTCAGGCTTTCTCGGTCGACGGCCTCACCGTTGAGGTATACCGAGTCGATGTCTCGCGTGTTACCGATGCTGTAAATCGGGTTGGCGTTGAGCACGATGAAGTCGGCCCGATTCCCGGGTGCGAGCAGCCCGGTGTTGGTGCCGAGCACCGCGGCTGGGGCGCTGGTCGCGATCTCGATGGCCTTGGCTGGCGAGATGCCGGCCTCAACGATCAACTCGAGCTCGTAGTGCTCCATGTATCCCTGGATGTGGTCTTGGATACCGGTGTCAGCGCCAAGCACCAGCGTGACTCCGGCGTCGGACAGCTTCTTGAGGCTCCTAAGCATCATGTCGAACGATTCGGCGCCGCGGGCGGCCGTCTCCTCGTCCCGGTTCTCGTAGGACTGGCGGATGCGGTCGATCGCATCGGCGGAGGTCGACTCGGACAGCATCGGCAGATCGACCCACGCGGGCGGCGCGGCATTGCGTGCCCGCTCCGACACGGCCAGGTTCGGCATGACGAAGACATCGTTCTCGACGATGGCGGCGACTAGTTCGTCATCCATCTCGACGTCCCGGGCGAGATGGGCGAAGCCGTCGATGTTAGCTTCTACCAGTTCCATGGCGTCCTTGGCATAAAAGATGTGGGCAATCACGCGGAGGTCGTTTGCGTGTGCCTCCTCGATGATCGGACGGTAGAGGTCGGGGCCGAGTTTCTCTACCGAGCCGCCCCGGTCGTCGACCCAGATCTTAAGGAAGTCGGCATCGGTGGCCGCGATCGCGCGAACCGCCTCCCGCGCTTCCTCCTCGGTGGATGCGCCCAGTGCAGTCGGTCGCATGGTCGCGGCTCCCGGTCCGGCGTCCGGTCGGGCGATGCCGCGGAAGGCGGTGTGGAGCCGGGCGCCGCCCTGAGTGCCCGCTTCCTGGTCCGCCTTGATCTCGAAAGCCAGTTCACCCGGGTCGGTGCCCAACGACACGATCACGCCGACGCCATGGTAGGCGTAGCGGTCGAGTTGGTCGGTGATGATTTCCCGCGTGTAGTTCGCGCTGTCGAAGCTCAGGTCGTCGACGAACCCGACGTGTCCGTGTAGGTCCACCATGGTCGGCATCACCGTCTTGCCGGCCAGGTCCACCACTGTTGCGCCCTCGGGAATGGCAACGTTTGCCGCCAGGCCGACGTCGGTGATGACGCCGTTGTCCACGACGATGACGCCGCCGCCGAGAGGCGGACCGCCGTTGCCGGTGATCACGGTGGCACCCTCGTAAGCCACGGCACTGATAGCGGGGCCGTCCGATCCACCGCCTCCGCAGGCCGCGGAGATGACGAGCAGGCCGATGAGAACCGAGGTTGGTCGCTTGGTCATGTTTCTCGATTATAGCCGCGTGGTTCCCTCGGTGCCGGTCGCGCCGGTAGCGGGTCTGAGAACGCAGTCAGCCACCTTGCGGGCATTCGGTGATGCCGTTCGGAGACCAAATGCCTGCGCTCTGCCGGCGACTGCGCCAGGGCCTACGGTCCAAGGGGCAGGGAGTGACGTAGGATCCCATAGTGACTTACGACTACATCGTGATCGGGGGTGGTACGGCCGGGTGCGTGCTGGCCAACCGTCTCTCGGCCGACGCCGACGTCTCGGTGCTACTTCTAGAGGCCGGGGGCAAGGACGACTACTTCTGGATCGATATCCCGGTCGGCTATCTCTACACCATCGGGAATCCTCGCACTGACTGGTGCTACAAGATCGAACCGGATCCCGGGCTCAACGGCCGGACCATCCTGTATGCGCGCGGCAAGGTGCTCGGAGGGTGTTCGTCGATCAACGCCATGATCTACATGCGTGGTCAGCGAAGCGACTATGACCACTGGGCTTCTCTCGGGAACCGCGGCTGGGGCTGGGACGACGTGCTGCCGGTGTTCAAGAAGTCGGAAGACTACGTGCATGGCGCGGACGAGTTCCACGGGGTCGGCGGCGAGATGCGGGTGGAAGAGAAGCGGGTGAGCTGGGAAATTCTGGATGCCTGGCGCGATGCGGCCGAGGAGTGCGGTATCCCCAAGATCGACGAATTCAACCGGGGCGACAACTTTGGTAACGCCTATTTCCAGATGAATCAGCGGGGTGGACGCCGCTGGAGCGGTACCAAAGCCTACCTGCGTCCGATCGCCGACCGTGCGAATCTCACGGTTCGCACCAATGCTCACGTCGAGCGGTTGCTGGTGGACTCTGCCGGCGGCCAACGGCGCGCGACCGGCGTGCGGCTGGTCGGTGGCGACGAGATCCGGGCCGGGCGCGAAGTCATCTTGGCCGCTGGCGCCGTCGGCTCACCGCAGATCATGCAGCTGTCGGGCATCGGGGACGGGGCGACGCTCCAGGGCTACGGTATCGACGTGGTCAATGACCTGCCCGGTGTCGGCGAGAACCTGCACGATCATCTGCAGATCCGCACCATCTTCAAGGTCAAGAACACGGTCACTCTGAATCAGCGCATGTCACTGTGGGGTCAGGCGATGATGGGGTTGGAGTACTTTCTGTTTAAGACCGGTCCGCTGACCATGCCGCCGTCGCAGCTCGGAGCGTTCGCCAAGAGCGATCCCGGGCGCGAATTTGCCGACATGGAATGGCACGTCCAGCCGCTCTCGCTCGACAAGTTCGGCGACCCGCTCCACAAGTTCAACGCCATTACCCCATCAGTGTGCAACCTGCAGCCGACCAGCCGCGGGCACATCCGGATCAAGAGCTTGGATCCGGGTGACGCGCCCGCGATCACGCTGAACTATCTGTCTACCGATGAGGATCTGGACATCGCCGTGAAGGGGCTCCGGTTTACCCGGAGGATCATGGCGGCCAACGCCTTAGCCCGGTTTGAGCCGACCGAGCACCTCCCCGGGCCCCAGGTCGAGAGTGACGACGATCTGAGGAAAGCCGCGTCCGAGCTGGGGACGACCATTTTCCACCCGGTGGGCACCTGCAAGATGGGAAGCGACCCGATGGCCGTGGTTGACGCCCGTCTCTCGGTGCACGGGATGGACGGGTTGCGGGTGGTTGATGCGTCGGTCATGCCACGGATTACGTCCGGGAACACCAACGCGCCGACGGTGATGATTGCCGAGAAGGGTGCCGAGTTCATCCGAGAGGACGCCGGCCGGTAGGCCGGGACTTCGGCCCCGCCCACTCAATAGCCTCGCGCGGTGCCCGAGCCTCGCCGGTCGGCGTAGCCCGCGTAGTACCCCTCTGGCGTTTTCAGGATGCCGGCAGCCATCCCAATGCTTCGACGCTCCCTAAGCTCGTAGCCCAGCCGTTCGAGCTCTTTCTTCGTCTCCGCTGACAGCGCAAATGGCTCGTGGTCGATACGGTCGGGTAACCACTGGTGGTGGATGCGTGGTGCGTCAATCGCTTGCTGGAGATCCATCCCCCACAGGGTGATATTGAGGTAGATCTGCAACACGGTGTTGATGATGGTCGGACCGCCCGGGCTACCCATCGTCATGTAGAAGTCGCCGAACTCCCGCACGATAGTCGGGGTCATCGACGAGAGCGGACGCTTACGCGGCTTGATCGAGTTCGCCTCGGCTCCCAGCATCCCGTATTGATTCGGGATGCCTGGCCGGGCCGAGAAATTGTCCATCTCGTTGTTCCAGACGAATCCAGCCCCTATCGCTACTGCGCCCAGGCCGTAGCCGCTATTGAGCGTGGTGGTGATCGCCGCCACGTTGCCCCAGCGGTCGGCCACGGTGAAGTGCGTGGTCTCTTCTGACTCTGCGGGGCCGTGTGACACCCCTTCGCTCCGGCCGGCCATGCCGTCCTGAGGGAGGAGCCGCCGACGCTGCTCCATGTACTCGCGTGAGAGCAGCCGGTCGACCGGTACGTCGAAGAAATCTGGGTCGCCCAGCCAGAAGTTCCGGTCGGCGAACGCCAGTCGCTGCGCCTCGGTCACCATCGAGACGGCTTCCGCCGAGTGATACCCGATCCGCTGTAGCACTGGCATGTTCAGTAGCGCCAGGGTCTGGGCGATGGTCATGCCGCCCGAGCTTGGCACCGGATGCGTGATGAGCTCGTAGCGGTCGTGGTGAAACACCAACGGTTCCCGCCATTTGGCCTCGTAGGCAGCCAGATCGTTGTGGCTGATCAGTCCCCCGTTGGCCTCCATGTCTGCGACGATCAGATCGGCCACTACCCCAGCGTAGAAGCCGTCACGGCCGTGATCCGCGATCGCTTGCAGCGTCGTGGCCAACTCTGACTGGGTCAACCGGTTGCCCATCTCGGGACTGTCGCCGTCGAGCCCGAACGTCTTGATCGATGATGGGAAGCGCCGGAGTCGTTGACTGCGCTTCAGGCTTCGGGCCAGTGAGTAGGAGATCGGGAAGCCGTCTCTAGCCAGCTCGATAGCTGGCGCAAGTATCTGTTGCCGGTCGAGTGTCCCGTACCTTTCCACCAGCTTCAGCATCCCGTCGACGCTTCCCGGGACGCCAACCCCCTGGTGGGTGTTGGTGCTGAGCTCAGGCTTCATCTTCCCGTGCGCGTCCACAAACATGTCGGTGGTAGCCGCCGACGGTGCCTCTTCGCGGAAGTCGAGCGCGAAGGTGTCTCCGTCGGCCAGGAGTCCCACCATGAATCCACCCCCACCGATATTGCCGGCGGTGGGATAGGTGACAGCCAGGGCGAACTGCACCGCGGCGGCGGCGTCGAAGGCGTTGCCTCCAGCCTTCAGGATGGCCAGGCCGACATCGGTGGCCAGTGGCTCGGGTGACGCCACCATGCCGTTGGCCGCGACGTTCGGTCGGGTGTCCACGGCGACGCCGGCCGCCAGGAGCAGACCTACGACGGCCAGCACAGATCGGACGAGCCAAGTGGTGCGGGGTGAGCGAAATGAAGCGGGGTTGGACGACATCAGGGCCTCCGGGTCGTCTGGTACGGTCGGTTGGGCCATCTTACCCTTAACGGGTGCGCCCGGTCCGAGGCGGCTGCTGCTGTGCGGCAGCAGCTATGGTCGCTCCTATCTCCGGGCGGTTGCGCCGGTGTTCGACCGGCCGGCCAGGATCTCGCGGGAACCGGTGAGGCTTACTCCCCAGGCAGAGCTGATCGAGCGCTGGAAGGACGGGAGTGCGGTCGGTGAGGCTCTTCGTCGGGTCGAGGCGTTTCTGGCGGCGCACTGACCGATGATCCGGACCACGCGGCGAGCGCGAACGTGACCGTGGTCCGAGCGTCGTTGTCCTCCTCGGCCGCCACTCGCTCGACGAGCGGAGTTTCGACGTCGTCAACAACGTCCAGGCAGAGTCGCATCTCGTCGACGAGAGCGGGGTCTGCCTTCTTGAAACACAGAGGGCAAGGGGGGAAGTCATCGCCGGAGCGGTGGAGTGGTGGCCCGTGGGTCCGGCAGGCGAGCGGCCGCCATTCGTAGATCAGGCAGGTGCCAGAGTTTGGGCAGAGCGCCGGACAGGGCACGTCGGCGAACGCCTTGTAGTGATGGCGTTCCTCCTCTTCCGAGCGGAGCTGCCCGACTTGCTCCGGGGCGAAGGTGGAGGTCTGAGCCGCTGCAGTGGCCAGAGCTCGTTCGACGATGCCCTGCGCTGTGTCGGCGGCGGTGCTCGCCAGTGCGTCCAGACCCCGCCGCAGTCGCCAGGCGTCGAGCGGCGTTATCGAGAACGGCCCGAAGCAGCAGGGTGAGCAGCCGGAACCGCAGACGACGTGGTCGCCGGCCTTTGCCGTCGCCTCGGCGCTGGCCGCATCGACCAGCGCGACTAGGCACCGGTCGTCCGCGACGAGGAAGGATGCGTCTGGCGGCTCAGGCGCCGAACTTGGCTTTGGCCTCTCGCCGTCTGGCGTGGAGGATCGGCTCGGTGTAGCCATTGGGTTGCTCACGGCCCTTGAAGACTAGATCGCAGGCGGCCTGGAATGCGATGCTGTCGTCGAAGTTGGGTGCCATCGGGCGGTAGAGCGGGTCGGGGGCGTTTTGCCCGTCCACGACCGCGGCCATCCGCTGCATTGTCTCTCGCACCTGGGCTTCGCTGCAGATGCCGTGATGCAGCCAGTTACATATGTGCTGGCTCGAGATGCGGAGGGTCGCCCGGTCTTCCATTAACCCGATGTTGTTGATGTCGGGTACCTTCGAGCAGCCCACGCCTTGGTCGACCCAACGGACCACATAACCGAGGATGCCCTGCGCGTTGTTGTCGAGCTCCTGCTGGATCTCCTCGGGCGACCAGTTCGGCTGCTCCTCGCGGGGAATGGTCAGGATGGCGTCGAGATCGGCAAGGTTGCGATTGCCGAGTTCGCCCTGCCGCGCGTTCACGTTCACCTGGTGGTAGTGGGTGGCGTGCAGGGTCGCGGCGGTCGGCGAGGGGACCCAGGCAGTGTTGGCGCCAGCCTCCGGATGGCCCACCTTAGCCTCGAGCATCTTGGCCATCAGATCCGGCATGGCCCACATGCCTTTGCCGATCTGGGCGTGACCCGGTAGCCCGCACTGTAGGCCCACGTCCACGTTCCAGTCTTCGTAGGTGGTCATCCAGGGCGCCGACTTCATCTCTGCCTTGCGGATCATCGGGCCAGACTCCATGGCCGTGTGCATTTCGTCGCCGGTGCGATCGAGGAATCCGGTGTTAATGAAGAACACCCGATCTTTGGCGGCCCGGATGCACTCCGTGAGGTTCACGGTAGTCCGGCGCTCTTCATCCATGATCCCGATCTTGATCGTGTGGCGCTTCAGGTTCAGGAGATCCTCCACCTGTCCGAGCGTCTGGTCCGTGAAGGCGACCTCCTCGGGACCGTGCATCTTTGGCTTGACGATGTAAACGGACCCGGCCCGGCTGTTCTTGCCCTGTTTCAGGTCGTGTATGGCGATCATCGACGAGATCATCGCGTCGAGGATTCCCTCCGGCGCCTCATTGCCGTCCTTGTCGAGTACGGCCGGGTTGGTCATGAGGTGTCCGACGTTGCGGATCAGCATCAGACTGCGTCCCTGCAGACTAATGGCTGACCCGTCAGGAGCCGTGTAGCTTCGGTCGGGGTTCAGCGCGCGGTTGACTGGCTTGCCGGCCTTTTCGAACTGATCGGTCAGGTCTCCCTTGATCAGCCCGAGCCAGTTCCGATAAGCGACCACCTTGTCCGCGGCGTCCACCGTCGACACCGAGTCCTCAAGGTCCATGATGGTGGTCATCGCGGCTTCGAGAACGATGTCCTTGACGCCGGCCGCGTCGTCGCACCCCACCGGATGATTCCGGTCGATTGCGATCTCGATGTGCAGACCGTTGTTGCGGAGCAAGATGGCCGAAGGTGAGGCCGCGTCGCCGCTGTAGCCAGCGAACTGCGCTGCGTTGGCAAGGCCGGTCGTCGACCCGTCTGCCAGCGAGACCACGAGTGCGCCGCCACTCACCGCATAGCCGGTGGCATCGACATGGCTTCCCTGCGTGAGCGGTGTCGTGTCGTTGAGGAACTTCCGGGCGAACGCGATGACCTTGGTGCCTCGCACCCGGTTGTAGTCGGTGCCGCGCTCCGCGCCGTCATCTTCCGGGATTACGTCGGTGCCATACAGGGCATCGTAGAAGCTGCCCCATCTGGCGTTGGCGGCGTTCAAGGCATAGCGGGCGTTGGTGACCGGCACCACGAGCTGTGGGCCGGCGACGGTTGAGATCTCATCGTCGACGTTCGCTGTGTCGACCGTGAAGTCGTCGCCTTCGGGGGCCAGGTAGCCGATTTCCTGGAGCATCGCCTTGTATTCCGGCAGGTCGATCGGCTGGTTCCTGTTCTCCTGGTACCAGGCATCGATCTGGACCTGCAGCTCGTCTCGGGCGGCCAGCAGCTCTTGGTTCCGTGGCCCCAGGCCATGCACCAGCGAGTCGAGGCCGCCCCAGAAGGCTTCCGGCGAGATGTCGGTGCCGGGCAGTGCCTCGTTGTTGATGAAGTCGTAGAGCTCCTGGTCGACCTGGAGCGATCCGGCCGTGATGCGGTCCGTCATCGGTGTCTTCCCCTGTGGACGATCAGCTTCGCCGATCGTGAAGGCGACCGGCGTGACCGGCCGCAACTGTGTCTTGTCAGCGGTGGATCATATCGCGCCTCGGACCTGACCGCCGACGTGACGGGTGAAGAGCGGAACATTGCGGTCCGGAACAGTCCGCCCCGATATGGAAGACGCGGGTTCGTAGTCGGGGGGGGGTGACGTTCGCTAGCGCGTCGGTCCAGGGGGGAGGCTTATCGGAAACAGCGAGCAGGGTAGTCCATCTGCAAATAGCCAGGGGCGCCTGCAGGGAAGGGAGAGGTGGCCCCGCGTTCGCGCAGGACTGGCGCGAGTTCCGGGTACTGCCGACCGAGGTTACCGTAGAAGATCCCCTGGGCGATGGTGAGCGGGGTCCAGCCGCACTCGTTGACGTGGTTGAGCTCGGCGCCCTCGTCCAGCAGAAACTCGGTGAGTTCCTTGGCGTCGCGGAGCACGGCTCCGTGAACGGCCGTGTCGCCATGCGCGTCGATGGTTGTCACGACGTCGCCGAGGTCCATCATCAGCTTGACCGCTTCGAGTGCTTCCTCCTTGCTGCCCGCGCTCTCGTTCGGCCACACCCCGACCCCGGCCGCGACCAGGAGCGCCGTCGTGCCGTCCTCGTTGGTCAGAAATGGGTCGGCGCCTAGCGCGAGCAACAGCCGCATCATCTCGAGGTCGACGACCTTGGCGGCGAGCAGGAAGGGCGTGGCGCCGATCCGATTCAGGTAGTTGCGGTATCCGTCGCGCGGCTCCTTCGTCTGCCGAGCGTTGACGTCAGCCCCGTGCTCGACCAGCGCCCGGACCAGTTCCAGATCGGTTACCCACCCGCTCTGTCTCGGCGACGGGTTGTGCTGGTTCTTGTTGGTGTTTGGTCGTTTGGTCCAGACCACCTGGTGCAGGGCTGTCCAGCCTTGTTCCGCGGCATTGGGATTTGCCCCACGGTCAAGGAGGTGTGTGGCCAGGTCGTAGTGGGCGTTGATGATGGCTACTACCAGGGCACCCGTTCCGTCCGGCAAGGTCTGGTGGATGTTGGCACCGGCATCGAGCAGTGCGTCGACGGTTTCGATGTGTCCCAGCCGGGTCGCGAACATCAGCGGGTTGAAGCCGGCGTCCGACCGCTCGTCCACGTCGGCACCCGCCGCCACCAGGGGCCCAACGACGTCAGCGTGGCGTTCGGCGGCCGCCCACATGAGTGCCGTCTGTCCCCGCAAGTCCTCCCGCGCGGCCGGGTCGGCGCCATGCGTCAGCAGCGACTCGACGCTGGCGACGACGCCAGTTCTGGCGGCAACCATCAAAGGCGTCTCGCCGGCCGGCGACGCCAGATTTGGGTTGGCGCCGGCATCGAGCAGCCGCGCCACGATCGCCGCATGTCCGCCGTGGATGGCCAGGGTCAGCGGCGTGACGCCCCGCGATGTGAGCAGGTTCGGGTCGGTGCCCTGGCCCAGGGCATGTTCGACCGCGGCGAGGTTTCCCTCGTGAGCCGCGTGGTGTAGGGCCGAGTCGCCGTCACCGTCCGATTGCGCGTGCGCGAGCAGTGGAAGAGCCAGCAGGGACAGGATGGCAACGATGGCAGACCGTCCCATTTCGCTAACCCCCAAAGCGCCGGTCTCTTGACGGCAAGACCAGCGACCTGACAGGCCTCGTGCCCCGTGCTCCTCTGGCCACAATGCCTCGCATTAGAGATCTGCCAGCGGTGTCAGTGCCTGGAGCCGCCCGGTGCTGTCTCCCAGCCCGCCGTCGATCCGGACCCCAGCCTTGTCGAGCTGGCTGACAAGCAGATTCGTCATCGGCGTGTCTCGTAGGTACTGTAGGTGTCGTCCGCCCTTGAGCTGGCCGGCCGAGCCTCCCGCCAGCAGTAGCGGCAGGTCGAAGTGCGAGTGCTTGTTGCTGTCGCTCAGCGACGCGCCGTACAGCAGCAACGAGTGGTCGAGCAGGGAGCCGTCCCCATCCGACGTGCTCGCTAGCTCGTCCAGGAAATTCGCGAACAGCGAAACGTGGAATGTGTTGATCTTCGCCAGTTGGGCCAGTTTCAGCGGGTCGTCCCGATGGTGTGATAGCCCGTGGTGCGAGTCGGGAATGCCCAGTTCTGGATAGGCGCGTCCGTTGAGTTCACGCCCTAGCATGAAGGTGAACACGCGAGTCAAGTCCACCTGGTAGGCCAGCGACAGCATGTCGAACATCAGCTTGACATGTTCCTGGTATGACTCGGGGATGCCCACCGGTTTCTCGATGGTTGGGAGCTCCGTCTCGTTCTGCTCTGAGAGCTGGATCCGGCGTTCCACCGAGCGCACCGCATCGAGATACTGTGACAGCCGCGCCTGATCCTGAGAGCCGACCTCGCGCTGAAGGCGGGCTAGGTCAGTTGAGATTGCGTCGAGGATGCTACGGTCCCTGCGCGACTCGGCGTGTCGATGGGCGGCGGAGCCACCCTCGCCGAATAAGCGCTCGAAGACGACTCGTGGATTGTTCTCCATCGGCAATGGCGTCGTCGGGTCCTGCCACGCAATGGTGTTCATGTAGATACAGCTGTAGCCGTTGTCACAGCTCCCGACCAGGAAGTCCTGTTCGATCGCGAGTTCCAGCGAGCGGAGGGGTGTCGTCTGACCGAGCTGGTCGGCGGCGAACTGGTCGGCCGTTTTCCCGGCCCGCACGTCAGCGCCCTCCGTTTCTTTCGGGTGCACGCCGTTAAGCCAGGTCGCCGTGGCCCGGGTGTGCTCGCCGTTGCCGTCCCCTAGGGCTTCAGCCTGTCCTTGGGCGAGTCCGCTGACGACCACCGTGCGGTCGCGGTGTGTGGCGAGCGGGTTCAAGATTGACGACAGCTCGAGTGTGCCCGCGTGCTCCGGTGTCCAGGCGTGCATCGCCATGCCGTTCGGCGCATAAACCCACCCGAGCCGACGCACTGGCGCGGCCGCGCGGCCGGAGAGGCCGGACAGTGCCGGTACCATCGCGTCGAGCATCGGCAGGGCGAGGGTGGCGCCCACGCCGCGGAGCATAGTGCGGCGCGAGAGGGTTTTCTTCGAGACGATCATGACGCCGTTCTCCTCATGTTGAACGGTGGACTCTTGACGATGCCCAGGACGATGTCCGTGAACCGATAGTTAGCGTCCGACGCGTCCCGGACGATCCCGCGCACGGTCGGCGCGTCGTGGTACTCAAGACCGCGGCCTAGGGCGAAGATCATGAGCTTCTCCGTTAGGGTACTCACGAAACGTTCAGGATTCGAGACCAACGCGTCTCGGAGGCCCTCGGCCCCCTCGAACTCGGTGCCGTCGGGCAGTGCTCCCGAGGCGTCGATCGGCGCGTTCGCCTCCGATCGGGCGCGAAAGCGGCCCACCGCGTCGAATTCTTCCAGCGCGAATCCGGGCGGGTCCATCATCCGGTGGCAGCTCGCGCAGACGGGGTTCGCCCGGTGCCGCTCCATCGCCTCACGCATCGAGAGGGCTGCGCCGCCCGCGGCCGCGCTCTCGAGATCCGGGACGTTCGGCGGCGGGGCCGCCGGGGGAGTGCCGAGCAGATTCTCGAGTACCCACTTCCCTCGTAGCACCGGTGACGTCCGGTTCGGATAGGAGGTGATCGCCAGCACGCTCGCGTGGCCCAGCAGCCCCCGCCGTGCTGGAGGTAGCTCTTCGAGCGACACGCGGCGGAAGTGACTGCCGTAAATGTGCGGGATGTCATAGTGGCGGGCCAGCCGCTCGTTGACGAACGTGTAGTCGGCGGTCAGCAACTCAAGCACACTCCGGTCCTCGCGGAAGACGCTGTCGAGGAACATCTCCGTTTCCCGTTGCATTGCCCGGCGGAGCGCTTCACCGACATCCGGAAAGAGATCTTCGTCGGGATAGACCGCCGGGACATTACGCAGGTAGAGCCATTGGCTCGAGAAGTTCGTCACTAGCGACCGGGCGCGCGGGTCGGCGAGCATACGGTGGGTCTGCCGCTCGAGCTCGTCCGGATCACTGAGGCGTCCCTGGGCGGCTACTTCGAGGAGTTCGTCGTCTGGCAGGCTCGACCACAGGAAGAATGACAGGCGAGACGCTAGCTCCAGATCGCTGATCGTGTAGTTGGTCCCGGGCGGAAGGCCGTCCGGATCGCGCTCGGCCCTGAGCACAAACTCCGGGCTGGCGAGCAGCCAGCGAAGCGCCAGCTCGATCCCGGCGTCGAATCCGTCCGCCGCCCGGCCCTCCTCGAAGAACCGGAGCAGCACCTCCTGGTCCGCCGCTGTCAGGGGGCGACGATACGCCCGCCGGGCCAGCGTCGACAGAATCTCTCGCGCACAGTCGGTTCGCCGCGCTGCCGTGGCGGACGGCGAGCAGACGAAGATCCGCTCCCGACTAGGGGTTTGCGTCGCCGGCGCTGCGTCCCCCGTCTCAAACGGGCCGGTGACGGTTAGTTGCCCCAGATAAGGCTGCTGCCGGGTATCGACCGCGGTGTAGGGACGGAGATACGGCTGCCGGACACCCTCCGGATATGCCCAGCTGTGCCGGGTGAAGGTCAGCCGGATCTCCCGCGGGCCGGCGTCCACTGGGAGCGCGAACTCCCAGTCGGCGTCGGCCGTCCGCTGGGTAGCCTGCCACGTACGATATGCGTCGCTGCCTCGCGGCGCGTCGGGCGGCGTTCCTCCGACCGTGTAGGTTTGGACGGTCTCTCCGTCGAGGCTGATGTCGAGGGTGTGCGGCAGGTCGAAGATCCTGAGTTGCCCGCCGGTACCGCGGGCCAGAGTGACGTCGAATACATACTCGCCGGCCTGCGGGAACTGGTGCTGGAAGGTGGCGCCGCCTCGGGTGCCGAAGGGCATGCCGTCGACCCAGTCATCCTGCGACAGGTCGTTGGTGACCCTGAAGGTCTCGGTGGAGGCCGACGGTGCGGGTCGACCCACTGCCAGCCGGCTGATCTTCCTCGCCGCGCGAAGGTAGCCCTCGAGCAGCGTGGGCGAGACGCCGAGCACGCCGGCAATATTGTCGAACCCGTAGCTGGCGCCGTCGGCTGGCAGCAGCTCGGCTACGTCGACCTCCAGATCTAGAAGGTCGCGTACGGCGTTGTGATACTCGGTGCGGTTGAGCCGATGAAACGCTTCTGTCCGCCCCGGGTTGGGGCTGGCGACCGCGGCCTCGTCGAGCGCCGTTTCCAGCCCCTTCGTGAACGCCTCGTAGGTGGACTGGTCTGGTCGGGGCCGACCGATGGGCGGCATAGCGCCGGCGCGCAACTTCCTGACCACTTTTTCCCACACGTTGGGCGCGACGGTGACGTCGTCCACATCAATGGTGTCCAGCGCCAGATCCGCAGTCAGCGTGCGCTGGTTATGGCACGTAACGCAGTACTGATCCAGGAGCGTGCGCCGGGGCGACGCTGACTGGGCCTCGACAGTACGCGTGTGGAGGGCCAGAGCGCAGAGCATTCCGACGATCGTGACGAGCGGGCGGCCGTGTCGCCAGTTCATGAACGCCTTAATTCTATGTCTCAGGCCTACTCTACGGCGCCGTTCTCTTTGCCTGCCGGCGTCGTTGGGGGCTATCGCGAGAGTGGTGCCCCTTTTTTTTTGGATTCCGGCAACCCCTATAATCCAAGACAGTGCGACGCATCGATCTGAACGCTGACGTCGGCGAGTCGTTCGGCGCCTATACGCTTGGCCACGACGACGCGGTCATGCGTCACATCACCTCCGCCAACGTGGCCTGCGGTTTCCACGCCGGTGACCCGTCGGTGATGCGCGATACCGTCCGGCTGGCGGTAGCTGCCGGTGTTGGCATCGGCGCCCACCCGGGTTTCCCTGATCTCAACGGCTTTGGCCGGCGCAATATGGAGATGTCCGAGCGCCAGATTGAGAACCTGGTGGCCTATCAAATCAGCGCCCTGGCGGGGGTGGCCGCGGCCGAGGAAGCGCGGCTGCACCACGTCAAGCCACACGGGGCGCTCTACAACATGGCGGCGAAGGATCGGCGGCTGGCCGACGCGATCGCGCGCGCGGTGGTCGGTATCGACGCCACGCTGGTACTCTTCGGCATGGCCGGTTCGGCGTTGCTCGAGGCGGCGGAGTCGGTTGGCCTCCGGACCGCCTCGGAAGTGTTCGCCGACCGCGCCTACCAGGCCGATGGCGCGCTGGTGCCGCGGGGGCAGCCGGGCGCCGTCATCGACGACCCGAAGTTGATGGTGGAACAGGCGGTTCGTCTGGCCCAGGACGGCACAGTGATGGCGCAGACCGGCGAGATTCTTGAGTTGCGGAGCGACACGCTTTGTCTCCACGGTGACACGCCTGGCGCCGCCGAGCTGGCGGCGCGTCTCCGCAGCAGGCTGGAAGCGGCTGGTGTCGGGGTGCTGCGAGTCGGAATGGGAGCGTGACGGTGGCTGTTGCGCGTTTAGTGCACCGTGTGTGGCTCGGTCAGGGCGAACTCGGCGATCGTGGCATCGAAATGGGTGCCGTCTTTCAGCACTATTTGATAGGTGCCGCGCATCGAGCCAAACGGCGTCGACAAGTGACTGCCTGAGGAGTACTCGAACGCCTGGCCCGGTTCCAGCGTTGGTTGGTGGCCCACCACACCCAGTCCCTTGACCTCTTCGATTTCGTTCGACTCGTTGGTGATGATCCAGTGGCGGCTCACCAGCTGGACCGTTTCCGAGCCTTCGTTCGCGATCCGAACGGTGTAGGTGAAGAACCAGCGAGGAGGTTCGGTTTGGGCATGGGAGAACCGAGAGGTCACGTTCACGCGCACGCCGTTGGTGCACGCTTCCGAGGTGTGGACGCCGCTCGCTCGCATAGTGTGTCGCTGCTCCAGACAGACGGTTGTTTCGGTATGCCGGGAAGGCGTGCCTAACCGTTACACCTCTATATAGTAGCCAGGAACCGGATGTCGCGTCGGCGTCGTCCCGCCCGCGCACCTGACCTGTGGTGATGATCCCGATCGACACGCTGCTCGGCGGCTACCGCACCGGTTATTTCCCGATGGCGGTGCATGGCGGTATCAAGTGGTTCTCGCCGGGCTTGCGCGGCGTGATTCCGCTGGACACGTTCCGCGTGTCGCGTCGTCTGGCCCGTCTCATTCGGCAGGGCCGGTTCGAGACCTCCGTGAACCGGTCGTTCCGGGAGGTGATCACCGCGTGCGCCACGCGTCCCGATCCCAGCGGCAACTGGATCGATCAGGAGATCCTGGACAGCTACTGCGCCTTGCACGAGGCCGGACACGCCCACTCGGTCGAAGTCTGGGAGGAGGGTCGGCTTGCCGGCGGGCTGTATGGCGTGAGTCTGAGCGGTGCCTTCTTCGGTGAGTCGATGTTCCACGTCGTGCGGGATGCGTCGAAGGTGGCGCTTCACGTGCTGGTCGTGCGGTTGCGCGAGCGTGGCTACCAACTGCTGGATGTCCAGTGGGCCACCCCGCACCTGGAGCAGTTCGGCGCGGTGGAGATCGATCGCCTGGAGTATCTGGTCAAGCTCGGGGAGAGCATGCAGGTCCGCTGTACGTTCGCGGACCTGCCAGAATCGGTGGGCGCCGACCTTCAGGGCGCGACGTAGGCAGGTCGGTTGCCGGCCTGCGCTAAGTCCCAGCTTAGCTGGTGCACGAAGCGCACGATCCGCGTCATTTTTTCGTAGTTTAGTGTGTCGGGACGGTCGCGGTCGGTGTGATAGTCGGGGTGCAGACCGGTGTGCACGAACAACGCCGGCACCCGCCGATACAGGAAGGGCCACTGGTCGCTGCGCTGTAGCAAGTTGGAGCGGTTGTTGTCGTAGCGGAACTTCAGGTCGAGGTCGATATCGCGATTCGCTCGTTCGCTTGCCGTCCTAAGGTCGGGCGACCGGCTATAGCCGAGAAGGTTCACCGCGTTGCGGTTCGAGTAGGCTGTCTGCTGCCGCAGGCCTGTGAAGCGGGGGCCTGCCTCCGGGGGCACTTCTTCATTGCGCCCGATCATGTCCATATTGAGTACCGCCACGGTTTGTCGTAGCGGGTGGAGCGGGTCTTCGGTGTAGGCCCAGGCGCCAAGCAGCCCCTGTTCTTCGGAGTTCCAGGCGGCGAACAGGATCGATCGGTCGGGTCTGGCGCCGGCCTGCGCGGCGAGCGCGTACGCCTCGGCGATCTCAATCAGCGCGGCCACGCCCGAGGCGTCGTCGTCGGCGCCGCGGAAGATCCGTCCGTTGACCTCACCTTCGTGATCGAGATGTGCGCTCAGAATGATCCACTCGCCGCGGAGCATCGGGTCGGCACCTTCGATGAGGCCGACTACGCTGCGGTTCGGGATGCGGTTCCGGCTGACCGTGGTTGTGACCTCTATCTCGGGACCCGCGAGAGCGATCGGCATGACGCCGGCAGGGTGCTCGGCCGTCCGCGAGAGGTCCTCGAACGTTTCCCCGTCGGTCATCAAGGCCGCGGCGACCTCGGTCGAGATTTGCAGCACCGGGATCTCGATCTGGTCTAGCCAAATCGCGAGGGAATAGCGAGGGACCCGCGGGGGGAAGGTGGGCCACACTTGCGTCATGGACCGATTGAAGATCCGCTGGCCGGCGTGGTTGTGGACGTCTGGCGCTACCAGCACTGCCACTGCTCCGCGACGCTGGGCGGCCAGCACCTTCCGTACCACTCGCGTCTCTTCCGAACGGCGACGGCCTTCGAAGCGGCTCTCGGCGTCGAACTCCCCCGGCTCGTGGTCTAGGATGAGCGCCACCTTGCCGGCCAGGTCGGTCGACCTGTAGTCGTTGTGCCCGAGCTCGGGGGCTTCGATGCCGAATCCCACGAAGACCACCGGGCCGCCAGCCGACGCGGTCCCGCTCGATGGGTCCGGGTAGAAGTCTCGGCCCAACCGATACTGATCTTCCCCGCCGATCACCGTCAGCTGGTTATTCTCACCGAGCGCGGCGGTCATGAGGTCGAAGCGGTGAAAGTAGGTGCCGTCGGCGCCCGCCGGCAGCAGGCGCTGCCGCTGGAACCTGGCCGCGATGAACTCGACCGCCCGGCGATTCCCGTCGGTGTCGGTGAGCCGCCCGGTTAACCGTTCGCTGGCGAGGAAACGCACGTCGCCTTCCAGATCCTGTCGGCGGATCGAATCGCCGCCCGGTGCGGACGCGTCCTGGGCGTTGAGGACCGTCAGCGCCACTACCACGGTGAGAAGGCCTGCCCACAGGCGCATGGCGCCATTCTACCTGTCCACGTCCGGTGGGAAGGGCGGTGCAGTAGGATGGCTCCACGGTTCGAAGAAGAGAGGAGCACCCGATGTCAGTGGGCGGTCGAGCGGTAGTGACGATTATCGTTGTAAGCCTGGCCGGATGCGGAGCCGAGGGGGGCGATGGCGGGCTCGCCTTCGACGTGCACGAGCGGTCGATCGCCGAGCTGCAAGCCGCGATGGCTGCCGGAGAGGTGACCGCCCGCGGGCTGGTCGAAGGCTATCTTCAGCGAATCGACTCGTTCGATCTACAGGGGCCGGCCCTGAACGCTATGGTCTCGCTCAATCAGGAGGCGTTGGCACGGGCGGATCAGTTGGACGCCGATCGAGCGGCTGGCCAGCTGCGTGGTTCGCTGCACGGGATTCCCGTGGTCGTCAAAGATAACTACGACACCGCCGACATGCCGACCAGCGCCGGCGCGATCGCGCTGGCCACCTCGTTCCCGCCCGACGATGCCTTCCAGGTAAGGCGTCTGCGCGACGCCGGGGCGATCGTGCTGGGCAAGACCAACATGCACGAGCTGGCCCGCGGTATCACGACGGTCAGTTCTGTGTTCGGACAGACCCGCAACCCGTACGATCCGGATCGCAACCCGGGAGGCTCGAGCGGCGGAACGGGCGCCGCCGTGGCGGCCAGCTACGCCGCGGCCGGTATGGGCAGTGATACCTGCGGGTCGATCCGGATTCCATCCGCCCACCATGCTCTGGTGGGGCTGCGTGGCACCCGAGGGCTGGCAAGCGGCGACGGCATTGTACCGCTGTCGACCACCCAAGATATCGGTGGACCGCTGGCACGCTCGGTCGAGGACCTAGCCATTGTGCTCGACGCCACGGTGGGCGAGGATCCCGCCGACGAGACGACGGCCCGGAGCGCCGGGAGGATTCCTCCCAGTTATAGCGATGCGCTCGCCGGCGCCAGTCTCAGCGGCGTCCGGGTGGCCGTCATTGAGGAGTTGATGGGAGAGGGTGGCGCGGAACGGCCGGTGCGAGAAGTTATCGAAGCGGCGGTGGAAGCGATGGTGGCGGCTGGAGCTGAGCAGATTGAGATTCCAGACCCCGAGTTCGGCGATCTGCTTCAAGGAGCCTCACTCATCGGGCTGGAGTTCAAGATCGACTTCGACAACTATCTCGCTGACACGCCGGACGCTCCGGTGCGCTCGCTGGAAGAACTGGTCGAGCTGGGTCTGTATCACGATGTGCTCGGCACCATGGAGAGCTCGCTCGAGGTGGAGAGCCTGGACACCGACGACTACCGTACCCGGCTGGAGCGACGGGAAGCGGCACGCGAGGCCGTCGAGACCGTGCTCGACGCCCACGATTTGACCGCGCTTATCTATCCCACCATCCGACAGACGGCCCGTCCCATTGGCCAGGGGCAGCCGGGCAGCAATTGTGCGTTGAGCGCGGTCTCCGGGCTACCGGCGATCTCGGTCCCGGCTGGTTATGCGCCAGACGGGATGCCGGTGGGAATGGAGATGATCGGCCGCGAGTTCGCCGAGCTTGAGCTGCTCCGAGTGGCCTACGCCTTCGAGCAGGAGACGGACCATCGCCGTCCGCCGGCCAGTACGCCCAGCCTTGTGACGCCGCCTGAACCGGTGGTGGTCGAAGTAGGGGGCACCGGAGACCATGGCGCTGGCTTTGTGGCCCGCCTCGAGCTCGACGAGACTACCCGCACCTTGCGTTTCGGCGTGAGCGCATTCGGTCTGTTCAGCGAGGATGTGCTCTTCACCCACATCCATCGCACGCAGGGCGATGGAGCTGGCCCCGTGGTCCACCTGCTCGGTGGACGCGGCCAACCCCGCGTGTCAGGTACGCTGAATCTTTCGGCCACCGATCTCGAACGGCTCAAGGCGGGCGAACTCTACGTAGACCTGCATACGGTCGAGAATTTCTATGGTCTACGGGTGGATATTAAGTGGGCGGGCGGGGAGTAAAGAGCCGCTTGGTCGGCTTTGGGCTGTAACCCGGCCGGGAAACCTAGAGCATCAGCCGGGAGCCGGGCCCCACCGGGAGCCCGAGGGTCATCCAGATCATCAGTAGTATCGACCAGACGATCAGGAAGGCGATGGTGTAGGGGAGCATGGTGGCCACCACTGTGCCGATGCCAGACTTCTTGTCGTAGCGTTCGAAGAACGCCACGATCAGTGCGAAGTAGGACATCATCGGCGCGATGATGTTCGAGGTGCTATCGCCGACCCGGTAGGCGGTCTGGGTCAGCTCCGGGGTGTAGCCGAGCAACATGAACATCGGGACGAACACCGGGGCCATGATTGCCCACTTGGCCGACGCGCTGCCCATGAACAGGTTGATGAACGACGTCAGCAGTACGAAGCTGAGCATCAACGGGATGCCGCCCAGACCTGAGCTGCGCAGGGCGTCGGCCCCCTTCACGGCCACGATTAGTCCCAAGTTGGTCCAGTTGAAGTAGGCGACAAACTGGGCGGCGAAGAACACCAGCACGAGATACGAGCCGAGAGTGCTGATGGTTTTGCCCATGCCGTTCATGACGTCGCTGTCGCTCTTGAAGGCGCCGGTCGTCACCCCGTAGGCCACCCCGACCAGGGTGCCCCCAAAGAAGATGAACGCCACGATGCCGGACAGGAACGGCGAACGCAGCAGCCCGCCGGTCTCCGGGTTTCGCAAGGCGCCGTCGGCCGGCAGCGTGCCCCACAGCAACAGGAGGACGAACACGCCCATGGCGGCCAGCGCGGCCAGCAGGCCCAGGCGCTCGGTTGGCGACACCGCGCGCATGGCGTTCTCATCGTTCTCACCCTCGTCGCCCTCATAGGGGCCGAGTCGTGGAATGACGATGCGTTCGGTCACCCAGGTGCCGGCTCCGGCGATAAGGAACGTCGATACCACCATGAAGTAGTAGTTGGCGGCGGCGTTGACCCTGTAGCTGTCGTCGATGATGCGGGCGGCCTCCTCCGACAGGCCGGCCAGCAGCGGGTCAATCGTGCCGAGCAGCAGGTTGGCACTGTAGCCGCCGGATACCCCGGCGAAGGCTGCAGCCAGTCCCGCCATCGGGTGCCGTCCCGCGCCTAGGAAGATGATGCCGCCCAGCGGCACCAGCAGGACGTAGCCGATCTCGCTGGCCGTGTTCGACAACACTCCAGCTAGTACCAGTATGAATGTCAGCAGGCGTTTCGGGGCCGACAGCACCAGGAGACGGAGTGCGGCGCCGATCAGACCGCTGGCCTCCATTACCCCGATGCCGAGCATCGCCACCAGCACGGTGCCAAGCGGGGCGAAGTTCGTGAAGTTAGTGACCATTTCGGTCAAGATCCGGTGCAGTCCCTCCACTGACGCCAGGCTGATCGGGCGGATCAGCTCTCCCGTGCCTGGATGGATCACCTCGAGTCCGCTCCGGGCCGCGATCGCCGAGATCACCACCACCACGCCGGCCAGGAGGGCGAAGAGGGTCGCCGGGTGCGGCAGGGCATTGCCGCCCCGTTCGACGGTGGCTAGGAACACGTTCATGACCCGGCTAAGAAGGGCGGTTCGCTGGCTCATGGCGTTCGGGGGAGGTGTCCGCTGGCCCATGCTATCCTACCCGCTCTCACCAGCTTCCATGCCCCCCATTGACCCTCCGACCGGTAGTCCAGCCAGTCAGCGTGCGACGGCCGAGGCCGTAGGGGCGACGGCGACGCGCCGGCATCTCCTGCTGTGTTGCGACCAGACCAAGCCGAAGTGTTGCGACCGCGACCGCAGCCTGGTCGCCTGGGACTACTTGAAGCGTCGTTTGTCTGTACTGGGGCTCTCTGAGCGGGGGGGTGTGTTTCGCACCAAGGCGAACTGCCTTCGGGTGTGCGAAGGTGGGCCGATCGCTGTCGTCTACCCCGAGGGCGCCTGGTACCGCGAGTGTGACCCACCCGTGCTCGAGCGTATCATCCAGGAACACCTGATCGGCGGCCAGATTGTGGACGAAGTCTGTTTCCTGCGGCATCCCCTCGACCCCGGCCCCCCAGCCTGACGTTTCTGTATCCAGACGCCACGGCGTTGGCTCCGAATCGCCGTCAGGACACACAAGATCGCTATCCCGGACCACGATTTCGTTACCGGTGTCGCCGGTGCGGCCAATACTGGACAGTTGGTCTGGAAGCGTCAGAGTGGAAGTCTCTCCAGGGTTGCTTTTAAGTGATTGTGAATAAATGATTTACAAAAACTTTTCCGCCGATGAGTATTCTCGGCCTACAAATTGCACAAGGGAGGTAGCGTGCGCCTCTACGGCCCCGAGCGCAGGTTACGACCTGAACCGAAGCCGTCGAGACGACGCCCGATCTCAAAGCCTCCGGTCGAGGCCAGTCGGTTGCCAATCGGCTGCGTCGACGACCGCAACCTCTAAAGCCCTCCGCAACCCGGTGGCCGATAAGGCCACCGGGACCTACCTTGTATGCTGGCCGATTGACAACGCTCGGGCTGCATGGCTACTGTGCCCGGATGACTTTGCAGGGTGTCTATGCGCCGGTGCCGACCCCGTTCGGCGCCGATGGGGAACTGGATCTCGACGGCTGGCGGGGGAACCTTGACCGCTGGATGAACACGGGCCTCGATGGGCTGGTGGTGCTCGGGTCGAACGGCGAGGCGCCCTATGTCGACGACGATGAGGCGGATCGGTTGATCGCCGTGGCGCGAGAGCGGATTCCGTCCGGGCGGCTGCTGATTACTGGTACCGGTCGGCAGTCGACGCGAAGCACCATCGCCGCCTCGCGGCGAGCGGCTGCGGCTGGCGCCGATGCAGTGCTCGTTCGCACCCCGTCCTTGTTCAAGAGCCAGTTCACGAGCACCACCTTCACCCAGCACTTCAACGCCGTGGCCGACGCGTCGCCGGTGCCCGTGGTCCTCTACAACTTCTCGGCACTGACTGGAGTCACGTTGCCGGTCGAGGTGGTCGCTGCGCTGTCGACCCACGACAACATCGTAGGCATCAAGGAGTCAGGTCCAGATATGAGCTATGTCGGCGACCTGGTCGGTCTCGCGCCGGAGAGATTTAGTGTCCTCGTGGGGTCCGCGCCGACCTTCCTCACCAGTCTGCTGCTTGGCGCAGATGGCGGCATCCTCGCCCTGGCGGCGGTGGCGCCCGAAGCGTGTCTGCGGCTGTTCACCCTGGTCAGACAGGGACAGCTCGACGAGGCGCGAGAGCAGCAACGGCAGATTGTGCCGATCGCCAAGCTGGTTGGGTCGATCTACGGCATCGCTGGGCTCAAGGCTGCGCTCGAGGTTCGCGGGTTTGTGGGAGGCGCGCCGCGACTGCCGCTCGAAGCGGTGGGCGACGAGGCGCGAGGGCGTCTGGAAGCCCAGCTCAGTCTGTTGTCGGCGGCGACGCCTGTCACTGCCTGAGCTCCCGTCCAATCGGCTTCGCTTCTACGCGGTTAGACAGGGCGACACCTGGCAGTCGATCGCCCAGGGGGCGGGGCAGGACATCTTGCCGCCTGAGACGCTGGCCGTCATGAACGGGTTTCCGGTTAACGAACAGCCGAGGTCGGGAAACCGGGTGAAGGTCGTGCAGTCTGGGTAGGAAACCCGATCGTGCTAGGGAGCGCCAACCTGGACCGAGTCGATCACGCGGCGTGCTCCGAGAAATCGCTGGGACCAGTAGCTCGAGTTCAGACGTTCGACACGTACCTGTCCTCGCTCGGAGGGAGCGTGTATGAACTCGTCGCCACCGATGGACAGGGCGACGTGTGAGGCGCCCGGGGCGACGGTGGTGAAGAAGAGGAGATCACCGGTTTCGATGTCGTCCGGGTCTAGCGGTTTCCCGACACGATATTGGTCGGCCGCCAGACGCGGCAACTCGACCCCGTGTTGTTCGAAGATATAGCGAGTGAACCCGCTGCAGTCGAATCCGGCCGGCGTGGTTCCGCCGTCGACATACGGGACCCCACGCAGATCGCGCGCGGTCGAGCTCACCGCATAGGGATCCACCGGTCGGAGTAGTCCGGTCGGCCGAGAGGTCGACACGGTATTTCCTACGGTCGGGAACGGCGCCGGCACCGTCCCGTGGTGCGCGGCGCATCCGGTCGCTGTCAGTGCCGCCACCACGCTCGAGAGCACTCGCTTCATTGAGATACTTATCGGTCGGTTCGCCATACCGAGTCTATTGAAACTGCTTTAGTTCTTTAAGCTATTTATTTGCAGTTATTTACGACGAAATTGCACAGCTTGACACCTGGTAAGCAGCTCGGTCACAATGCCCTAAGCGGGTCTCGCGACCTCGACACCACGGCGACCGCCGATTCATCCCGTCTTACGGTGTTATTTGTTGGTCGCATGCTCCCGGTATACTCGCGCTTGGCGATCCTGGCGCCTCGACGTTCGACGCGGCGCCGTGGTTGTGACATGGACTCTTCGATACTCGCACCGACATATCAACGAGTCTGGCCGACGATGGAGCACACTCTGCTGCTCAACGCGACCTACGAGCCACTGAAGGTCGTGGACTGGCGAAAGGCGATCACCCTGTGGTGTCAGGGGAAGGTCGAGGTGATCTCGGTTTACGACCGGGAGGTCCGTTCGGTCTCGGTCTCAGTCAAGCTGCCGTCGGTGATCCGGTTGCTGCGCTACATCAGGATCAAGCGCCACTTCAACCTGGTGCCGTTCTCGCGCGCAAACATCTATGCTCGCGACGACCACACCTGCCAGTACTGTGCTCAGGCGTTTCCGGTCGACCGTCTCACTTTCGATCATGTGGTACCGGTCCGGTATGGCGGGCGGAAGGACTGGGAGAACATCGTGACCGCTTGTGTCCGGTGCAACCGTCGCAAGGGGGGACGGACCCCGGCCGAGGCCGGGATGCGCATTATCCGCATGCCCCGCCGGCCGGTGCGTCCGGCAACCGTCCGGATTGCCGTCGGTCGTCGGGAGGCGCCAGAAAGCTGGCGAGACTATCTGTACTGGAACGTCAAGCTCGACGAGAGCTAGGCGATAGTCTCTATTAGGCCGCCGCGCAATCAGCCTGCCGGGCTCGTATGGCGCGCCCGGCGGGGGGGTTGGGGCGACGCTCCATGGAAGCTTAGTTGTCTACGTCGCCATCAGAGATCACGTCGGTGCATCCGCTTGCCGCGGTGGCCGGAGGACGCGTCACGGTCCGAGGTTCTGGCGTTGGTGCGTTCAATGGCACCGGGCCCGAGGTTCTGTTGGGCGACCGCCTCGCCCGTGTCGTGTACGCCGATCCGGATCGAGTCGTGTGCCAGGTGCCGTCCGGGTTGCCGGGGGGGTCGACGCCGTTGCGGCTGTCTGGCTCGCCCGGCGCTACTGCCTACCTCGAGGTGGGCGCTGCTGTGGCGACCGGTGTCCACCAGGTCGACAGCCCTGTGCTCGATGGCGACGGCACGCTCTACCTCACCTACAGCGGCACCCGCGGCGACGAGTCGCCCGTATCGATCTTCCGACTCAGGCAGGACGCCTACCGGGAGCCGTTTGTCACCGGACTGACCAATCCCACGTCGATGGCGCTGCATCCCGATGGTCAGCTGTTCGTGTCTAGCCGGTTCGATGGCGCCGTCTACGCGGTCGACGAGTCGGGGAAGATTGCCCAGGTGGCCGCTGACCTGGGGGTGGCTTGTGGCCTGGCGTTCGGCGCTGACGGGCGGCTGTATGTGGGCGACCGATCCGGCACGGTCTTCGAGATTGATACCGCGGGCAAGGTGAGAAGGTTCGCTTCGCTGCCTCCGAGCGTGGCGGCGTTTCATCTGGCGATGGCGCCAGACGGTGTGTTGTTCGCCACGGCGCCCACCCTGTCGACTCGGGATGCGGTGTATGCCATCGACCCGCACGGCGAGGTGTCGATCGTATGCCGCACGTTTGGCCGTCCGCAGGGGATGGGCGTCGATGCCCACGGTGCACTCCACGTGGTCGAGGCGCTCGCTGGGG
Organism: Acidobacteria bacterium UBA2994; assembly: GCA_002346545.1. Taxonomy (GTDB): domain Bacteria; phylum Acidobacteriota; class Vicinamibacteria; order Vicinamibacterales; family UBA8438; genus UBA2994. Next base: position 142,293 of record DEAA01000021.1, read on the forward strand.
CCAGCGGGCTCTACCGGCTGATCGCCGACGGCGAGACCGAACAGGTGGTTGCGGCGTCCTCTCTGGTCGGGGTCGCGTTCGACGAAGCCGGAGGTGCGGTGGTCGTTTCAGGCGACACCGCATACCGTTTCGACCGTTTGCCGCGGTCTTCGCACGCCGCGTGATAACATCGAGGGTTTGGACCGGCGGCCGAAGGCGCCACCCTGTGGTCTGGTCTTCGCCGTGGCTGGCCGGTCGGGCTCGTCATGGCTCACGACCGCATAGACGTGCGCGGAGCGCGCGTCCACAACCTCAAGGGCATCGACGTCAGCTTGCCTCGCGACCAACTGGTGGTCGTGACTGGCCTGTCCGGGTCTGGTAAGTCGTCGCTGGCCTTCGACACCATCTACGCCGAAGGGCAACGACGGTATGTCGAGTCACTGTCCGCCTACGCGCGCCAGTTCTTGGAGCAGGTCGAGAAGCCTGATGTCGACCTGATCGACGGCCTCTCACCAGCCATCTCGATCGAACAGAAGACCACCGGCTCGAATCCGCGGTCCACCGTGGGCACGGTGACCGAGATCTACGATTATTTGCGTCTACTTTTCGCCAACGTTGGCGTGCCGCATTGTCCGGAGTGTGGCCGGCCGGTTGCGCGTCAGACGCTCGAGCGCATCATCGATATGGTGCTGCACGGGCCGAACGACGAGCGCATCAACGTGCTGGCGCCGGTCGTGCGGGGACGCAAGGGCGAGTTCAAGAAAGAGCTCGCCGCGCTCCGCGCCAAGGGGTTCACACGAGTGAGGATTGACGGTGAACTGCGGTCGCTTGACGAAGACATCAAGCTGGAGCGTCGCCGCAACCACGACGTGGAGGTGCTGGTCGACCGGCTGGTGATCCGAGCAGGGGTCGAGCGCCGGTTGCGTAACGGCATCGAGCTGGCGCTCGACTTGGGCGACGACGTCGTGATCATCAACACGCTGGATGGTGGCGATCGCCTGTTCTCCCGTCGTCTGGCCTGCGCCCGTTGCGGCATCAGCATGCCTGAGCTCACGCCGCGGATCTTCTCGTTTAACTCGCCCCAGGGGGCGTGCCGCGAGTGCCAGGGTCTTGGCGCGCTGGACGACTTCGACCCTGACCGCATCGTGCCGGATCGGTCGAAGAGTCTGCGGGACGGGGCCATTGCTCCCTGGGCCGCCGGTGATGATGCGCTGGTGCGGGAGGCGCTCGACGGTTTGAGCAGCAATTTCGGCATCGACTTGAACACGCCGTTTGCCAAGCTGCCGAAGAAGCAACGTCAGCTGCTGCTCTGCGGTCCGCCGGCGCCCAAACGGATCGCCGCTGCCCGGCCCGCCGCCCGGCGACGGAAGCCAGACCCGTTCGGGACGGACTTCGAAGGGATCCTGCCGAACCTGCGGCGGCGCTACACGGCCGGGAGCTGGTCCGAACAGGAGCTGCTCGAACCGTTACGGTCGCTGCAGACCTGCCAGAGCTGCAACGGCGAGCGGCTGCGCCCAGAAAGCCGCTCGGTGCGCGTCAAGGGCCGCACCATCGCCGAGTTCGCGCACCTGCCGATTCACGAGGCGGCTGCCGCGTTCGCCGAGCTCGAACTGACCGAGCGCGAGGCACTGGTGGCTGAAAAGGTCTTGCGCGAGATCCGGGAGCGGCTCCGGTTCTTACGAGATGTTGGGGTTGGCTATCTTACCCTGGCGCGGAGCGCCGCCACCTTGTCTGGTGGGGAGGGACAACGGATCCGGCTGGCGACCCAGATCGGCTCGAATCTGACCGGCGTCCTCTACGTGCTGGACGAACCGTCCGTTGGTCTCCACCCGCGCGACAATCGGTTGCTGCTGGACACCCTCGCTAAGCTACGCGATCTGGGTAACACCGTGATCGTTGTGGAGCACGACGAGGAGACCATCCGGGCCGCCGATTACTTGGTTGATCTGGGCCCCGGCGCCGGCGAGCATGGGGGGGAGGTTATCTTCGAGGGGCGGCCGGCCGACCTGCTGTCGGGCAACGGCAACTCTCTGACCGGACAGTATCTGCGTGGCGAGCGGGTGATCCCGACCCCAACCGTCCGGCGTCCGCATCTCAAGGGTTCGCTCGTGATCAGGGGGGCTTGCGCCAACAACCTCAAGAGCATAGACGTGTCGATCCCGTTGGGCGTGCTGACCGCCATCACCGGGGTGAGCGGCTCCGGGAAGTCGACGTTGGTGAACGACATCCTGTTCCGGGCCCTGGCGCGTGACCTTCACCGGGCGGCTCAACCGGCGGGACCGCACAGGAAGATCGAAGGTGGCGACCTGGTCGACAAAGTGATCCAGATCGACCAGTCGGCCATCGGACGGACGCCGCGGTCGAACCCGGCCACCTACACGGGGCTGTTCACCTTCATTCGGGAGCTGTTTGCGATGCTACCGGACGCGCGCGCGCGCGGCTACAAGCCGGGGCGCTTCTCGTTCAATGTGAAGGGCGGCCGCTGCGAGGCGTGCCAGGGCGATGGGGTGAACGCCATCGAGATGCACTTCCTGCCAGACGTCTATGTGACTTGCGACCAGTGCAAGGGGCGGCGCTACAACCGCGAGACGCTCGAGATCCGCTACCGCGGCGTGTCGATCGCCGACGTGCTCGAGCTGACCGTCGACCAGGCGCTGCCGCTGCTCGAGAACTTTCCGTCGATTGCCAACAAGCTGCGCACGTTTCAGGAGGTCGGCCTCGGCTATGTCAGCCTCGGGCAGTCGGCCACCACGCTCTCGGGTGGGGAGGCGCAGCGGGTGAAGCTGGCCAAGGAGCTCTCGCGCCGGAGCACCGGCCGGACGGTCTACATCCTCGATGAGCCGACCACGGGTCTCCACTTCGAAGACACTCGGAAGCTGCTCAACGTCCTCCAGAAGCTGGTCGACCAGGGGAACACCGTGGTGGTCATCGAGCATCAGCTTGACGTGATCAAGAGCGCCGACCACGTCATCGATATGGGCCCCGGCGGCGGCGATGGCGGGGGGCAGGTGGTGGGCGCCGGGTCTCCGGAAGAGCTGACAACGGTGGCGGATTCTGTGACCGGATCCTATCTGTCGAACCTGCTCGATTCGGATCGAAATCTGTCCAAATAGCTGACAATAGGGTCGTTATGTGGTACAACAGCCACACCTGAGGTGGTTTCAGGCGTGGCCGTTTTACCAGAGTCGACTGTCGCGTCGTGATCTGTCAACCGACAGAAAAGTCATAAGCCCTTAGATGTTAGCTACTTACGACAAGTTTCCAGTGGGAAGGAAAGCGATGTCAGTCTTGCTTCGTCCTCGGAGACCATGGGTGCAACTGCACCACCAGCTTGGGGGTAAGCCGGACCGTGACTGACGCGCAGCATACAATTCGTCGATCTGTCTCCTGTTCAGGCATTGGCTTGCACTCGGGACAAAAGGTGACTTTATCGCTGAAACCGGCCCGTGCCGGTTCCGGTATCCGGTTCCGGCGAGCGGACCTCGGCGGCGTTGAGATTCCCGCCACGGTCGACAACGTCGATCGGCTGCACTATGCCACCGGGCTCTCCCGTGACGCCGGGACGGTCGAGACCGTCGAGCATCTGCTGGCGGCGCTGGTTAGCCTGGGCGTCGACAACGTCATCGTCGAGCTGAACCAGGCCGAGGTGCCCATCATGGACGGGAGTGCGGCGTCGTTCGTGTATCTCGTCCACGAAGCTGGGTTCAAGCGGCTGGCGCAGCCGCGTTCGTATCTGAAGGTGCTGCGGCCCGTCTCCCTGTCTCTCGGCGACAAGCGGATTTCCTTGTATCCCTCGGACCACTTCAAGGTGACCTATAGCATCAGTTTCGACCATCCGCTGTTGCGTCACATGACCCACTCGCTCCGGGTGACCGCCGAGAGCTTCGTCGATCAGATCGCGCCCGCCCGCACCTTCGGCTTCCTCAAAGAAGTGGAGATGATGCGGCAGAAGGGGCTGGCCCTGGGCGGCTCGCTCGACAACGCGGTGGTGCTGGGTGAGACAGGCGTGCTCAACAACTCACTGCGTTTCGAAGACGAGTTCGTCCGGCACAAGATTCTCGATGTGATCGGTGATCTCGCGCTTGTGGGTCACCCGGTCGTTGGCCACCTCGTGGCCCATCGAGGTGGGCACGAGCTGCATGCCGCCTTTGCGAAGAAGCTGCTCAAGGAGACCGGCGCCTGGGAGATCGTCGAGGCTGGTCTCGTCGAACCGGCGGCCGCCAACGTGGTGGCCAAGACCCCGGCTCCGGTGCCGAACTAGCCCCTCCCTGTTTCAGCCTTGGGGCGTCACCAAACCAGTACTGGCAAGCTGGTCGTTGGCGACCCGCGGTCCTCGAACCGGTCGATTCCCTCACTCACAAGATCGAACTTCATCCGATACAGGCCTCGGTTGGTTGGCAGGGGTATCTCGATCTCAATCTCGCTGATCTGACCCGGTTCGAGCATCACTGGCAGCCGGGCGCGCGCGTGGTCGCGGTTGGTGACCTGTCCGTCGGCGGCGCAGAGCTGCGCGTCCAGTCGGACCAGGCGGCGGACGTAGCAGGCCTGGGCTGGGAAAGCGCGGGTGGAAAGGTTACGGACACGGGTCCTCAGGCGCAGCTGAGCGCCAGCGTCTCCCAGGGCCAGGAGCAGCCGAAACGGGTTGCTAGATGGTTCAGTGACATGTCGTGGGGACCGACTGGGCGGGATTAGCTCGGCTTGGTGAGCTTTCGCATGTAGGCGCCGAGCCGTTCGTTCTCGTAGGTTACGGTGTTCAGGAACAGGCTTTCCACCAGGTAGGCGCGGCGTTCGTCCTCGGACATCTGGTCCAGGATCTCGTTGATCTCCCGGATGGTGTCTTCGAAGGTTCGGTCCAGCGCATACCGCGTGTTTAGCTCCCTATAGAGCGTTTCCAGCAGGCTGAGGAGGTCCCCGTCAAGCGAGAACTCAGCGCCGCTCTTCGTGGTGATGGTGCGCATGGCTACTCCCTAAAGGTATCGAGGGCGCCCTGCTCGTCGGCGTGTACCTCGATGAACTGCTGAGCGCCCGTCATGGTCAGCATCGTCTCTACCCGCTTCTGGATCCCCGACAGCTTCAAGGTGCCGCCGGCCGCCGCGGTTTGCCTGTAGAGATCCATCAGACATCCGATCGACGCGCTGTCGACGTAGACCACCGGTGAGAGGTCGATGAGCACCTTCTGCTGCCCGTTCTTGATTAGCGTCGTGACCGCGCCGGAAAATTCGGACAGCAGTGGATACATCAGCCGGGTTTCCCCGACGCGGACGATGGCCACGCCGTCATTGTGATCTGTGGTCAGGTTCATTCCTTCACTCCTGTGATCCCGCGCTCGCTCTCTGCTCGGCCATGAGCTTGCGGATCTGGCGCACGAGCTCCTTGCGCCCACGGTTGATCCTGGACTTCACCGTGCCTTCCGGCAACTCGAGCCTGGTGGCGATCTCCTGATACGACAGTTCCTTGATGTCGCGCAGCATGACGGCCGTGCGCAGCGCGTCTGTCAGCTGGGCCAGGGCGTGATGCAGCATGTCGCGGCGGTCGCCCCGCTCGAGGGTGACCAGCGCATCTGGTTCGTTGCTGGCGGTCGAGATGTCGCCCGCGTCGACGTTCCGGTCCACGAACTCACGCTCCTTGCGAACACTCCGGTAGTGATCGATGCAGAGGTTGCGGCTGACGCTGATCAGCCAGGTCTGGAAGTTGGCGCGGCGGTCGAAGGTGTCGAGAGCCTTGAAGATCCTCAGGAAGATCTCCTGAGTCAGATCCTCTGCCAGTTCGTGGCGACCCACGAACTTGTACGCCACGTTGAAGACCTTGCGCCGGTACTTCTGGACGATTTGGTCCCAGGCGGCCTGGTCGCCCTGCAGGCACCCGTCGATCAGTTGTTCGGTCGCTTCCGGAGACTGGCGCGCTGAACCGGCAAGCATGGTGTGGCGGAGGACGGGGAACCGAGCCCCATTCTGCTGCCGGCCCGAAGTGGAGTCAATCCGACGTACGGCTTTGTGTCGTTCCGACGGCGGGACTACAATGCCGGGTTCATGCGTGGATTCGACCGGGAAGGCGCGGTCCTGTCGTGTGACGGCATCTCTCTGGCCACTATCGCCGAGGCTGTCGGAACTCCCTGCTACGTCTACAGCGGGGTGATGATCCGCGACCGGATCCAGCAGCTGGTGGCGGGCTTCGGCGACTATCCGCACGCCGTGCACTACGCGCTCAAAGCGAATTCGAGCCTGGCCGTGCTCCGCGTGGTCCGTGAGGCTGGAGGCCTCGCTGACGCGAACTCTGGGGGCGAGATCGAGGTGGCGCGCCGCGCCGGCTACGCTCCCGAGGACATCGTCTTCACCGGCGTGGGGAAGACCCCGGCCGAGCTCGACCAGGCAGTGGCACTCGGGGTGAAGACGATCAACGCCGAGTCGGCCGGTGAGCTGGAGCGGGTGGCCGGGGCGGCCCGCCAGCTTGGCGTGAGCGCGCGTGTCGCTCTCCGGGTCAACCCTGACATTGCCGCCGACAGCCATCCGCACATCTCGACCGGATTGAGCAGGCACAAGTTCGGAGTGCCGCTGGCCGATGCGCGCGAGATCCTGCGCACTGCGGCCCGTTGGTCCGAGCTTCGCGTGGTAGGGCTGCATGTGCACGTTGGCTCGCAGATGCTCGGTCTTGACCCGGTTCGCCAGGCCACCGACAAGGTGCTCGCACTGACCAGCGAGCTGGCCGACGATGGTATCCAGCTTGAGCATCTCGATCTGGGCGGGGGCTTGGGTATCCAGTACAACGACGAGGTGGCGCCCTCACCGGCCGACTACGCGGCCGTGCTGGTCGACCTAGTCAGCGACTCGGGCCTGAGCATCGTCATCGAGCCGGGGCGAGCCGTGGTGGGCGCCGCAGGCGTGCTGGTCGCGTCGGTGGTCGACGTCAAGCCGCGCCCAGACGGGAAGTTATTCGTGGTGCTCGACGCCGGCATGAGCGAACTACTTCGCCCGGCGCTCTACGGGGCCTATCACTGTGTGCGGCCGGTGCTGCCGGGGGACGGCGAAGCGATCACGTGTGACGTAGTGGGACCGATCTGCGAGACCTCGGATCTGTTTGGCGCCGACCGTGAGCTGCCCCGGCCAGAGGTGGGCGATTTGATGGCCGTGCTCGATGCTGGCGCCTACGGGTCGGCCATGGCGAACAACTACAACCGGCACCCCTTGCCGGCGGAAGTTATGGTGGACGGCGGCGAGTGGCGTCTGTCGCGTCGACGGCAGACCATCGACGACCAGCTGTCCTTCGAAGAAGGGTAGTGGCACGCAGATGTTGATTGCGATCGAGGGACTGGATCAGAGTGGGAAGGAGACCCAGGCGCAGCGCTTGCGTGACGGCCTGCGTGAAGGGGGCACCCGGTCGCGGCTGGTCTCGTTCCCTGATTATGGCACCTCGATTGGCGAGGAGATCGCGCGGGCGCTCCAGGGGGAACGTGACTACGAGTCCGAGGTGATGCAGCTGCTCTACATCGCCAACCGCTACGAGCGAAAGGGCGACCTGATTCGCTGGCTCGATGGCGGGCTGGTGGTGGTGTGCGACCGCTACATGGCGTCGAGCATCGCCTATGGCGAGGCTCAGGGTCTAGATGTAGGGTGGTTGACTGAAGCGCAACGCTTCTTGCCGGCTCCAGAGCTGACAATTCTCCTCGATATTGATCCGGCGCTAGCGGTCGAACGGAAGGTCACCGGACGCGACCGCTACGAACAGGACCTCGAGTTGTTGGGCCGGGTGCGGGAGAGTTATCTCCGGCAGGCCGCTCAGTCCGACTGGTTGCGTGTGGACGGTCAGGGCTCGAAGGAAGACGTGGCGGCCGGGGTCATGGCCGCCGTGAGCACAAGACTTTCGTCAGCGTAAGCACCAGCAGTCCCGCCTCGCTGCGGCCCGAAGCGCCAGGGGCAGGCCCCGAGCGTGGTCCCGGTCGTCAGCATGTCGTCCACTAGCACGACACGAGCTCCACCGAGTCGCTGCCGCTCTTAGCCGGAGCGTACCGCGCCCTTGAACGTTTCGACGCTGATTCTGTTGCGAGCCAAGGCGACCGCCCGGTTGCGCCCGCACGTTCGCCGGCGCCTGGCGTGGCGGTCAGCACGGGGTCTTAGAAGGGTGGTGAGGCTGGGGCTAGACGTCGACCTCGCGGGAGTTCCCCCAGAGACGCTCAAGCGCATAGAAGCTGCGGGTCTCGGGAGTGAACACATGGACGATGAAGTCGAAACAGTCGATCAGTACCCAGTCGGCGGTGGTTTGCCCCTCGATATGCGCTGGGCGCCGGTCCAGTATTTTCAGCGTCTCAAGGATGCCGTCGGTGATTGCCTTCACCTGCCTGGTGCTGCGGCCCGAGCAGATCAGGAAGTAGTCGGTGAAGGCGCCAGATTCTCGCAGATCGAGGAGAGTGAGTGCTTCCGCCTTCTTGTCACGCATTGCCTCGACCACGTCGTCGAGTGGCTCTGGCAGCGTGCTCTCGTCAAGCGCGGGTGTCTCGGGTTCTGTCATGCAAGCTACTCGCCGCTAGGGGCACGATAGAGACCATGGGTGCTGATGTAGGCCGCGACCGGCTCGGGCACCAGGTCATCGACCGATTGTCCCGCCTGCAGCCGAACACGGATGGCCGTCGATGAGATGGCCGGCGTTTCGGCGTCGAGCAGATGAATGGCCAGTGCGGGGGCATGCACAGGTGTGGCGACCCTCATTCGGGTGGCTAGCGTCGGCAGGCGTCGGCGCAGTGCGTCCACCGGGTGGCCGGGTCGCGAGACCACGGCGAAGTGCGCGCGGTCGAAGACGGCCGGATAGTCGTGCCACGTGGCGATGTCTGCGAAGGCGTCGGCGCCCACGATGAAGAATAACCGCGTCGGCTGATGCCCGGCCTCAGCCAGCTTTCCGAGTGTCACCGAGGTGTACGACGGTTCGGCCGACCGTATTTCGGCGTCCTCAACGTCGAGCCAAGACACCGTCTCCGCCGTAAGCCGCGTCATCTCCAGCCGGTCGGTATCGGCGGCTCGTGCCAGCGCGGCCCGATGGGGTGACGGTCCAGACGGTAACAGCAGAACCCGGTCGAGCGCCAGTTCGCGCCGCGCCAGCGCGGCCGTGGCTATATGGCCGAGATGGACCGGATCGAACCGTCCCCCTAGGATGCCGGTGCGTTCCGAGGTCATGAGCTGGGTAGCGGTGGGTCGACAGGATCCTCGAAGTTTCCGAGTTCATCGGGTTCGGTCTGATAGATGGCCCAGACCGCTTCGAGGAGCTGCGAGACCCCCTGGCCGGTGACGGCCGAGATCGGCATCACTCGCAGCCCCATCGGTTCGATGTGTGTCCGCAGCCGTTCGAGTCGGTCAGGCTCATCGATTGCGTCCATCTTGCTGGCGGCCACGATCTGCGGTTTGTCGGCCAGCGTTGCGTCAGGTTGGTCGGCTTGTTCGTCGATAAACTGGCCGAGTTCCTGCTGGATGATGTTGAAGTCTTCCACTGGGTCGCGACCAGAGAAAGATGACATGTCGACGAGGTGTACCAGCACTCGGGTGCGTTCAAGGTGACTCAGAAACCGGTCGCCCAGCCCGTGGCCCTTGTGGGCGCCCTCGATCAGACCGGGGACGTCGGCCACCACTAAGCTCCGCTCGTCCGACATGCTAACGACCCCGAGGTTAGGGCTGAGCGTCGTGAACGGGTAGTCGGCAATCTTCGGGCGTGCAGCCGAGATCCGTGAGATCAGCGTCGACTTGCCCACGTTGGGGAAGCCCACCAGCCCGACATCGGCCAGCAGTTTCAATCGTAGCTTGAGCGTCTTATCTTCACCCGGCCATCCGGGTTCGGAGCGTCGTGGCGCCTGATTGGTGGAGGTGGCGAAGTGCTGGTTCCCACGCCCGCCGTCGCCGCCTCTGGCTACCACCACACGCTGCCCCGGAGCCTTGAGGTCGGCCACTTCGATCAGGCCGTCCTCAATACTCTCGTAGGCGACGGTGCCGACCGGCACATCAAGCAGCAGGTCGCCGCCATCTTTTCCGCTGCGGTTCGAGCCTTGGCCGTGCGCACCGCGCTTAGCGTGATAGGAGGGGTGGAAGCGGAACGAGATCAGGGTGTTGAGATGGGGGCTCGCGACCAGCGCGATGGATCCGCCGCAGCCGCCGTCGCCGCCGTCAGGTCCGCCTTTGGGAGCGAACTTCTCCCGACGAAAGCTCAGACAGCCGCGGCCGCCGTCTCCGGCAGTCACCTGGATGTCGACCTCGTCGACGAACATGCCTGGGATGTGAGCGGGATGCGGAATGAGCCGCGGCCGTGCAACAGGGGGCTATGCGTCGGCGGGTACGACGCTGATGAAGCGGCCCTTCGAGCCGTGGTCTTCGAAGCGCACCTGGCCACCGATCTTGGCAAACAACGTGTCGTCCTTGCCCTTGCCGACATTGAGGCCGGCGTTGAATCGCGAGCCCCGCTGGCGCACCAGGATCGAGCCGCCGGTCACGATGTTGCCATCGAATCGCTTGACGCCCAGGCGCTGTGCGTTACTGTCGCGCCCGTTCCTTGAACTGCCTTGCCCTTTTTTGTGTGACATGACCGCCTCAAATTTCCGTGATATTGGTGATTCGCACTCGGGTCAGATCCGTCCGATGTCCCGTCGTCCGGCGCATGCCCTTCCGCCGCTTGCGGCGGAAGACTCTGATCTTGGGACCACGATGGTGAGCATCGACCACGCCAACCACCTGGGCGCCGTCGACCGTGGGGCTTCCCGCCACCACCGAGCCGTCGTCTTTGCTGACCAGAAGCACCTGGTCGAACGTCACCTCACCGCCGGCGTCTGTGCCGAGGCGGTCCACGTCGATCGTCTGCCCCGGCTGCACCTTGTGCTGATGTCCGGAGGTCTGGATGATGGCAAACACGAGCTGTTCCTTTCGAGCGCGCACCGGCGCGTAAACCAACCCCGAGCGCAGCTGCCCGCTTAGACACCGCGCACTCGGGCCAAGCTCTCTAGTCTAGCCCACATCTCACTATCTGGGCTAGTTCTCTGCCGGCGCCTGGTTCGAGCCCTCCGGTAGTCAGTTCCTCTTTTCCACTGTCGCCAGGTTGTTCCAGTAAATCGAGAAGTTGGCTGCTGTTGGCTGGAGGCGTCTAGCCAGTCCACCTCAGACGTGCCTGGTGATACCAGAACAGGCGGCGCAGTATCGGCAGCAGGTTGTCCTCCCACGTCTCGATAGAAGGTCGGCGCATGCGTCATGACCCCAACCACGAGCATGTGCGTCAGCTCCACACCTTTGCCTGGAAACGGGACCTCCATCGGTTCTCTCCCTCCACCGGCGTGCGAATCTCAGGACCCCGTCTTTTTCTCGATCCAGAGAATCAGCCCTGCCGCCAACGCGCCCCCCAGGATCTGGCCGCCGATGTTCGCGAATGTCCACTGCTCGTACGGTCCAACGACGCCAGGGCGAGTCATCACGAACATATAGATGCCCGTCATGACCGCAACGACAGTAGTGGTTCTGGTGACAAGGCCGAGGCTGGCGGCGTACTTGGACGCGACCTTCCTGACGAGCCAGTCCAGCACCAGTGCCCCCAGAAAGATGATCACGCCAGACACGAGTGCAGTTACAAGCAAGAAAACCATCGATGGATCCTCCTTGAACCCGGATTCACGTCGAGCACTACACCACACCCGCTCACGACGGTGTTCGCGCGACTGGCAGGTCCGGCTTCGGAGGACCGGTCAGGAAGTGCGCACCAAAGGGGGCTGGCGGTTCGAATCTAGCAACCCGTGTCGAGCGGACGAAACGGCGGAGTACTACCGAAGCAGCACTCGCGTGCCGGTCACGCTCTGGTTGCTGAACGCGCCCAGCACAGACGGTAGCAGCCGATCCATTAACTCGAAGTAGGACGATAACGCCGGTGTGTTCTGCGAGGCTTCGTAGAGGATTTCCTCGCGGTGACGTTCAGTGTAGAGGGTGGCCCCAGACTCGCCGTCAATGAAGATGAACTTCGGGCTCAGCACGAACCCGCGACGGTCGCGGTAGACCCGCTGGGGCACGGTGCGGCGGCGGCCGAACGAATCGTAGACCTCTCGCTCGCGGGTCACCATGCCCGACCGCTGGTGCGGCGAAAAATAGACGGTGCCGGTCAAGATCAGCGGGTTCTGATACTCCTCGCCGAGGTCGCGCCAGTAGCCGACGTTGGCGAAGATGGTTTCGTAGCTTTCCAGCTCCTGCTCCGACATCCTGTTGTCTTCGCCGAGACGCTCGTCTTCTTCGGCTTCCTCTTCCTCGTTGGCGCCTTCAGCGGCAGCGAAGCCTTGCGGAATCTGCGGCGGTTCCGGCTCGCGCGGAGGTCCGCCGCCCTGCTCGGCCGACACTTGCAGCAGCTCGAGCACGTCGGCGTCGATTACTTGCAGGTCGGAGTTTCGGCGCAGCTGGCTGCGCAGCAGCCGTGCGGTCTCGACGTTGCCGTCGACCTCTCCCGAGCCGCCGGCCACGAAGCCGGCGATTAGCACCCGCTGGAACCGATTGATATCGAGCTTCGGCGTCAGCGATGTCTCGACCGTGACGTCGTAGAACGTTGTGCAGCCCGCGAGCAACGCGATGCAGGCCAGGCTAAGGATCGCTTTGGTTGACACGGTCGCTCACTTCCAGGAAAAGGTCGTAGTTGGTTTCGATCTGGATGTTCTGGGGGTCGAGATCCAGAGCGGTTTCATACGCTTCGAGCGCATCTTCGAACTGGCCTTGGTTCTCGAACGCGATCGCCAGGTTGTTCCACGCCTCGGCGTAGGTTGGGTCCAACTCGATGGCTCGCTCCCACCGGAAGACCGCTTCGTTCCACAGACCGCGCATGGCCACTTGGATGCCGAACTCGACTTGCGCGCGCGCCTCGTCCCGGTCGTCGGCACGTACAGCAACCGGGGCCACCAGGAGGATTAGAGCCGCGACGGTCAAGATTGCTCGGTGCATGGAACCCCCCGCCATTATCGCCACTCGTCCGCGAGAGTTGCAAGTGCGTTGCCAGCCCGCACGAGAGGGCGCAAGACAGCCCGTTGCGGCTACGGTCAAGACGCGATAGCCGGTTCTCACGACCCCCCTTCGGCGACGTATAATCCAGAAAACCTGCTAATCCGGGCGCAGTCATCCGCGGTTGGGGTGCCACAGGCTGGGGCGGCCCGCCCCTGCCTGGCTGGGTGATCCCTCGGGTGCGGCTACGCCGTCTGGCGGTGGCGCTGGTCGGATCACGGGCGGGCATACATCATGCCTGTACCCTGGCCCACGGCCTGGGAACCGACCCGTCCCATCGCGGCGTCACAGTGACCAGCGGCCTGGATCGATGGGGCGATGGCGTCGCCCATTGTGGAGCGCGCGCCGGACAAGGGGCACCTTGGCCATACTGGGCTCGGAGGTGGACACCGTTTACCCTCCCGAGCACAGCGGCTTGGCGACGGCCATCGTCGAACGGGGGCGCTGGTCAGCGAGTTCCCGTCTGGCATCCAACCGCGGTTAGCCCACTCTCCGATCCAGAACAGCCTGATCAGCGGCGTTTCCCTGGCCGTGATGGTGGTCGAGGATACGGAGAAGGGGTTGCTGATCACGGTTCGCCTGGCGCTGGAACAGGGGCGGGAGGTGATCGCGGTGCCGGGCGTTGTCCTCAGCGGGCGGAGTCGCGGCGCCCACCCCTTAACGAAGGATGGGGCAAAGGTCGTGGAGGATGTGGACGATATCCTGGAAGAGTTGCGGATACCGCAGGTGCAGGGTGATTCAGCAGTGGCCGATGATCTGGAGGACTATCCGCTGCTCTCACGGCTGGCGCGCGGCGAGTCCTGCGACGTTGACGAACCGGTCGCGATAAGCGGGGTCGACAGCTCGGCGCTGCTGGCGAGGTTCTCCGATTTAGAGCTGAGGGGCCGGGTAGAGTGGCTGGCGGGCGGACGGTTCATGAGAGTGGGCTCCTGAAAAATGAGTGGTAGGGTAGTGCAGGACGTCGGCTAAATCGGTGTCTCGGGATGGCGGCGGATGGCCGCCACTGGGTGAAGGACGAGGGAAATGCCGAAAGCGCTGGTCGTCGTCGAATCGCCGGCCAAGGCAAAGACCATCAATAAGTACCTCGGTCGCGACTTTAAAGTGGTCGCGTCCATGGGCCACATCCGTGATCTGCCGAAGAGCAAGCTGGGGGTCGACATCGACGAGGGCTTCGAGCCCGTCTACGAGCCGATTCCGGCGCGCCGGAAGGTGATCAAGGAACTGCGCGACGCCGCGCGGGGGGTTGAGCAGATCTACATCGCCACCGACCCTGATCGCGAAGGCGAGGCCATTGGCTGGCATCTGGCCAACGAACTGGGCACGAAGAAGCGGAAGGTCGGACGGCTCTTCTTCAACGAGATCACGAAGAAAGCGGTGCTCGATGCGCTCAAGGAAGAGCGCAACATCGACCAGAACATGGTCGACGCGCAGCAGGCGCGGCGCGTGCTCGACCGCCTGGTCGGCTACAAGCTGAGCCCGCTGCTATGGGACAAGGTGCGCCGGGGATTGAGCGCTGGCCGGGTGCAGTCGGTGGCCCTCAAGCTGGTGTGTGACCGTGAGGACGCGATCGACCGGTTCGTGTCTGAGGAGTATTGGCACCTATTTGCCCGGCTCGCCGGCTCGGTGCCGCCCGAGTTCGATGCGCAGGTGGTCAAGCAGGGCACCAGCGCCCTCAAGGTCGCCAACGAAACCGAGGCGAAGACCGTCGTGGCCGACCTCGAGCAGGCCACCTTCGTGGTCAAGACGCTAGCTACAAAAGAGCGGAAGAAGCAGGCGCCGCCGCCGTTCATCACCAGCAAGCTGCAGCAGGCTGCACGCTTCCCGGTCAAGAAGACGATGATGATCGCGCAGCAGCTCTACGAGGGCATTGAGCTGCCGGGCGAAGGGGCGGTCGGGCTGATTACCTATATGCGGACTGACTCGACCCGCGTGGCCGATCAGGCTATCGTCGACGTCCGGGCCCACATCGACGCGAAGCACGGCGCCGACTTCGTGCCGGAGCAACCGCGTCAGTTCAAGACGAAGTCAGACGCTCAGGATGCGCACGAGGCGATCCGGCCCACCAGCATGGCGTATGATCCGGAAACGGTGCGTCCGCACCTCAGCCGGGATCAGTACTCGTTGTATCGCCTGATCTGGAACCGGTTTGTCGGGTCGCAGATGTCGCCGGCGCTGTTCGACGACACCACCCTCGAGGTCGAGGCAGGCGACTACCTGCTGCGTACCAAGGGGTCGGTGCAGAAGTTCGCCGGGTGGCTGACGCTCTACCAGGCGGATGCCGAGTTGGGATCGGCCGACGAGGCGGGTTCGGCCGGCGACGAGTCGGTCTCGAGCAGTCTGTTGCCGCAAGTGGCGGTGGGCGACACGCTCGAGCTGTGCGAGCTCGACCCGCAGCAGAAGTTCACGCAGCCGCCGCCCCGGTTCAGCGAAGCAACGCTGGTCAAAGAGCTCGAAGAGAACGGTATCGGAAGGCCCAGCACCTACGCCGCGATCATCGGCGTGCTCCAGGCGCGCGAGTACACCGAGAAGGTGGAAGGCCGATTCCGGCCCACTCGCCTCGGCCGCCTGGTGATCGAACTGCTGGCCAAGAGCTTCGACGACATCCTGGCGGTGGACTATACGCGTGCGCTCGAAGAGCAGCTCGACAAAATCGAGGAAGGCTCCGCCGACTACCGCACCATGCTGGCCGGGTTCTACGAAAAGTTTAGCTCCGACCTCGGCGCCGCGGCCGAAGCGATGCCCAACATTAAGGGCGAAGGTCTGCCGAGCGACGAGGTGTGTGACAAGTGCAGCTCGCCCATGGTGGTCAAGGTGGGCCGCTTCGGTGTGTTCCTGGCGTGCAGCTCTTATCCTGACTGCACCAACACGCGGGAGATTGAGCAGGCCGAGCAGCCGGTTGCCGACGAAGAGCCAGACGCCTGCGAGAACTGCGGGCGGGCCATGGTGATGAAGCGGGGCCGGTTTGGACAGTTCCTGGCCTGCTCCGGCTATCCCGAGTGCAAGACCACCCGCAAGCTAATCGAGACTAAGGGTGGGCTCACCGCGGCCAAACCAGACCAGCTTTTGGACGAGAAATGTCCGAAGTGCGAATCGAACCTAGTGGTCAAGCAGGGTCGCTTCGGCGAGTTCACCGCCTGCAGCAATTATCCCAGCTGTCACTACGTAAAACTTAAATCCACGGGCGTCGCCTGTCCGAAGGATGGAGGCGATGTGGTGGAGCGCAAGTCGAAGCGGGGGCGCAACTTCTACGGCTGCGCCAACTATCCCGACTGCGACTTCGTGCTGTGGAACCGGCCGTTGCCAGAAGTTTGCCCCACCTGCGGCAGTCCCTACCTCGTCGAGAAGATCACCAAGCGGTCGGGGCATCAGGTGCTGTGCAACGCCGAAGGCTGTGACTACTCGAGAACCGAAGGAGAAGAGGCGGCATCGGCTTGACCGAACCCGGTGTGGAGGTGGCCTGGGCTGGCGGGGCGCAGGGTACGCCTGCGACGAAGCGGAGATGGGTGTTGGGTCCCCAGCGAGTTGCGAGTCGGGCTCTGGGGCAGAGTACCCGTAGGAGATGATTCACATCGTCGGTGGTGGGCTGGCTGGAAGTGAGGCCGCCTGGCAGGCCTCGCGGTCTGGCGAGTCGGTTACGCTCTACGAGATGCGCCCGGCCACGCCGACCGAGGTGCATCAGACTGGCCATCTGGCCGAGCTGGTCTGTAGCAATTCGCTTCGTGGTGACAAGCTCGAGAACGCTGTCGGCTTGTTGAAAGCAGAGATGCGGCGGCTTGGGTCGCTCATTATCCGCGTGGCCGACGACACCCGTGTCCCGGCCGGCGGCGCCTTGGCCGTCGATCGTGGTAAGTTCGCCGAAGGCATCACCAACGCCCTCGCGCAGGAACCCAACGTCAAGATTCAGCGTGCAGAGGTGGCCGACCTTTCGCTAGCCGGCAATGTTCGCGAACCGCTGGTCGTGGCCACCGGGCCGCTCACGGCCCCGAGCTTGTCGGCGGCCGTGGCCCAGCACGTCGGCGGAGAGCACCTCTACTTTTACGACGCCATCAGTCCAATCGTCTTAGCTGAGACTATCGACCGCGACCAGGTCTACCGCGCGTCTCGCTGGGGCCGGCACAGCTCAGATGCCGCGGCCACCGACGATAGCGGCGAGGGCGACTACCTGAACTGTCCGCTCAATCGTGAGGAGTATCAGCGCTTCCACGAGGCACTGGTGAGCGCCGAGTTGGCGACGCTGCACGACATCGACAAGGCGAAGTTCTTCGAGGGGTGCCTGCCTGTCGAGGTGATGGCGCGCCGCGGTGAAGACACGCTTCGCTTCGGACCGATGAAGCCAGTCGGGCTCGACGATCCTCGTACCGGTCGCCGACCATACGCCGTTGTTCAGTTGCGGCAGGACACCCTTGCTGCCGACCACTACAGCTTGGTGGGTTTCCAGACCCAGCTCAAGTGGGGCGAGCAGTCGAGCGTGTTCCGGCTGATTCCTGGTCTCGAATCCGCCGAGTTCGTCCGCTTTGGGATGATCCACCGGAACACCTACATCAACGGCCCGACCGTCCTCCGTCCGACGTGGCAGTCGCGGTCGGAGCCGTCGCTCTTCTTTGCCGGCCAGATTTCCGGCGTCGAAGGTTATGTCGAGTCGGCCGCCAGCGGCCTGATTGCCGGCCTGAACGCCGCGGCTCTGGCGCGCGGCGAAGCGGCGCAGGCGCCGCCTCGCACGACCGCGATTGGGGCGTTGGGCCACTATGTATCGCACGCCGCCCCGGCCAACTATCAGCCCTCGAATATCGCCTTCGGGCTGATACCCTCGATGGAGGGGGCACCCCGACGCCGGGTCGACCGGCGCCGTGCCACCGCGGGGCGGGCGCTGGCCGATCTTGACGCCTGGGCCGCCGAGCGGGGCCTCGATCTGGAAGCGACTCATGCAGACGCATCTGCGGCACTTCCTTGAGTACATCCGGCTGAACCGGAACCTCTCGCCGCGCACGGTGAAGGCCTACGAGAGCGATCTCTCGCAGTTTCTTGCCTTCCTCGAGCGTCGCCTCCGACGTCCGGCCGACCAGATCCAGCCCACCGAGATGGACCACCACGCGGTGCGCGGGTTCATGGCCGAGCTGTACGACCGTGGCCACGCACGCGCGTCGTCGGCGCGGCGGCTCGCCGCCATCCGGGCGTTTGGACGTTATCTGCGGCGCGAAGAGGAAATCGAGCAGGAGCCGGGCGCCATGGTGGCCACCCCGAAGCTCGACCGTAAGATGCCGGCGCACCTCGAAGTGAACGAGGTCGAGCGGCTTCTGGCGGCTCCAGATGGGGACACACTCCTTGGACGCCGCGACCGGTCAATTTTGGAGCTGTTCTACGCTTCAGGACTGCGTCTCAGCGAGCTTGTGGGGCTCGACCTCGAAGACGTGAACCTGAGCAGCCGGCTGGTGCGCGTACTGGGCAAGGGCGGCAAGGAGCGGATCATACCGTTCAACAAGAACACGGCCGCCGCCCTGCGTACGTATCTGGGCGATCGCGAGTCGCTCGTGCGCCGTCGGCCGCGGGGCGAGACCAGCCGCCGCCGGGCGGTCGAGCCGTTGTTCGTGAACTACCGGGGCGGCCGCCTGTCGTCGAGGAGCGTCGACCGTCTCGTGCGCAAGTACGTGGCCGCCACCAGCGCGCGCCTCGGCATCAGCCCCCACGCCCTCCGCCACTCGTTCGCCACGCATTTGCTCGAACGCGGCGCCGATCTACGCGCTATCCAGGAGCTGCTTGGCCACGCCCGCGTCAGCACCACTCAGCGCTACACGCACGTCAGCGACGCGCAGTTAATGGCGTCGTACAAGAAATCGCACCCTCGCGCGTAGAGGTTTAGCGGTCTCCAGGGCATTGCGGCCGGAGTGTTCTGCGCCGCAATGGCGGCAAGTGTGAATGGACGTTTCTGGCGGCGGGTCACACGGCCATCGCTCTTCGCTTGCGCGGGAGCTGTATCCCTAGCGTCTTGATCTTGTAGTTCATCACCCGCGGGGTGATCGATAGCAGCTCGGCGGCATCCTTCTGTACCCAGTTGGATATTGTCAGAGCTTTCACCACGGCCTGGCGCTCGATTTCTTTCAGCGCGATGCCGGTCGGTGGAATCTTCACCACGGTGCCAGGGTCGGACACTTCGGCGGTGGGCGGGAGCTCGCCCAGGCGGAGGTCGTCGCGGGTGATGACGTTACCCTCGGCCAGCATTACGGCTCGTTCGATA
>DEAA01000021.1:161821-161958 GCA_002346545.1 Acidobacteria bacterium UBA2994
CGGATGTTGCCCGGCCAGTTGTAGCACTGCAGCAGCTTCTCGGCGCTGGGGTCGAGGTCGACCACTTTCTTGCGTAGCTCGCCCGAGAATTTTCGGATGAAGATCTGGGCCAGCGCGTTGATATCTTCCTTGCGGTC
>DEAA01000071.1:0-5010 GCA_002346545.1 Acidobacteria bacterium UBA2994
ACCCCGTTCATGAAGTCCGCGCTCAGGCCCTCGACCACCGGGACCGTGATCCCGGCTTCGACCGGCTCGTCCGCCGCCGCGGTGGCCGCGGTGGCGAAGGCGCTCACCGTTCCCGCTATCGCCGCCGCCGCGACCAGGCGTGCTCGCTGACGTGTGACCATGAAGGTTCCTCTCGATCGTCGTTGATCCGGCAAGCCGCGCAGCGCGCGGGTCAGGTCGATGGCGGCATCTCGGCTCCCGGCGTGACCGGCGCCGTCGACACGTGACTGTGAGCGGTCACAGGATTGGGGGCACGAATGCCTGTGAGCGGTCACAGTCAAACACACGCGATGCGCGATGCCAAGGGTGAATTCGGGATGCGCGACCAGAAGCGTGCTCGTGCTCGGCATCGTCTGTCTGCAGGTGTGCGCCGTCTGCATCCTGATCCTTCTCACACGGGTACGTCGCGGATCGGTCTTCCGCCCCTCGTCGTTCCGCTACGTGGACGCGATCGCGTGGTCCGTCTTCGCGGCGGCGCTCGTCAGCGCTGCCGTCGCCGCGCTGCTCGCCCCCGGCGGCATCGCGCCCGGCGTCGTCGCTCTCATCTGCGGCGTCGCGCTCGTGCTCGGCGGTGTCGCCTCATCGTCGTGATCATGAAAGCCCTGCTCCGGCAGGCGACGCAGCAGGAGGTCGATCTCGGAGTGCTCCGCGCCCAGCTCGACGAGGTCGTCTGATGCCGATCGTCATCGACATCGACGTCATGCTCGCGCGCCGCAAGATGGCCGTCGGCGTGCTCGCCGAACGCGTCGGCATCACGCCGGCGAACCTGGCTGTGCTGAAGAACGGACGAGCCAAGGCGGTGCGCTTCTCCACCCTCGACGCCCTGTGCGATGTCTTGGAGTGTCAACCGGGTGACCTGCTGCAGTGGGTCCCGCCCGAGCAGGCGGCATCACCGGCAGAGACGTCGTCGGCCGATGCAGCCGCTCCCGTCAGCCTTTGAGGTATACCGTCGCGGTCTCGGTGAAGAAGTCCCGTGCGGCGGCACTGTTGAAACACATGAAGGCCCCGGGATCCGCACGCCGTGACGCGGGATTCCGGGGCCTCCTCGAGGTGACAACGGTTGTGGAGATGGGGGGAATCGAACCCCCGTCCATCGCTGGGTCGCTGCGGCTTCTCCGGGCGCAGTCTGTGCAGACGTTCTGCTCGGCCCCGACCTTTGTCACAGACACCTAAGTCGACGGGCCCAGCCTGGAAAGAGTCCCGCGTGACGTCCAGACGCCGTCACGCAGCAAGATCCCTAGATGACGCCAGTACCCGTGACGGGATCACGCACGGACTGACGGACTATCGGGCTCGCTTACGCAGCGAGGGCGAAGTCAGACTGCTTCTTATCGGCAGTTATTGGTTTGCAGGGGGCGTTCACGAGATAACCCTGCATCCTCGGCCCGCTTCACGCAGTTACGCAGACGATGTCGAAACCGATCATCCCCGTGCGTTCCTTCGTGCGAAGGACCGTTGTCACACTGTGGAGTTGCCAAGCTCGGATCCGATGGAATCCGAGCACATCAGAATACAACGGATGCGCGGCATCCGCCATTCCCGCACGTCACACCGATTCGAGCTCGCCGCGCACGATCGAGTCGCCCGAATGCGTGGGATCACCGTCGAGAGGCTCCTCGGAGATGTCCACGAGCACGTACTCGTCGATATCGACGTCGTCAGGAATCGCGAAGGTGCCTTCCGATCCCTCTAGCACACCGAGGCTCACGATCGCCGACGCGTCGGCGGTGATCAGCCACACCTCGCGGTAGGCGTCGGTGCCGGCGGCATCCGCGTCGAGTTCGACCGTGATCCGACGCTCACCATCCGGGTCCTCGACGACGACCGCGGTGCCGGCAGCACCAGGGTGACCCGGGAACGCGTCGAGAGCGGCCGCGGCAAGCTCCGTGGGCGCCGGGCGGAGGATCGAGGTGACCCCGACCACGACCAGAACGGCGGCCACCGACGCGGCCAGCGCGAAGACGACCTTCGTCCAGCGTCGCGTTCCCCGCTTCGGTTCGGGCGTCTCGTCTGAATCCGACGCCGCCGGGCCGTCGACGATGTCCGCCGCGGGCGCCACATCGATCGTGGCGCTGTCGGTGTCGACGTCGGGCGCCGAGGCGGCCGCCATTCCGACCTCGGCGGCGATGCGCTCCCACACGCGAGCCGGCGGCGCCTCGAGGTCGCCGACGGTGAGCGTCGAGCGTCCCACCAGCACGGCACGGCTGAGCTCGGTGAACTCCGTCGCGCACAGGCTGCACTCCTGCAGATGAGCCGACTCATCGGGATCGGCGTCTTCGCCCAGCGCGATCAGCGCCAGCCTCTCGGCATCAAGATGCGACATGACTCACCTCCAGTCGTTCTCGCAGTCGCTTCAGACTTCGCCTGATATGGCTCTTCACGGTACCCAACGGCATGTCCAGCCGATGGGAGATCTGGTCGTGCGTGAGGTCGTCGTAGAACGCCAGCCTCACGACTTTCTGCGCGTCCGGTTCCAGTCGGTCCAGTTCGTCCGCCAGCAGGAGCCTGTCGGCCAGGTCGATCTCCGACCCCACCAGGCTGTCGGGATCGGTGTAGTGCTGCATCTCCTCCTGGAGCCGCCTCACCCGCGCTCGCGCCTCATGCGTGTCGGCGATCCGCCGCCGGCAGATCGTCACCAGCCATGTCGACAGCTTCGCCTTGTCGGGGTCGTATCTCTCCCGCGATGTCCAGGCCGAGACGAAGGTCTTCTGGGTGACATCCTCCGCATCGCCTCGATCACCGAGCGAGCGCAGCGCGAGGGTGAAGACGACCGCCGACCAGCGGCGGTAGACCTCTTCGAGCGCGCGGTCCTCACCTCTGCGGAACCGCTCGCACAGGTCGCGTTCGTCGGGATCCACAACGCCACCCCCTGCCTCTCGGGTCACCACCTCGATCGTCTCAGGCGGGTGCGGCGATCGCCACCACATTGTCCTGGTACCGGCCGGTGGCGGAGTCGAACGCCCCGCCGCAGGTGATGAGCACCAGTGTTCCCTCTCCCTCCCGCGAGAACAGCTCGTTGACGGGCAGCTCCGCCTTCGGGTAGTAGGTGACGCTCTCGAGAACGTACGGATGCACGACTCCGTCGGCGTCCGCGACTTCGATCCGCTCCCCTGCGCCGAGGTCGCGAAGGCGACTGAACGGCCCGATCGGGTAGCCGGGGGCATCCACATGCGCCGAGATGACCGTGTTGCCGGTCTCACTCGTCGGATCGGACCCCCACCGGTACCAGCCGGCGATCGCGGGATCCTCGGGCAGCTCCATGAACCCACCCTCCTCGACGCCGACGTCGACCACGGGCACGTCGACCCCGATCGACGCGATGCTGACCGATGTCGGAGGAACCGCGCGCCGCGGCGGCGAGGGGGTCGCCGCCGCGACCGGCACGTCGACCGACGCCGTCGGTGCGGGTGCCGCCGAAGTGCGGACAGGTGCCGGTGTCACCGTGGGGGATTCGGTGACCGACTCCTGTCCGCACCCGGTCAGGGCAAGAACGATCGCGAGGGGGGCGAGGCCCGTCGCGATCGCCTTGCGGATCATGCGGGTTCTCAGCGCTCGGCCCGCTTGCGCGAGACGACCACGGCCGACGTGGCGATCGCCGCAGCGACACCGAAGGCGCCGACGATCAGCAGGGTCTGCATCATCGCGTCGCGCTCGGCCAGCTGGCCGCCGGAGCCGGACGGAACACCGTCGGGAGCCGAGTGGAGCCCGTCGATCGTCTGCACGGCGAGGTCGAGGTTGTCGTCCTCGAGGCTGCCCCACGCGTAGACGATGGTGAGCACACCTTCTTCGACGGCGACGTCGGCCGGTCCGATCACCGGGTCGGTGGTGCCGGTCGCAGCGACGGATGCCTCGATCGTTCCCGCGGCGAGATCGAGGGTCGCCTCCTCGGGGTTCGCGAGGTTCTCGATCACCGGGGTGCCTCCCGCGAGCACATCCACAGCGGGCGCCGCGGCGTCGTGGCGTACTGTCAGTCGGCCTTCTCCCGGTGCTGTCTCGGAGATGTCGTTCACATACGGGGTGACCGTCGGCTCGCCGCCCTCGGTGAGGTGGGCCACCGCGGTGTAGCTCGTGTTGGCTTCGAGGGTGACGCTGACGGGACCGAGGATGGGGTCGCTCGCGTCGGCCGCATCGGTCGCCGTCAGAGCGACTTCGTAATCGCCCGCGGCGAGGTCGAGCGGGCCGGCGAGGTCGCCGGGCTGGAAGTCGTCGAGGGTCAGTTCGCCATTGACGTAGACGTCGACGGGGGTGTCGGGGATGCCATGGAGCACCGACAGGTCAGCGGTGGTGTCCGAGATGGCGTACGCGGGGGCTGCCAGACCGAAAGCGGCGATCGCTCCGGCGGTGATACCCGCTGCGAGGGTCTTACGCACGATAGTCCTCCTTGGAATCACGGGCGGCTGGGCACCGCCTCATGCCTATGTGTTCCGGGAGGGTGTGCGATTCGGATGCAGGTGGCGGAGATTTCGCTCGCCGCCGGCGTAGCGGAGGCGATTATCTGGTTGCGGGAAGCGACGGGGCCTCATCCGACGTCGTGCCGGCGACCATCGGGGCGATCACGGTCGCCGACGCGACGGCGGCGAGGCCGGCGACGACCGCGACCGCGACGGTGGCAACCAGCATCTTCAGCGCGGAGGTCTTCATCGCGGGTCACGTTATCGTGACCGTCGGCACGCGTCCACCTTCGCCGCCAACCTGTAACCCGCCCGTGAGGGGCGACCCGTCAGCCCGAGCGGGTCACTCGCCGAGGCGGTTGCGGGTGCGCATGGCCCGCTCGGCCTCGCGCTTGTCCTGACGTTCGCGCAGCGTCTGACGTTTGTCGTACTCCGCCTTACCCTTGGCGATCGCGATCTCCACCTTCGCGCGGCCGTCGCTGAAGTACAGACGCAGCGGCACGAGGGTGTAGCCGCCGGCCGACGCCGCGTGGCCGAGACGCTCGATCTCGTCCTTGTGCAGCAGCAGCTTGCGGGTGCG
>DEAA01000071.1:5299-5463 GCA_002346545.1 Acidobacteria bacterium UBA2994
TGCAGCAGCAGCTTGCGGGTGCGCTTGGCGGAGTGGTTCGTCCAGTGGCCCTGCGAATACTGCGGGATGTTCACCGCGTCCAAGAACGCCTCGCCCTTGTCGATGAAGGCATAGCCGTCGGTGAGATTCGCGCGCCCCTCGCGCAGCGACTTCACCTCGGTGCC
>DEAA01000063.1 GCA_002346545.1 Acidobacteria bacterium UBA2994
TTGCCCACCCCGCCCTTCTGGTTGCAGACGCCGATGATTCTCACGATCGGCCTCCACGGCTGAGGGCGTTGGCAGCGGTCGCGCCAGTCGAGCGCGCGGTGTGCGGATGTGTGGCGCGGGTATGGGGCAACTGTGGCGGGTTCATGGGCGCCAGTATAGCGTCACATTCACGCCTATATGCAACAACAATCGCGCGTGTCTGGCGCGACACATGCGCTAGAGCATGTGGAGCTACGGCGCTAGAACTGTGCGATGAACGCGCTCTGTCGGTGCAAGAACAACGCAAGCAGAGCGCTTGACAGTGCGCATCATCTAAAACAAGACCCGCGCCATAGTGGCTACATACGGGCACAAGCAATGCGCAAGTAAGGGGCCGTACAGGCGACAGCCGGGCGCTCGTAATGCGCACGTTAGAGCGCAACAGCATGCGCGGGTAGGGCGATGTAATAGCGCGAATATTGCAGTTGATATTGCGGATGGCTGGCGCGGGTATGGCGCGGGGGTTGCTCAGCGTATCGCGCAAGTGATGCGGTGATCTGGCGGGGGAGTGGCGGAGGCTATCGCGGTGTTGCTGCGAGGGTACAGCGCAGAGCATGGCGGCGGGGTGGCGCGTGTGTAGCGCGGCGCTGGCGATGGTGGGGTGCGCGGTGTCGCGAGGGCTGGTCATGGAGTCGTGGTGGGGCATCCAAACGATGGATGCGGGCGTAGACGGGCCTGTGCGGCCTGCTGAGGCGATTTCGGCCATGAGGAGGGCTCCGAGTGAGGCGGAGGGGAAGACAGGGCCCCTGGGGGCCATCCAGAGGCCCTGTCTGTCTGGGGGGGCGGAGCGGGAGTGTTGCTCCGGCCTGTGGGGAGCGCTCGACTCGTCGACTGCGCTTGCCCCCTGGATGGCGGGTTGGCTCAGCTGCGGCGCGGGGCGTAGGAGACCTTGGCCTCCATGTCGCCGCTGACGGCCTGCATGAGCTTGGTGCGGATTCGGCACACTCGGCGGTTGAGCGTCTCCCGGCTGACGCCGAGCTCGACAGCTGCTTCCTCACGCGCCACACCGGGATCACCCTCCGCGAGCTCGATGCGAGCAAGCAGCTGGACCTCGTCGCGGCGGAGGGTGCCGGAGTCGATCGCCCAGGTGAGGATCGTCACCAGATCCCGGAAGACGTCATCGCTCTCGTCGGGGCCTGCGATCTTCTCGAGCAGCTCGTCTTCGACCGGCATTGCGTCGACGCTGTGCTCGCTGCCGAACCAGACTCCGAGGTTCTTGATCGTCTCGAGGCGGATGTTTCCGGAGACGGAGTGGACCCGCTCGAGCGGGTAGGTGTGAATGACCTCCCAGAGCACGCCGATCGTCGCGGTACGGGCGTCGGCGGGGGAGTGCTGCCACAGGCTGCGCATGCTGCTGCAGCTGCTCGGCAGCCGCAGCGCGAGCGGCATGAACGACTTGAGCAGGACGCGGCCGGCGATGGTATCGCCGGCGTGCTCGAGGGTGAGCAGCTCGAGCAGGAGCGCGTCGCGCTGTTCGGGAGCTTGCGGCTGCCGGATGAGGTTCACGGCCTCATCGCCAGTCAGCTCGCCGAGCGTTCCGAAGTGGTGAGTGGTGTGGGAGTGGAAGCTGTTCCACTCATCGAACAGCTGGTCGGCAAGAGGTGATGTCTTCGCCCAAGCAGTCATGAGAAATGGCCCTTCGTCGTGACGTCGGTTGACGAAGGGCCACGTTCCTCAGCACCCCTGGTTCAGATCCTGGAAAGTTCCGGCCGGGCAGGAGAGCGCCCGATCGGCGGATGCTGGCTTCGGTGGATCTGAGTTGCGATCCGATGCTGTAAATACCTGTTCAGGGGCGGTTTCCATGCCTCGCTGCATGGGCGCAATATCCACGCAAGATTTCTTCGATCCGCGATGTCCGCGAAGGGCCGAAAACCCGGCCTATACAGATATGCCCCCGTTGGTCGGGAGGCATCAGGACTCCGCGGAAGGGACAGAAACGTGAGCGAGAGCAGCACCGCAGACAGCGCCGACGACGCCATGTGGGAAGGATTCAAGCCCGACGCTGCACGCGCGATCCGTGCGCGCCAGGGGTTCGAGGAAGCAGTGGCGAGCACTCTCGACGCACCCTTCGACCCCTCCACGCATGGTCGCGTGGTGAAGGCGGTTGAGGAGCTTTCGGCAGCGGTGCCGGCAGCTCTGCGGGTGGCGCAGCTGCGAGTGGGAGGAGCTGCATAATGGCGCGTCGTGAGAAGACGTCGAAGCCGGCCAAGGAGACGAAGACCGTCCCGGCACAGGGGAGCAGCTGGACCCATGGTCGGCAGCTGGGCGGCAAGCTGCTGTCCGCGCTTCTGTTCGCCGCGATCGCGTGTGGGCCTATCGCGCTCTTCGCCGCGGCCGCACGTCCGGCGCCCGTCGTCGCCGCAGCGCCCGAGGCGCAGGCAGCGGGACTGAGCACGCAGCAGCAGGCTGCCGGCGGTTACGCGGAGGGCTTCGTCTCCTCGTGGCTGAGCGCGACGAAGGACGCACCGGGCGACCTGGCTACCTACGTCGACCTGGCGGCGCTGCGGCAGCTGTCGGTCACGGCCTGGGAGTACCGCGACCTGTCCGTGGTCTCCATCACGCCCGTCGACGGCTCGGACTTCGTCAACGTCGTCGTCGCGGCGAACATCAAGGAGCTGTCGGTGACGGACTCCGACGACACCAGCACGACGAGCTGGCCGCGCCGCTACTTCCAGGTGGCGATCGCGGTCAACGGGGACACGGTGAGGGCAGTCGGTCTCCCGGCCCAGATCTCCGCTCCCGTCCAGGGCGAGACAACGTCGCTGGTCTACAAGCAGACCATCGGATCCTCTGACCCGTCCGCGGAGACAGTGTCGGCGTTCCTCGGCGCGTACCTTGCCGGCTCGGGTGACCTGTCCCGATACAGCGCCCCGGACACATCTTTCGTGGCGATCTCGCCCGCCCCCTACGTGATGGTCAACGTCGAGGAGATGCGGTCAGACCTGACGCCTACGGAGTCCCCGAGCGATGGCGACACCCTCAAGGTGCTCGCGACCGTCTCACTGCTGAGCCCGCTGGACCAGCAAGTGACCTCGACGTACACGCTCACCCTCACCGCGCGTGCCTCCCGCTGGGAGGTCAGCGCCATTGATCTTGCACCGCAAGCGGTCTCCGACAAGGGATCGACAACCCCCACGCCGACACCGTCCGGTAACGGCAACTAAGGAAGGAACACCAACCATGTTCGATTGGATCAACGGGATCACCGCTGATGCGACGACTGCTTTCCGGGCGGTCGTGTTTCTCGCAGCAGCAGTGATCTTCTTCGTCGTCGCCGCCAAGGTGCGGTTCGCCATGGCGACGACCATCATCACCGGCATCGCGTGCGGCCTGGCCATGTTCCTCGCCGCCGGCGGTGGCGAGTGGGTCATGGGCCTCATCCAGACCGAGACCGTCGACGCCATCGGAGTCACGATCCATCAGATCGCAGCTCCGGCGGACGCCCTGGTGCTCAACGAGACCACCACCGCGGCCGGCGACACGGTCTACCGGCTGGTCGCGTAAAGGGGCGAACGTGGCCGATCGCGACGAAGAGAGAGAGGTTGCGCGCTTCTACACGCGCAGCCGCCGGTTCCCAAAGTTCATCGGCCGTCTCCACGACGGCACGAAGATCCCCGGGGGCCCCTACACGCTGACGCAGGGCGTCGTCCTGGCGATCGTCCTGGTCGTCGCCCTGCTGACGCAGAGCGTGTGGGGGACTGGCTCTCCGATCGTCGATATCCCCGTCGCTGCCTTCGTGTCCTGGGGAGCAGCGTGGGGAGCCGGAAGGATCCCGGCCACACGCCGGAACCTGCTGAGCATCATCACCAGCGGCCTGTCCGCGATGACCCGCCCCGCAGCCGGCCGCTACCGCGGAGTGACCATGCGGGTTCGCCCGCCCCACTTCGCAGGCGGCGGAACAACGATCGCCGAGCCGGTCGGAGCCACGCTCACCACCCCGGATAGCGAGACCACCGCACCCGCACCGGAAGCGCCCGTCGTGGCGCAGCCGGTCCTGCAGCCGCGCTCGACGCCGCTGCCGGCGCACGCACCCGCACACGCGGTCAGCGGCGTCGAGCGCCTGCTGCAGCAAGCCCGAGGAGGCAACTGACCATGAACAACACCGACATCCCGCTCGGCATCATCGGCCGAGGCCGCGGCTACGTCATCAAGACCCTCGTGGTCAAGGCGGAGACCGCGCGTGGGCCGATCTGTGCGGACCCCGCTACCACGAGCTACGCAGCCCTCCTCCCCATCCTCGGCGGCACGCCGATCACGGCACCCCTCAGCGGCGGTCGCGATCTGCTGCTGGCCACGCCGACCGACTGAGAAACGAGACGACGATGCAGATTCCGGCAACAGCGATGACGAGCAACCTGATGTGGACCCGCTCGGGCGTGGTCTGGGCTACGTGGCGGCTGCAGCCGCTCCCGTATGCCTACGCCACCACGGCGGCAAAGCAGCTCGTCAAGGCGCACCACCAGGCGCTCTTCCAGGCGCACCGGGGCGA
Source organism: Acidobacteria bacterium UBA2994 (assembly GCA_002346545.1). Classification (GTDB taxonomy): domain Bacteria; phylum Acidobacteriota; class Vicinamibacteria; order Vicinamibacterales; family UBA8438; genus UBA2994. The sequence continues at coordinate 4,529 of DEAA01000063.1, forward strand.
GGGACTGCTGCTGGGGCTGTGCGCTGACCTGGATCCGGTGTCTGTCGTGGAGCGGATGCTGGACGGTGTTCGCATCGACGAGTGTCCGGACTGGGCGCGCGAGGTCGAGCTGACCCTGGACGCGCTCGAGCAGATCCCGCTTGGAACGCGCGCGTTCTGGTTCTCGGTCCCGCTCGCGGCCGGTTCGATGAAGGCTCGCGCGAGGTCGGCAGTGCGCGCCGCCGACACCAAGCTGCGCGACACGTTGGCTCTTCCCCGTCAGCTGCCTACCGACTCCGAGATCGCTGCGGCCGCGCGGATGGCCAAGGAGATCGAGGTTCGCATCCCGGCCGCGTTCCAGCCGACCCGTGCAACGCCGGCCGAGCAGATCTGGATCGCCCTTCACTCGCAGCAGCGCGGCCTCTCCGCAGATCTCGCCGCCCCTGTCCCGCCCGCCGAGGGTACCGAGGACGGATTCGGCGTCGACGAGCTCGCGCACTTCCAGATGCCCTCCGCGATGCCGAACCCATGGCTCGACGAAGGCGGACAGAGCGACCTTCCCAAGGGGCAGCAGTTCCTCCCGTTCAAGCGCCGCTACCTCAAGGTGCACAGCCCCTACGCGGACGAGACGTCGTCCTACCAGGTGGTGCAGGCCATGGTCGCCGCACCCAAGGCCGGCTGGGTTTCGCCCGGCGTCGAGTGGATCTCACACGTCGACCAGTTCCCCCTTGACGTCGACTGGGGGATCCGTTTCACCGTCACCGGCGCCGACGAGGTCAAGCGTCGCAACAAGAAGGCCGAAACCGCCCTCGAGGAGCAGTACAAGCACCAGGAGGGCACCGCGACGATCACCGGCGGCGGATCCGACCTCGGAGAGATCGCGGAGACGCTGGCCGCCTACCACGCCTCCCTCAACCGCTCCGATAAGGAGGTCGAGGTTCAGGCGACGGTGCTGTTCGCTGTGGGGGCAGATACCGCCGATCTCGCGAAGGCTAAGGGCCGGTTCGTGGCAGACGAGTACAAGCGCGCTGACTTCCTCCTCGAGGCTCCCCTGGGAGGTCAGGAGGAGCTTTGGTGGGCGATGATCCCCGGCACGCCCACCGGGCGCATCGTCCGTGAGCTCACCCAGATCACGACGGGCCGGGAGTTCGCGACCGGCGTTCCGCTTTCCAGCAACGAGCTCGGAGACGAGAAGGGCGCCCGCTTCGGCGAGAACATCAGCACCGCCCGGCACACCCCGATCCTCCGCGACGCGGACGGCAGTATCCAGGCCGACACCAGCGCCAGCTTCGGCGTGGTCGCCGAGCTCGGCGCCGGCAAGAGCGTGCTGCTCAAGGGAGACATGGGCGACACGGTCGACCGCAACGGCCGCGTCGTCGCGATCGACCGCACAGAGGCCAAGGAGTACGCGGTTTTCGCGCAGAGCCTCCGGCCGGACACCACGACGATCGTTGACCTGATGACCCCGGAGTACTCGCTGGACCCGCTGCGGGTGTTCGGCCCTCTCGTCGGCGCACGCATGGTGCAGTCGCTCTTCGCGGTGATGCTCGGCATCCGGGCCCGCGACTCCCGAGGCGTCGCCCTGTCCCGCCTCCTCGAGCCGGAGTACGTCGCCGCGCACGACATCACCAGCCTCGGTCGCCTGCGGGCGCACCTCAAGACGATCTCCTCGGCGGAGAGCGATGAGCTGTCGGGCCTGATCAACCTGGTCGCGTCGAAGGACATCGGCGAGGTTCTCTTCAATGACGGGCTGACCGCTGTCGACCTGAAATCGCGTGCCCTGGTCTTCCTCACCCATGGGCTGTCGCTGCCAGACAAGACCGAGCTCGAGCACGCGCACCTGTTCGAGGAGATGCCCCTGGAAAAGATCTACGGCCGCGCCATGTACGCGATGCTCATGGGGATCTCCCGCGAGGTCTGCTTCATGAACCCCGGCGAGCTCGCCGGCGCCTACTTCGACGAGTGCCACCACATCACCCAGTCACCGGAGGGAGAGCGCGACCTGCGCATCGGCATCCGCGACGGTCGCAAGCACCGCGCGTTCTTCGCCCTCGGCTCGCACGACCCCGCCGACTTCGGAGAAACCCAGACCCGAGGCCTGCTCAAGACCCGCTACGTGATGCGCCAGACCGACAAGGAGCTCGCTCGCCGCGCGATCGAGTGGCTGACCGGCGAGCCCGCGGACCCGGCGATGGTCCAGGTGGTCACCGAAGACCTGTCCCCGCTCGGGGCGGACGGAAAGGTCGCCCCGGAGCGGCGCGGCGAGGGACTGATCCGTGACCAGCGCGGTCGAATCGGGAAGTTCCGCAAGACGCTGCCCGAGCGCCCCGACCGCCGCGAAGCCGTGCTGTCGACCCCGTCTCTGGTGACACCATGATCACCTTCTACCGGCACACCTTCGAGACTCTGGGCGGCGCGTTCTGGCGGGTCCGTTTCTGGGCGCACGATCACCCGCGGTGGAGCAAGGTCATCGCCGTCGTCCTGATCGACCTGTTCCTGGTCCTGTTCGGCAACACGTACTGGGCCTTCGCCGCTGACGGCGGCGGCTCGTCCCCGTTCATGCTCGGCGGCGACATCACTGACAGCGACGGCGTCCCGCTGACCAACTACACGGTGCTTCCACTGGACCGCGGCGATGTGTTCACGATGGGGAAGTTCTTCATCTCCATGTGGATCGACCCGATCTGGACCGGGCATCTGGGTCTGGTGTCGTGGATGATCTGGTTCTGCAACTGGCTGCTCTCCTTCGAGTGGGTCGACATCGTCGCGGCACCGTTCGGCGCGCTGGCCGACCTCTTGCAGGACTTCCTCGGCGAGATCGCATGGATCCCGTTCGCGCTGACGATCGCCGGCGGTGTCGCGGGCCTGGCGATCATGCTCGGCCGGCACTCCACCGGGTGGGCGGAGTTGTTCATCTCTGCGTGCTGTGCGGTGCTGGCGACCGGTCTGCTCGCTAACCCGATCGCCTCGCTCACCGCCGCAGGCGGAGCATTCGACACCGCCCAGGAGTACGGCGGTCAGATCGCTGCCGTCGTCGTCACCGACGACATCAACAGCACGGAGCTCGACTCCGAGAACCTGCTGTCAGCTGCGGTCACGTCGCAGCTGGTCGACATCTTCGTGAAGATCCCTGCGCAGACGATCGCGTTCGGCCACGCCCTCGAGGGGCAGTGCGCCGCGACGTTCACCGACACGATGACCAACTCGGCGCCCATCCAGACCGGCGGCAACGAGGTCCGTGACGCGGTCGGCGGGTGCGACGAGGCGGCGAAGACGTTCAACCAGAATCCGAACTTCGGCCAGGTGCTCACGGCCGTCACGATGACCCCCGGAGCGCTCACCCTGTTCATCCTGCCGATGGCCTTCGGGGTGCTGTTCCTAGTCACGGTTCTCGGCTTCCTGATCTCCGCACTCAAGACCATGTGGAACGTCTACATCGGGATCCTCCCGGTCAACCGATACCCGCTGTGGAAGTCCCTCGCCGACACCTTCATGGGCCTGGTCGCCATCGTCTTCATGGCAGTCGTCATGGCGGCCGTCCTCAAGCTCACCGTCGCAGCGATCACCGGGCTCAGCAGCCTGGGAATCCCGCTCGTCGCGCAGATGACCTTTGCGACGCTGGTGATGATCGTGCTGCTGTTCCTCATCATCCGAGCGCGTCGCATTGCCAAGAAGACCGGCCGGTCGATCGCCGAGCAGCTCTCCAAGTACGGCATCGGCAAGGGCGCGCCGGCGCAGCGCGACGGGGTCAAGACCGTCGCGGCGATGAGCGCCGTATCCACCGTCGCGGCCGCGGCGCTGCGTCGCCCTGACAACAAGGTCGACGCGCGCTCCATCAACTTCGGCGCGGGGGCTGCGCAGGACATCGGCACAATGACCGCTACACGCCCGCCCGCGGCTCCCAAGCCGCCCTCGACGCCCTCTGGCGGCTCACCGAGCCGTCCCGCCCTCCCGTCGCCTCAGATGGGCTCTGGGGGCGGCGCTGGCGCGGGTGCTGCCGCCAAGGCCTCGAAGACCGCGGACCTGGTCTTCACGGCCGCGCGGATCGGCAAGGGTGCCGCAGCGGGCGGTGTGGCCGGCGCCGCCGGCGCCG
>DEAA01000030.1:0-458 GCA_002346545.1 Acidobacteria bacterium UBA2994
GTCATTCAGCGTGCGCGCCATGGACGTGCCGTGCAGCGGCATCTGTGGAACGCCGAGGACCTGGTCGGGCATCGGCATCCCGAGTAGATCGATCAGCGTCGGGACGACATCCACCGCATGGTAGAACTGACGTCGGGTTTCCCCCTTCGCAGCGATGCCGTCCGGCCAGCGAATCAGCAGAGGCGCCCGAATGCCGCCCGCATAGGTGTTGCCCTTGTAGCGCTTGAAGGGCGTGTTGCCCGCCATCGCCCAGCCGAACGGATAGTTGTTGTAGGTGAGTGGACCACCCATGTCCTCGAGCCGGGCCAGGTTCGCCTCGACCGTGGTCCCGAATCCGTTCCGCGACCGCTGGTGATCGTAAGTCCCGTGAGGCCCTCCTTCGGCGCTTGCGCCGTTGTCGGACATCGCCATCACGATCGAATCGTCCCGTTTCCCGAGCGCATCGATCTGATCCAGCA
>DEAA01000030.1:771-1308 GCA_002346545.1 Acidobacteria bacterium UBA2994
GCGTCCTACCTGCACGTCCGCATGGTCCAGGAAACCAGCGAACACTTCCTGCATGCGGGCAGCCAAGCGCTTCTCGTCCGAGTCCAGGTCGTCCCAGACTTGTACGCCGGGGTTGCGGGGCGCGAGATCCTGATGCTCGGGCAGCAACCCCGTCTCCTTCTGTTTCGCCAGCACGCGCTGCCTGGCCGCATCCCACCCATCGTCGAAACGGCCGCAGTACTTGTCGGCGTACTCCCTCGGAACGTGATGTGGCGAGTGCCCGGCCGCGAAGGCAACGTAGAGGAAGAACGGTGTGTCAGGATCCGCCGACACCAGCTGCCGCAACCATTTGCAGGCCTGATCGACGATGTCTTCCGACAGGTGGTAGTCGTCCCCTGGCGGCTGCTCGATCCGTTCGTTGCCCATGACCAGTTCGGGACTCCACTGGTTGGTCTCCCCGGCGAGGAACCCGTAGAAGCGATCGAAACCGCGTTGCAGGGGCCAGTGATCATAGGGACCCGCCGGACTGGTCGAATCGAGCGTCGACAGGTGCCACTT
>DEAA01000030.1:1629-2915 GCA_002346545.1 Acidobacteria bacterium UBA2994
CCCGCACACAACGTCTGGTAGCCGTGCGGTTTCAGCAACTCTGCGATGTTGGCCGCGTCCCTGGAGACGATGCCGCGTGTGTTCGGAAAGCCGTTTGTCATTTCTGCGACGCGCCCCATGCCCACGCTGTGATGGTTGCGGCCGGTCAGCAGGCAGGTCCGTGTCGGCGAACACAGCGGCGTGACGTGAAAGTTGGCGTAGCGCAACCCGTCCGAGGCGAGGCTGTCCAGCGCCGGTGTCTCGATGTCTGAGCCGTAGCAGCCCAATTGCGAGTAGCCCACATCGTCGAGGACGACCATCACGATATTGGGCCGCCGCGCCAGCACAGACTCGTCGAAGCCCCAGGAGGGCGTCGACTCTTCGACGGTGCGGCGAATCTCACCGTTGAAGTGTTTGTCGTGTTCCATTGCGTTCCTTCGCACTGCCCGGGTACAGACACCCTTGCCCCAAGCTCTCGGTACTGCAAGCTTGCCGCGCAGACGTTAGCGGCTCTCCTATCCTATCCCCCACTGCTGGGTGACGGCGGAGCGGAAGTCCGCACTGACGGACGCGCTCGCGGCCGGCTGAAGGCGCGCAGCCGCGGACTACGTTCGTCCGGGCTGGCCCCCGACCACGCCGCTGGCCCGCAGCGCCGCGACCCTCTCCTCGCGACACGCGATCCAGTCGCGCAGCACCTCGTCGCTGTGCTGATCGAACGTGGGCGCGGGCCGCAGCGTGTCGGGGAGTGCGCCGTTCGCGCGCAGCGGTACACGAACGGATGTCACCGCCCCCGTGACCGGGTGCTCGACCGGCTCGAGGAAGGGACGCATCCTCGCGTCTTCCGCGGCCGCCGCGAAGTTCGCGACCCGCTCGGCGCGTCCTCCCGCCCGCTGGAGCGCCGCGACGAGCTCCCCGGCCGTGCGGCTCTCGGGGGCCGCGAGCTCTCGTGAGAGGTCGGCCTCGCTCGCGACCGCCACCCACTCGCCGTCCTTCGTGGGGAAGAGTCCGGAGCTCGCGAGCCCCGGCTCGCGGTTTCCGAGCCGCGCGAGGTCACGGCCGTCGCGCGAAGCGGCCACGATCGCCTCGCCAAGCTGGAGCCAGAGCGCCTCCTGCTGCGAGAGGTCGATGGCGACACCGCGGCCGCTGTGTGCGCGCGCGGCCACCGCCGCGAGCAGGGCCAGCGTCGCGTGCACGCCGCCGACGGGGTCGGGGTAGAAGGTCTGGCTCACGCGCGCGCCCTCGTCCTCCCGACCGAAGCGGGCCGCGAAGCCGCCCATCCCCTCAATGATCGTCCCGTAGCCCGCCGC
>DEAA01000030.1:3227-3690 GCA_002346545.1 Acidobacteria bacterium UBA2994
TCGCGGAAGGGTCCGGTCGCGCCGAGAGCGGGCATCTGCACGAGAACGATGCGCGGGTTCACGGCGGCCAGATCCTCGAAAGTGAGCCGCAGTCGCGGCAGGACGCCGCTCGTGTAGTTGCACACGAGCGCGTCGGCGGTCGCGACGAGCTCGAGTAGGAGCGCTCGCCCCTCCGGTCGCTTGAGATCGAGCGCGAGGTGTCGCTTGTTCCGGTTGAGCGAGTTCCAGTTCGGCGCGACGTCGTACGAGAGCGGGGCGTCGGCTGCGCGTCTCTGGCCGGGCACCGGGTGCGGACCCCGCCAGCCGTCGTAGCTCGCCGGCGACTCGACCTTCACCACGTCCGCGCCCAGCGCGCCGAGCGTGCGGCCGACGAAGGGACCGGCCCAGGCGACCGTGAGCTCGAGGATCCGCAGTCCCGCCAGGAGCCCGCCCGGCGGCGCGGCACGGTCGGCGCCCGCCTCCG
>DEAA01000030.1:3992-11281 GCA_002346545.1 Acidobacteria bacterium UBA2994
CCCGCCTCCGGCGCGGGGAGACGGTTGGCGCTCCTCCAGCCCTCCGCCCGTGCGGGTGTCTCGCGCGGCGACGCAGGGATGCCCTCGGTGCGCCACGGCCGCACGGCCGCGGTGACGGGGCCCGCCTCCGTCTCCACGGTGCCGAGGAAGCCGCGCGCCGCGAGGTGCGGATCGTCGAGGGCGTCGGCCGCCGTGAGGATCATGCCGAGCGCCCACTGCCGCTCGACGGCGCGGTCGAAGATCTCGCGGCGCGTGTGGCGCGCGTACCAGGGGCCGATCTCGTCCCAAAGTTCGTGGACGTGCGCCGCCCGTACGCCGCGGCGCCGGAAGCGCGAGTCCTCGATGAGGTCTTCGCGGCCGTAGATCGCGCACTGCGCCATCCAGTCGTGGATGCGGATCGTGCCCGGCACCACGTAGCCGTCGGCGCAGGGAAGGGCGCCCGTCGGGTAGAGGCGCGGCGGATGCGCTCCCGCTGGCGCCGTGCGCTGCCCCGTCTGGAGCCAGGCGGCGAAGGGCGCCTCCACACCGGTCGCACCGCACGCGATCCAGGCGAGGTCAAAGTGCTGGAACGCGTCCGCGTGTCGGGCCGCTAGCGCCGCGACCGCGGCGTACGCGCCGGTCAGGTACTGCGTCTGCCAGCCGGGGAAGCGCAGCGGCGCGCCATCGGGATCGCCCGTCAGGGCCATGATCCCGCACACCGCCTGGGCGAGGAGCTCGTCGCCGAGCTGGCCGGGCTCGTCCGCCTCGAAGCCCCAGGCCGTGACGCTCACGAGGTGCGGCGGCCGGTCGCGCGCCTGCAGTCGCGCGGGATCGAGCGGTCCACCCGCGACCTGTCGGCGGACCCGGTCGTCGAGGACGACGTCGGCCCCGTCGAGCGCGCGCTCGAGCTCGCCCTCCGAGGGTGCGGCGGTGCGCTTGCCGGCGTTCAGGTGGAGGTAGAGCGGGCTCGTCCCCGGCCGGGTCGCGTCGTCCACCGCCGCCCGGCGTGCGGGATCTCCGCCCGCGGGCTCGACTTTGAGCACGTCGGCCCCGAGCATGGCGAGGAGCCGGCCGGCGTAGGGACCGGCCACGCCGGTCGCAAGCTCGAGCACGCGCAGTCCGGAGAGGGGAGCCGTCGCGGTTGCCCGCGGACTCGGCTCGTCCACGTCAGCGCTCGCGCGGGCGCTCCTCCGCGAGCGCCCGTTCGACGCCCGTGAGGCGGCGCTCGCCCTCGCCGCCCTTGCGGATCACCCCGCCCGAGGCGAGCACCATGAAGTTCGAGTGCGCGGCGTGCGCCGACGTGCGGAAGCCCATCGCGTCCTGGGCCTGGTTGATCGAGAACTTCGTCATCCGCAAGCTGAGGAGATCCTGGCTGGCGATCCGCTCCGCCATGGCGAGCGTCTCGCTCTCGAGCTCGGCCCGCGGCACGATCTTGTTCACGAAGCCGAGCTCGAGCGCCTCGTCGGCCTCGATGAACCGGTTCTCGAAGAGGACCTCCTTCGACTTCTTGATCCCGAGATCCCAGGGCGCGGTGAAGAGCTGCACGTGTGCGGGCAGGAAGCGCGCGTCCTCGGCCGCGACGATCAGATCCATGACCGACGCGACCAGGTAGCCGCCGAAGATGCAGTAGCCCTGCACGGCGGCGATGGTCGGCTTGGGCAGGTCGCGCCAGCGGAGCGACTTCTCGACGTGGAGATCCCACGTCCGTTCGAGCTGGCCGCGCACCCCCTCCGCCCACGGCCGCCGCGTCGCGTCCTCCTTCTCTTCGGGCGTTCCGAGATCGTGTCCCGACGAGAAGTGCTCGCCTGCGCCCGCGAGCACGACGACCCGGATCTCGTCGTCGGCGCCCGCCGCCGCGAACGCGTCGTCGAGCTCCTCAAGGAGCACCCGCGACTGCGCGTTCCGAAACTGCGGCCGGTCGAGCGTGATCCAGCCCACCCGACCCCGTCGCTCGCTGCGGATCTGGGTGTAGGTCACGGCACCGCCTCCTCGAAGGCTGAGGCTATCACTCCCCTCACTGCCGCGTAGGGCGAGGAACTACCCGGAGCCGAGTCGACCGGCGCTTCTCATCTTCCGGCTGTTCCCTGAATCTCTGACCGGCTAGCGGCCGAGAGCGTCGGCCGGATCAGGGATGGCTGCGATCAGTCGCTGGGTATAGGGGTCCTGCGGTCGGTCACACACATCGTCCGGGCTACCACGCTCGACGATCCGCCCATGGTGCATGACGAGCACCTCGTCGCAGAGCTGGCGCACCAGGGCGAGGTCGTGGGCGATGAACAGCATCGAGTTGTCCGCGTCGACCAAGGCACGTAGAAGCCCGGCCACGCGGTTGCCTGTCGTCACGTCGAGGGCGCTGAGGGCCTCGTCGAGGACCAGCACGCGGGGCTCACTTGCAAGGGCGCGGGCGATCGCGACCCGTTGGCGCTGGCCTCCGGATAACTCGCGGGTCGTGCGTGGCCGCAGCTCGGCGTCGAGACCGACTTGCTCCAGGAGCTCGTCGATGCGCGCGCTGTGGTCTGCTGCGTCACGATGGCCGTGCACACGTAGCGGCTCCCCGATGAGCTGCTCGGCACTGTGGCGAGGGTTGAGCGCCTGCAGCGGATCCTGGAATACCGCCTGGATCCGCCGCCGGTAGTCGATGCCCGGATACCGCGGGAGCTCGTGGACTGCGACGCCGTCGACGGTCACCTCGCCCTCGAAGGGGACGAGCCGCAGCAGCGCACGGGCCACGGTCGTCTTGCCCGACCCTGACTCGCCCACGATTGCCGTGATGGCACCCGACTTCAGCTCGAAGCTGATCCCGTCAACGGCGGTGAATGGCTCCGGTCGCAGCTCGGTCAGCCTTCGCCGACGCTTGAAGCGCACGGTCAGGCCATCCACGGTTGCGAGCGTGGTCACGGCCCGACTCCCGGATTCCGAGTGATGCCAGCCAGCTCGAGGTCATCGGCCCGGACGCATGCCGTGAGATGACCGTTTACCTCTCGCAGAGGCGGCTCGTCCTGACGACAGACGTCCGCCGCGTGGGGGCAGCGTGGTGCGTACAGGCAACCAGCCGTCGGGACTTCAAGCGTCGTCAGGTGGTCGATCCTCGGCTCGATCCTGACACCCGGCACGTTGCGAGGCACGGACTCTAGGAGCTCCGCGGTGTAGGGATGCTGTGGTGAAGCAACCAGATCGGCCATCAGGGCCGTCTCCACGACCCGGCCCTGATACATGACGAGCGTGCGATCCGACAGCTGGGCGGCAACGCCGAGGTCGTGCGTGACCAGCACGACGGCCAGCCCTCGTTCCTCACCGAGCTGCTTCAGTAAGGCGATGGTTTCGGCCTGGATGGTCACGTCAAGGGCGGTCGTCGGTTCATCGGCCACCAGCAAGCTCGGCTCGCTCGCGAGGGCCTGGGCGATCACCACCCGCTGGGCCATACCGCCCGAGATCTGATCCGGGCGGAGGCGAGCGACCTCTTGGGGACGGGGCAAGCCGACCGCGTTCAACAGCTCGATCGTGCGCTCGGAGATCTCGCTCCTAGACAAGCCGCCGGCACGCTTCAGCGCGTTCGTCATCTGCCGGCCCACGGTCTGCAGCGGGTTGAGGCTGGCCGCAGGCTCCTGGAAGACGACGCCGATGTTCCTCCGCCAGCCATACTGTTCCCGTCGGCTGACGTCGAGCAGCGACAGGTCTCCGGCTGGGGTGTTGAGTGAGAGCTCTGCGGCCCCAACGTCGGCCGGCGGGGTCAGTAGACCCGCGATCGCCATGACCACGCTCGTCTTGCCGCTTCCCGACTCGCCGACGAGCGCGACCACCTCCCCCTGGTCGACGTGGAAGTTGGCGTCGAGCACCGCCGTGGTCTCGGGGTAGGAGACCGAGAGCGAGCGGACCGTGAGCACCCGACCCGGCTCCCGCACCGGCTCGGTGTGCTCGCCCTGCTTGCGGACGATGACCGGCTCGAGGTGACCTGCCGGGTGGTCGAACGACTCCCCCCGACGTCGCCGGAGCAAGGAGTCCCCGACGACGTTGATGGCCAGCACGGAGATGAAGATCGCTATACCGGGGGGTACCGATTGCCACGGGTGATTGCGGTGGACGCGTTGGGCGTCGGTCAGCATCGATCCCCAGCTCGCATCGGGGATCGGCACACCCAGCCCGAGAAAGCTCAGCCCGGCCTCGATGACGATAGCCGCGGCGAAGACAGTGGTGGCGATCACGACGAGCGGCCCACCGATGTTCGGGAGGATATGACGACCGAGGAGGTTCGGACGGCTGAGCCCGACGACGCGCGCCCCGTCGACGTAGAGACGCTCCCGCTCGGCCAGCGCCAACCCGCGCGCCAATCGCGCCACACTGGCCGAGAAAGCCAGTCCGACAGCGAGCATCGCTTGGCCTAAGCCGCTGCCGATCGCGGCGATGATGGCGATGGCCAAGACTAGGGCAGGGATAGCGGCAACGGCATCCACGACGCGCATCACGAGCCGGTCGATCGTTCCGCCGACGAAACCCACCGTGATCCCGATCGGCACCCCGACGGCGATCGCGATGGCGGTGGCTTCGAGGCCCGCTAGGGCGGCGACGCGGGTGCCGGCGATCAACCGGCTGAGCGTGTCGCGTCCGAGGTTGTCGGTCCCAAGCCAGTGGTCGCCGTTCGGCCCTTGCAGGAGCTTCTGGAAGTCTCCGATATTGGGATCGTAGGGGGAGAGAGTCGGGCCGAACACGGCGACTCCGCCGAGCAGGATGATCAGCCCCCATGCCACTTTGACGAACGTGCTGTCGCCCTCGGTCCCGGCTAGCCGTCGCTTCATGACACACGCGTCCGCGGGTCGATGATGGTGTAGGTGATGTCCAGCACCAGCTGGACGAGGGCAACTGCGACTGCGGCGACGAACACGAAGCCGAGGACGATCGGCAGGTCGCCGTTCTGGATCCCGACGAGCACGAGGTTACCCAGGCCGGGATAGGCGAAGACGGCCTCGACCACGATTGCCCCGCCGAGGAGCGTTCCGAACAAGGTTGCGGCGCTGGTGACCACCGGGATGCAGGCATTACGCAACGCCGTCCGATACAGGATCGATCGTCGCGACAGACCGACCGCCAGCGCCGTACGGATGTAGGGCTCGTGGAGCACACGCACGAACGCGGCCCGTGTCTGGCGGGCGATGGCCGCTGCTGCGGAGGTACCGAGCGCAATCGATGGCAGGGTGATGCTGAGCAACCAGTCCCACAAGGACTCGGTGGGGCCCGTGTACAGGGTCGCCGGGAACACGTCGTAGGGGATGGCAACGAAGGCGACGAGCAGGATACCGACCCAGAAGTTCGGCAGCGCCTGACCCGACGACGCCACGGCCGTGATCATCGCGTCAGCAGGCCGTCCGGCTCGGACACCTGCCGCGACGCCCGCGACCATACCGATGGCCACCGCAACGAACAGCCCTCCCAGCGCGAGAGAGATGGTGACCGAGAGCCGTTCAGAAATCAGCTCGGAGACCTGATCTGGTCCGTGCCAGGACTCGCCAAGGTCTCCGGTTGCCGCATTGGCCAACCAACTGCCGTACTGGACGAGGAACGGGTCATTGACGCCGATCTCTTCGCGGTACAACTCATACGCTTCTTCGGTCGCGTCGTCGCCTAGGCGGACGACAGCCGGATCGGTCTCGGTGAGTTGGAGCAGCCAGAATGTGACGAAGCTCGCAAGGATCACCAAGGGAATGAGCGACGCAACCCTGATGAGAATCGTACGTGTCATGAGGTCATAGCTATTATGCCAGCGGCCGAGCTCCCCAGTCGACGGTTCGTCGACTGGGGAGCTCTTTGGCCGGTCAGACCAAAATCACTTGACCCTTATGCCGTACGGACGCGGATAATCGGCGTTGGTGGGGCTTATCACGGCGCCTTCGACCGCGGGGCTGTGAGCCACTCCCCCTATCCGCTGGGCGAGGGGCATGATGAAGCCGTTATCCACCGCATAGGCGAAGACCGCGGCCCACCCAGCGTTCTGGCCTTCGATTGAGGTGGCCATCATAGCCACTTCTGCCAGATCGGCGATTTCACCACGATCGGCCTCCAGCGGATCAAACATGTTCCCCGGACCGACACGCTGTTTGTAGAACGTCTCGGGCGGATGACCGATGTTGCATGTCGGCGTCAGCTCCGTGGTGCCGGAACGCAGCGTCTTACCCAGCGTGCCCGGCTCGCCCATATTGAGCGAGACGTCCAAGCCGAGCGCCGTCCACATCTGCTGAACGGCCTCGGCCGATGTCGCTAGCGGCGGGATGGTCTCGATGAGGATGGAGAACCCGTCCGGGTAACCAGCGTCAGCCAGCATCTGCTTGGCCTTCGGCAGGTCGAATGCATACTTTTCCGGCCCCGGGTCGTACCAAGGCTCTGAGGGCAGGAACCAGCCTGGATTGGTCTCGCCCAGCCCGTTCAAAACCGCTTGGTTATAGCCTTCGCGGTCGAGGGCCAGCATCATTGCCCGACGAACCTGGACGTTGCCGAGGGGCTCCAGCAGCACGCCGTCGAGGTCGATCATCTGCACGTAGCAGAGGGATGGGCCCGGGCTGTTGATAAGCGTCAGGCCAGCGTCCTCGTAGTCAGACACCGCGGTGTCGACGCGCCCGCTCAAGTCGATCTCGCCGTTCAACATGGCGTTGACCGACGCTTCCTCCTGCAGCAGCCGCATTTCGATGCGCTCTACCAGAACCGAGTCGGGATCCCAGTATCCGTCGGTGCGAGCGACGAAGTCCTGCTGCACGCCTGCCCGCGTCGAGTCAGTGTCGAGCACCCAGCCGCCGGCGCCCACGGGCACCGTATCAAGGTCGGTGGCGTTCGGGCTCGTCACCATGCCAGGGAGCCAGGTCAGGTCCTCGAGGAACACCGTCGTCGGGTTGACCAGCTCGAAACGAACGGTCATGTCGCTCGTCGCCGTGATCGAGGCAATGTTGCTGTAGAACGGCGTCTGTGGGCTGGCCTCATTGGCAATGGCCCGCTCGTAGCTGGCTACCACCGCCGCGGCGTCGAACGTGGCGCCGTCGCTGAAGGTGATGCCTGCTCGGATGTCGAGCTCATACGTTGACGCATCGATGATGCGGACGGCCTCGGCTTGGCGAGGCTTAACGCCGTCGGACGTCCAGATCATCAACGTGTCGTACACGGGCTGGAGGTACGGCGTCTGGGCGACACCGGTCATCACCGGGTCATAGGTCTGCACGTCGGTCGAGAACGCCATCCGCAGCGTTCCCGTCGGAACCGGGGCTGCGTCCTCCGCCGTGGCCTCGGTCGTGTCCTCGGCCGGCGCGTCCTCTTCCTCTTCCTCAGCTTCG
>DEAA01000008.1:0-159 GCA_002346545.1 Acidobacteria bacterium UBA2994
CGGGGTCGAGAACGGCACCAGCCCTTTCTCGCGGGCATGGTCGAACAACTCATCGTACTCGCTACGGCCGAACCGATCGAACTGACGGTAGTATTCGTACTGCGACTGAGTGCCGATGTTGCCGTAACCTTCCGCAGTCTTCGAGGTCAGCTTCTCCGC
>DEAA01000008.1:456-856 GCA_002346545.1 Acidobacteria bacterium UBA2994
AGTCTTCGAGGTCAGCTTCTCCGCTGTGTAACTCTGGAACTTGATGGCGTCGGCCCCCGCCTCAGCGGCGGCATCGACGAGCTGGACGGCATAGTCCATCCGGCTCATATGGTTGCAGGCTGCCTCCGCCACCACGAACGCAGGCGAGGTCTGCGAAATCGCTTTCCCTCCCACCCGAATGACCGGCCCCGAATCTGTTGTCATTGTCATCTGCATTGGCCGGCAGCCAACTGAAACGCATAATCCCATCTCAATTCTATAACACGCGTTCGGACGCGTCGCGACGCCCGAGCCGCCAGACACTCGCGCTGGTCACCGAGACGGCACTCAGGGTTCGGGGCACCCTCACGCCGCTGGTGGGGTGGGCGACGAACCAGCATTGGTCCGAGGCTCGGACTCA
>DEAA01000008.1:1178-1421 GCA_002346545.1 Acidobacteria bacterium UBA2994
AACTGCGGCTCGATCCAGGTGCGATAGCACGAGCGCCACCGTGCGGGCCACCGAATGCCGCAAGGCACTGCGCATCTGGCGGAGCCCCGTGTCGACCACCGCCGGATGACGAACGTCGGCAAGCACGTCAGGGAAGCGCACGAGCTCGGTCAGACGGCAACCGTACTCGTAAGGAACACGGGCGTCGGTCGTGGAAGCCAGCTCCGGCAAGTCGAGGATGATGGTCCGCATTCCGCGTAACGC
>DEAA01000008.1:1761-4045 GCA_002346545.1 Acidobacteria bacterium UBA2994
GACGAGCCAGTCGTATCGGCGGCCGATCTCGGCGATGCTGTCAGTATCGACCTCGATCTCGGCAGGTAAGGTTGCCAGCTTCTCCTTCGGGTGCGGCCGATAGGTCAGGCTCGCGGTGTCAGGCGCCAGGTCGGCGAGTCGGTCGATCAGTCGCCTACCCTCCCATGATTTCAGGAAGATCCCGTCAAAACTACCGTCACGGTCATTTGGCTGTGACACTAGCAACACACGCGAATGCCACCCGGGTCTCGGCTCGTCAAGGGAGTCCGGCCGCACCCGCTCGAGAGCAGGCTGCCCCACCGCGAACAGCCGATCCGCCCCACCGAAACGTCGATCCAGCTCACCGCACATGTGCTCGTCGATACATCCGATCCAGTCAGGCCGATACCGCGCGTTGCCACCTTCGTCACAGAACCGATCGAACCCCTTCCAGTGGTCCATGATGCCCAGCGAAGGAAGTTTGCTCGCCCGGCAGGCCGCGATCAGCCACCCATTGGTCCGATCCATGTGCGGCGAGGCGATGGTGCAGAGCACGTGGGTCACCCCGGAGCGTTCCAGTCGGCTCCTCCACACGGGCTCGTCGAGCCGCTCGCCGTCGACCCACTCGGTCCCCTCGGGCACAAACCTTTCCTCCTCGACGACCCGCCGGGCTGTGTGATGGAAGACGTAGCTTGTGCGCTCCACCCGCCGACCACCGGCCAGAGCCTGCAGCACCGGGACGAGACAGCGGGTGGAACCGGGGTCCTGGAGATACACGAGCAGGTGCGGCGTCACGACCAGGTCAAACCTTCGCGAGCGCGCCCGCTCCGTCCGCGACCTTGGCCACTGCTGCGACAAACTCGTCTACCTCCGACTCGTCATTGGGATACTTGCAGATGTCGGTGGTCAGCATCTCTTCGCGATACAACCGCTCGGTCACCGGACATGCGCCTGGCTCATAGTCCGGCGTCCCATCGTAGTGGCCGCACGTAAAGGGGCAACCGGATCGCCCGTAGACGAGCCGCCGTTGGTACATCGGAATCAGGTAGATCGGCTTGACATAGCCGCCGGCCACCGAGACCCCTTCCGCCTGCAACGCCCGCAGGAAAAGGTCTCGGCTGATTCCCAGTTCCTCGGCGAGATACCGCATTGGATACAGGTAGTAGCCGTGCGTGCAGCCCGGGTCTTCCCGCGGAGGCACCAGAAAGTCGTAGACCGCCAGCCGTTCGCTGAGTCGCCTGGCCAGCCGGACGCGAATCTCGTTCATCCGATCAAGCTTGGGCAACTGGGCGCGACCGATCGCCGCATGGATCTCACTCAGTCGGTAGTTCCAGCCGAGCTGATTCTCGAGGTCCGCCATGCCGATCTCGCCAACCACCACTTCGCCATGGTTCCGGATCAGCTGCAGACGGAGGGCCGCCTCGTCGTCGTCGGTGAGCGCAACTCCGCCCTCGCCCGTCTGCACGGCCTTGTGGTAGTTGAGACTAAGGACACCAATTCTGCCAATCGTGCCGGCAAGCCGTCCTTGGTAGCTCGCGCCAGGCGCCTGGGCATTATCCTCGATGAGCGGCACCCCCTGTCGGTCGGTGATCTCGCGAAGCTCGTCCAGTCGGGCCGGATGCCCGAACAGATTCACCGCAATGACGGCCCTGGTCCGTTCGCTGATCCGTGCCTCGACCGCTGCCGGATCCAAACCGAACGTCCGGTCCTCGATGTCGGCGAAGATCGGAATGGCGTTCTGCATCAGGACGGAGCTGGCCGTCGCGCACATCGTGTAGGGCGAGGTCACTACCTCGTCGCCGGGGCCCACGCCGCAGGCTGCCACGGCGCCATGGAGGGCGGAGGTCGCGGAGTTGAAGGTCACGGCATGCTTGACTCCGAACCGCTGCGCGAACTCAGTCTCGAGCGCCCTAACCTGTTCGCCACCGAGAAACCTGGAACCCGGCCGGGCCGAGAATCCGGACAGATGCCCCTGCCGCAACACAGGCAGCACCGCCCGCTCCTCGGCATCATCCACGATCGTCGTGTGCTCAGGATACGGCTCGGTGCGCACCGGCGGACCTCCGAGCAACGCCAGCGCCGAGCTCATTGCGCCACCCTCCCCCGGAGCGCCATCAGCTCGTCTGAGATCTCCATGGCCCGAATCCCGTCCTCCAGCCGACATTGCGGCGTCGCGCCACTCCGGAGGCATCCGACGAGATCGGCCACCGCGTTGGTCAGGCAGAGATCCCAATCGGTCGGGTCAGCCCCGTCCGGCACCGTTACCTCGAACGGATAGACCGGATCCGTCGCGGTGTGGAAGCGT
>DEAA01000049.1 GCA_002346545.1 Acidobacteria bacterium UBA2994
CGTCGTGAGCCGGCTGACTGTCCCGCTGGTCGCGTCTGCAATCCAGACGTCCAGATCTTCAACAGTCGCTAGGGTCAGCGCCACATTGCGACCATCGGGAGCAATACTTACGCCCGCGACACCGTTCGCAGCGATCGGCAAAACCGTCTCTATGCCTTCCCGGTCGACCGACAAGGCACTCTTCTCTGCGACCGAGCTCGTCACCCCCCCCGGCACGTAGACAAGAGAGCCATTCACTGACGTCGCATAGTGAGCTCCTGAAGCCGTCTGCATCACCCCGGAGACGATCTCCCTTGGATCGCCTGTGACTTCCAGGGTCTCCCTGTCGAAAGGTGCCACAAAGAGCCCTCCGGCACGGGCGTACAGCAGATGTCCTGATGAGAGCCAACGCGGATAGAAGCCGCCGTCGGCCACGACGCGGCGCTCACCGGTGGACAGTCTCTGCGCCACGATCTGTCCGGCATCGAAATTCACCCCGTCCCGTGCAACCGAGAACAGCATCACATCGCCGCCGGGAAGAAAAGCCGGGAAATCATGATCGGCAGTCGGGTTCTGACGCTCGGTCAGCGGTTCCGGACTACCTCCTTGAGCAGACACCTGAAATAGCGCCGTAGGTCCCGTTATCCCGAACACAATCGTGTCGTCGTCCGTCCATGCCCCGTCCAGACCGTTCGTTACTTGGCACACGGTCAAGGGAGCACCTCCGGAGAGTGCGACCTTCCGTATCTCCGTCTCCGTAAAGAAACCGACCCACTGTCCATCGGGTGAGAAAAACGGCGCTGACGCGTTCTCGGTGCCAGGGATGGCTTCGGCCGTTGTTTGATCTAATTGCCTGAGATACAGGCGATCGTTTGCGCTGTACACCAGCTGTTGTCCATCAGGAGACAGCGCAACCGCGCGCGCACTTCGAGGAAACGTCATTCGACCTGCCGGTGCCTCGACAAAGCGAGTGCTCACGAGGTCGGGAGGTGAACTATCTAGCGCCATGAGCGCGAGAAGAAGCCCCGCACTCGACAGTGCGAACGCACCGCTGAGCCATGCGATAGGACTTTTCCACACGGGTGCTTCCGAGCCCGCTGCTGTAGCGGCCGGTGGTGCCACTGACGTCTCGAACGCACCGCGCATCGCCAGTCGGACGTCGCCGACGTCCCGAACCCGTTCTCGAGGATCCTTCTGCAGGCATTGCCTGATGACCGTGTCAAGCGTCGCGGGAAGATCCCCTGGCAACCGGTCCCAGTCCGGCTCCCTCATCATCACCGCGGCGACCGTCTCCGACGCGGTCTCACCCTCGAACACGCGCCGTCCGGTCAGCATCTCCAGAAGCACGACGCCAAACGCCCAGACATCGGCACGCTTGTCGACGGGCTGACCTTTCGCTTGTTCTGGAGCCATGTAGGCAGGTGTGCCAATCACCATACCCATCTGGGTCGCACCAGTAAGCGACATGGTGGCCTGCTCAGAGGCGTCGGCGGAACCTGTCTCCGCCGCAATTGCCTTCGCAAGACCGAAATCCAGCACCTTGACCGTGCCGTCCGGCCGCACCTTCACGTTCGCCGGCTTCAGATCACGATGGACAATTCCTTGTTCGTGCGCAGCTTCGAGCGCATTGGCAATCTGTTCTGCGATGGCCGTCGCGTCATCGACCGACAGCGGCCCGTCGCCAATTAGATCGGCGAGCGTCTGACCTTCAATTAACTCAAGGACTAGCGCCTCGGCCTCACCCGTGGACTCCAGTCCATAAATGCTGCCGATGTTCGGATGGTTCAACGACGCGAGTACCTTAGCTTCGCGGCGAAATCTGGTTAGACGATCCGGGTCCGTCGTAAAGCCTTCAGACAGTAATTTGAGAGCCACCTCGCGATCGAGGGTTGTGTCGTGGGCGCGATACACCGTTCCCATGCCACCCTCACCGAGTTTCGCGGTGACCTGGTAGGCTCCGACGCGCGTCCCGATCTCAAGAGGCATGTGTGTCGGAACAATCTCCGGGCCGGCTGAGCGAATGGGTGACCCTCATAGGCCTTCCCGAGTTTTCCCCAGCGCAGATCAGGCCGCGGAGAAAGTCATAAATGAGTGTCAGATCTTGTATCACAAGAACCGCCTCATTGAAGTCAAAGAACATGAAAGGTAGCAGTGACGCGCTTGCGCCCGCGTGGCGGTTCCCCTAAGCTCCGAGCTTCTGTAACCGGCACACTGGCCGGTCTCACCACGCAAGAAGGACAATTGCATATGGCAACCTATCTACTCGAGATTTCCTACACTGCCGAATCCATCGCCGCCCAGATCAAGAAGCCGCAAGATCGCCTGAAGACAGCTGCGGTACCAGTCCTCGAGGCCGCAGGCGGCAAGTTAATCGGCGGGGGCTTCTCGTTCGGCGACCCCCACGCGGTGATGCTATTCGAAGCGCCCAATGACCAGACTGCGGCCGCGGTGACGCAAGTGACGACAGCAGGCGGTGCCATAAAGGCGTCAAGGACGACCAAGCTGCTTTCAGGCAGCCAGTGGACCTCGGCACTGAGAAAGGCCGGCAAGATCGCCGCAGCTTATACGCCGGCGAAGTAGATTCGCCATCGCTCGGAAGAAGGGAGGCCACGGCAGGCGGCCAGGTACTTCTGGGTCCAGACTCCGCACCGTGGAGAATAGGCCGGGGTTAGGGGTTGCGGACGAGGGACCGTCAGTCGCGCGGGGGGCCGTCTGGCCGAGGACCGCGACGGAAGCTGCCTGGACCGCCGCGGGGACCTCGAGGCCCCCGCTCGCGGCGCCGCATCCGCACGATCTCATTTTCGAAGACAGCAAGCTGGTCCTCGGTCAGGATCTCGGCCAGCGCCGAGCTCATCTGATCCTGCTCCGCCTCGAACCTATCGCGGACCTCTTCGCTGATCGAACGCATGCGGTCGCGGCGGGAGTCAAACAGCAGCCGAAGCTCCGACTCCTGTTCTGACGTCAGGTCGATGTTACTGGCGATCCGATCGAGCAACCGCTCGGTCATCCGGGTCACCGGCGCACCACCACCGCGTAGTCCACGGCCCACGAACCGGGGCGTCATCGCGTCATCGACCAGCAGCGGCCGTAACGCGAATCCCGCCGCCGCCCCGGCCACGAACACGACCAGCACGAAGAGCCCAGCCCAAAGACGCATGTTCGTGCTGTTCATCGACATTGCTCGTTCACCAACCGGGTCACCGTCGTGCCACGTCGGCGGCGGTCAACACGGTTTCAAGCAGCAGATCATCGCTGACGTCATCCTGCCACAAGACCGAGAACGGGGGCGCGCTCCCGGTTTCCTCGGCGGCCCACTCGCTGATCAGATCCGCGAACTCGATCGGCTCGGCCGCCTCGGTCGGGCCGAACCCGAAGGCTGCCACCACAACCAGTACCGCCGCCACCGGCGCCAACCTGAACGTCCAGATCTGCCAGTTCACCAGGTCAAGCCATGCCGGTTCCGACTCCAAACGAGCCATGATCCGGGTGGCGAACCCAAGCGGAGCAGCTCGATCCGGCCGCCCGGCGAGAACGTCCGCCACCTCACGCTGCGCCGCTAGCTTATGGCGACAGGCGTCGCAGGTCTCGAGATGCGCGTCGAGCCGGACGCCCTCGTCACCGTCGAGCCAGCCTTCCATCCGACGCAGAACCAGCGCGGCGGCCTCGTCACACGACGTGGTGGGCACGGTATTCATCGGCTCGCTCCTGGTGCGGCGCGCAACGGCGCCAGCAGGCTCCTGAGTCGTTGTCTGCCTCGAAAGATCCGCGACTCCACGGTGCCGATCGGCGCATCGATCACCACGGCAATCTCCCTGTAGTCGAGCCCTTCCACGTCCCGCAGGACAACCGCCTCTCGCAACGTGTCCGGCAACGCCGAGAGCGCTCGGTCGATCGCGTCTCGGGTGACGAGCGCCGACTCGGCGTCGGGTCCGCCCGCGGGCACGTCCAACGCGCCCATCGACCGATCCTCATCGTCGAGGCTCTGGTCGCCGATCCGTTCCCGGCGGCTGCGGCGTTCAAGCGCCGTGCGGGCCAAGTTCGTGGCGATGGTGTAGAGCCACGTCTTGAACGAGCTGTCCCCTCTAAACCGGCGCAGGGCCCGGTGCGCTCGGATGAACGTCTCCTGCGCGACATCCTCCGCCTCGCCGGAATCGCGGAGAATGGCCGTAGCGTAGTTGACGACTCGCGTCTGATACTGCCAGACGAGCTGCTCGAACGCGACCAGATCGCCCCCGGCGGCTCGCCCAACCACCTCGGCATCCGGATCCACCTCACGGCAACGGGACGAAGCCCGGGTAGGTTCGGCAACCACGGCCTGAGAGGCGGCAGCGTGGTCAGCGGACATATCAGGTGTCCCGGCGCCAACCAGCGCTGGCGATTGGATGACGGCAGTGTAGGCGACGACGCTGAAGACCACAACACTTCCTGCTCACGGTGTCCTGAAGGTCTACCGGATTCCCGCCTCGGTCTCTATGAGTATCGACCGGCCTGAGGAGTCAGATATTCCGCCGGAACAGACGGCTCCCGGATTAATCCACGTAACACATTTAAATTGAGATGTTTACAAGAGATGATCTTCCTAGCTCTACCGGGACAAGACCACCCCGTCAACGATCGCGACAGGCACGGTCAAAGCGTTAAGCACCTATAAGCACCTCCAGGCTTTAGGTGCCTTCACGAGACGCCGTCGGGGTACCCTGACAGTATGCGTCGAGCCATGCGGCGTGAGGGCGGACGGACCCCCGACCGATTGGGACAGCAGGCGCGGCCGACGCTCAGCTTCGTACCGCGCTCCGAACCTGCACCTCACCGACAGTGGGGTAACAACCTCGACCCGGCCGCCGTTACTCAGTTGGAGAACGCCTGCCAGCTGCCCATCTCCGTCCGTGGAGCGCTGATGCCGGACGCGCATCGGGGCTACGGCCTCCCGATTGGCGGCGTGCTGGCTACCCGCGATGCCGTCATACCCTACGCGGTGGGGGTCGACATTGCCTGCCGGGTAAAGATGACGGTGTTGGACCTCCCCAAGAACACGATCGACGTCGGTGAGGACCGCCTCATCGGCGCCATCGAACGGGAGACCCGATTCGGGATCGGCGCCGCGTTCAAGCAGAAACGCGACCATGAAGTCATGGATGCCGACTGGGGGTTCACGAAGCTCACCGCCAGCTTGCGCGATCGGGCGTGGTCGCAGCTCGGCAGCAGCGGCACCGGCAACCACTTCGTCGAGTTCGGCATCTTGTTTGTCGAGTCTGACGGGCTCAGTCTGGAGCAGGGCCGCTACCTGGCGCTACTGAGCCACAGCGGAAGCCGGGGCGCCGGCGCCAGGATCGCCAACCACTACAGCAAGCGGGCGATGGCGCTCCGTCCGGAGTTGCCGAAGGAGCTACGGCATCTGGCCTGGCTCGATCTCGCGAGCGACGACGGTCAGGCCTACTGGAAATCGATGGAATTGATGGGGCAATACGCGGCCGCAAACCACGCCTGCATCCATCGTCACATCGCGCGACATCTGGGCGCAGAGGTCCGGCTGGATCTTGAGAACCACCACAACTACGCCTGGAGAGAGACCCACGATGGCGCAGAGGTCATCGTGCACCGGAAAGGCGCCATACCGGCCGGAACCGGCGCGCTCGGAATCATTCCCGGTTCGATGGCCAGTTCCACCTACGTGGTCCGGGGCTCGGGCAATGCCGCCTCGATGAACTCGGCGGCCCATGGCGCTGGCCGGGTCATGAGCCGAAGCAAGGCGCGGAAGACACTCGACTGGCGGGACGCGCTGTCCAGGCTGCAGTCGCGTCGCGTGACACTGATCTCGGCGGGGATCGACGAAGTGCCTGAGGTCTACAAAGACATCGATGGCGTGATGGCGGCTCAGGCCAACCTGGTCGAGCCGCTAGCCCGTTTCGAACCGCGTATCGTGAAGATGGCGCCCTCGGGCGAGCCTCCCGAGGATTAGTGCCGCATTCTGTCGGCGCCAGTCATCCGACCGGCAATCCCCGCGCCTTGCGGTCCAAATCTGCTATCGTCAAGGGTCGTCCTGCCCTCCTGACATGCAGGACGGGAAGCAACTCACACCCCAGCGATTGGAGAAGGTAATGGCGAGCGAAGGCAAGTGCCCTGTATTGGGCGGGGCTCACAGACATACGGCGGCCGGCACCACGTCGAATCAGCACTGGTGGCCGAACCAGCTAAACCTACGCGTGCTGCACCAAAACTCCTCCCTGTCCGACCCGATGGGTGAGAACTTCAACTACGCCGAGGCATTCAAGACAGTCGACCTCGATGCCCTGAAGAAGGACGTCGAAGCGGTGATGACCACGTCTCAGGACTGGTGGCCAGCTGACTACGGGCACTACGGTCCACTCTTCATCCGTATGGCATGGCACAGCGCCGGCACCTACCGCATCCACGATGGTCGGGGTGGTGGCGCGGCGGGCACGCTGCGCTTCGCACCGCTCAACAGCTGGCCCGACAACGGGAACCTCGACAAGGCGCGGCGCCTGCTGTGGCCGGTCAAACAGAAGTACGGCCGAAAGCTCTCGTGGGCCGACCTGATGATCTTCACGGGCAACTGCGCTCTCGAGTCGATGGGGTTCCAGACCTTCGGGTTTGCCGGAGGCCGTGAAGATGTGTGGGCGCCAGAGGAGGACATCTACTGGGGGCCGGAAACCGGCTGGCTCGACGACGAGCGCTACACGGGTGAACGTGATCTCGAGAAGCCGCTGGGCGCGGTGCAGATGGGTCTCATCTATGTCAACCCGGAAGGACCGAACGGCAACCCCGACCCGCTCGCCGCAGCCAGAGACATCCGCGAGACCTTCAGCCGGATGGCGATGAACGACGAGGAGACCGTCGCGCTGATCGCAGGCGGACACACCTTCGGCAAGGCGCACGGCGCGGCGCCGGACAGCCACGTGGGCCCCGAACCCGAAGGCGCCAGCATCGAAGAACAGGGGCTGGGCTGGAAGAACAGCTACGGTTCGGGCAAAGGTGGCGACACCATCACCAGCGGCCTCGAGGGCGCCTGGACGACGCAGCCGGCAAAGTGGGACAACAACTTCTTCGACAACCTATTCGGCTACGAGTGGGAGCTGTTCAAGAGCCCCGCGGGCGCCCAACAGTGGCGGCCCACCGACGCCGCGGCTGCCACCACTGTGACCGATGCGCACGACCCGTCGAAATCACATGCGCCCATCATGCTCACCACGGACCTTGCGCTTCGCATGGACCCGATCTACGGGCCGATCTCGAAGCGATTCCACGAAAACCCGGATGCGTTTGCCGACGCGTTTGCGAAGGCCTGGTACAAGCTGACCCACCGCGACATGGGCCCCATCGCCCGCTGCCTCGGTTCGCTCGTGCCGGCCGAGCCGCAGCTCTGGCAGGACCCGGTCCCCGCCGTCGACCACGAACTGGTTGACGACGCGGATATGGCGGAGCTCAAAAGCAAGATCCTCGCGTCCGGACTCTCCGTCGGACAGCTGGTCTCCACGGCATGGGCGTCGGCCGCCACCTTCCGCGGCACCGACAAACGGGGTGGCGCCAACGGCGCTCGCATCCGTCTCTCGCCGCAAAAGGACTGGGAGGTCAACAAGCCGTCCGAGCTCGCCACGGTGCTGAGCACGCTCGAAGGGGTCCAGAGCGCGTTCAACGACGCGCAGAGCAATGGCAAGCGGGTGTCGCTCGCCGACGTGATCGTCCTTGGGGGCGCCGCGGCGATTGAGCAAGCCGCCAAAGCGGCCAGCCAGGATGTGCAGGTGCCGTTCAGCCCAGGCCGGACCGACGCGACGGCGGAGCAAACTGACAAAGAATCGTTCGCCGTGCTCGAACCGACCGCCGATGGGTTCCGGAACTACGTCGGCAACGGCCATCAGCGCTCGACGTCCGAGCTGCTGATCGACCGCGCGCACTTCCTGAACCTGACCGCACCCGAGATGACGGTGCTCGTGGGTGGACTGCGGGTGCTGGGCGCCAATGCCAGCGGTTCGGAGGTTGGCGTGTTCACCGATCGTCAGGGCCAGCTGACCAACGACTTCTTCGTGAACCTCCTGGACCTGGGCACCACCTGGCAACCAGGATCCACGAAGGGCCTCTACGAAGCTCGCAACGGTTCGGGCGACGTGAAGTGGACCGGCAGCGAAGTGGATCTCTTGTTCGGCTCGAACTCGCAGCTCAGAGCAATTGCCGAAGTGTATGGGTGTGACGATGGGCAGGAGGCGTTCGTCAGCGACTTCGTCGCCGCCTGGACCAAGGTCATGAACCTGGACCGCTTCGATCTCGCTTAGGGTCAAACCTGCGTCAGGCACTTGGAAGGGCCCTCCGCATATGACCGCTCCTCAAGGAGACTCGAGATGAAGACATCGCGACGAGACATGGTGGCTGCGGCCGGCGGCGGGTTGGCGGCACTGGCCGCACTCGGTGTCACCGAGAACACGAACGCCAAGGGGCAGGCCACGGTCGAGATCAACGCCGACCTCCTTGCGACGTTGCGAGACTGTGTCGACAAGATGGCGATCAAGGAGCTGTTCGGACGCTACGCGCACGCCATCGACACTGGCGACTCGGAGGGATGGGCCGCCGTCTTTACCGAAGACGGGCAGTATGAGCTGTTCGGCAACACCACGAAGGGGCGCCCCGCCATCGCGGCCGCCATCACCGGACGGCGCGAGGGCCGGCCTCACTCACAGCACCGGATGGCCAACCACGTCATTAGCATCGATGGCGACACGGCGCACTCGGTCTGCGAGTTCTGTGTGATCGCGGAACGTCAGGGCAGAATCGACACGATCACGGCCGGCTTCTACGAAGATGATCTGAAGCGGGTGAATGGGCAGTGGCTCATCGCGCGGCGGCAGATCCAGATCAAGACCGACCCAGCGATTCTCGAGCCGCCCGAGGCCTAGCCCGGCTACGTGAGAGTCGGTATTCGGAGCGCGGCGCCCGGCTGGCAAGGCGCGAGGCGGGAACAACCAGGCAGGTTGTGACCGGCAAAGCGACAATGCCGGACGGGATGCCCCCCGAGAACCTAGGGGACCGGTTCGGCCAAGTACTGCTCGTCGCTGACTGGATCGCCCCACTCCGCGCCACCGCCCTGCACGGCAATCATTACGAGCCCCTCGTCCGGGGCCGCGCCGTGCCAGTGCATGACGCCACCAGCAGAATAGACAGGGACGCCAGGAACGAGTTCTCGGAGCGCCCCCCCCTGTTCCTGAAACCGTCCTCGGCCTTCTTCCGGCAACAGGAGCTGGCCCCACCCGTGGCTGTGCCAGTGAGCCCGCGCGCCCGGGACAAGCCGGACCCTCGCCTTCCTCACTTCTTCGCTGTCGACCACCGTAGGTGGCGGACCGGTGAAAAAGTCGGCCAGCGGGTTCCGCTGCGCGGTGGCCACGCTCTCCAGGCCAATCCAGACCACCACCACGACCGCGACGAGTGCGAGCGTCTTCTCACGCATTGGGTGTCTCCACGAGCTGCAGAATCCAGGTACTGGACCCGACACGGGCTGGGCAGCTCAATCCATCGACCGAATGACCCCGTACATCATCCCGCCGTAAGGGCCATGGTCCCAAGTGCCAGCATAGCGCCCGTCGTAGAAGACGACCCGCGAGCCGAACGCCTCGCCGAGCCCCGGAATGGCGAAGTCCGTGATCGAGACCATCGGTGTGTCACCGGCCCAAACCATCGGCACGACGACTGGCAAGGTAACATCCACACTTCCGTAGACCACCCGCACGTCAAAGCGCCAATCGTGCCCGTCGAGCTTGGTCACCGAGGCGATCTCGTAGAGCTCCGGATTCCCGTCACGGCGCTCCACCCCCTCGATCGTGAAGTGCCCCTCAAGTGCAACGTTCCGCATCCGCTCGGTGAACTCGCGTTCGAGGTCGGTCAACGAGGCAGGATCGGCCGCACGGCCGGTACCCGTTGTCCCTAGGAGCCACCCCACGCCAAGGGCGAGCAATACCACCACGATACCGCCGACGATCTTGAGTGAACCTTTCATGTCGCCTTCATGATGACCCAGAAACCACCCAGGCTGGGAAGTGTGCTGCACCTTGGTGCTAAATACAAATCCTGCCTCACGGTGCGAGAACGCGGTCCCTCCCGCGGCTCTGGCTGGTCACAGGTCGGGACCACCTCGGCTTCGCATAGACCCGCCAGGCGCGTCCGTAAACGGGACACGTACCGTATTCTGTGGGAGCTGTCATGCGGCCCCGCCCGGGCGAGAGCGCCGCCAAGGAGGTTGAAAGGATGCACTCTGGGATCTCGACAACACTACGCAACCTGTTCGTCGGCGCGGCGCTCGCGCTTGGTGTCGGCTCCGCAACAGGTCAGCCAACTGGCGCGCTGGAAGCGGCCGTCGAGGAGGGCTGGACCCAGCCGCGCACGTCGTGGGGTGCCCCGGATCTACAGGGTATCTGGAACAACACCGCCTGGAACGCCACGCCCCTACAGCGACAAACCGAGGAAGACCTCAGGGAGATCGAACGGCGTCGGGCCGCCTTTGCCCGAAGCGGCGCCCGCGGTCTGGGCTATGACATCGGGGTATGGGGCGAGGGTGTCCGTGGGGGACGCTCGCAGCCGCCGATCGAACTGAGCCACCTCGTGGTAGATCCGGCGGACGGTCGGCTGCCTCCCCTGACCCCGGAGGCCCAAGCACGGCTCAACGCGAGACGCGAGGCCCGCCGCGGTCTGTCGATGGACGAACCGCGACCGGGCGCGTGGGTCGAGGACGTCACCGTCTGGATGCGCTGCATCTCACGCGGGCTTCCCGACGCGATGTTCCCCAGGCTGTACAACAACAACTACAACATCATGCAAACGCGCGACTACATCGTGATCTACTACGAGATGATCCACGATGCGCGCATCATTCCACTGGACGGGCGACCGGGACTTCCCGAGGATTTTCGGCAATGGAACGGCGACGCCCGAGCCCACTGGGACGGCGACACCCTTGTGGTCGAGACGGATCGGTTCGTCGGCCAGGAGTTCAACCTCATTCCACATGGCGGCGGCGGAGCGGGTACCTACAGCGGAGCCAGCAAAGAGCTGCGTCTGACCGAGCGCTTCACCCGGCTCAGCGATGATTTTATCGAGTACGAGTTCACCATCGATGATCCTGGCCTCTACACAAGACCCTGGACCGGGGTGATCCCGCTCACCACGATCGAGAGCCCGGACAGCATCATCGAGTACGCGTGCCACGAGGGGAACTACTCCATCGTGGGGGCGCTCAGCGGAGCGCTGGCCCGAGACCGATCGTCGTCCCAGGACTGACCAAAGGCGGAAACCCGAGGTTGCCGCTGACCGACTGGGTGATGACGGCCGCCGTCGTCTGTGTCTCACCTGACGTGGACCGG
>DEAA01000042.1:0-16416 GCA_002346545.1 Acidobacteria bacterium UBA2994
CTGATTACAAATCAGCTGCTCTACCGGACTGAGCTACGCCAGCCGGACCAAACGGAAATCGTAGCACAACCCATGCCACCTCGCAACACGGCAGTATCCACCTGGAATCAGCGACTCCTCAGCCCTGTTGCTGTCGCTGCCGGATCGCTTCATAGACCGCCACGCCGGCAGCCACAGCCACATTCAGACTGTTGACTCGTCCTAGCTGCGGCAGCGAAACCACCCGGTCACACCGTTCCCGCACCAGCCGACGAAGCCCCTTCCCCTCGCTGCCGAGAACCAGCGCGGTCGGCAGCGTGAGATCCACCCCCTCGTACAGCGGCTCCCCGTCAGCCTCAAGTCCGACAGTCCACACGCCCGCGTCTTTCAACTCATCGAGGGCGCGCGCGAGGTTCACGACCGAGGCCAAGCGTACATGCGCCAGCGCGCCAGCCGAGCTACGGGCGACCGAGCCGAGCGACGCCGCCCGTCTGGTCTGCCGGACTACCCCACCTGCTCCGGCTGCGTCAGCTACCCGAAGGATGGCACCCACGTTCTGCGGGTCCTCGATCCCGTCCAGCACGACCAGCAACAGAGGAGACCCGGCCTGGCCCAGCAGGGCCTCGAGGGTTAGATCTGGGGGTATATCGACCTCAGCGGTCACGCCTTGGTGACTACCTCCCGAGGTGGCACGGGCGAGTGCGGCGGCCGGCACCCGGCGCACCGGCACCCCGGCCCGGGACGCCAGGCGTTCGAGGTCCGCCACTCTCGACGAGGTGCCTGCAATCCGCAGTTCTCGCACCCGCCCGGCCCGTAGTGCCTCCCGTACCGGGTTGAGACCGTAGATGATCACGGACACGGCGCCTCGCGCAGCATCGCCACCGCGTGGGTGGCAATCGCCTCCCCCCGTCCCGTGGCGTCAACGCCTTCATTGGTTTTACCTTTTATGCTCACGAGGCTCGGAGCCACGCCAACCGCGTCAGCCACTGAGGCGACCATCTCTTCGGCATAGGGGCCAATCTTGGGACGCTCGGCCACGACAACCACGTCCACGTTGCCGATCTCGAAGCCGCACTTCCGCACGAGTGCCGCCACCCCCCGCAGTAACTCGATGCTCGACGCGCCTTTCCAGCGCGGATCGGTATCTGGAAAGTGACGCCCGATGTCACCAGCGGCCGCAGCGCCAAGCAGCGCGTCGGTGACGGCATGACAAACCGCATCTGCGTCGGAATGTCCCACCAAGCCCCGCTCGAACGGGATCTCGACCCCGCCAAGTATCAGCGGTCGCCCTTCGACCAACCGATGGAGGTCGTACCCGATACCGACACGAGGCATGGTCATGGCATCTCCAAGCAGGCGACGCGCGAACTCCAGATCTCCAGGAGTCGTGATCTTGATGTTGTTCGGAACTCCGTCGACCAGGGCCACGCGATACCCGGCCCATTCGGCGAGCGTGGCCTCGTCGGTGGCGGAACTGCCGGCGGGGCTAAGCCGGATCGCGTCAGCCAGCACCTCGCGGCGGAACGCCTGCGGCGTCTGCGCCAGCGCGAGCATCTCCCGAGCCAAGGTACGTCCGATGACCCCGGGATCGCCGGCGGCGCGCTGCTTCACGGTGTCGTGGGCAGCGAGCGCGGCGATCGCGGCACCGTGAACGGCTGCTGCCTCCAGGGTCCGCTCGACGAGCGAGACGGGACACAGTGGCCGTGCCGCGTCATGCACCACGACGAACTCGGCCTGCTCGGCGGTGGCGGCGAACCCCCGTGCCACCGAATCCTGACGAGTGGCGCCACCCTCGACCACGTGGAGGGGCGTCTGCAGCGTCCCCCTCAGTTCGAGCGCGAGCGATCCAGGTGGAAGCGCCACAACGATCTCACCGACCTGCGCACACACATCGAAGATCCGGATACTTCGTTCCAAGATCGAGATACCAGCCAGGTCGAGCCACTGTTTCGGGCGATCGCCGCCCATCCTAACCCCCACGCCACCGGCGGGAATGACAGCGCTGACCGGACGCGTCGGGCTGACACTCATGGGCACAGCGCGTCCAGAGCCTCGGCCACGGTCTGGACGCCGACCAGCTCGCACGACACGCCCTCCAAGCCGCCACCCACGTTCCCGGACGGGAGGACACACCGGGTGAAGCCCATCTGCGCGGCTTCTCGGACTCGCGCCTCGGCCTGGACAATGCCGCGGATCTCACCGGCCAGCCCCACCTCACCGAACACGGCCGCTCCGGCCCGTAGCGGCTGGTTTCGCAGACTCGAGGCTAAAGCCGCGACCACGGCCAAATCAGCTGCCGGCTCAAGCATCGGCATTCCGCCAGGCACGTTAACGAACACGTCCTCTCCGGTCAGTGGAAGCCCCACCCGCTTCTCCAACACCGTCAGCAGGAGAGAGAGGCGCTGACGGTCGACGCCGGTGGTCACCCGCTGGGCGTTGCCATACACCCCAGCCCCCACCAGCGCCTGGACCTCGACTAGGATCGGCCGGGACCCTTCCATTGAACAGAAGACCGCTGAGCCGGGGACGTCGGTCTTCCGCTCCGCGAGGAACAGCTCCGAAGGATTGGGCACGGCGTCGAGCCCACCGGCGGTCATCTGAAAGACGCCGAGCTCGCTCACTGCACCGAATCGGTTCTTCACCGACCGGACGACTCGCTGGGAGTGATGCCGATCACCCTCGAAATGAAGGACCGTATCCACTACGTGCTCGAGCACCTTTGGACCGGCTAGCTCGCCCCCTTTCGTGACATGTCCCACAATGAGCACCGGCAGGTTGCTGCCCTTCGCCTCAAACAGCAACTGGGTCGCCGCCGCGCGAATCTGCCCAATCGTACCGGGCGCCGACTCGAGCGACGTGGAGAACATCGTCTGGATCGAGTCCACGATGAGGAGGCCGGGCGACAATCGAGACACTTCCTCCAGCACCCGTTCGAGACAAGTCTCCGCAAGGAGAAAGAGTGGCACGTCGGTCACACCCAGCCGATCGCCGCGCGCCCGCACCTGATGGGACGACTCCTCCCCCGAGCAATAGAGCACGGAGTGTCCCGCCGCTGCGAACCGAGCGGCGGCCTGCAACAGCAACGTCGACTTACCGATCCCAGGCTCGCCGCCCAGCAGCACGAGCGACCCGGGTACCAGGCCACCGCCGAGAACGCGGTCCAACTCGCTAACGCCGGTCTCAAGACGGGCGGCAACAGCAGTGTCGACCTCGGCGTACCGACACGCCGGTTCGCCGCCAAGCGAAGGTCGCGGATCATCAGCCGCCGCTCGTGGCGCACGCTCTTCCACCAATGAGTGCCAGGCGCCGCACTCGGGATTGGGACACAGTCCCAACTCCTTGCTGGCCTGCGCGCCGCACTCCTGGCAGACAAATACGGTGGTGGGCCCCTTCACCCGGTCTCTCCCGCCGCCGGCTCGACGTCAGCTGGTCGTCCAGAGACGGCCTGTTTCCCTCCGTAGCTACGCTCGATGCGAGTACCGATACGACAGAGCACCTCATGGGGCACGGTACCGATGGTCTCCGCGACCTCCCCCGCGTCGATCCGCTGTCGGTCGTCGTGGCCCAACAGAATCACCTCGTCACCCGGGCTGACATCGAGCCCGGTGACGTCGATGGTGATGGAGTCCATACAGACGGACCCTACGATCGGGACCCGGCGGCCCCGGATCAACACCTCGCCTCGACCGGCCAGCCGAACGTCGAGCCCGTCGGCATAGCCCGCGGGCACGACGGCGATCGTGGTAGGACGGTCGACCGGACACCGTCCGCCGTAACCAGCCGTTTCTCCGACCCGCATCCCCTTAACAGCCACGATCCGGCTACGAAGCGTCATGGCCGGCCGAAGACCGACGTCCCGCCCCAGTGCGCCGGGCAACGCACCATACAGGAGCAAGCCCGGCCGGACCGCGTCATACCACGTGGCCCTGTCTCGCAGCAGCGCTGCGCTGTTCGCCGCATGGATCATCCGAGGGGACGCACCCAGCGACGAAGCGGCACGGACAGCTGCCTCGAAACGACGCTGCTGCTGCTCGAAGAGCGGGTGGTCGGTGTCCTCCGCGGTCGCGAAGTGGGTGTAAACCGCTTCCACCGCCAGACCGGGGGCCTTCAGCACATCCCGCAACGTCTCCCCTAGGTTGTCGTGGCGGAACCCGAGGCGGTTCATGCCGGTGTCGATCTTCAGGTGGCAACCAACCCGGGTCTGCCGCCGGGTGGCGGCTTCGCGCAACGCGCGCGCCGCGAAGGGCGAGGACACGGTCGGAGTCAACTGGTACGAGAACACCCCGTCGAGGTCGCTGACGCTCAGCGCCCCGAACACTAGTACCGGGACGCGCACGCCGCCCTGCCGCAGCTCGACGCCCTCCTCGATGTCAGCGCAGGCCAGCATGGGCGCTCCGGCGGCCTCGAGTGCGCGGGCCACCTGGACTGCCCCATGTCCATACCCGTTCGCCTTGACCACCGCGATGATCTCCGGGGCGGCGTCGCCTCCGAGTAAGGAGCGGACAGCGCGAAAGTTGGCCGCCACGGCTTCGAGATCGATTTGGGCGTAAGTAGGTCTGACCACGGGACGGATCGGTTCTGCCGCCGGGCAAGGTCGAAGCGACGCTATTCGTATGAGGCGGCCAGGCTCGAGAACGTCGTGTACGGCTTCACGAAAGCGAGCTTGACGACCCCGGTCGGCCCGTTGCGCTGTTTGCCGACGATGATCTCGGCCAACCCCTCGAGCTCCGGCTTATCGTCGTAGACCTCCTCACGGAAGATGAACAAGACGACGTCGGCATCCTGCTCGAGCGCTCCCGACTCCCGAAGATCAGAGAGCTGCGGCCGCCGATCAGAACGACTCTCCGGTGCGCGGCTCAGCTGCGACAACGCAACAACGGGAACATCTAGCTCTTTGGCCAGTCCCTTGAGCGAACGGGAAATAGCGGCCAGCTCCTGGGTGCGATTGTCAAACCGCCCTCGCCCCTGCATCAGCTGCAGATAGTCAACGACGATCATGTCCAGACCGTGCTCCGACTTCAGCCGACGGGCCTTGGCTCGCATTTCGAGCACGCCGATCGAGGCGCTATCGTCGATGAACACCTTCGCCTCGGACAGACGTTCGAGCGCGGACGCCAGTTCGCCGTAATCGCGCTCGCCCAGGAACCCCCCGCGGAACTTGTGCGAGTCGACCTTGGCCTCGCCCGTCAGCATTCGCATGAACAGCTGCTCCTTCGACATCTCGAGGCTGAAGAAGCCGACCGTCATCTTGGTCTTGACGCCGAGGTGCTGGGCGATGTTGAGGACGAGGGAAGTCTTCCCCATCGAGGGACGGGCCGCCACGATGATCAGGTCCGAAGGTTGGAAACCTTGGGTCATCTCATCGAGGTCGGGGAACCCGGTCGGCACGCCGGTGACATGACCGGTGTGCCCCTGGATCTTCTCGATGGCCTCGAAGGTGCCCGGCACCAGATCACGCAGGGGAACGAACCCGTCGTGGACCTTGTCATCTGCGATCGAGAAAATCGCCTGCTCGGCCCGGTCCAGCACGGTATCGGCTTCGTCCTCTCCGCTGTAGGCGGTGTCGAGGATCTGGTTCGCCGAAAAGATCAGGTTCCGTAGGGTCGCCTTCTCCTTGACGATACGAGCGTAGTGCTCGACGTGGGTCGAGCGAGGCACCCCATCGACCAGCCCGGCGACATACGCCGGACCACCCACCGCATCCAGGTCGCCGGCCCGTCCGAGCTCGTCCTTGAGCGTGACGAGATCGATCGCCTCACCGCGTTCGTTGAGGTCGACCATCCTGTCGAATACGCGGCGATGCGCGTCCCGAAAGAAATCGTCCGCGTCCAGCAGTTCGGCTGCCGAGTTGAACGCGTCGTTGTGGATCAGAATCGAGCCGAGCACGCAGCGCTCGGCCTCGAGATTATGTGGGAGCGAGCGTTCGCTCGCGGAGGGGGCGCTGGGAACCAGGTCGGCCATGGTACCGGAGAACAATTAGGCTAGCGGGTCGCACCCACCATGCCCTTCAGGCCGATCCTACCCCTACTCGGAGTCGGCAGCGTCGTCGCTCTCGGCCGGAGCGCCCTCGGTCGCCGCTTCGCCCCCGGACGCTTCGTCCTCGGCGCCTTCCTTGGCAATCCGCACAATGATGTCGGTCCTAACCTCGCGATGCACCTTGACCGTCACCGGGTGTGACCCGAGTTGCTTCAGCGGCTCGGCGATCAGGATCTTCCGCCGGTCGACGTCGAAGCCTTGCTCGGCCAGCGCGGCGGCCACGTCCGCGTTCGTTACCGAACCATATAGCGTGTCGTTCTGGCCGACTCGCCGAACCACCACCACGGTGACCTGCTCGAGACGCTTCGCGTACGCCTCGGCGGCCTCTTTCTCGGCCGTGTCACGCGCGTCGGCCACCACCCGCTCCCGATCGACCTGACGCCGATTCGATTCGGTCACCGGCAAGGCAAGCTTGCGGGGCAGGAGGTAGTTTCGAGCGTACCCGTTGGCGACTTTCACCACGTCGCCTCGCCGACCGAGGTTCTCGATCGGCTCTCTCAGAATGACCTCGACAGACATCGTCTTCTACCCCGCTAATCGGTCGCATACGGGATCAAGGCAATCTGCCGGGCGCGCTTGATGGCCGTTTGCAGCTTGCGCTGATGTTTTGCACAGGTGCCCGACAAACGACGGGGCTGGATCTTACCCCGCTCGGGAATGCTTGAGATCAGCATGCGGACGTCCTTGTAGTCGATGTAGTCGACCTTGTCGACGCAGAAGCGACAGACCCGCTTGCGCCGAAACATCCCCCGCTTGGGGCGGTCACTGCGTGGCTTCCGGTCCGCACCGCGATCACTCTTCCTCATTGCTCACCTCCGGGTCCTTCTCGGATTCCTCGCTACCAACCCCGTCGTCCGATGGCTCCACTGGAGCGGCCTCGGTGGCGGGCGTGGGCTCTGGCGCGGGCTCCGAAGCTGGAACCTCAGGCACAGGCGCTGCGCTTTCGGACTCGTCCTTCACCTCGACGACTGGCGGCAGGCCCCTCGCCTCGCGACGTCGAGCCACGGTAGCCTTCCGACGCTCGGTGGCACGGCGCGACTTACGAAGATCCTCATCGACCCGCACGGTCATATAGCGCAACACCTGGTCGCGTACTCGCAGACGCCGGCCCAACTCCGACACCATTTCTGCCGGACCGTTGACCAGCTGGACGATGTAGATCCCTTCGTTGAAGTGGCCGATTTCATAGGCGAGCTTCCGACGGCCCCAGACGTCGGTTTCCTCGACCCCGCCGCCGAGCTTCTCGATCAGCTCGTCGAACTCCTGCTGAAGAGACTCCACCTCGGCATCGGTGGCGGTAGGGGCCACGATGTAGACAAGTTCGTACTGACGTTCGCTTGGCATATGCCTCCTTCTGGACTGACGGCCACCAAAGTGGCAAGGAGCTGAAAGACGGCGCCCAAAGACGCCACTTGAGCCCTACGAGGGTATCGAACCCGCTCGGTGCCGGTCAAGACGGCGCTGTCTCGTCCTCAGGGCCCTCCTCCCCCTCACGACGGTTGAACCGGTTCATGACCGGCTCGATCCCCTCCTCGACGAACAGCCCGACGGCGTCGACGACACGGCCGATGGCATCATCGATGACCGGCCTCTCGTTTGCGTCGAACCGCGACAGGACTCGCCCTGATAGACGCCTGTGCGGGTCGCCTCGACCCACGCCGACGCGGAACCTCGAGAATCGGTGAGTGCCGACGACCTCGATGACCGAAGCGAGACCGTTGTGCCCCCCAGACGACCCCTGGCGACGGGCTCGAAGCCGCCCCAAGGGCAGATTCACGTCCTCGGTCACGACGAGCAGATCCGGGGTCGCAATCCGGTAGTAGTGGAGCAGGGCCCCAACCGCATGCCCACTTAGGTTCATGAAGGTCAGCGGTTTGGCCAGGAGCACGATTTCGCCCTCACCGGCCGGGTAGGTACGCGCGACCAGCGCGTCGACGGGCGCCGACTCAAAGTCGACACGCCAGCGGCGGGCGACCGCGTCCACAACGTCGAACCCGACATTGTGCCGGGTGCCGTCGTACTCTGCCCCCGGATTGCCCAGCCCGACGATCAACTTCACGAGTCCGACTTGTCGGCGTCGTCAGCCTTCTCAGTCTTCTCGCCGTCGGCCGGAGCCTCGCCGTCGGCCGGAGCCTCGCCCTCGCCCTCGTCGTCAGCGGTCTCCTCTTCCTCGATCCGCGGGGCAACGACGTGTACGAGCAAGGTGTCGGCATCGGTCACCGGCTTCCACGACACCCCCTCAAGCAGGTCTCTGAGCCGAACGCCCTGTCCGATCATGAGCTCGGAGACGTCTACGTCGAGGTGCTCTGGAATCTCGGTCGGCAGACACTCGATAGAAATCTCGCGCTGGATGAAGTCAATAATGCCACCCTGTAGCTTGACGCCTTGGGCCTCACCGTGCAGCACGATCGGCACCGCCACGGTGATGACTTGGTCGAGCGAGACCTGATAGAAGTCGACATGCAACAGCTGGTGATCGAGCGGGTTCACCTGAAAGTCCTTGATCAGGACCTGGGTGGAGTCACCCGCATCGACCTGCAGGCCGATCAGAGTATTGACCCCAGTGTCGGATTGCAGGATCCGCATCAACGCCTCGGGGTCAACGCTGATGGCCGTCGCCGCCTCGGCATCTCCGCCGTAGACGACGGCCGGAAGCCGGCCGCTGCGACGGAGACGACGGGCCACGTTCTTTCCGCGGTCTGACCGCGCTTCGCTCGCTAGTGTGGTTGCCATAACAAGACTCGTGTAAAGGGCGGAAATCGGTGTCGCTACACGAACAGCGAAGACACCGAGGTCTCCTGGTGAATGCTCTGGATCGCTTTGCCCAGCAGTGGCGCAACCGACAGCACCTCAACCCGCTTGGTCGCCACGAACTCAGGCTTCGGGGGAATGGTGTTAGTCACAACCAGCTTCTCGAGCTCAGATCCGGCGATACGCTCGAGGGCCGGCCCAGAGAGCACGCCGTGGACGGCACACGCCAGCACCCGAGCCGCCCCGTTAGCGCGGAGCGCGGCTGCGCTCTGGGTCAGCGTCCCGGCAGTATCCACGATGTCGTCCTGGATGATGCAGACTCGATCCTTGACTTCGCCCACAACGTGCATCACCTCGGCGGTGCCATCCTGGGAACGCCGCTTGTCGATGATGGCGAGATCGGCTCCGAGCCGCTTCGCGTACGCCCGGGCACGTTCCACCCCGCCAGCATCGGGCGACACGATGGTGATCCCTTTGTCCTGCGCCTGCGAGAGGAAACTGATAA
Source organism: Acidobacteria bacterium UBA2994 (assembly GCA_002346545.1). Taxonomy (GTDB): domain Bacteria; phylum Acidobacteriota; class Vicinamibacteria; order Vicinamibacterales; family UBA8438; genus UBA2994. The sequence goes on from DEAA01000042.1 coordinate 9,272, forward strand.
AGACCGGAGCCGCAAACAGATGGTCTACCGGGATGTCGAAGAAGGCCTGGATCTGCGCCTTGTGCAGGTCCATGGTGAGAATTCGATTAGCGCCAGCCGCACTCAGAAGATTGGCCACGAGCTTGGCCGAGATCGGCACCCTCGGCTTGTCCTTGCGGTCCTGCCGAGCATACCCGTAGTAGGGCATAACGGCGGTGATCCGCGCCGCCGACGATCGGCGGAACGCATCGATCATGACGCAAAGCTCTACCAGATGCAGATCCACCGGAGTGCAGGTAGGCTGGAGAATGAAGACGTCCGTCCCGCGGATGTTCTCGTCGATCTGGAATGACACCTCGGTGTCCGAGAACCGCCGGAGATTCGATCGCCCGAGCGCGACGCCCAGATAGTCCGCTATCTCGGCCGCCAGGTCCGGGTGCGCACTTCCGGAAAAAAGCTTAAGCTGCCCGTTCTGCATCGCTTTCAGCGTGAGTTCGTCTGTTGCGCCCGCACGGCCCCTGCCGGACCGCCGAAAGTGGCTGGGGCGGAAGGATTCGAACCTTCGGTCCGGGAGCCAAAGTCCCGTGCCTTACCACTTGGCCACGCCCCATCCATCGCGCGGCCGCACCGGCGTTTGTCGGCCGCCCTTGTCCCGTCGCAGCCGGCCACGGCGGGTGTTACCGCACCCGCGCAATCGCGTACTCTACCGCGACGCGCGTATGCGGGCAAGCAGAGAGAGAGAGCGCGCGCCTCAGGCCGCCGCGCCGTATGGCGCTCACCGGCCGACAGTGTTCGTAAGCGCCACCCGCCAGCCGGAGGCCCGGGCGTGGGCGGCCGCCAAGTCAGCAGCGTGGCGACGGGAGAACAACCCGAACACCGCCGAGCCGCTCCCGGTCATAGCCGCCCGCTCGGCATCCTGCTCACGAAGCATCGCAACGGCACGCCGGATCTCAGGACGACGGCGAGCTACCGGGGCCTGGAGTTCGTTGACCATCGACCCCAGGTCCAGCGCACCATCGGCCACCGGGGAACGAACGCGTCGGGGCTGGTGTCCTCGACCCGCGCGGTCGCGGTCGAGCCACCCGTACGCCGACGCCGTCGAGACGCCGCGCCGAGGGAGGAGCAACACCACCCATCTGCGCGGCAGTTCCTCGAGGGGATACACGAGATCCCCGCGACCAATACCGAGCGCGGTCCCACCCACCAAGAAGAACGGTCCGTCGGCCCCTAACTCAGCTGCCGCGTCCTGCAGCAGACCGCCATCTGGAACCACGTCCCATAGACGACAAAGTCCCAGTAAGGCGGTCACGGCATCGGAGGTTCCCCCGCCCAGGCCCGCCTCCATCGCAATCCGCTTTCTCAGGAGGACGTCGACACCGTTAGGATCGCCGTGCCGTCCGAGCCGCCGCCAGAGGGCGCGGGCGCCAACCCAGATCAGATTCCGTTCATCGACCGGCACCCCGGCGGCAGAGCAGCGGATGGTGAACGGGCCGTGCGATCGAGCGAGAGTCAGCGTGTCATACAGACCAACGGACTGGAGCACCGTGGTCACGTCATGGAAACCATCGGGCCACGGTGCAGACACGCGCAGATCCAGATTGATCTTGGCATGGGCACGCAGGGTGAGCCTGGAAGGACGCGATGCTGACATCATCGGGTGTCCGACGGAGGCGGCACTTCGAGCGGTGCAACGCCGCGTAGCTGCTTGAGGGTGATAGCCATCAGGTTGTTTGGTAGCTCATCCAGTCGAAACACGGCGTCGGTGAACGGCACGTTTACGTTCACCTGGGTCAAGGTGGCGGTGAGATCGGTCAGGGCCTCGCCGCTGTCTTCGTGTCTGGCGTCAGAGACTACCCGTACCCGCCGCGGAAGGCCGCGTCGAAAATCGGAAAACTCGAAAGTCAGACCGTCACGGATCCCGGCCTCAAGCCGCGGACCGTTCTCCGACGGCCGCAGGTACGCGGCTGCCCCACCTTCCAGCTCGATCGCCTGCCATTCGCCATGATCGCGTCCGCCAAGAGGGGTGGCATCCGAAACGAGGCAGCCGGTCAGCACGGCCCGGAGGTCGTCTGGAGCAAGCCGAACCCCGGTAAGACTGGCGAAGATCTCGGCCGGCGGTACCCTTTGTAGCACCTGCGCTTCCCGGGTGAGCCACAGCACGGCATCGTCAGGACGGGCCACAAAGTAGAAGCTGGGCGCGCCAAAGCCCATCGGGTTCAGCATCTCCAGACGCATGGCACCGGGCGCCGCGAGACCGGCACGAATGCGTCCCCCCAGGTCGACACCCCCGCCCCGACCGCGCAGCCGGATGAGCGCCTCGTAGGTACGAACCGTCTGGCAAGAGGCCGACGCCGCGGCAAACCGATCCGCGTAGTCAGGAAGCGGGAGTCCGGTTCCGGAGGGCAGTGCCAGCTGGGCCCTGGTGGCGCACCCGGCCAGGCTGAGAGTGAGGAAGACGAGATACGCGGCCCGCAGCATCAGCGCGCCAGACGTCTGGCGTCGCGGAGCTTGTCCTCAATAGCGGTGAGATCGACGCCATCTCGGTCGCCGGCCAGCGCCCGCTCCCAGGCGTCGACCGCCTCGTCGTAGCGCTCGAGCTGGAACATCAGGTCGCCAAGATGGTCCTGGACAACGGAGTTGTTCTGTAGCTGGTTACCCGCCTGCCGGAGGGGCGCCTCGGCTAGCTCGAACCGGTTCTGCTTGAAGTAGGCCCACCCGAGGCTATCGAGGTACGAGCCGTTGTTCGGGTCGATCCGCAGCGCGCGCTGAATGAGCTCCACGGACTCGTCGAGCCGTTCACCTCGGTCCGCGAGCATGTAGCCGAGGTAGTTCAGGGTCGGCGCGTCGCCCGGATCGCGCTCGAGGACCCGACGGAACGCGCGCTCCGCCTCGCCGTAGCGCGCCCCTCGTTCGAACACGGCCCCAAGCTGAAACACGATCACGTTGTTCGCGGGAAACTGCACTTCGGCCTCCGCCAACACGCGCACGGCGTCTTCGACCCGGTCGTTCTCGCTGTACTGACTCGCGAGCGACACGTGCGCGATCGGATCATCTCGGTGACGCTCGAGCGCCCGCTCCAGCACCTCGACCGCTTCGTCGGGATCACCTCGAGCCATCAGCGCCTGAGCCTCGAGGCGCATCAGCGCGAGGTTGTCAGGCCGGGCTACCTGCGCCCGCCGGATAACGCCTACCGCATCGTCATAGCGCTCGCCGTCGATGTACAGCTGCACGAGCTGCGCCTGCACACCTAGGTCACCGGGAGCCAGCGCCACCGCCTCAATAAGCGTGGCGATGGCCGCTTCCCGGGCGCCCAGCCGATCATGGGCCGCGGCCAACCGCTGCAGAAGATTGGCGATCTCTGCGGGGCGGACGTTGGCGTCCCTGGCCCGACCAATCGCGGGCTCGAGGATGTCCACCATGTCCTGATAGCGACGCTCGGCGGCAAAAACTCGCGACAACATGAAGGGCCCGCGTAACGCTTCCGGCTCGAGCGCGACGACACGGTTCGCTGCCGCTTCGGCCGCCGGGTAGTTGGTAAGTTCGAACTCTACCTCGGACAGGGAGAGCCAGCCCGCGGCGTCATCCGGGTTGACCTCAACGAGGTCCCTGAGCACCTCACGCGCGCGGTCCACCTCGCCCGCGTTAAGCAGCAACCCCGCCAGTTGGCGTCGATACCGCGCCCGGCGTGGGCTATACAGCACGGCCCGCTCGTAGGCAGCAGCCGCGGCCTCCCACTCGCCTTTCGATTCGTAGGCCTGGGCCAGCATAACGATCGCCTCGGCGAACTGGGGCTCAACGGCGAGCACCTCACTCAACACCACGATCGCCTCGTCGACCTCACCGGTCGACAGCAGTAAACGCCCAAGGGTCAGGTAGAGGCCAGCATCGGGCGCTTCGGGGTTTCTAGCGCTTTGCAGGTGATCCAGTGCCAGCTCGACATCCTCGCGCGAGCCGCCGCCGCGCGCGCCGGCCCGTGCCGCGTAGACCAGCCCGAGGATACGATGCGCCTCGGCGTTGTCGGCGTCACGGCGGAGCGCTTCGGCTCCGGCGGTCAGCGCCTCCTCGGCCTGATTCCGCCGCGCATACAGACCGGCCAGCTCCGCCCAGATGTCCGAGGCCTCCGGGTCGAGCTCGGACGCCCGACGATAGGCGTCGACGGCCCCGTCGACATCGCCGGCGCCTTCGAGCGACCGGCCGAGGATGAAGGCGTGATACGCAGCAGCGCGCGCCTCAAGGTCCGGGCCGCCATCCAACCCTGTGTTCTGGCCAAAGGCGGGAGCTCCGGCCGCACCGATAGTCCCAGCACACAGCAGGCAGACAAGAAGCCGCATAACGGCTGATTGTTCCACAGGACCCCAAATCCGGACAACCAGTTCCGAGGCTGGCCACACAACGACGATGCGAGCGGGGTCTGGTATAGTGCGTGGCGGCTGTCTGGAGACCCGCATCCGATGACGCTAGACCCTGAGCTGCTCGACATTCTCGTCTGTCCAAAATGCCAGGGAAAGTTGGTCCTCGTCAGAGACGAGACCGGCCTCAAGTGTCAGCAGTGTCACCGGGTGTATCCGATCAAGGATGACATCCCGGTCATGCTGGTCGATGAAGCCACCATCGAGGCGGGCGACGCCGATTGACAACCGTCACCGATTCGATCGTGACCACGACACGGCCATGATCTCCCTACCAGGAACTCAGAACGCCTCGCGGCTCGAGGTCGCAGCGCTTTGTTCGCTGTTGGGTCTCGTCGCGGTGCTCCAAATCTCGATTGCCGCCTCCGGGATCCTGCTCACGACAACGCTCGGTCTGTGGGCGGCGCTGCTCGTGAGCCGTCGGGAGCACCCTTCGGCACCCGCCTTCTTCCTCCCGCTCGGCCTCTATGCCTTCGTCACCCTAGTCTCGGTCGCCTTCTCACTCGACCCGCTAAGCAGCCTGATCGACTCACGGGAGGTACTGCTGTTCCTGGTCGTGCCCGTCGTGTACCGACTGGCACGTGGGGTTCGAGCGCAGACAGTAGCCACGATCATCGTCACGGTCGGAGGGGCGAGTGCCGTGTTCGGAGTGGTGCAGTTCGGCATCCTCGAGTTCGATAACCTCGGCCAGCGCCCGAGCGGCACGATGGGGCACTACATGACCTATTCGGGGCTACTCGTCCTCGTGGTGGCCCTGGCCGGCGCCCGGGTGCTGTATGACCGCGGCGAACGCGTCTGGTCCGGTCTCGTCATGCCTGCACTTCTCGTCGCCCTGGCGCTCACGTTGACCCGGAGTTACATGGTCGGCGCGGCGGCGGCGCTCGGCGTACTCTTCCTGTTGAAGGACCTCCGCCTCCTGGTATTCCTGCCGGTCTTGGGTGCGCTGTTTCTCGCCTTCGCTCCCCCCCAGGTCACGTCCCGCATTTACTCGACCTTCGACCTGGACGACCCGACGGTGCGTGATCGCTTCGCCATGCAGCGGGCAGGGGCAGCGATCATCGCCGACTACCCGCTGACAGGGGTAGGACCGGACATGGTGAAGGAGGTGTATCCCGACTATCGCGATGCCGGCGCTGTACAGGCAGAAAACCCCCACCTGCACAACGTTCCACTACAGATTGCAGCTGAGCGCGGCCTGCCAGCACTGGCGATCTGGCTCGCCTTCTTAACCGTCGCCGTGCACCGACTCTGGAACAATCTCCGCAGCGCCCAAAATCTGGCGCTCTCGGCCGCAGGTCTGGCCGCGGTGGCGGGCATGCTCGCGGGTGGCCTGACCGAGTACAACTTCGGCGACTCGGAATTCCTCCTCCTATTCCTTGTGCTGATAACCCTACCGTTTGCGGAACAACAAGCTCCGGAGAGCGCCCCTACCGAAGGTTAGACTGCGAGGGTTCGCCGCATTGAGGCGCGAGCCCACGAGCGCCTCAGTACCGGAAGTACCGTCGGCCGGTGAACACCATCGCGATGCCATGCTCATTGACCGCCGGGATGAACTCTCCGCCTGAACCCGTCTCCGGTGACCTCCACGGAGGCCAGCGCACCCGCGATCGTCTCGTCGTAGGCGTGCGTATGGGCGAACGCCTTGGCCGCGAGTGAGAGCCGGAAGTCCGCGGACGGACCGCTCTCCCGATCCAGTTGCTCCATCGCCTCCTGGTAGTCGGAGGGGTCGACCACGATCAGGACGTCTTGGAAGTTCTTGGCGGCGGCACGTACCAGCGTCGGCCCACCAATATCGATCTCTTCAATGAGGGCGTCGAACTTGGTACCGGGATCGGCGGCGGCCCGCGCGAACGGGTACAGGTTCACGACCACCACATCGATCGGCATGATCCCCTGAGCTTCGAGCGCCTCGAGGTCATCGGGGCGATGGCGGCGAGCCAGGATGCCGCCATGAACGGCGGGGTGGAGGGTCTTGACGCGACCGTCCATCATCTCCGGAAATCCGGTAACCGAGGATACTGCAGTCACGGTCAGTCCTCCTTCGGTCAGAGTCCGCGCCGTCCCGCCAGTCGACACGAGCTCGTAGCCTCGGGCGCTCAGCCCTCTGGCAAAATCGACCAGATTCGTCTTGTCAGACACACTTAGTAGCGCACGCATGAGTCGCTTCTTCTCCTCTGTTCCCCTACTGGTGTTCGCGGACTGGCGGCGAGGGACTCGCAATGCTCCGTTGGGACCCGACCGCGTCCCAGTGCCGGAGCCACCCGTCTTCTTGACAACGGTCGATCGGCTGACTACGATGCCTCTACTGGCACATGGGTGAGACCCGCAGGCCGCGCACGCGGTCTTTTTTTGTGCCTCCCAAGGCGACCTGCTCGTCCTGGGGCTCGTAAGCCGGGGCGGCGCCAGGCGCCGCCCACAAGCACGTCAGGGGAAGCAAGATGCGTATCACAGGCAAGGTCAAGTGGTTCAACAACGCCAAGGGCTACGGATTCATCGAACGCGAAGGCGGCAGCGATGTGTTCGTGCACTTCTCGGCGATTCAGGGCAACGGTTTCCGGACGCTCGAGGAAGGTCAGGGCGTCGAGTTCGAAATCGTGGATGGCCCGAAGGGGCCACAGGCCGGCGCTGTCACGCGGGCGGACGGGGAATAGACGCTCTTCGATTGGCCCGGGTGCCGCTCGGCATCTGGGCCAGTCGTGCTCCTTTCCCTCTCCCGGTCGCCTCTTCCTCCCAACACCGCAGTCCGGCATCTCCCGT
>DEAA01000042.1:16805-18672 GCA_002346545.1 Acidobacteria bacterium UBA2994
GTAGCATAGGTCCTAAACCGCTGCACCAACGTACTGGAACGGTACCTGGCGATCGACACTTCAATCGAGGCTCGCTCACGCCGCTTGATGATCCGCTCGACCGCAACTCGAAGCTCGAGCGGAGAGCGAGACCGCTGAAGGTCGAAGTAGAGCGTGTACTTGATCTCGAGCTTCCGCAGAAACTCTTCACAACGCTGGAATTTGGCCTCCAATCCACCCTGATCCGTCGGGTCTCCAGGAGGCGCAGAAACCACGGCTAGTCCCGAATCAAATACCAGAACAACGGCAGCCAGAGCTCTCTCGCATACGGCACCGGCCGATCATCGATCAGCACTTCAGTGTCTTCACTCGGCCCTACGAGTTCAAACAAGCTCCGAAGCAACCTCGCCTGCGACGGCAGAAACCGCGCGCGGTGCCGCTCAGCGTCGCCCGCACCCGTAACGCGATACTCGGTTGCCTGCTCGGCCAGCTCCACGGCGCGAGCGCCCTCCTCTCCAGGCAGCGACGGGAACACCAGTGTCAGAGAAAAGGGTCGCTCCGTCCGGTCACCGAACAGGACCTCGCGCACATCCGGATCTATGAGCGCCAGTTCGGCGTCGGTCGGGTGTTCGGGAACATCGGGGTAGGGCCAGAAACGGTCCGACGGTCGATATTCGCGGGTGGCGGGGCGCTCGGACGTGTCGGCTGAGGGGGACGCCTTACTCATGGGTCGTGGCGGTCGTGATGGTATCCTGATCCTCCGGGAAGCGGCAAGGCTGCCTGAACCAATGGTCGGCCTCTCGGACACCCCATGACAACACCGCGCATTCTCCCGTCCATTGACGATCTACGCCGTCGAACGGGCGTCGAGCAACTGGTAGAAGCTTACGGCACGGAGGCCACGCTCTACACGCTGCGCGCGGTCACCGACCGCTTGAGGGACGACCTCCAGACCGGCGCCGCCGCTGACGTGCGGGACAGGGAGGGCGCGGCCCGACGACTGGAAGCCGCCGCCCAGGACCAGCTCGCCGCCAGGTTCGCGCCGTCGCTCCGGGGAGTGATCAACGCGACCGGCGTCATCGTCCATACCAACCTAGGCCGGGCGCCGCTGGCCGCATCAGCCGCCGCGCACGCCGCCGAGCTGGCAGGGGCCTATGGCAACCTGGAATTCGACCTCACGCGTGGCGGTCGGGGGGTACGTTCGACGCACGCGGAAAAAGTACTGCAGCTGGTCACGGGCGCACCAGCTGCCGTCGTAGTGAACAACAACGCCGCCGCCGTGATGCTGCTGCTGGCGGCGCTAGCCGACGGACGTGAAGTAATCGTGTCGCGGGGCGAGCTGGTGGAAATCGGCGGCGGCTTTCGCGTGCCCGACGTGATGCGGCAGTCCGGGGCGGTGGTGCGCGAGGTGGGGACGACCAACAAGACTCGGGTCGCCGACTATGCGGCCGCCCTGAACGACCGCACTGGATTGATCCTGCGCGTTCACCCCTCCAATTTCCGGATCGAGGGCTTCGCCGAGCGGCCCGCGATAGAGGAACTTGTAACGTTGGGACGCAGGTTTGACGTCCCAATCGCCGAAGACCTGGGAAGCGGCCTGCTGGCGCCCACCGCGGTACCCGCTCTCAGGGACGAACCGACCGTCCGCGCAAGCGTATCGGCCGGGGTCGACGTCTGTTGTTTCAGCGGCGACAAGCTACTGGGGGGACCACAGGCGGGCGTTCTGGTCGGTACGACCGCCGCGCTCGAACCGATTCGCAGGCACCCGCTAATGCGTGCGCTCCGCGTCGACAAGCTGACCTACGCGGCCCTTGAGGCCACCCTGCTGGAGCATGCCCGTGGTCGGGCGCGGCAGACGGTGCCGGTCGTACGGATGATCCACGCCGAC
>DEAA01000042.1:19040-41241 GCA_002346545.1 Acidobacteria bacterium UBA2994
CATCTATTCACGCCGCCGTGGTCGACGGCATGTCGACCGTCGGAGGCGGCAGCGCGCCCGGCTCCGCGCTCCCAACCCGCCTTGTCCGGCTCACGCCCAAGAGCGGGTCTGCCGCACAGCTCGAACAGCGGCTTCGGGGTCTCACGCCCCCCGTCGTCGCAAGGGTGGAACAGGATGCAGTCCTACTCGATCTTCGCACCGTTCTCCCGGAACAGGACGAAGAACTGGCGACACTGCTGGCAGCACTCACGCTCGGCTAGTCTGCTGGGCACAGAACAAGCGGGCCAAGCCCTAAACGTAGTCATTCCCCCAACCTCCCCCTCACCGCTTCGAACGGCCAAGACATAAAGTTCGGTTGCTGAGCCTCGAGCAGTGACCGCAGCGGCAGTGGGTCGATCTGGATGTCTGCAGGAGACAGACCGCCGGGCACGGCCGTTCCTCCCGGCCGCAGGCGGTCAGACCGAAGAGGTAACTTCTTCGCGGTTGCGGTGGGGACAGGTCGCGCAGCTGAGGGGCTCCCCGTCGGGTCCGACCGCCTCGCCCCCCCCACACGAACCGCGCAAACAGCGACCGCTGAAGATGACGCCGACGGCCATAATCACCATGATCAGTGCCATGCCGCCGAGGGTCAGCAGAAAGACTGCCATCATCTTCATTCTAGTGCAGACGCAGAGGTCGGACCGTCCATCAGCGCCTCGAACCGGCCGGTGGATCGCGCGGTGATGGTGCCATCGTCACCACGGACGAGAAACAGTACGGCGAGGTCGAGATCGACAGCCAGGGCATACCCCGCGTCGGGCCCCAAGACCTCGAGCGCGGTCGCGAGCCCATCGGCCTCGAGACACGAGCCAGAAACCACGGTAACCGATGTCAGGCGATGATTGACAGGATAGCCGGTGCGCGGGTCGATGGTGTGGGAGAGCAGTCGGCCATCGACCTCTCGAACGTTGCGATAGTCGCCGGAGGTCGCCATCGCGCCCCACTCGAGAGACAGGACGTCCTGGATCCCTCCCTCTACCGTCGGACGCTCGATGGCGATCCGCCACGGCACACCACGGAGGTTGGTACCCCGGGCTGCCACCTCGCCGCCCACTTCGACCATGAAGCGGTCGTGACCACGCGCGGCCACCATCTCGGCTACCCGGTCGACAGCATAGCCTTTCGCTACCGCCGAGAGGTCCACCTCGAGCTCAGGCACCGTCTTCCGAACCGCGGACGCCCGCGGGTCGAGCTCCAACCGGTCGAGCCCCGTCGCCTCAAGCAGGTCGCCAATCACCGCAGCCGCAGGCGGTAGCGACACGGGCTCCTCAGGCCCGAAACCCCAGGCGTTCACTAGTGGCCCGACCGTTATATCCAGGGCACCGCCGCTCGTCATCCCGATCGCGTGCGCCTCGGCGAACACTTCGAAGGTCGGGGCCGACAGCTCGATCGGATCGGTGTGCCGAGCCTGGTTAAACCGAGACACCTCGGAGTCTGGACGATAGTGCGACATCCGTGCTTCGACGTCGTCGAGCGCGTCCTGAATTTCAACCGCCAGAGCTGCCTCGTCGACGATCGCACCCCCGCCTGGTACCACCCGCACGAGATAGGTGGTCCCCATGGTCCCACCCTCGAAGACGAGCCCAGACGGAGTCTCAACCCCTGAGGCACACCCCACCCCATGTACCGCGATCCAAACCCACCCAAGGACCACCCGAACCGTCATCTCTAGACCAATTGATGATCAGCCACACACCGACCACCGGAGCACGAACGAAGAGGAACGCTGCTCGCACGCAGTCACCGGACAGCCAGGAGCCCGTCCCCTCGAATGAGCGGGAATTTCTGGCGCGGCGTTCGTCTGGCAAGGCGCGAGGAAGAAGCACGCCTGGTGCATGCGTCTGACGAAGCAATGCCGCCAGACAAACGCTTCGCCAAGAATCCCCTAGCCGAAGTCGTCGAAGAGGATGTTCTCCCGCTCCACCCCGAGCGAGTCGAGCATGTCCATGCACGCCTTGAGCATCATCGGCGGCCCGCACAGGTAGTACTCGATATCTTCCGGAGCCGGATGCTCAGCCAGGTAGTTGTCGAGCACAACCTGGTGGATGAACCCTGTATCCCCGGTCCAGTTGTCTTCAGGCAGGGGCTCAGACAACGCCAGATGCCAATCGAAGTTGCCGTTCTCGCCGGCGATCGTGTCGAAGTCGTCCATGTAGAACGCTTCGCGGAGACTCCGGGCACCATACCAGAACGTGACCTTCCGATCCGTCGAGAGGCGGCGGAACTGGTCGAAGATGTGCGACCGCATCGGCGCCATACCCGCGCCCCCGCCGACGAACATCATCTCGGCCTTCGTCTCCTTCGCGAAGAACTCGCCGAACGGCCCGGAGATCGTGACCTCATCGCCCGGCTTCAAGCTGAAGATGTAGGAACTCATCTTCCCTGGAGGGATCCCCTCTGGTGCCCGCGGCGGAGGCGAAGCCACCCGCACGTTGAGCATGATGACCCCGCGCTCCTCGGGATAATTGGCCATCGAGTACGCCCGGGTCACCGGCTCCTCGACCGTCGACACATACCGCCACAGATTGAACTGGTCCCAATCGGGACGGTATTCCTCTTCAATGTCGAAGTTCGCGTAGTTCACCGTGCCTGGCGGCGCCTGAATTTGAATGTAGCCTCCGGCACGGAACGGTACGGATTCGCCCTCTGGAAGCTCCAGGACCAGTTCCTTGATGAAGGTGGCCACGTTGTAGTTCGACCGCACCTTGCACCGCCACTGCTTAACGCTGAACACCTCCGGCGGCAGCTCGATCGCCATGTCCTGCTTGACCTTGACCTGGCAGGACAAGCGGACGCCATCACGTGCCTCACCACGAGAGATGTGGCTCGTTTCGGTGGGCAGGATCGCGCCCCCCCCCTCGCACACGGTGACCGTGCAGACACCACAGCTACCTTTCCCGCCGCACGCCGACGGAATGAAGATGCGGTTGGCGGCCAGGGTCTCCAAAAGCGTTCCGCCGGCAGTGGTCTGCAACGCCTTGTCCGGGTCGCCGTTGACGGTAATGGCGACGTCGCCGGTAGCCACAAGCTGCCGGCGGGCCAGCATCAGCAGACAGACCAAGACCACGATGGTGAACGTGAACATCCCGACGCCAAGCACGACGGTTGTCATAGCTGCACCCCCGCGAAGGCCATGAACCCGATGGCCATCAGTCCGACGATGATGAAGGTCAGCCCGAGCCCGCGAAGCCCCGCGGGCGGATTGCTGTAGCGAAGCCGCTCACGAATACCAGCGAGCGCGATGATCGCCAGTGCCCAGCCCACGCCAGACCCAAACCCGAACACCGCGCTCTCCGTCAGGCTGTAGTTTCGCTCCATCATGAAAAGCGACGCCCCGAGAATCGCGCAATTCACCGCGATCAGCGGTAGAAAGATTCCGAGCGCCGCATAGAGTTTCGGAACGAACCGGTCAAGGGTCATCTCGACGATCTGGGTCATCGCTGCGATGGTGCCGATGAAGGTGAGGAACCCCAGAAACGAGAGATCAATATCGGCCAACTCTGGCGACGCCCAAGCGAGCGCGCCAGGACGTAACGCGTAGTTGTAGACGACGTTGTTGAGGGGCACCGTGACAGTCAACACGAAGATCACGGCGGCGCCCAGGCCGACCGCGGTCGACACCCGTTTTGACACCGCGAGGAACGAGCACATGCCGAGAAAGAAGGCCAGCGCCATGTTCTCGACGAAGATGGCCTTGACGGCGAGATCGATGTACTGCTCCATCACTCTAGTCCTTCTCGATCTGGTCAGGCTTCCACGCCCGGATGGCCCAGATGAAGAAACCGATGATGAAGAAGGCCCCTGGCGAGAGCACCATTAGACCGTTCGGGATGTACCAGCCCCCCTCGCTGGCCAGCGCGAAGACCTGCGCGCCGAACAGCGACCCAGAACCGAACAGCTCCCGTAACACTGCGGTACCGGCCAGAATCACCCCGTAGCCCAGACCGTTCCCGATGCCGTCAATCACGCTCATGGACGGCGGATTCTGCATAGCGTAGGCCTCGGCCCGCCCCATGATGATGCAGTTGGTGATGATCAACCCGACGAACACCGACAGCTGCTTGGAGATCTCGAAGAGATACGCCTTCAACACCTGGTCGACCACGATCACGAGCGACGCGATGATGGTGAGTTGCACGATGATCCGGATGTTGGTCGGAATCTGATGACGCAGCAGGCTGACGAACAGGTTGGAGAACAGCAGCACGAAAACCACCGCGACACTCATCACGAGCGCCGTATCCATCTTAGTGGTCACCGCCAGCGCCGAGCAGATACCGAGCACCTGCAAGGCGATGGGGTTGTTGTTGAACAGCGGATCAATGAGCGCGTCTCGTGACTTCGACATCCGCTACCTCTCCCCGCGCAACCGCTCGAGATAACGTCCGAAACCGTCACTCCCGAGCCAGAACTGCACCAGGTTAGTCACCCCGCGACTCGTGATGGTCGCACCGCTCAGACCATCGACTTCGTAGGGCGCGTCGGTGACGCTGCCTGCCGTCCCCTTAATGACGGTAATGGCCGGGGCCAGACTGTCATCGAAGGCAAGCCGTCCCGGCCAGAGCGCCTTCCATCGTGGGTTGTCGACCTCTCCCCCGAGCCCGGGTGTCTCCTTGTGCTCATAGAAGGTCAACCCTCTGACGGTCCGCAGATCACTCTCGAGCGATACGAAGCCATACAGCGTGCCCCAGAGCCCAAGACCTTCGACCGGCAACACCACACCCTCAAACCGGCCAGCGTCGTCGCGAAGCTCGTAGACCAGGGCATAGTGAGGGACGCTGGACACACCCGCCGCGTTGTCCGGGGCCAGGTCGCTCGTGACAGGATCGACCGACGCCGCGCGTTGGTCGTAGAGACTGGCGTCAACCCCTGCATCGACCTGCCCGCTTTCGAGCTCGATCACCACCAGATCGATTGGAGCGAATCGTTCCAAGATATCGGCCTCGCTGAGCGCCTCATCCTCTTCGGCAAGCCCCAGCGCCAGCAACACGTTCTTTTGCTTGTCCAGCAACGCGTTGCGGTCCTGCCGATCGGCCAGCGCCACCGCGGCCGACGACACCACCACGGCGCAGGCCAGACATACGGCGGCCGCGAATCCGAGGTTATAGCCGACGCTACCCTGCATGACGCACGCTCCTTCGTCGCACGTTGGACTGCACCACGGCGTAGTCGATCAACGGCGCGAACAGGTTCATGAACAAGATGGCCAGCATCATCCCTTCCGGATAGGCGGGATTGACTACGCGGATAAGCACCACCAGGAAACCGATTAGGAAGCCGTAGACATAGTGGCCGCTCAGCGTCGCCGGCCCCGACACGGGGTCAGTGGCCATGTAGACCGTGCCGAAGGCCCAGCCGCCCAGCAAAAAGTGCCAGAGCGGCGTGACCTCGAAGAATGGATTGGTCACTGAACCGATCGTATTGAGCAGCAGCGCCGTGAGCAGAGTGCCGACGGTGACGCTGACCATAATGCGCCAAGAACCGATGCCGGTGGCCACCAGAATCGCGGCCCCAACCAGACACGCGAGAACCGACGTCTCTCCCATCGAGCCTGGAACCAGCCCGATAAAGGCCTGCCACGGCTCAACGCCCGGGGTAACGCCAGCGAGCCCGCTTTCGGTGGCGCGGGCAAGAATGGTCGCGCCGCTATAGCCATCGGCGCCGGTCTGGGCGGCAACCCAGACCGCATCTCCCGACAACTGTGCAGGATAAGCAAAGAAGAGAAACGCTCGTCCAGTGAGGGCGGGGTTGAGCACATTCATGCCAGTGCCCCCGAAGATCTCTTTCCCCACCACGATGCCGAATGTAATCCCCAACGCCACCTGCCAGAGCGGCACGGTGGCCGGCAAGGTCAACGGGAAGAGCATGCCGGTCACCAACATACCCTCGTTGATCTCATGGCCGCGCACCATGGCGAAAAGCACCTCCCAGAGCCCGCCGACCGCGAAGGTAACGACGAGCACGGGCACGAAGTAGAGCGCGCCATGGACCAAACAGGCCCAGAGATCGGCGGGGTCGAAGCTCAACCCCATCGCCACCATGGCTCCGGTCTGCCAGGTGTCGAGGGGAGCTGTGCCCGCTGCGATGGCCAGATGCGCCTGATAGCCGGTGTTGTACAGCGCCATCGCGATGCAGCCCCCGAGGGCGATCACCACCGTCACCATGAGGCGCTTCATGTCCAGCGCATCGCGTACGTGTGGCGCCTCCCGGGTTACCTCTCCGGGCGTGTAGAGAAAGGTGTCCTGCGCCTCCCAGAGCGGATACAGTCGCTCCAAGCGCCCACCCTTCTCGAAGTGATGAGCCTGCCGATCGAGCAGGTCGCGCAGGAACTTCATCCTTCCGCCTCGAGCGTGGTCAGCACCGTCCGCAAGGAGGCACCGTGGTCCATCTTGCTGGGGCACACGAAGGTACAGAGAGCGAGGTCCTCCTCGTCGAGTTCGAGACACCCGAGCTCTTCGGCCCGCTCCACATCCTGCACCGCCAATGCGCGCAGCAGCGGAGTCGCCAGCAGGTCCATCGCCATGACGCCCTCATAGAGACCGATCGGCACGATGGCGCGCCGCGAACCGTTCGTGTTAGTCGTGAACGCGAACCGCCGACCCGGCAGCAGCTTAGAGAGAAACGAGCGCGACGCCGAGAACTTGCTGACCCCGGGCATCAGCCAACCGAGCAACTCCCGGTCCGGCCCGTCTCGAAGGAGACAGATCTGGCGGTGGTAGCGCCCCAGATACCCGACGATGTCGCCGGCTGCGTCGCGACCGGAGAGCAATGATCCAGAAACCACCCGCACGCCTGGATCCAGCTCTACGGGGGCCAGCAGATCCGCCGTGGACGCGCCAAGTCTAGTGCGGACCAGCCTTGGCCCAGGCTGAGCGGGGCCGCTCAGCGCGACGACACGTTCGACCGCCAGATGACCGGTCTCGAACAGTCGGCCGATGGCAACGACATCCTGGTAGCCGACGTGCCAGACCACGCGGCCACGGCCCGCCGGGTGCAGCGTATGGATATGGAGCCCGGCGGTCCCTGCCGGGTGCGGCCCTTTGAACTCTTCGTGGTGAAGCCGCTCACCATCCGGAACCGGCACCGCACTCCCCTGGGCCGTGCAGACATACACGGGCCCGTCGGTCAACCGGGTCAGCGCCGACACTCCGCGCTCGAACGCCCCGTGCTGGCCCTCGAGCACCACCTCGACGTCGGGGGCCAGCGGCTCGGTGTCGATGGCGGTCACGAAGATGGCGTCAGCGGCGCCGTGCGGATCCGCGACCCGACCGAAAGGTCGCGCCCTGAGTGCCGTCCAGAGTCCGGACTCCACGAGCAGCTCGCGAACCTCGTCGCCAGACAGGCCACCGGGATGACGCCCCGTATGCGCGCTGAACGACACCTGATCGCCGCCTCGGCCCTCGCGCTCCTCGCGGCTAAGCTCAACGACCACGGACAGGAACCGGCGTCGAACACCGCGGTTGATAGCGCTGACCGTGCCAGCCGCCGGCGAGGTGAACCGGACCCCCGGACGCTTCTTGTCATCGAACAGCGGCTGCCCACGTCGCACGTCGTCGCCGACCGCCACACGCATGGTCGGGCGAAGCCCGACGTAGTCATCCGCCAACAGCGCGACCCGACGGATCATCCGGCCGGTGTCCACCTGTTGCTCAGGGGCGCCGAGGGCCGGAAGCCGAAGTCCCTTGCTGAAAGAATGCCGAGCCATGTACAACGTGCGCAGGTACTACGAGTGTGGCGAACCGAGAGCCCGGATAAGAGGCCGGTCTAAGATTGTGATTTTTTTCTCAAGCACAGGTAAAAAAAGTGCCGCCAGCGACGACGGCCACCCAGCGTACGCTCGCCGGTTGATCTAGATCGTACAACCGGTGGGTTGAGGAAGTCAATTTGATGGCTTTCGAGCAAGAATAATCCTCATAACTCCTGTCTGCGCAACTGCTTACACTTGACTTCGTGTCCACAGCCACGTTACGCTTAACGATCAGAGTGAACGGCCCTCGCCGGACTGTCCGATGCGAATTCTGCTGAACGGCGACCCCTACGAGCTCGATCGACCAGTCACCATCGAAGGACTGCTCGCTCATCTCGACATCGATCCGAGAATCGTCGCCGTCGAGCGAAATCTCGTGGTGGTCAAGAAAGCCGCCTTCGGCGAGACGCCAGTGGCCGACGGCGACCAGATTGAAGTCGTGAACTTCGTGGGAGGGGGCTGATCCCTTCCTGACACGGACGGCCCATGGCACCAGACCCCCTCATCATCGCGGGCAAGACGTTCTCATCCCGGCTCATCGTCGGTACCGGAAAGTACGAATCACACGACGTTATGCAACAGGCGCATGAAGCGTCAGGCGCAGAAATGGTGACCGTTGCGGTACGACGCATCAATGTGACCGATCGTGCGAAGGGGTCGATGCTGGACTACATCGACCCCAAGCGCTATGCCCTGCTGCCGAACACCGCCGGCTGCTACACCGCCGACGACGCGATCCGCACCGCTCGGCTGGGCCGGGAGGTCGGACTGTCGGAATGGGTGAAGCTCGAGGTGATCGGTGACGAGCAGACACTGTTTCCAGACAACGAGGGTCTGGTCGAAGCCACCCGGGTCCTCGTCAAGGAAGGATTCGTCGTACTGCCCTACACCAATGACGATCCGGTGGTCTGCAAGAAACTCGAAGATGCGGGGGCGGCCGCGGTCATGCCTCTCGGCGCGCCGATTGGCTCTGGGCTGGGCATCCAGAACCGCAACAACATCCACATCATCAAGGAGTTCGCCGGCATTCCGGTCATCGTCGACGCCGGCGTCGGGACGGCATCTGACGCGGCCGTGGCGATGGAGCTCGGGGTCGATGGGGTGCTGATGAACACCGCGATCGCGGGCGCCAGCGACCCGGTCGCGATGGCCGAGGCGATGAAGCTCGCCGTCGTCGCGGGCCGACAGGCTCGTCTGGCCGGACGGATCGCACGACGCCGCTACGCAACCGCCAGCAGTCCGCCGGAAGGCACCATCAGCGGATGACCGATCGCACCCTCAGCGCCGCTGATCTGAGCCGTCTGCAAAAGGAGCGGACCGAGGCAGACCGAGCCTACAATGAGGCGCTTACCGCACTCGACCGTGCCATTCAATCCCTCCCTGCCATCCCACATCCGCCACCGGGCCCTGACTCAGACACCCTCGACGAGCTGGCGCGACTGACCGGTACCACCCCCGAGCCTCCGGAGCAACGCGGAGGACTTGCCGGATGGGTAGCTCGGCTCGCCTGGTCGACTCTGCAGCCATTGCTCGAACGCCAGGCAAAGGTCAACCGCGCCATCCACGCTCACCTCGCTGAGGTAGCGGCCCGGCAACAGGCCACGGCCAAAGCGATGGCCACTACCCTGAAACTCCTGCGAAATGAACTTGAGGCACTCAGGGCGTTCCAGTCGCGTGTCGTGGTCTGGGCTCAACAGATCACGCCCTACGTGGATACCAAGGACCGGGAAGGCATCGGGCTGCTGCGCCGGGTTAATGAGAATCCGGTACGCCTCCTCGAGCGCACCATTGGCCTGCTGCAACAACGACAGCAAGCCATGAAGCGGGAACTCGAAAAGTTGATGGCCGTCGAAGGACCGGGATCGGCCCCGGAGACGGTCGTCGCGCCAGAGGCGACGCGGACCGACACCGGACAGGTCGGCCGGCTGGATGCCTACAAGTATCTGGGGTTCGAAGAGGTGTTCAGGGGGAGCGAGGCAGAGATCGCCTCGAGGCTCGCGGGATACGGCGACCGCTTCGAGGACGCAGCCGACGTACTCGATGTCGGGTGCGGTCGGGGCGAGTTTCTATCGCTGCTAGGCCAGCGTGGCGTCACCGCCCGGGGACTCGATGCGAATCCCGACATGGTGGCCGTGTGCCGGGAACGAGGTCTAGACGTCGCGGAAGGTGACGCCGTGAGGTATCTACAGGCGTTGCCTGACGAGGCGCTCGGTGGACTCATCGCCACACAAGTTGTCGAGCACTTTCCATCCGACTACCTGTTGCGGTTCCTGGAGCTCGCGTACCACAAGCTCCGACCCGGCTCGACGATCATTCTCGAGACACTGAACGTCGACTCCTGGTCCGCGTTCTTCGGTCCGTATCTGCGGGACATCACGCACACGCGGCCGCTTCCACCAGAGACGCTGCGTTTCCTGCTCGAAGCGAGCGGGTTCCAGCGCGCGGAACTGGTCTTCAGCTCACCCGCCGATGATGCCGCCAAGCTGACGCCGATCGACATTTTGGCGCCATCGAACGAGGAGCTTCGGGTTATCGTCCAGGCGTTCAATCGGAACGTCGACAAGATCAACACCTTGCTCTTCACATTCCTCGACTACGCGGCAATCGCACAGAAACTCTAGGCTTCCCCTCGGCACGCCAGTCTTGCGGGAAAACCGGCTAGGCCGAGCAGCGCATCAGTCCTCAGGACTCGGATCGAAGAACCGCCACCGGAAGCCTGCGCCGAGCTCGCGCGTGTCTGTTTCACCGTGGTCAGCCGGACTCCAGGTGCGGTCGACCTCTATCTCAATGGTCACGCGGAGCCGGTTCTCTGGAATGCGTACTGACCCGACGACCGGTTCTCCAGTCGAGCGCACACTCTCGATGAGCGGGGTGCCATCGACAGACACCTGCAGCAACACCGGACGCTCCCCAATGTCCGGGTGGTGGGTCCAGGCGCTGACCTCGACCCAGCGATCGGTCAGGGGCACGACGGTCAGACCGCGGGCTCCCGTCCACTGGAACGTGCCGCCGTCCGGATGCGGGTCCGGACGGTACATCCCGTAGCTGTAGTCCCAATCCGCGCGGTTGGCGCGATGCGGCGGACGAAGATATGTCCATGACTCGGTGGCGAAGGCGCCCAGGTAGACGACCACCAGACCCCACGCGACGACCCAGATCCTGGCATTCCCCCACCAAGCACCTGCGGGCGTAGGGACGAGACAGCCGAACCAGCCAACCGCGGTCCAGAACGTCAAGGTCAGGGCTGGATTCTGCGTCGGCATTCCCAGCAGCGAGACCGCGGCGATGGCAAGCAGGACTCCCCGAAGCAAAGCGGCCGAGTGCTCCATCCCCGGACTCGCACGGGCAGTGAGCACGTGCGACCCCAGCAAAACAGAGAACCACAACCATCCCAGTGCTCCAAGGGCGCCGAGCTCAGCGATCTGATGTCGCCACCAGTTCTGGGCGTTGTCCGGCTCGATGCGGCCAAGCTGGTGTTCGTGCCCCACATCAGGCACTAGCAGGTGAAACGCTCCGACGCCAACACCCACCATCGGGGAATCAGCAATCATGTGGACCGCTGCCGCCCCATAGTTGTTGCGCTCCCACAGCTCCACGAGGAAGGCGCGCACGGACGCCACCGACGCGGTAGGCGCCTCCGTCATCGCCCGCTGCCAGGGGCCGACCAGGGATGACCGCGACACGGCGAACCCACCGGCGAGCAGGACGACCAGGGCGGCAATCACCAAGCGTCGCCCGCCCCGCAGACAAAGCAGGGAGGGCGTGAGCTGCCGGAGGACGCAGGTCACCACCACCGTACCGGCAAGCAGAGCGGATCGCGAACCCGAGACCCAGAGTCCATACCAGGACATCAGCAGCACCCCTCCGACGGCGACCGCGAGTCCAGGCGTCAGCGTCCGATCGCGTCCAGGCCAGGCGACGAGGAGGGCAACCCCGAAGCCCCCCCACAAGGCGGCGGCCATACCAAACGGGTTAGCGTCCATCAGCAACCCCGACGCCCGACGCATCTCGGCCCAGAACCCCTGGTTGAGAGTACCGATGTCGACAGTTGCCTGATAGCCCGCCATCAAGAGACCGATGCCGAAACTACACGCCAGCGGCAGGATCACCTGTCGCAGGAGCGCCTTCAGCTCCACTCTCGGGTAGGTGTGGGTCAGCCAGTCGAACCAGAGCACGCCGATCGCGTGGACCAGCACGACCCAGAACGCCCAGAGCGTACCGATGTCAGGAGGAACGCCGGCTCCGTTGTTGACGACGTCGGCGAGACCGACGATATCGGGCAGGAAATCGAGCTCACGGAGCCAGATAATGGGCCAGGACAGAGTCACGACCAGCAGTGACACCACCAGCGGCACTCGCCACGGGGCCGGTAGCTGCCAGCGGGTGGGATCGGTCGTCGCCAAGATCGTCCCGAGGAGCCCGAGGAGCCAGGGGGTCAGGTCCCAATAGCGGAATTCGCCGAGCAGGAGGGTGAGCACTCCGGGCGCCACATACGTGCAGAGCAGCCATCCCTGCATGGTGGCCCTGGGAAAACGCCGCGCGGCGACGAACGAGCCGAAGAAGGCGGCCAGGGCGACCCAGCGCAGGTTCGGCCACTCGATCGGCGTCGACACCAGGAGACCGGCCACCCACAGGGCGGAGATGATGACGACCGGTTTTGTGACACGCTCGAGGAAAGGCACTCGGCGAATGGCGAGAAATCCTCGACGCGATGCGGCGAGGAGGGTCAGACGGTAGAAGGACGGTCCGGAGGCAGCACCAGCGTCCGCAGCGCGAGCAGGATCAGGCGCGGCTGCGCGAGGCACAACCGGGCGAGAATCCGGCCGGCCTCATCCCGGGTATAGGTGCCAAGCACGCCGTGGGTGCCGGGGTTCAACACGTCGAGCAACAGCTCGTAGTCAGCCTGTCGGAATCGCCCCAGGGAACGGCGGAGCAACCGGTGCCAGTCGAGCTCTCGCTTGAGCTGACGGAAGGCGGCGGTCCGGCCGTGGAGGATGGATTCAGCCACCCCGAGCGCGCCACGAAAGCCGGTGACAATGCCTCCAACGGTGGTGACCTTGACTTGAGCGGCGGCATCGCCGACCAGGTAGATGTCGGTGTCACCCAGACGTCGTTGCGGTTGCACCCACCGCCGATAGCAGGGAATACGTGCCGCCTGAAACTCGATCGGTTCGAACTGATGGCGCTCTAGAAACCTTTCGAGGCAACGCCCCGCGGCGGGGCCATCCTCTCCGATCAGGCCGAGTGCACCGCGCTCGGGCGACTCTGGGATCAACCAGTAGAAATAGGGCGTATCCTCGGGATGAAACCATACCCGCGTGGTATCTGGGGGGAGATCGTCCGGCAAGCGCACGATAGCCTGAATAAGCGGAACCGTCTCGAGCGGCGGCCATCCGGCGGCCTTCGCGACGCAGCTGAACGTGCCGTCCGCGCCAACGACGGTATGCGCCAGCACGTCCCTCGTGGCTCCGTTGCTCCCGATTCCCAAAGTGACGCCACCCGTCCCATTGGCCTTGAGCGTCCGCACCCGGTTGCCCATCTGGAGATCGACACCTGCCGCCCTCGCCCGCTCGACCATTCCATGAAGCAGCGTCGAGCGTTCGATCACCAGGTCGGGTTCGTCGAGCTCGATCGTCGCTGCGCGGCCGTCGGTCAACAACTCGAAGCGGTTGATGATGTTGACGATAGACTGGTCACCGGGGTCGCCTGGCAGATCCTTCATCCGTCGGGTGACGATGAGTGTGCGCGCGTCCGGCGCGTACTCTTCCGAACCCTCGAGCACCCGGACGTCCCTCCCGGCCTCGGCCAGGAGCGTCGCTGCGTATAGGCCGGTCGCTGACCCTCCGACCACCGTAACCGGAGCACCGTTGGCGTGAGACGTCCGGCTCATTCTCCAACCTGCGGCGACGGCTGCCGCTCGTAGGGGGTCCCTTCCAACCAGGCGATCGACACGACCGCGCCTACCACAGCGACCACGCCAACTGGCAGCGGAGCTATCTCTGGGAAGAGGGCGACACACCAGGCGAGTCCGCCGGTCAGCACTCCCACGCCGTAGATCATCCAGACCGCCCGGCGATGGCTCAGCCCGAGGGCCACCAGACGATGGGCCACATGGTCCTTTCCCGGGGACGAGAACGGCACCAAGCCACGCCTAAGGCGCGACACCGTCACCAGCGTAGTGTCGAAGATCGGCACCGCCAGAATCAGCACCGGGATCATCCAGGCAACGCCAGGCTCGATCTCTGGAAAGCGGAGCTTAATCCCGAGCGTGGCCGACACGAGACCGAGCAGCATCGCTCCCCCATCGCCGAGAAAGATCCGTGCCGGCTTGGCGTTCCACCACAAGAACCCGAGCGACGCCCCTAGAATTGCCGCCGCCAGCGTCCCGACGAGCAGTTGCCCACCCGTGACCGCGAACGAGAAGCAGAACGCGGCAACCACAGCGGCCACTCCAGAGCAGAGACCGTCCATGTGGTCGAGGATACTGAAAGCCGCGATGATGCCGACGAACCAAACGAACGAGAGCGCGAAGTCGATCCAGGCGCCAGGAATGCCGACCACCGGAAACGCCTCGATCGTATGGAAGATCTCGCTGTGCATGTCTGTGCCGATCAAGACGATGGCGGCCAAGGGCATAGCGGCCATCAGCTTGATCTGATGATGCAGCATCCCTCGGTCGTCGAGCATGCCCACTAACAGGGCCAACGTGGAGGCCAGGAAGATCCCGAACATCTGCGACCACTCGTCGTCGGTGACGAAGACGGCGATCGCAAACATGGTAGCGAGATACACGGCGAGCCCGCCCAGCACCGGCACGGGCGCGGCGTGCAACTTTCGCGGCCCAGGGTTATCGACCAGCCCCAGCTTGAAGGCGAGATCGCGCGCGGCCGGGGTGAACGTGGCCGATGCCAGGAAGGCGGCGGCACAGGCGAGCACGTCGGTCAGCAGGATTCCCATCTCAGGCGTCCGACGCATTGAGATCAACGAGCGGCAGCTGCTCTCGCTCGATCAGCTCGAAGAGCGAAGCTGCGTCCTCACCCGGAGACGGGTGCACCCTGCGAACCGGAACCTCAGGAATGGAATCGGCTGCCACATCGTCCCGAAGAAAATAGGCGTTGGCGCCGCGCGGCTCCACAACCACGAGTCGATAGCCTTTCTGAGCGCCAAGCTGGGTGAATGCGGCCAGCGACGCCCCGTAGAAGTGCGGCGTCACCAGCTTGAACCGCTCTCGGTCAAACGCGGGATCATACTGCACCGTAACGGCGCGCTGCACGCCGAAGGCGGGGTTAAACTCGACGATCACAAGCCGGGGCGACACGACATCGAGCGCCTTCCACACCCAGTAGTCGCTGCCATCGATATCCAGGCTGAGGAGATCGATCTCGCCTTCGAGGCCGTGCCCCCCAATCAACTCGTTCACACCCTCGGCCGTGATCCAGGCTCCGGCGGTCTCGACGCCAAATCGACCGAACCGGGTAGCCAGCTTCGCGGCCCGCGCATCGCTGCCATCCACCATGAGGCCCCGCCAGCCGCACACCTCGGCCAACATGCCGCAGTTGCCCCCGTTGACCCCAGCGCCCAGTTCTACGAAGGTCCGGTGGATGGCTCCGATCAGCTTGAACAGTGCCAGCGTGATCCCGTCTTCCTCGTTCTGCGACCAGAGGTGGAAGCGCTGAGAGAGCACATTGTGCGGAAAAGGTAGGGTCGCCTGGTCCACATAGTGCCCTCGCACGAGTGCGTTCACATTACGCTCGACATGTCGGATCCGACCGTCGAGCCCGCGAGTCGGTGTGCCAAATCGCTCCTCGATACGAGTTAAGGCGGCGGTGTGACGGACGGCTCGCTTCTCGGCCCGCGCCGCGGCCTGGCGCATTTCCCGCGCCAGGCCGCCCACGCTGTCAGACAGCGTGGCCACCTCCTCCAGAGAAGCCAACCCCAAGCGTCTCCAGAGCCAGTAACGCAGTCGGCCCATCACCGCCCCACCGATCCAAACGACTCGTCACGGTCGAGGTCCACTAACGGCAGTCCAGCCGATTCGAACGCCGACACGACGTCGCCATCGTGCTTAGCGGCCACCTTGGCAGCGCCCATGCCGGCGGCCGAACGGGCGTAGGCGGTCTCCGCGGACACCCCGTCGAGGTCGGCGCCAACATCGTTGCGCAGGAAGTAGGCGTTGATACCGCGTGGTTCCACGAGCACCAACCGGTACCCCTTGCGATCAGCCAGGCTCGCCAAGGCACCGAGAGAGGTGCCGTAGTAGGCATGCGGCCGCTCGCTGGTCTCTCGTGAGAACTCGGCCTCATACGGCACCACGACCCGTCGGGTGGCGCCAAACGAGGCGTTGAACTCGACGATGACGACCCTGGGCTGGGTCGCCGTCAACGCCTCCCAGACCCAGTAATCGTTTCCGTCGATGTCGATGCTGACTAGATCGATCTCGCCGGCGAGTCCGTGATCAGTCAGCAGATCGTTCACGTTCTCGCGTGTGATCCAGGAGCCGTTGACCTGCACCTGCTCGGTGTCGAACCGCTGTCTGAGCCGTTCGACGCGCCCCTCGCTGGCCTCCACCATCAGCCCGGACCAGCCGCACTCCTGCGCGAGGAACCCGGAGTTGCCTCCATTGGTACCTGCGCCGAGCTCGGCGAAACAGCGGCCGACAACGCCGATTCTGGCGAACAGCGCCAGCGTGATCCCATCTTCCTCGTTTTGAGACTGTATCCGGAAGCGGTGGCGCACCAGGTCCTGGTGGGGATCCTGCGTGTCGTTGAGGTAGGCGCGACGGAGCAGCGTCTGTACGTTGCCGTCGGTCCGCCGCGCCGACGACTGGATGCCACGGGCCCGATCGGCAATCTCCCGAAGCAAGGCTTCGTGCGCACGACCCTCATCACCGGCCCGCGCTCCCACGAGTGACTCGAGGGTCGCGTCGATCCGGCGCAGGCGTTCGAGCGCCTCGTCCATTTGGACCGCAGAGGCCAGCCCCAGCAGCCGCCTCAACAATGTGCGCATCCGTATCCTCCCACCCATCTCGGCCGTCGCTCCTGCGCGAGCGGCTTGGGCATCATGACACCGGCTCTTCCGCGGACGCCTCGTTACGTACTCCCGCAGTGATCCCTTTGGCGGCGAGCAGCCGGAGATACAACCGCTCGACGTCATCAACCAGACGCGAAGCGAGAAACCGTCGCTCGACCTCGACCCGCGCAGCGTCCGCGAGCCTTGCGGCCTGTGTGCGGTCGGCGACGAGCGTCGAGATCGCGTGGGCCAGCACCTCAGCGTCACCAGGCGGCACCAGCTGACCAGTCCGACCGTCGTCAACCAGATCAGGCAGTCCGCCGACTCGCGTGGCGACTACAGGGCATCCAGCCGCCATGGCCTCGATCGCCGACACCGGCGTCCCTTCGTTCACCGACGACACCACCAGCAGGTCGAGCCCCTCGTAGATCACCGGGAGATCGTGGCGCCAACCGGTGAAGATAACGCGATCTGCGAGACCGATCTTGCGGGCGTGCTGCTCAAGATCGGTCCGCAAGGGACCGTCACCGACCACGAGGAAACGAGCCTCTGGATGACGCTCAGCCACGCGGGCGGCCGCATCGAGGAACAACCGGTGGTTCTTGACCGGAAAAAGACGACCGATGATGCCGATCACGGGCACGCGATCGGGTACCCCCAGCTCCCGGCGGAGTACACCGCGGTGAGCCGCCGAGGCGAACATCGGCGCCAGATCTAGACCGAGTGGCACCACCGTGAATCGCTCTACCGGCGCGACGCCAAACTCGACGAGATCGTCGCGGACCCGGTCGCTGACAGTAATCAACCGGTCGGTAATTTGCGCCAGCCCGCGCTCCATCATACGCAGGCCCGTGGTACGCAGCCGGCCGTAGTACCCGCTGAGCACGTGCCCATGGTAGGTGTGCAGCACCACCGGCACCCCGGCCGCTCGGGCGGCAACCCGCCCCAGAAAGCCGGCCTTGGCGGTGTGGGTATGCACGACGTGGGGTCGGACCAACCGCACTAACCGGATCATCTTCGCCAGCGCGATCGCGTCACGCGGAGCGAGGGTAGCCTGCCCAAGCATCTCGGGAATGACGATCGGCTCGATCCCCCTCGCCTCCGCGTAGCTCCGGAGCGACCCTTCCCCAGGATTCTCGGTGCCGGTCACCAGCCAGGACCGGAACCGCTCGGCGTGCATGCCGGAATTCAGCAATGACACGTGGAGCGCCGGCCCACCCACGTTCAGGCGAGCAATGACTCGGAGCACGCGAACGGGCTCGGACGGAGGCACGGAAGTCTGGCTCATACCGAACCGCTCGTCATGGAGGCCGGAGAGGCGGTGCCATCGGGCCGCCGGTCGATGAAGGTGCGATGCCACTGTTCCAGCATCATCAACCCCCACACCCGCATATGATGCTGTGCCTCGCCACGCTCATGCTCGGACAGATACCGCTCCAGCGTCCCCCGCACGAAATAGCCCCGACCGAGGGCGCGGGACGACAGCAGCAGATCGTGGGCCAGCTCACGGAGGTCGCCGCGCAGCCAGTGCTCGATCGGCACCCCGAACCCCATCTTGCGTCGGCGTAGCACCGACGGTGGAAGTGACGGGGCAACCACATCCGCCAGCAAGGGTTTGGTACGGCCGCGTTGTAGCTTGAAGCTAGCTGGCACTCGCGCCGCGAACTCGACGACGTGGTGGTCGAGAAACGGAGACCGTACTTCCAGCGAATGCGCCATCGACGCGATGTCCATCTTCACCAGCAGGTCATCCGGCAGATACATCTGGATGTCGGTGGCAACCAACCGCTCAACGCCAGCGGCCTCCGCCCCACGCCAGTGCGCCTCGAGCAGTCCGAGTGAGTCTGGAGCCCCAGACAGCGCTCGGAACTCCGGGGTGCAGAGCGCCCGCTTCTGGTGGTCCAGCGTCATCGCCAGCCAGCGCCCGTATCTGCGTGGTGGTGGCTCGGCAAGTCCACCGCCAAAGCGCCGGAGCTGCGACCACATGCTCTTGGCTCCTCCCGCAGGAAGCTGACGGGCCAGGGCGGCGAGTGCCCGACGTCCGAACGCCGGCACCCGATCCAGATGGGCGGCCAGCTGCGCTCCGGCGTACCGGTCGTAGCCAAGGAACGACTCGTCACCGCCGTCGCCACTGAGCGCCACCGTCACCGACCGGCGAGTCAGCTCGCTCAGGCACCAGGTGGGCAAGGCCGAGGAATCGGCGAACGGTTCGTTGTAGTGATAGGCGAGACGGGATAACAAGGCCGCAGCGTCAGGACGAACGACCAGCTCGTGATGCTCTGTGTCGAACCGCCGGGCAACCGCTCGGGCGGAGGAGCGCTCGTCGTACTCGGGCGCCTCGAACCCGATCGAGAAAGTTCTGAGCGGCCCGGTAACCGAACGCCGCATGAGCGCCACCACGGCGCTCGAGTCCAACCCTCCACTGAGCATCGCGCCCAGGGGCACGTCCGAGACCAGCCGTCGGCGGACCGCCCGATCCAACAGCGCGTCGAGCTCCTCGACCAGTTCCTCCCTGGCCCCGGTGTACTTCGGTAGGTAAGGCAGGGACCAGTACCGGTGGATGGCCGTGCGACCATCTCGGGCAACGAGGTAGTGTGCGGGAGGCAGCTTGCGCAGATGCCGGAAGGCGCTCCACGGCGCCGGCACATACCCGTAGGTCAAGAAATGGTCGAGCGCCTCGAGGTCGGGCTCGGCCGGCACTCGTGGGTCGGCCAGCACCGCCTTCGGCTCAGACCCGAACACCAGCAACGGGCCAGCCTCGTAGTAGCACAGCGGCTTCTGCCCGAGACGGTCACGGGCCAAAAGCAGCTGTCGAGCCCTAGCGTCCCAGAGCGCGAACGCGAACATGCCGTCTAGCCGCCGCACGCAGGCCACGCCCTCCTCTTCATAGAGGTGCACAATGACCTCGGTGTCGGTACCAGAACGGAACCGATGCCCTTTGGACTCAAGCTCGGTACGTAGCTCGAGGAAGTTGTAGAGCTCGCCGTTGAACACGACCCGGACCTGGCCATCTTCGTTGGCGATGGGCTGACGAGCGCGGGGCGACAGGTCGATAACCGCCAGCCGGCGACTCCCCAGCCCTACCCCACCATCCGTCCAGGTTCCTCCGTCGTCTGGTCCTCGATGACGGAGCGTCTCGGTCATTCGCTCCACGACCCGCGGATCAGTGGTCGCTCCCAGCTTCATGTCAAGTGTGCCGGCAATCCCGCACATGGTTTGTCGTTCGCCTAGCCCACCCGAGCGGCCAGGGCATCCTCGATGACGCCGCTCATGACGTCTAGACGAACCGGCCAGCTATTGGCGCGGGCGACCGCCCGACGGGCGTCAGCCACCGCCGTAGATGACGCGTCGAGTGCCGAGGCAATCTCCGCCTCGAACGCCTCGGGCGTACCAGCGACCGCCACCACGCTGTCGTGACGTCGGTTGAAGTGCTCCACTTCAGCCAGCGGGCTCGACACCACCGGCAGGCCCATGGCGAGATACTCGTTCAGCTTTACCGGATAGACGTGGTGGGTGTACTCGGCCAGACGATAGGGCACCGTCGCCACGTCGAAGCCACGGAGATAGTCGGGGACGGTGTCTGGCCCACGGGTACCCAGCAGGTGGACGTTGGGCTGTCGCTCCAGCTGGCTTACGTCGGTCTGACGAGGCCCGACGAGCACGAAGCTCCAATCTCGTCGCCGCTCGGCCAGGGTGGCGAGCAGAGATTGGTCGAGCCACTGGTGCACGCCGCCGAGATATCCGATGACCGGGCGCGCGATGTCCCGCAGATCCTCAGGGAGCGGCGCCGTAGGGTCCACGGCCTCGAAGCGGCCCAGGTCGACGCCCGACGGCACCAAATGGACCTCCGAATTGTGGACCCGCGCCAAATCGCGAAGGGCATGGGAGGTCACAAACACCACGTCGGCGCGAGCAAAGCTCTCGACTTCGCTCTGCCGCAATCGCGCGGCTGCTGGCGAACTCGAGGACAGATGGTCAACACAATGAAAGATCGACAGTGCTGGGGACAGCCGTTCCCCCAAGGCGCGGCTAAGTGGGGTCGGAAGGAAGCTCCAGACAATTGGGGCCGGGTCGCCCCAGGCTGCAATCCGCTGCCGCACCGCCCGCTCAAGCAGGGGCAGGTTCACGGCGCGAGCCCAGGCGGCGTAGGGAAACGGCAGGAGCACGGGTGAGTACACGCTGACCGCGTCCGGAGGACGTCGCCGGCCATGACCGCGTCCACCGCCCTGAAGACGCCGCCACAACCGTGGGAGATCGCGCAGCGTCGGTGCTCGTACCCCAGTCGACTCGACGAAGAGCACCCGGTTGCCCGCCGCGGCCAGCGAGGCCATGACCTGCTGATGCGCCTGCCATAGAAAGTCCCAGTCGATGGACGACAGGCAAACGATGGTGCGACCGGTCAGCATCAAGTGGTGCCACCGACCAGCCCCTGATAGACAGCGTCCGTGCGTTGCACCATCCTGGAGGCTGAGAAATGTTTACGTGCGCGCGCCCGACCAGCGCGCGCCAACCGCTCGGCCAGCTCTGTATCACCAAGCACGCCTACCATGGCCGACGCGAGCGCCGAGGCGTTGTGAGGCGGCACAAGCGTCGCGGTCACACCATCGTCCGCCACCTCAGGGATCCCGCCCACTCGGGTAGCCACTACGGGGCGCCCCAACGCCATCGCTTCGACGAGCGTGATCGGGAGCCCCTCGGATAGCGATGGGAGGACGACGAGGTCACTCGCCCGCATCAGGTCGAGCGCATCCGAAATCTCGCCAGGGAAGGTGACCCGAGCGTCGACCCGCAGTTCCCTCGCCCGTCTTAGCATCTCCGGCCGCGTCGGTCCATCGCCGGCCAAGACGAAACTAGCGTCAGGAAAGCTCTGAAGCACAGCAGGCACCGCCTCGAGCAGATACCGATGCCCCTTGATCGGGAAGAAGTTCGCGACCACGGCCACCCGCGGAGCACCAGCCCCCCAACGATCCCCTGAGCCCGACACGCCCCGGTGCGCGACGCGTTCGAGGCCGTCCATATCAACCCCGTTCTCGATGACCTCAATGCGTCCCTCCGGCACCCCGATTCCCGGCCGGGTCCGTAGATCGTTGGCCACGTAGTGAGACGGGGCGATGACCCGGTCACATCCGCGATAGATGGAGCGATACAGGCGCGACATCGCGAGGCGTCGAACGCGACGCGCGCCGGTCACATCGAACGGCAGAAAGTAAGCGCCGGCGACGCTACTCACCCAGGCGCCGACCCCAGCAAGATGCGCGGCCAATCCGCCGAGGACATCGGCGGTCCAGAGGTGGGTGTGTACCAGATCGCATCGGGCGTCGCGCATCAATGCGGCCAGGTGTCTGACAGTGTGGGGCCGCAGGCGGACCAGATCCAGATTGGTCACCTGAACGGCATGGCGGGCGT
>DEAA01000042.1:41528-88929 GCA_002346545.1 Acidobacteria bacterium UBA2994
CACCTGAACGGCATGGCGGGCGTAGGTGGCGGTCATGCTGCCTTGCCCGTGACAAGCCACGACCACCTCGTATCGTGCCGGGTCCAACCCTTGTAGCAGGGTCGCGAACACCTGCTCGGCGCCGCCGGCTCCCGATGCCGCGATGATACTGAACAGTCTGACTCGGGTCACTCGGTCGCCCGCCCGAGAGATGACCTGGCCACCGGTTTACAGCAGCTGCTGTACCCGCTCGACCAGCCCCTCCACATCGAGGCGATGATGCGCCAGCACTTCGTCGTTGGTACCGCACACCGGAAGAGCATCGACACCGACTCTAGTCACGGGCACCGACGCCCCAAGTTCGGCCAGGGCGCTGGCCAGCATCTGCCCCTGGCCTCCATCAACATAGTGGTTGTCGAGGGTGATCACCCGCCGGGCACCGGACACCAGGTCACCCAACCACACCTGGTCGACGCGATTCAGGAACGGGAGCGCGACCACGCCGACACCGACCCCATGGGCCTTCTCGAGGGTCTCGGCGGCATGCCAGGCGTTGGAGAGGAGCCACGGGCCCGCGCCGATCATGAGCACGTCGGTACCTGGTCGGACCTGAGTGCCCTGGCCGGAAGTAAGCCGCTCGACCGTTGGCATCGCAAAGGGCAACGGCCAGCCAAGCGAGACCAGCCGGATATAGCTGCTCTCGTCGGTGTCATCGAGACAGAAGGCCAGCACTGCCTCCACCTCGGACTCGGAGGTCGGCTCGAGCAGGACGAGGTTCGGGATCGCAGCCAGCGCGGAGATGTCGCGAACAGACTGGTGGGAATGGCCCGGTCCGCCGGGCAGCAAGCCGGTCAGCGACCCGACGTAGATGACTTTCGTGCCCTCGCTGGCGTTGTTGTAGATCTGCTCGTTAGGACGGGTCGACAGGAAACAAGCGAAGGAATGCGCGACCGGGATCAGCCCGCGACGCGCCAGTCCCCCGGCCTGCGACACCATGTCCTGCTCGGCGATTCCGCACTCCAGGAAACGGTCGGGATAGCGCTTCCTGAACTCGAGGAGTCCACAGTCCTTCACCAGGTCGGCATCGAGAACCACGATCTCCGGTCGCTTCTCAGCCTGTGCCACCAACGCGCGCGAGTAGGCGTCGACGAGACGTTCGACAGCAAGTACCGGCTTTCTCGGCGGTCGCCGCCCCGTGTCGAGCGGCAACTCACCCAGCGACGTGCGGGTCAGCACCGAGCGTGCCGCCTCGAACAATTCGGCCGAACCGCGCTCGTACTGCGCCTCGTTGGGGGCGCCGCTATGGAAGAGATATAGGTCGTCGGCCGCCAACGCCGTCGGGCCTTCCATGAACGAGATCCCCTTCCCCTTGACCGTGTCGGCTATCAGGACCTTGGGAATCCCAGCGACCGCATCGAGCCGTTCGAGCGCCTCGTCAATCGCGGTGAAATCATGGCCGTCACATCGCTCGACCCGCCATCCGAACGCGGCGAACTTCGTCTCAAGATCTCCCAGCGGAGCAACTTCCTCCACCCAGGTGTCGGACTGGATCTTGTTGTGGTCGACGATGACCGTGATCTCGTCCAGTTTCCCCTCGACGGCCGAGCCGAGTGACTCCCAGATCTGGCCCTCCTGGAGTTCCCCATCTCCCGTCAAGACATAGATCCGGCGACGCTTCCCAGCGAGACGGTTGGCGATCGCCATGCCCTTAGCTTTGGAGATCCCCATCCCGAGTGAACCGGTATTGGCCTGGATGAACGGCGTCTCGACATGCGGGTGCCCGGCCAGTCCATCGACCCGTCGCAGCCGATGCAGCAGATCGAAATCGAGCAGTCCGAGTCCTGCCAGCACCGCATAGAGCGCTGGCGCATCGTGCCCCTTCGACGAGAAGAAAAGGTCACAGCCGTCGTCGCCTTGCCCGAGGCCCTCCATCCGGTGGAGAAACAGCCAGGTCATTAGATCGACGGAGCTGAGACAGGTGCCGGGATGCCCGGACCAGGCGCGCGCGATGCTGTAGAGCACATTGATCCGGACGTAGGCCGCAAAGACCAACGCCCGGTCTTCCCGGGAAAGCTCCGACGCCGCCAAGGCGGTGAACGCCGACGCCGGCACGTAGAACAGCTCGTCTGAACCGACCTGCTCGAGCTGTGACTCACCCATGACGCTTCATCCTCTGTAGGGCGTCTCCGAGACGGGCGGCAGCTGCCACCCCTCGTGAGCCACCATCTGCTCGGCCAATTGCCAGTCCCAGCGGTCGTTAATGTCGAACCCCTCGCGTTCGTCAGTCAAGAACGGCACGAGCGTCTCACCGGCAATGGTCCGACCGTCCTGTACGACCCTGGACCAGGCGATCTCAAGACTCGCATTCTGCACAAACACCTCCGGCAGCGATGGCAGCTGACTACTGTGCCAAGGCTGGGACGCCGGGCCAAACGGGAGGAGGGGCAGGAGGCGATCGGCGCGGATTATCCACATCTTGCCGGGATGCTGCTTGACAGGCTCGACCGCCCGGAGCGAATCGACGCCACTAGCGCCGGTGAATGTTTCCCACGCCCGCACGATCGTCTCGCCGGTACGAAACGGGCTGGTCGGGCGAAGGATCGCGAAACAGTCGAACGCACGACCGGTGTCGGTCAGCTGCTGGAGGGCGTGCTCGACCCATTCGATGTCTGGCGAGGTGGCACCCGCCATCGGCCCTGGTCGCAAGAAGGGCACCTCTGCTCCGTAGTGGCGAGCAATGTTGGCGATCGACTTGTCGTTGGTCGACACGACGACAGCGCCGAAGACGCCACTCGCGCGGGCCGCCGCCACGGTGTATGCAATCAGCGGATGCTGCCCGAGCACACGGATATTCTTTCCGGGCACCCGGGTCGATCCGCTTCGGGCGGGAATCAACGCAACCGCTGACGGCTGAGACAGCTCAGACACAGGACTACACCGCGCTGGGGTCGTTGTGGATGTAGATCGTCTTCCAGTCCGAGTAGACATCGAGCGCCTCTGTACCCGCCTCGCGCCAACCGGTACCCGACTGCCGAAGCCCACCAAACGGCATGTGCGGCTCGCTTCCGTAGGTCGGTCCGTTGATCGATGCAACTCCCGATTTGATCCGCCCCAGGAACGTCATGGCGCGATGCACGTTGCGGGTGTGGATAGCGGCTGTCAGCCCGAACGGCGACTGGTTAGCGAGCGCAAGGGCGTCGGCGAAACCGGAGACCCGATACAGGCAGGCGATCGGTCCGAACAGCTCCGCCTGCGAGATCTCGGCATCGCCAGCGGCGCCTTCGATAAGGGTCGGCTGCATGAAGAAACCGTTCTGGTGCGCCGTCTCGGTCGACCGTCCACCACCGGCGAGTACCGTCGCCCCGGCGATTCGGGCGCGTTCGACCGCCACCACCATGTTCTCGAGCTGACGGGCATTGATGACGGGACCCAGGTCGTCATCGTTCCCCGTGCCCAGTGTCAGTTCACAGGTATGGTCGAGCAACCGTTGCTTGAACTCGTCGTACACCGCGTCAAACACGATCAGTCGACTGCCGCTAGCACATCGCTGACCGGCGTTACTGTAGGCAGAGAGGGCGGCCACCTCGACCGCCCGGTCGAGGTCGGCGTCGTCACAGACGATTAGCGGATTCTTCCCGCCGAGTTCCAAGCACACCTTGGCGAGTCGCGCACCGGCGGTCGCCTGGATCTGCCGGCCAACGCCGCACGAGCCGGTGAAGCTCACGACATCGACCTGTTCATGCTCGACGATGGGCGCTCCAGCCTCCGGTCCCAGACCCTGAACGACATTGAACACGCCCCGCGGAATGCCGACCTCGCTAAACAGCCTCGCAACCCACCATGCCGTGGCCGGGGTGTCCTCCGACGCCTTCATCACCACTGCATTGCCACAGAGCAGGGCCGGATACGCTTTCCACGCGACATTGGCAACTGGAGTATTGGCGGCGATGATGAGACCGGCCACCCCGATGGGCTGGCGAGAGACCAGCGCCGTTCGATGAGGAATCGCGCTGGTCGTGGTCCGCCCGTAGAAACGCCGCCCCTCCCCGGCGACGAACAGTCCCATCTCGACTGCGGCACCGGTCTCTCCCAGGGCATCCTTCATGGACTTCCCGGTCTCCAGCGACACAATCTCCGCTATCTCCTCCCGCCGCTCTCGCATGAGCAGCGCCGCATCCCGCAGTAGGTCCCCGCGGGCCACCGGACTGAGATCGGCCCAGGCCTCCTGCGCTGCACCGGCGGCGCCTACCGCGTCCTCGACGTCGGAAGCTCCTGAGCGTGACAACCTACAGAGGGGGACGCCGGTCGCGGGATTCAGTTTCGGGAGCGTCTGTCCGTCGCGGGCCGGACGCTCTTCGCCGTCGATCCAGTTGGGAATGAGAGCGGAAATGGACATGCGGTCACAGACTCCAGGCGGCTGAGAGGTGCCTCACCACGCCGTGAATCCGCCATCCACGCGTAGCTCGGTCGCGGTGACGTAGGACGACGCGTCTGAGGCTAGAAACGTGAGCGGACCGGTGAGATCGCTGAACTCGGCCATCCGGCCCAACGGGACCCGCTCGTTGAACTTGCGTTTGAATTCCAGATCCTGTCCCCCCTCAACCCCGCCGGGCGACAGCGTGTTCACCCGTACGCCATATGGCCCCCACACGGTAGCTAGATACCGCGTCAGGTTGACCACCGCCGCCTTTGACGCCCCATAGACGGGCGGCTTGAGGAAAGGCGGGTCGAGCGGCACGTGGTCGTAGAACCTCAGATCCGGCGACACGCTCGCATACAGCGAACCGATGTTAATGATCGACCCACGTCGCGCCGCCACCATGGCAGCGCCGAACACCTGTGACGTCTGGAAGGTGCCAAGCGTGTTGACCTCGAGAATGAGTCTGGCCGCATCGAGCGGCACGTCCTCCATGCGATAGGACACGGCTCCGCTGGCCGACGGTGGCTGATCAATCCCGGCGTTGTTCACCAGCACAGACGGGACTCCGAACCGGGCCGCGGCCGTCTCGCGTGCCCGCTCGAGCGACGTTCGGTCGAGAACGTCGGCATGGAGCAGCAGGCTGTCGTTGGGGGCGTCGTCGAGCAGCGTCTGCAAAGCCTCGGTGGCCGGAACCCGCTCTAGGTCCAGCGCAACCACACGGGCCCCTGCCTCCAGCAGACAACCAAGCCAAACCGGCCCGAGACGTCCCCCCGCCCCGGTGACGACGGCAACCTGCCCGTCGAGCCGATAGGGATCAATTCGTTTCATCTGAGGATATCGAGCGAAAAGGCGGAGTCCTTTGTCATGGCTTCGGTCGTCGACTTGCCCACGGCCCTGTCCATCTGCGCCGGAGGAATGCCGTCACCCGGCGACTTGATCGCGATATCGGCCTCGGTCACCACGTGTCCGGCCGGGAGATCCCTCGCCGCTACGAGCTTCTTCCCCATCTTGACGACCGGAGCCTCCTCGCTTGCGTAGACCACCTTCTGACCGTCTCCCAAACTCTGGCGGGCCCGTTCCAGATCACGGGTCATCTTCCGCATCCCGACCGGCTCAAGTGAAAAGACGTGGTCAGTACCCTTCATCGCGCGGTTCAAGGTGAAGTGTTTTTCGATAACCCGAGCCCCGAGGACGTAGGCCACCACCGGCATCGAGATCCCGTTGTCGTGCCCGGAGTAACCGACCACGATGTCGGAGAACTGCTGGCGATAGGTCTCGACGACGCGCAGGTTTAACTCGCCAAACTCGGCCGGATAGCCACACGTGCACTGCATGATGCAGAGCTGCGTGTTGATCGGCATGATGGCGTCATACGCTCGCTGGACGTCTTCCAGAGTCCCGCCGCCGGTGCTGACCAGCATCGGCTTGCCGACCTCGGCAATGTGCTTGAGCAGCGGAATGTTGCGCAGATCGGCCGACGCCACCTTGTAGGCCGGCAGGTCAATCGACGCCAGCAGGTCGGCGCTGGCCTGATCGAACGCCGTCGCGAAAAAGTCCAGGCCCAGTTCTGCGGCAAACTGCTGTAGCTCGACATACTGGTCCTTGTCGAACTCCAGAAACTCGCGATGCTCACCGTAAGTCACCCCGAAGCTGTTCTCGTGGTCGTACGGCTTGTTGAACATCGCCTCGGTGAAAAGCCCACGGTTGTCCCGCTTCTGCAGCTTGACCGCGCTCACCCCACACTCCTGGGCCTGCCGGAACATCTCCTTGGCGGTCTCCATCTTGCCCTGGTGGTTGTGGCCCACCTCGGCAATGACATACGCGGGGCTCTCGTCGTTGACGACATGACTCCCCAGTTTCAGCTCACGTGACATATGTCCTCCTGGCTGGGAGCCAGCCGGCGTTCCGGCAGACTCGCAGTCGGTCTGTGCTAAAGGCTACAAGGTTCCGTTTTGGGCCGGGTCACCGCCCCGAAGCCGCCCGACCAGCGCATCCCATCCGAGCGCACCGGCCGCCGTCTCCCGGGCATGACGCGCCAGCGCCCCCAGCACCACCTCGTCGGTCGGGAGCGTGTCGCATCGGTTGATATCAATCACATTGTGCAGATGTCGGAACTCGGCCGGCGAATGCTCGTCGAGGTTCGTGATGACGACAGACCCGCATTCCATCGCTGCGTTGACCGTGGTGTTATTCGCCCTGACCCCATTGTCGAAGAACGCGGCAAAGAAGGTAGTGTCGATCAGGTAGTTGTACACCGCAGTGTCGGACATGTACCCAAGGAAGTAGATGTGATCTCCGTAGATCTCTCGCAACTCGTCGAAGACCACGGTGAACCGCTCGTCGAAAGCGGTGCCTTCGTGCAGGGCAGTTGACAGATAGACGGAGTAGGGCTGACCGGTCGCTTCAAGGAGCGCGTGGACGGTGCTGTGGAGCTCCGACCGTACTTTGTGCGCCATCCCGAACGCAAAAACGGACAAGCCAGCCGATTTGAACCGTTGCGGCTCGAGCAGGGTCGACGGACACCACGACTGCTCGACATCAGACCGTCTGGCGCGCAGCTGGGCGACCAGCTCGGCGTTCCCGCAGTACACCGTGGCCGCGCGCGAGAGGAGGAGCTGCTCAACCGGCGTATCCGACCAGGCGTGCAGGAACAGACTGAAGCGCCGACGCCAGCTGACGGTTTCGACCATTGACGCCAGCACCGACATGTCAGTGTCGCTGAACTCGGACAGCTTAAGCGACAGTAGCGGGTGCCCGAGCGTCGCCGTTCGCTCGTCAAAGAGCCCGAACATCTGGACGTCTAGACGCCGAGCCAGCATCACGTTGAACTTGGCAACGCCACACGTCAGCGGGTTGAGGTGATACCCTAGCACGCCGTCGACCGGCACCTGCGCCCCGGTCTCGCTCACGCTGCACCCTCCTGTTTCTCGTACACCAACACGCGCCCCTTACCCATCCAGTCGATGGTCGATTCCAGATCCTGTCGACGCCGGAACCCTTCGAGCACGAACATCACCCGCAAGAAATCTTTGTTCAATAGCGTGATGTGCGAGGGATCCACCTCGAACTGGGTGGTCACGTCGAGCAGACCGGCTGGCTCAGGGTGAAAACGGGTCGTCACATACACGTATCGCGAACTGATGCGGCAGAGGTTGCGCACAGTGTCTCTGACCTGCAGCACCGTGAGATGCTCCATGACTTCGCGGCAGATCACCAGGTCGTAGCTGTTGTCAGCAAAGAGGCTAGCATCGGAGGTGGTGCCGATAATGAGACGTTCCCGAACCTCTTCCGGCGCCAACGACCGCACGCTCGGACTGAAATCGACGCCGTCGGCCAGGATGCCCTGTTCCTGCAACAGAAACAGCAGCGCGCCCGGCCCGCACCCGACATCCAGAACGCGATCCGGCTGAAACACTCTCTTGATGACCTGGGGATGCTTCCCCTCGATTTTCCGGCGGGCCTCGATGGTGTAGTCGTTCTGTCCCTCGCGCCAGTCGCTCACGAAGTAGTCACTGTCGTAATGCTCGGCCTCAACCGGACGTTGCTCAGACACCAGACGCTCGAACGCCGCCACCTCGCCGTCCCCGTTTCCGGCCACTGGTGTCCATCGCTGCAGCAGCTGTGTCGATGAATCCAGCACGGTGTCCAGGAGCACGATCTCGGTCCCCTGCTCGGCGCAGATCTGTTCCTGCTCTGGCGGCAGTCGGCCCTCCCAGTCCTTGCCCTTGACGTAATGCGTGGGATGCAACTGGCGCAGCACCGTTTCGGTGGTGGTGGTGCTGACGTGGGTGTAGTCGATATCCGCGAGGGCATCGATTACCTGGGCCCGCCGCGAGGCATCAAGCAACGGCGGATGCTTCTGCGAGACATAGCTGTCTGGCGCGATGTTGCAGAGCAGCGGCACCCCCAGCTCGCGGGCTTTGCGGAAGTATGCGATATGGCCGTGGTGGAGTGGGTCGAACGCGCCGTCCACCATCGCGACCTTACCTTGATACTGCTTCAGTTGGTCGGTTTCGAGAATCATGAAGGGTGCTCGGTCTTGGGCTGGGCGGAGTCTACCGCCTCAGCGCCAGTAGCGGGAGTCAGATCCAGGGTATCGAAGAGCATCTGCAGCACCGCCACCTCTCGAACGTCGAGCGTAACGAGCGGCGCCTCAAGCCGGCGCGACAGGCGCCGGGAGACGTCGACGTGGGTCGCCACGAGCTCGGCTTCGTTCGAGAAGAGCGCGATGGCCGGCACGCCGTAGAACGGCCCGAGATACGACAACCCACCGTAGGTGCCGACGAACATGCGGGCACCGGCAATGACCGCACTCTGCACCGCAAGGTTTCGGCTCGGCGTCATCAGGTGCTCGATGCTGTGGATCCCCATCCCGGTGTCGGGATGAAAGTCCTCGTGGTCGTCGAGGCTGAGCCCCGTGTTGAGCAGGACCACGGGCGCGCGCCGAGCCAGACTGCGGATCACGCGTCCGACCAGTGCACGATTCTCTGGGGTATCCGGGAAGGAGGGCCGAAAATAGAATCGTACCGCTACATATTCGCTCGGCAGCACCCGTGCGACCTCTTCGGTCTCGACGGCCGGGAGCGGCCTATACACGGTGTGCTTGTTCAGTAGGCTGATCGCTCCCTTCTCGTACCAGTAGTAGCGCAGGAGCCGATACATGACGGACGGATGCAGAACGTTGACGTCCTCGAGACCACGGCGTTCCTGAACGAGCTTCACGATGTACTCGTCGAAAGCGGCCGGAGCCATCTGCTTCTGATTGCCACCATCGGCCCAGCGGGCCTCGTTCCGCTTGCGGAACTGCTTGACGGTCATCATGTCGAAGATGTCCGCGTGGTGCGCCGCGATGTCCCGATACCAGACGTGGGCTCCACCCCGCGACACGACGATGAGACGCTCGGGCGGTATCTCGAACTCCTCGACGGCCCACGCCAGGAACGGGATCCAGTAGAGCACCTCGAATCCGACTTCGGACAACCAGGGACCAACCACGATCGGCGCATCGCCCTGGGCGGCCAACTTGATGGTCTTTCGCATGGCGAAGACCTCTGGCCCGGACGGCACCTGATCGATCTCCTCCCGCGCCAGCCAGGGCACCACCACGCTACGCATCAGCGGCAGGGCGCGAATCCCCTGCAGCATCGCCCGGCCCACCGGAAAAACGATCCGCTTCACTCGTTTCTTCGCCCCATCTCGTACGCGTTGCAGTAGCTTCCGGCGCTTCTCTGAGCTACCAAACGATCGGCGCCATCGCTTGGCCGTGTCGGCTCGCCGCCGCTCGATTCCCCGCCAGGTACCACGGGCCCGGATATAGAGCGGCTTGAGAAAAACTGCTCGCTCCAGAATGTCAATTCTCACCTGCTTGAGCTGCTGCCGCGCATGCAGGAACCCAGCCAGCCAGAGATAACGCGCCCCGAGGCGCGCCCCGGTGACTCGGCCGATCTCGGGTGACCGCTCGGCCCGGACGCCCAGGGTCCAGGTCAGCGACGCGGCATGACCGATCCACCACGGCAGGTAGGCGTAGAGCGGGCGCCCGTCCGGAAAGAAGGCGCGACGCTG
Source organism: Acidobacteria bacterium UBA2994 (assembly GCA_002346545.1). Classification (GTDB taxonomy): domain Bacteria; phylum Acidobacteriota; class Vicinamibacteria; order Vicinamibacterales; family UBA8438; genus UBA2994. The sequence goes on from DEAA01000042.1 coordinate 51,490, forward strand.
GCGACCAAGGCTGAAGATCGGTCCATACCACCGTCGAAACCACAACATCTCCGAGACCTGGTGAAACTGCCCCTCGAGCGAGAGCTCCATCAGGAGCAGTCGATCCGGCACCAGCACGTGCCGGAAGATACCGGCCCGGCGGATCGCATCGGCGCGGCCGAGCGCATAAATCATGTTGCCGGCCGACATGTGTCGCATCGTCCGCCGGAACCGGTCGCGCCGATTCTCGACGCCGGTGGTATCGAACTCCCACGGCCGCTTGTCGGTCATCAACCCATCGGGGCCGATCCGCCAGTTCCGCGGATAGGCCAGGACAACCTCTGGCCGCTCGTCGAGCACCCGCACCAGCGTCTCGAGCCAGCGCGGATGCCAAACATCGTGGTCGCTGGCCCAGGCGAAATACTCGGCGTCCGGTTCGGCCTCGAGCGCGAGCTCGAACGCGCGACGCCAGTTCCCGATCATCCCGAGCCGACGAGGATTCTTGGTGTAAGTGATCCTGGAATCGAGCACCGAGTAATCCCGCACCACCTCCTCGGTGCCGTCGGTCGACTGGTCGTCGACGCACACCAACCGGAAGTCCTGGTGGGTCTGGAGGAGCAGCGACTCGACCGCCTCTCCCAGCTCGTCGGCATGGTTGTACAGCGGCGCGCCGATCACGACCCGGGCGGTGCTCATGTACGGACCCGACGCCACCCGACCACGTGCTTGTAGCCCCGCCCCGGCATGTCGGGATTGGCATCCAGCATCTTGGTGTAGCTGACCGGAAGCATCGGAACCTCACGAGGCCAGTAGTACTGCGACAGGATCGAGCGTACGTTGCTGAGCTCTCGATTGTGGTGTGAACGGTCACGGTTGAGGCTGTAGAGATACTGACAGTCGAGCGCATGCGCACGGCGTACGTAAGTCTCGACCTGCTGGGTCGTCATCTCCTGGAACGACACCATGTTTATCGTTAGGTCCACACGCTCGGGTCTGACCGCAGCGTGGAACATATCGGGAATGAAGACAAAATCGAGCTCCTGCCAGCCCATGAACGTCTCTTCGGCGGGCACCTCGCCGTAGAAGCGAACTCGCGCCTCCGGGAACGCCGCCATGAGGTAGGTGGCCGAGAACAGGAACAACTCCGGGAAGTCGGTGATCACATAGGTCACGTTTGGACAGAGGGTCTTGAACTGATACGGGAAGCCACCCCATCCTGCACCGATCTCCCAGACTAGTTTCCGGTCCGTCGCTTCCCGCATCTCACCCAGGACCGCTCCCTGCTCCAGGGCAATCAGCACCTCGTAGAACTTGAGCGTATCGATATTGACCAGCTCGCCGTCGATGTCGAATCCGAAGCCCCCCAACTGTCTCGCCTCGGGAACCCAGACGCCGGTTTCGTCCAGCTTCCGCAGCGCGGCGAGCTTCTCGGCGAACTGGGTCTTCTTGCTCTCGAGACTCTCCCGATAGTGCTGGGGCAGCAAGCCCGTCAGATTATGGGTATGGTGTCGCAGCTGTTCAATGACTAGCGGCGACGCGTCGAGCATGTACTCGAACCGCGACAGCTCACCCGACCAGTAGTCACTCGGCGCGTGACCGGTCATTCTCCGGTTCTGACCGAGCGACAGCAACGAAAGGACCTCCCGCCGCACACGGAGATAGGATCGATACGCGCCCGACTCGCGCAGCGTGTCGAGACGTTCGAGCCAAGCGCTGTCTACGCCCTCGATGCTGGGATCCACACCGGCAGCCATGCCGTCTCAGGTTACCGCGGGCGGCTCGGGCGGCGTTGGCGCATCGACCGTCCGGCGACGCAGCCCAAGTCGGGCGCGTACCCGCACCGCCATGTCATAGCCGAACCTCGAGAACCGTTTCTTCAGCTTCTTACGACTCGCCACAACCGCAACGCACCACAGCCCCAGCCGGAGCGGCTGGAGCCAGAGCCCGGCAGTCTCCGGAGCCACGGACGTCGTCCCCTCGAGTGCCTCGAGCGCGGATACGAGCCTGGGGGTCGCCGGTTCTTCCAGTCCATGCGGTCGGACGAAACGCTCGATGAACCCACAAGACGATGGCGCGACCCCGTCATCGATGGTGGCCGACAGTTGCGCGGCGTGAGTCGCCAGATCCGTCGCGTGTTGGAGGTGCCCGCCACACTCTGGAAGCAAGTAGCGGAAGTGCAGGGTCCCGGTCTGCGTGTCGTCGAAGGACGAATCGACGATGGTGAAGACCGGCCGGTCCTGGATGCCGGCCTCGATCATGGCCGAGGTATTGATGCCCACGACCGCTGCCCCGTGATGGAGCGTGTCGTAGTAGTCGGCCCGATCGTCATCATTCACAGGATTGGCCCCGTGACGCGGAAACACTGTCACGTTCTGGTAGCCCGACAGGTCGACATCGCCCCAGTGCTTGGCATTGTAGGGATGCGGCCGGATGAGAATGCCGACGTCGGCAAGTGACCCGGGCCCCTGCCTTACCGCCGCGATCCACCTCCTGACGAACACGACCTCGGCCTCGGGCGACGAGATGGAGGCGGTCGATCCGACGAACACGATGAACGGACGGTCCAGGCGCACGCCGACGCGCGCGCAGAACGCGGCCCGGTCGCAGCTGGGCGACCGGTCGAACCAGCGGTCGAAGCACTGGGAACCGGTGACCACGATGCGAGCCGGATCGGCGTCATGAAACGTCAGCGCCTCGTCCCGCTGATCCGGATTCCAGACGGCCACCAGATCTGGCTGAATCCGCATCAACCCCTTGGTGGTCAGGTGATCCCAGGACGCCACCCCCAGCACGCTCGGCACTCCGATCCGCCGGGCGGCCTTGATGATGTCGACCTGCGGACACTGGTCGGTGACTAATGGCGAGACGACCACGAGGTCCGGGGCGACGCGCTCGAGGAACTGCTCCAGCTGCCGATGACTCGGGATAACCCGCTCACAGTGCTGAAGCCAGCGCACCAGCCGGCGGGTCCAGGCCTCGGTACCGGTGGTCCATCGACCGAGCCACCGGGTCAGGAACGGCAACGCCTTCTTCATCCGATCGCGCAGGTACGGCGAATCGGCGTAACGTGGATGCAGATACCGGGCATAGTCGATGGTGCCGCGCACGCCGCGGGCCACCGGTGCCCAGACATCTGGACGGGCGGGCACCCTGTCCAGTACCTCGATCGCGGCCGGCATCCCCTCGAGCGCCACCATCCCTTCGGGCTGCTTGTGCGGCTGGTCGAACGCCACCGCCACCGTATGTCCTCGGATGGCAAGCTCCTCCATCACCGAGTCGAAGTACCGGAGGTAGCCCGGATACTGGAGGACGAACAGGGCCTTCATCGAACCTGCTCCGCCGGCACCGGCTCGGCCAGAGTCCCGTCTTCGTTGACCGACACCAGCGTGAGCCCGTGATCACCGATCTTCTTGTAGACGTCTCTCCCACTATTGGCCGGGGCCTGGTATGCCTCGCGCGTCTCAAGGGTCGGGAGATCCGAATCGATGTCGTCACGGAGGAAAACCGCATTGATCCGCTCGCTCGACACCAGGCGATAGCCTTTACGGCGCCCCAGTCGCACCATCGCCTCCAGCGAGGCTCCACGATAGGCACGGGTCGGCGCGTTCTTGAGGCGAAACTCGGGGTTGTATGGAATGGTGACGGCCGCGGTCCGACCCAGCAGGTGGTTGTATTCGATGATGACGACCCGGGGGTTCGTGACCGTCGTCGCGTCCCAGACCCAGAAGTCGTTGCCGTCGATGTCGATGCTCAGCAGGTCGATCTCACCGGCAAGCCCAGCCGTCTCGATGATCTCGTTGATGGTCTCTGGCGACACGAAGTGACATTCGGCCTTGATGTCTTCGCTGGCGAACTTGAGTTCGACCTTGGACACCGCCCCGGGGTTTCCGTCGACCATCAGTCCCGACCAGCCCAGCTCTTGCGCAAGAAACCCCGAGTTCCCGCCGTTGACGCCACACCCGATCTCGACGAAGCGCCGCCGTTCGACACCGATCCGGCGAAACAGCTCCAACAGCAGTCCGTCTTCGCCGTTCTGCGACATGACCCCGAACCGGTGCGACCGAAGCTGCTTGCGCGGCGGCAGGTCGACCCCGTCGAGATATAGCCGACGGGCCAGCGCCTGCACCAGCTGGTCGGTCCGCTTCAGTTTCTCGAGTGCCGACTCGATCCGCTCCAGGCGGACGCGGACGTCGTCCAGTGGATCGCCGTCGCTACCGGGCGTGAGCGGAGGACGTTTCACCGCCATCAACCCAGCTCCGCCGCCGCGGGATGCTCCGCCTCGCCACTCTCGGTGAGCGCTGCCTCGACAGGTGCCCCCTGCAGCACGAGACTGAGCACATCAAGACCCTGGGTATCGAGCGCCACGAAGGAGCCGCGCTTAAGCTTGGCCGCCACTCGATACATCAGATCCAGGTGGTGAGGGGCGACATGGCTCGGACTGGAGTAGAACGCCAGTGACTGGACCCCATAGAACGGCGCCAGGTAGGACAACCCCCCGTAGTTGCCAATATAGGCGCGGGCGCGGCTCACGACCTTCGTCTGCACTTCGAGGTTGTTCCGCGGTTCGACCAGCTGATCGATCGTGTGCACCCGACGGGTCACACCAGGCTTCAGATCCCAGTGGTCATCGAGCGTGTAACCGGGGTTCAGTAGAACGACGTCGGTGGTTTCCGTGACCCGGGTCAGAAGCTGTCGCACGAAGCGAAGGTTCTCCTCAGTCTCGGGGAACGCCGTGTTGTGATAAAAGCGCACGGCTACATAGTCGTCAGGCAGCTTGTCGGCGACATCCGACGCATCGATCTGCGGCAGCCGCGCGAACGAGGCAAAGTTCTCGATCAGATTGATAGACGTGCGACTCTTCCAGTATGGATAGAAAAGACGATACATGTACATCGGGTGAAAGAGCTGAATGTCCCGGCGCTGAATGCCGACCTTCACTAGCTTAACGATCTCACGCTCGAAGTCCGTCAGCGCTCGTTGCTTCAGTAAGCCCTCGGCGATACGCTCCTCGTTCTTCTCGCGTAGCTGTTCCGGTGTAAAGAAGTCGAACACATCGATATAGCGGGACCCAATCTGCCGATACCAAGGGGCGACCCCACCACGGGAGAGGACGATCATCCGGTCCCGCTCAAACGCTCGATACGTTCGGACCCAGTTCAGGAAAGGAATCCAGTAGAGCAGCTCGAATCCAACCTCACTGAGCCACGGCCCTACGACTAACGGGCGGTCGATCTTGTGCATCTTGTCGATAATGCGTGGGATCGCGACCATCTCCTCGGTCGGCTCGTCTGGGCTCACCCGCGACATCACCCGGGGCACGACGTACTTTTTGACGAAGCCCTTGGCTGGGCGCCAGCGCAGGATGACGTCCATCGCCCCGAAGAGCGGCTTGAGCAGCATCCCCGTGAAGGTGAGCGGCCGGAGCTTTCGTTGACGCTTGACCCTGATCCGGGTGAGGTTCCGTACCACCTTGATCCCGACCGCCACCGGAAACAGCAACCATCGCAGCGGATACAGCAGCAGCCCCGGCCGATCGGGGGACGGCCTTGGCGCCTGCCCCAACGCCTCGATACCATCGGCAATCAGCGGCGTGGCCCGGATCTCGATGCCGTGTGGCCGCACGAACGCCTCGACGAATCCCTTCAGCTTCTCTCCGTCCTCGGGCCGTCGCTCGAAGGCGCGGGCGAGCTGGGTCACGTGCTCGTCGAACCCCCGGGCATTGCGCAGCAACCCGCCGCCCGCCTCCAGCAGATAGTGGAAGTGCAGCGTCCCTTCCTGGGTGCCGACATGCTCATCCGTCTGCACGGTAAACACCGGGCGCCCGACGATTCCAGCCTCGATCTGTGCGCTGGTGTTAATACCCACCACCATCGCGCTGTGATGCAGCGAGTCGTAGAAGTCGTTCTTGGAACTCTCGTCCACCGGATTGGCGCCACCGTGCGGCCAGACGACCACGTCGTCGAACTCCGCCATGTCGTACTTCTGCCAAGGCTGCACGTTCTCGGGATGGGGCCTGACGACCACGGCCGCGTCACGAACCGAAGCGTCAGGCGCCTGGCGGAGCGCACGCACCCACTGATCGACGAACTCGGCCTCATTGGGCGCGATGAACCCGGAGGAACAGAGATACAAGATGTAGGGCCGGTCGTCCGGCAACCCGACCTTGGAACAAAAATCAGTGCGGGACGCGCTTGGGACTCGCTCGAACCACTGGTCGTAGACGGGAGAACCGGTCACCAGCACGTCGTCGGTGCGCATGCCGTGCATCTCGACCGCTTCCCGTTTCTGGAACTCGTTCCAGAGGTAGACCCGGTCAGGAAGCACGCGCATCAACCCCTTATTGGTCAAATTGTCCCAGCTGTGGACACACAGACCGGTGTGCACCCCCTGTGCCTTAGCGCTCTTGATGAAATCGACCTGGTCGGAACCGAGATCGACGAGCGGGGTCGCCAACACCACGTCGGGAGATTGGCCCGCGATCTGCGCATCGACCCAGGTGTCGGTCGGGATCGCTCGCTCGACCCAGAGGAGGACCTTCCAGAGGACTCGGCGACCGCCCTGAGAGTTAACGAGCGGCAACTTGCTGAAGGTGACCAGCGCTCCAGGAAGGCGGATCTCAGCACGCTCGCGTAGCTTGAACGCATCCCGATACTCCGGTCCAAGGTAGCGCAGATAGTCCGCCCAAAGGCGCACACCACGCGCCAAGCCGAGCCAGAACCGATACGGCGTCTTCTTGGTAAGCTCCGAGTAAGTGACCGATGGACAATCGTCGGTCAGCTCCCACAGCAGGCGACCGTCACCAAGGCGGTCTTGCATGACGAACGACAGGTGGATCTCATGTCCACGACGGGCCAACTCCCGGATCGTCGACCCGAAGTTACGGAGCGTGCCCGGATGACGCATGGAAAAAAAGATCTTCATGACAAGGCCTGATCGATCCAGGCGCTGAGGCGCGCCGGGTTGAGTTCCGGTGCAGGCACGACGTCGATCGCGCTGTCGTCCATCACCTCCGCAATCGACTGGGATGTTCGCCTGTGATGCGCCGACAGGCCGCCATCCTCGTCGAATAACAGCAGACTCGGTACGCGGTAGAAAGGCGCCAGCTGGGAAATATTGCCGAAGGTCCCGACATAGGCCCGGGCCCTTGCAATGACACGTGAGTGGAGACCGAGCTGATCTTCCGACTGCTCTGGTCCCGGCAACACCCGGATATTCCCCGTCGCCTCAAGCGATTCGGGCACGCCGGGAAACCCACCCGTGTCGACGACGACCACCGGCAGCCGCTGGCTGAGCTCCGAGAGCGCCAGGTTGATTAAATGACGGTGCGGGCGCGTATCGCCAAAGCAGCTGCTGAACCAGAAACTGGCCGCGATGTAGGGTCCCTCGGGTAGCCCGGCTCCATCAGGAGGTGGCGCGGGTTCGAAGCGTTCGTAGGCGCCATGCTCCTCCAACCAGCCGTGCGGCATGGTTGCGTTCCAGATCCGGTTACACACCCGGAAGATGAGTGAAGGGTGCAGCACCTCGGACTCGGTCCCGCCGAAGCGCGCCGACACCAGATCGAGCAGCTCTCGATCGAAGTCCGCCACCACCTTCTGTTTCCAGGAGCCGGTGGCCCGGACGCGCTGGCGGTTCCGGGTCAGGAAGCTGTCGAAATCCACGAGATCACAGACGTCGACATAGTGCGTTGCGATTCCCGCATACCAGTCGCCCACACGCCCGCGGGAGACCGCGATCACCGGCGCGGTGCGCTTACCAAAGCGCTGGCTCATCCAGGCCACGAACGGACGCCAGTACAAGAGCTCGAACCCGACGTCGGACAGGTAGGGCCCCACCACAATCGGCCGGGTGCTACGCCAGGCCTCGGCGATCCGCTCCTCAACCACTGGACCAATGCGCGAGCGCTCCAGACTACGCCGCGCCCTGGCGATAATCTCCGGCGGGCTGAGCATCCGGGACGAATCGACGTCCCGTCCAGCTTCCGCCGCCTCGCGCACGAGCTGCTCGATCCGCTGCATCCGGTAGACAAAGTGGTCGAAGACGGGCACGACGCTCTCGAGCCCTCCCTCGAACAACGTCTCTCCCTCGTGCAGGATCGCCGCGTGCGCGATCCGGGTGGGAAGATTGGCGGTGCTACTGGCCAAGATCAAATTGGAACCGCGCTCAAGATGCTCGGTTGCCAGCGCCGCCACCTGCCTGGACACTCGGTCGCTCCCCGGCCTGGGCACGCCATCGAAGATCCGGACGTCGTGGGGCACGACCAAAGCGGAGGCGATCGAGAGGTAGCGGGTATCGCCCTTGTCGAGGTCGACGATCTTCAGGTCCCGTCTATCGGACAACCCCGTCAGTTCTAGCGCCCGCTCACAGCAGGCGTCATGCACCGTCGGCTCGGCACCATGAATCCCGGTGGCCAGCTGGATGAACTCCCAGACTGTCAGGAATGGCACCATCCCCAACTTCCCGCCAGAGACCAGCCCTAACCGACCACGGAACTGGACATCTCCCGCGTCGGCGAGAAGCATGCCGGTCAACAGCTTCGCGATCGTGGTCTTCCCGGCTCCAGGCAGTCCGAGCACGAGGACGTTCTCGCCTTTCCGCACCGTGACCGAGAAGCGATCGATGGCCAGGAACTCCTCTCGACGCAAGCGCTCGATCGGACGACGCCCCGGTCGTAGGATATCCATGAAGGCATAGCGGCGGCCTTGTTCGAACGCGCGGCAGTACACCTTGCTCAACCCGCGGCATTCGAGCATGGGTGGCGCCGGAGCTAACTCGGCGATGGGTGCGGCCACTTGAGCGGACACGATCAAACGCGACCTATCGTTGAGGCAGGCTCTGCACCGCGAGCGGTACGGCCCGGCGGTAATAGCGGAGCATCAACCCCGCCAGAACCACGAACACGCCGGCGCACACCAGAAACCATCCGTCCTGCGGGCCGACCCCGACGACCAACCATCCCCGGGGGATGTTGATGAGATAGGTTAGCGGGTTCCATCGGTTGATTACGGACAGGGCCCCTGACTCCGGCGCGGTGTAGATAATCGGCGCGGTCCACAACAACAGCGGGGATAGCAGCGGAAGCCCAAAACGGAAGTCAAGATACACAAAGGTCAAGGGTAGGAAGAACGCGCCGACGGTGAGTCCGCCCAACACAATGACCGGTAACGCGAGCAGACCGAGTGGCAGCGTGACCGGCGGCCAGGAGGTCGTCAGCGCATAGGCAATAACGAACAGCGCCCCGTAGAAGAACGCATTGAACACGACCAGGCCCGCTCCCGCCGCGACCATGGCCTCGGGACGGAGCGGACCGTCGACACACGTACGTCGGAGACGTCTGGCGATCCACTGGGGAGAGATCACCGCGTCCCAGAACATCTGCCACATCAAGAACCCGCTGAGAGCGAAGAGCGCGTACTCAGCGGCGCTCATATCTCCGCCCAGACCGAAGGCGTTACCCACCAGGATGAGCGGAGCCACGGCGAGTAGCGGACGCGCGAAAGCCCAGACGTACTTCAGGAAGGCCTGGCGATAGCGATAGCGGAAGTCACGCAGACAGAGCAGCACCCCGAGCCGGATAACCTGACGGCCACTGGCCCGGGGGCCGCGAATCCGGAACCGCGTGCTCAGGACCGCCCTCCCTGCTCACAGCGACGCACTAGCGTTTCGCGGACCCACTGGGCAAGGCGGCGCCCGGCGCCCCCTTCGGGAAAGGCACAGCAGCGGCGAACCAGCGCCTGCCTTCCGACCCGATCGAGGCTCGGATCACGGAGATAGGCGCCCATGACATCGATGAGCTCGGCCTCGCTCCACGCCACCTGCGCCGCTCCGGTTTCGATCACCGGCTGGTAGTGCTCGTACTCGTAGTACCTCCGAATCGACAGCGGAAGCGGCAACCCCACCTCGCTATCGAAACCGATGTTGACCACGGGCGTGTCGAAAAGCGCCGCCTCGATGGTCGTCGTCGAGGCGAAGTTGACCACGACGTCGCTATGGGCCAGGGTCGCCGCAAGCCGACCCCGCCCTCCGGCACCTGGCGTGAACGCGTCGAGTTCCGGCTGACCCACGCCTCGTTCCAGCTGCTGGAACGGCTTCTCCACGAACACGCGTCTGCCATCCTGCAGCCCGTCATAATCGGCGAGCTGATCACGAGAGTGCACCCGCACGAGCAGCTGTACCTCGGAGCCGAAACGCCCGTCCACCGCCGCAGCGGCAAGGAACCGGGCCACATTCGATGTCGTGGGATAGACTAGCTCCGGCGCAGTCGCGAGCGTGACAAGCGGCAGCGCCGGGTCCGCGCCGATCGAGGCAAAGAGCCGTTCGCGCGACGGAAACTCCGCTCCGGCGAAGTAGGTATCGAAGGGAACCGCGCCGGTGACGCGCACCTGATCGGGGGTGAACTGGTGGTATCGGACCGCCTCGTCCCGCATCGACTCGTTCCACACCGCAAGGTGGTCTACCGGCCGCACCGTGTGATACTTCGATGACAGGTTGTCCCACCCGAGATCGATCCCCATTACTGGAATCTGTTGCTTGCGCGCCGCGTAGATCAGCGGTACTTCAGCCGCGAGAAAACCGGCGGTCGAGGTCACGACAAGATCCGGGCGATGTCGGTCCAGTAAACGGCCGCAGTCACTGAGGTCAGTGACCGCCTGCGCCAGACTAAACCAACGTTGCCGCGACACCGGCAGCCGGCTGAGGACTCCTTTGAGCGCGATCATGGCTCGGCGCCCGGGCCACTGGTCCAACAACCGCGCCCGGTCTCGCTGGAGGCGAACGGCGCGCAACCTCGACTCGAGCAGGAATCGCTCGCTCAGAATCGACTCGACCACCCGCGACGCTGCTCCGCCACGAGGAAGAGGCAGGCTCTCTGCTTCGACCCCGACCTTCCGCAATTCCGTTGCCAGCTGCGTGTCGGCGACAAATGGCGATACCACTGTCACGCGAGGCGCATCGGGTGGGGCCAGCAGTGATTCGAAGAAGGGTCCACGCAGAAGATCCTCGACGTGATGGCCTCCCGGCACCGAGAGCAGGACCGCTCCCGGCCGCGTCGAGACACGCAACCCGGTACGGTCCGTATCGTCTGGGCCGACGTCTGGCCGACGCATTGGTGCCTCGCTGGGTCCTGGCCGCCCGGCGAGCTCTATCGCCGTCATCCGGCCGCCGACTCCCGCGCCTCCACGATCAGATCACACACTTCACGGACAGCGCCCCGGCCTCCCGGGCGCACCGTCTCGAAGCGAGCGACCTTTCGCACCGCCTCGAAGGCGTCTGCAACGCAGATCCCCACACCGACCTGGCGTAGGCAATCGAGGTCGTTGATGTCGTTGCCGACATAGGCAACGTGACGAACGTCGAGTTGACGCTCCTCGAGTAGACGAGCGAGGGCGGCTCCCTTGCCGTCGCCCAGGCCTTGCTGACACTCGACGCCGAGCTTGCGGGCCCTCGCCGACACGACCGGATTGACTTCGGTCGACAGGATAAGGCTGTCCACACCGAACCGTCGGATCGCGGCGAGCCCCAGACCGTCGGCCCGGGAACAGATCACGGACTCGCGGCCATCCTCGCTGACGATCACCCGGTTGTCGGTGAAGACACCGTCGAAATCGAACACCACGAGCCTCACCCCCCGCAGATGCTCAGGATGCAGCGGTTCGGCCATCGTTTCGGTCACGACTCTCTGATGAATACAACTCCGCCCTCTCGGTCCCAACACACCACTGCGATGGTGTGCGAGCCGGACTCCGCCTCAGAGCCGCCTACTACCGGCCAGCGATGACCGGCAACGCACCCGCATCTCGACCTGGCGTCGACCTACGCCTGTCCCTACCTGCCAACAGCGGTGAATCTCGAACGGCTGTCGGCGGATTGGACGCGCGGGAATGCCAGGGGAACACGCGTGGGTGATGAGATGCGGAGGCGATTAGGGCCCAGATCTTGAGGATGTTACACTATGGTACGACCCCAGGCAACACAGGGGGCCGGCCAAAAGCGCCTTCGTCGGTTGTTTGACCTAAGCGATCAGATTAGACGTCCACCAGCGGAAGCTTCGCCTGCTTGACGTAGGAGTAGACGTCCTCTTTCTTGGTCTGCATCCAAAGGTCGTAGCGCTTCATTAGATTGAAGGCGCGCTCCGGGGTGCAGGCCGGGATCGAAGGCGCCACATCGTTCCGGAGGAAGAACGCATTAACCCCGTGCGGCTCGGTCGCCACCAGCCGGTAGCCCTTGGCGATGGCCAACTTGGCCAAGGCAGCCAACGAGGCCCCGTAGTAGACAAAGCGATAGTTGTGCCTGTCGAACTTAGGATCGTACGGGATGGTCACGGCCCGTTCGGCGCCAAACGCCGAGTTGTACTCCACCACCACGACGCGGGCTGAACAGGCGGTTAGCGCCTCCCAGACCCAGTAGTCGTTCCCGTCGAGGTCGATGCTGAGAAAATCGACCTCACCAGCAAGCCCCGCGTCGGTCACCAACTGGTTCACATTCTCCCGCGTGATCCAGGCCGAGACCGCCTGCACCCGTGGGAACCGCCGTCCCACCTGGGCCATGTGGGCTTCACTCCCATCGACCATCAATCCGGTCCAGCCAAGCTCGCGCGCCAGACACGCCGAATTACCGCCGCTGAGTCCCGAGCCGATTTCTACGAACGTCCGGCTCTTGGCCCCGATCTCGTCGAACAAAGCCAGGGTAATCCCGTCTTCCTCGTTCTGAGACTCAAGGCGATAGCGACGGGCCGTGAGCCGCTCAGGATACTCGAGCGCGTCGGCATCGAGGCGGAGCGCTCGAAGCACCGCATGGACGTCTGGTTCGAGATGCACGACCCGCTTGAAGATCTTGCTGACGGTCACGCCCATAGCCGCCTGCTGGTCTTCAAGCGCGGTCAAACGCTCGGCGACAGCAGCCAGTTCCTTGCGCTGTTGCCGAACCTCGTCGAGCAACTTCTTCTCGATACGCACCGCCTGCGCGGTCAGATCTTCGATGCTCACGTTGCGGTCCTGTCGAATGACCGCTCGAACACCGCCGCGGCCTGTTTGGCGTCACCGAGCTGCTGGGCCGACTCATCGAGGGCATCCAGCACTGCAGATGAGCGCTGCCGGAACGACGCGGCGACCAGCGCCAGATCCGAAATCAGGGCTCGGATGGCCACCTGCTCGGCAGGCATCACGTCACCCTGTTCCAGCCCTTGAACAAGCCGGGCGACGCGGTCGAGCAACACCTCGTGCTGCCGCTCCGCCAGATCTCGGAGGTCCGCGTCGCCGCCGTCGTTCCGTGACACCAGCGATGCTGTCTCGGCTGGCGCAGGGAAGACGTCGGCGATTTCTCGGCCACGCTCCCCCGTGGCCGATCTCCCTAACACACGTCTACGCGATGCGCTTGTTGTCACGATTCGATTCGACACCCGTCCGCCACGGAGGTGACGCAGGCACTGGTGTATTGCACCGAGGACGACACGGCAGTATGGTAGGTCTTTGTTCGCCCTGCGGCAACGAGCCCAACTGCATGTCCCCTGGCATCCTCAGTCTCCTTGGTCTGGCCCGGCGTCAGGAGGTTCTCGACGCGCAGGACCGAGCGACCGCCCAGAAGCAACACGCCGCCGCAATCGAGGTGCGCCTTTCGGCAAGCCAGCTCGACGCGGAAAAGTGGAAGTGGAAGAACGAACAGCTTGCCGCCGAGCTCAAGACGATCGCCAAGGAGCGAGACCGCTGGAAAAACAAGGCGGGAGAACGGAATAAGCTCGATGCCAAACTCGAACGTCTGACCCAAGCCGAGCAGAACGTCACACTCGCGCGAGGGCACCTGCTTGCAATGGAAACCAAGCTCGACGTCATCGAGGGCGCTCTGAATGTTCTTGACCGGCGGACCCGGCACCAAGACGAAGAACCAGCCGACCCCTCCTCGGACCGTGAGTAGCCCCGCCTACCTGAGCCTCGTCCTGACGGGACGGAACGATGACTACGGGGGCCCGTTCGTACCCAGGTTCTTTCGGGTTCTGGCCTTCAACCTTCAGGAACTGACCGCCCGCCAGATTCCGGTTGAAGTCCGGCTCGTAGAGTGGAGCCCGACTCCAGGGCGACCACTACTCGCCGAGCGCCTACTCGAGACACTGCCCTCCCGGTGGCACGATTTGGTCACCACCTATGTGGTCGACCCCCAGTATCAGGAAGTACTCAGCCTGAACCCGCGTCTCCGATATCTTGAGTTCTTCGCCAAGAATGTCGGCGTCAGACGCTCGACAGGGCGATTCATCCTGACGACCAACACCGACACGTTGCTGAGCCAACGTTTACTGGATCTCCTCGCGAAAGACAAACTGGTACCAGGACGGGTGTATCGAGCCAACCGAATCGACTTGAAGCTGGGTTTGGACGACAGTGGACTCACTCATACGATCCTCGACAATCCTGAAAACCACGTGCCACGCCGGCCCATCCGCCCGCCGCTCTATGCTGGAGCGGCCGGCGACTTCCTCTTGAGCGACTCCGACACATTCCAGACCCTGCGCGGCTTCAACGAGGTCTATCGACTGGCCAGACTCGGCATAGACCACAACTTCTTGGTCAAGGCTAGGTCCTCCAGTGTGCCGATCGAGGACATCGGTGCCCCCGTCTATCACATCAGCCATACGACCAGTTTCCAGGTCGCTCGAAACATCGCAAGCCCAGACGAAGCGACGGCGCTCTGGGGCAAGCGCGACTGGAACCAGCACGAGGTCATTTATCACAATCCCGAGAACTGGGGACTAGCTGACGCGCCAGAGCTCCCGCTCAACGACCGGACCATCCGGCTTCGCTTCGATTGGCGGGCCGTACCGCCTTTGACCGAACTCCGGCGGATCGTCCGCTCGGGCGCCACCACGCCTGCTCAGGCTGACGCCCGCTGAAGATAGGCTGCATCATGTCAGCTATGCCACATTCTTCGACGGGGTGGATGCCGATCGTCTGGTGCACATTCGGGTGCGCTTTTTCGGCCTGCGCGCCGCCGCCTGCAAGCGGACAGACAGACACCGACCTGAGGGCCGCCGTAGAAGTGGCGCTCGCCCTCGACCCGGTCACGACCGCCCTCGAGCTGACTGCCATCCCAGACGCCGGAGTTATCAGAATCACCGGCCACACAGACACGCTTGACCAACAGGAACACGCGCTACGCGTCGCGGCGGCGGTGCCAGGCGTGGTCCAGACGTTCGATAACATGACCCTCGGAGCACAGACGGTCGCCAGAATCGTACGCGAGGTCGAGGCCGCCTTAGCTGCGGCCCCCGCCCTGGGCGAGGTCACATTCACCGTGGTAGTCAACGATGGCGTGGTAACGCTCACGAGCGACGATACCGACGCCACCCAGCGGCAGCTCGCGATCGAGATCGCCGATGGGATTGGGAGTGTTACGTCGGTCGTCGACCGTATGCGCTGATCACTCAGACAAACCTGTCCCCTCGCCTGCGTCGAACCCTCCCGCCACCATCCGCTCGACCCCGGCCACGACACAGACGTTGGCGAGCATCAGGAGCACCAGCATCGCCAGCGGCCCCGGCACTAACGAGGCGCCGTCATTCAATCGACGGACCATCCGCGCCCACGCGCTGAGGTCCTCCGCCCTCAAAGTGAAGAGTAGGTCGGCTGGTTGAGTACGACCGTTCACGGCGAGCTCTCCCAGCGGATATCCATCGCCCTCATGCATCCAGAACGACAGTCCGCGACCTGGAGATGCATCGGGCACTGACAGATCAATTCGATACCGACGTCCGGCGGACCGCGCAAGCCTGGGCACCCCGATCACCAGCGGCTGATCTTCGGCAAGATGGTCGACAGATACATTTGTCCCGAAGACGAACTCCGGCGGGCCCAGCGGAGTGACGTCATACAGTCGGAAGACGAGCGGCCCCTCCGAGGCCGTCTCCGCCACCGGCCACAGCGTCACTCTGTCTAACCCGACAATACTGGCAGTCATGGTCTGGCTGATAGCGATATCGCCGGACACCTCCCCCACGACGAAACTACCCGGACGGCGCGCGACGGCGTCCTGCTGCACACGCCCAGCCCCCAGGAGATAGACCTCGGCTCCCACCAGCACTGCCGCCAGCCCAGTGAGGAGCCGCCAATCCGGAGCCCGACGAACAGTCCAAGTGTCAGCCGACATAGAGAGGAATAAGCACGGCGCTCCAACCCACGAGATCGAACAGAATCACTGTCGTGATCAGACCGGCAGCCAGGACCGGCCAGCGCCGCACGGGCCACCACCCGCGCAGACCGATCCAGAACAAGGCAAGCATCGGCGCGAGGACCGGAAAGAGATATTGCCCTTGCGGCCCAACGTGAAGTCGAAAGTGCACGGCGTAGATCGAGGCAACCTGCACCGCCACGAGCCCGAAAGCGATCACGACCGGGAGCGACGGACGCATGCGGTGGCGCCACGCCGCGACGCCGAGTCCGAGGAGAGAGACCACCATGAGCCCTCGAACCAGCCATGTCCAGGAGATCGGTGCGGGGTACCGCATCCATCCAGCGTAGAACCAAGCGCTATCCAGCAACGTCCACGTAAACCGCTCGAAGTACTCCAAACTGGCCGACTCGGGATTCATCGACCGAGAGGTCACCGTCACCCACAGTGTCCGGAGAATACGTTCCACCTCGCCCGGTAGCAGCACGACGACCCCGACCGCGAGCACGAGCATGGCGGCACTCGCAGCCACGAGCCCACGAACCTTGAATGTCCCGGTCCACCACGAACGTACGAATGCCAGGACCGTGACACCGGCAGCCATGACCCCCAAGGGGATGCCCGCCCGTTTCGTGAGGAGTCCGGCAAGAGCCACAAGCCAGACCAGTCCCACCGTCCGCACCGACCGCTCGCCGGTGAAAAGCACCGCCGTTTGCCACCAGAAGATCGCACCGCAAAGGTTGATGAGCGGGCCGGGAGAGACGCCTGTCGACACAAGCGCAAATTGGGGTAATACCGACAGCAGCAGTGCCGTTAAGTCTGCCAGCTGGACACCGAACAACTTTCGGGTCCCAGCCCAACCACACCACAATGTGGCGATGCCAAGCAGCGCCGATATCCAGCGCAGCACATACAACTGACCCAGCAGCGAGGTCACATCAAAGGCGCGCAGCACCCACGCCGCCGTCACGTAATACAGCGTCGGCCCCGAATCGACGACCGTCAATCCCGCCTCGGTCAACGACGTCGGTAGAGGTGACGGTTGCGGACGACCGTAGTAGCGCCACCAACCGTGCTCGGCCATCGACGTGAGCAGTTCCCGCTCGAGCCCAGGATCGGCTCGGCGAGTGCGGAACGAAGCACCCTGGAGGAAGGTAGGGACGAGTACGTCAGTCGCGTCCGAGGCAGCCGGTCTGAGCACATAGCCCACGTCCGGCGTGTCCTGCTCCGCCAGGATCCGGGCAAACAGCAGGTGGGACGGTTCGTCCGGCTGTTGCCACGGGGGCACCACGGCCAACGCGACGAGCAGGCGAACGCCCAGCACTCCGGTGGCTAGTACCAGCACCCACCGACGTTCCACGAACTGCCGCAGCAACATCAGCATGTTCGACTTGTGCGTACTCTGAACCGACTCTCGGTCAACTTAGCGATACCAAAGTCGATAGAAGATGAGCTTCTGCCATTCAAACAGGCCGTTCCGCAGCATGTTCCGGTCGCGCCACCACAGCTGTGGGTCAAACGGCTCCAGAGAATCAGGCCTCACTCGCAAAGAAACATGCTCATCGAGCGCTCGCTCGAACACCCACCGCGCGCGGGCGGTGTGGTAGCCCGAGGTCACCAGAATCACGCGGTCAAGCCCCTGCTGCCGGACCCAGTCCGATACGAGTTCGGATTCCTGCATGGTGGACGACACCGGTTCGGGCATCACGCTGATCACATCGTTGGGCACGCCGAGCTCCGCCATGTAGCGCAAGCGCTCTTCGAGGAGGTTCGGCGCGTGCACTCCGCGATTTCGGAGCGCTGTCACGCTGGCCCTGGGTGGAGCCGTGGTAAGTACGACCCGCGGCGCATAGCCAGCTCGATACAGATCGGCCGCTTCGATCTCGCGGGCCGGCGTTCCTCCAGACAACACGACGATCACGTCGGCGTCGGCCATCGAATCTTCGTGCAACAACTGGTCCCCAACCCGTTCCAGCAGCGGAGCCTGAGCCAGCCAGAGCACGGCCACGATCACGGCCACCCCTCCGCCTAGCGCGGCGCTCCAGGCCAGCACCCGGCGCGGTCGAATGGTGACAGTGTAGGTCTCTCTCATTCTGAGCGACTCCCGCTCAGCGCACGACATGGCGACGCCACTCCTCGAGCACGTCGCAAACCGTCTGGCCCAGGGGAACGCGGGGACGCCATCCGAGTTGCCGGAGTTTCGCCGGATCACCCACGCTGACATCGACGCCGTGACCACCGCGCGTAGCCACGGACACGTCACCGAGTCCGGCCATGGCTAATAGGTGTTCCAGTAGGTCGCCCACCCGCACGCCGTGCCCGCGACACACGTTGTAGACGCTTCCCGGCTCGCCCCGGGCGGCGAGAGTCACCAACGCCATGACGGTGTCACGCACGTCGATGAAATCGCGTACTCCAGCGAGGCCACGGGTCATGATGGGGTCGGACCGACCTGCCTCACGTTTTGCCACTTGCTCAGCCATCCGCGGCAACACGCGTCCGCGTGCCTGCCCGGGCCCGACCACGTTAAATGGACGCACCCGCACGACCGCAAGACCCTCGGCGGCGCTGGCGCGAATGACCAGGGCCTCGGCCAGAAGCTTCCCAATACCGTGGTAGCTCGCCGGCGCAGGTGGATGTCGCTCGGTTAGGGGTCGACCGTCGCTGGGACCGTACACGGCGCTGGAGGACACCAGCACGAGCCGCGGTGGGCAGGGCACGGCCAGACAGGCCTCGAGAAGATGCTCCGTCTGGCGTAAGCCCAGCTCAACGAGACCGTAGGTATCGCCGGCTGCAGCGGGCGCGGGCGCGGCCAGATGCACGACGACAGCCGGGGGACGTCGACGAAAACGACGAACCAGCCGAGTCGGATCGTCTTCCAGGTCGTGTTGCCAGGCCCGTACGCCGCCTCCACCAGTACGCGACAGCGCGGAAACCGAGACTCCGCCAGCCCGTAGATACCGCACGAGGGGACGACCGATGAACCCGCTGGCACCGGTTACGAGAATCGGCTGACCGGCCAGCATGCGCCCGAGCCGAACAAGATCGCGGCGAGCCCAGCGCGGCGCCGTCGACCTGGTGTCCTCACCCACGGAAACCTCCGGCCGGGTGATATACTTCCGCCCGTTCCATCCCGTCCGCCATGTGCCCCGTTATCTGCGCCCCCAGCGAGCCACCTCCGCCGTATCAGGTGTGGGTCGACTGGTGAAGGTGAAGTCCAGCGGAAACGCCGACGCGTCCCCGCGTATGGATTCACCCACCCGACCGAGCTCCTGGAGCGCCTGCTGGAGCTTCGACGAGAACCGGGCCACGCCAACGCCTCGCGGCTGGCTCCGTCGCTTCACCTATCTCTGTCTCGATCAACGATACAGCGCTGTCGTCCTGTTGCGTTTAACCCAGTATCACTACGACCGCGGTCAACGGAACCGGTCGCGAATCGCGGGACGGATGAATAGCGTGCTCAACGGCATCGAGGCGAGCCCCCGGGCTCAGATAGGCTTGGGCGTGATCTTCAATGGTGGCCGGGTCGTCATCGGTGGAGAGACTAACATCGGGCAAAACGCACACCTGTTCACCAACGTCAACTTCGGGCTGCGGGCCGGCGGCTATCCAACGGTCGGCGACAGGGTGACCGTCTTTGCCAACGCGGTGATCACGGGCAACATCGCGATCGGCGACGAAGCGGTTGTCGGTCCAAACAGCGTCGTGCGCAGCGACGTAGCCGCCCGTACGGTCGTCGCCGGCACCCCGGCGGCCCCGATACGAACGCGGCGCCCGCCGGTGGATCCCACGCGGCAGTTTGGCGAACCCGGTTCGGAACAAGGCTAGTCTAGCGGTCCGCCCCGCCCCCCGTACCCGCCTGGCGTCGGCGGCTCAGCACGAGAATCGCGACCGCGAGTCCCATCCCGATACCCGACATCCACACGCCGAGCCTCAGCCCAGGCGGACGATATGCGAAGGTCACTCGGTGACGACCGGCGTCTAGCGCGACTCCTTTGAACAGATAGTTGGCGCGAAGTATCGGGCGAGACGCCTCGTCCACAAACGCGGTCCACCCGGGGTGAAATGCATCGTTGTAGACGAGCACACCGGCGGCCGGAGCAGCGACGTCCACGACCACTTCGTTCGGCTGATACGACACGATTGTCACCTGTCCCGGGGCAGAACCTGTTCGCGGTCGAGCACCGTCGCCCTCAATAATCGCCATGGACCGCGGGTCGAATCCAGACTCGCGGATCGCCTCGAACGCCTCATCGCCGTCCGCGACTACCCGTACGTCTGAGGTGAAGACGAAGCGTGGCGCGGCACCGAGATTGTCGTAGAGGTGATAGACCTCACCCCGGGCCCGGAGACGGAACCCAGGCCCTTCGAGCGGCAACGACGACAACAGCTGGTTAACACCAGCCACATCGAGCAACGCCGAACCCACCTCGGACTGGCCGATGCGAAGATACCCCTTTCCGCCCCCCCACACCGACTGAAGAAATGGGTTGTCTTCCAGTACGGCCTGATGGAAGCGATCCAACCGACCACTGGTCATGTTCGCGCCACGGGTGTACATCGAGGCGCCGATCGTATTGAAGAAGCTCCCCTGCATCGTGATGTTGGACTGGAAACGGCTGAACTCGGGGAACGGATTCGAGAGCAGGTGCAGCTCCGGATTGTGCAGGTCGTCTGGCAACCCACGGCGCGCGATCAATTCCCGCTCGATGGCAGTCGGCTCGTTGAACACGATTGCCGTCCGCGCGCCTGGCATCGAGTTCTCCAGCCACTGTCGAACGGGAAGCTCGGAGACAGCCGTGACGCCCCGGTTGAACGGGTAGTAGAGGTGGGCCAATCCGATCTGGCTGCCGATGACACCCGCCACCAGCGCTGCCAGCACGCCCCGCCCGGCGCCAGCACGCAACCGTTCGAAGGCCCATAGGCTGCAGGTCAGCCCGGTCGGCACCACGAGCAAGTACAGCACTTGAGGGAAGGCCAGGTGATGTTCCAGATAGAAGGCCAGATGGGATTGCGGTCGGTCAGTTACCAAGCCCAGTAGGTCGTATACGCCGGTCCACTCCAGTCCCTTCACCGCGACCACGCATCCAATGGTGGCCAAAGTGGCCGTTGCATAAGCGCCGAGCAGCAACCCGCGATGCAGGCGGTAGCCGCGGAGGACGAGCGCACCGACCCGGCCCGTAGTGGCCCGAAAGTCACCCGCCACAAGTTTGGTCGTCACGATCGCCAAACACACGGCGGCACTGAAGAAGTACAGCGGCACCGCGCGGTGCCACCCGGTACCACGGGTGAGGTACACCACCAGGTCGAGCAGCGGAATCCATCGATTGACGATCGACAGGAGCACGAAACCCGCCGCGAAGAAGAAGAAGAAGGCCTCAGCACGGCTGAACGACGGCCGATGCGCTACGAACAGGAGCAGACTCGGCAGAAACAGCAGATGGGAATAGCGGTTCAGCGTCTCGAAGCCGGTCAGGAGCCCAGTGGTAAACATCTGCTCGTCGATAAAAATCCAGGAAGTGAACGGCACATGGAACGAGAGCAGCCAGGGCAATGGGGCCAACGAGGTGAAGAAGCCGTACAGATGCGAGCGCTGGTTGACGGCCAGCTCGGTCACGAAGGGCACCAGGTAGAAGGACGACAAGACGAGAAAGAGCGCAACCGCCGCGCCAAGTCGCAGGACCGGTGACAGAGCCGTCCGAATCTGGCGAGCCTGCCACCGGGGCGCCTCAAGATAGAGGAGGTAGCATCCGAGCAAAACGACGGAAAACTGGACCGCCGCTATGTTAGAGATCGCGTACGCGAGCACCAGCAACAGCGCCAGCCACACGACGTCTGCCCATGATTGACGCTCTCGTAGCCGGTCGACGAGACAGATCTGAAACGGGACAAACCCGTAGCCCCCGAAGGTATTGAACAGAAACTCGTTGTGAAAGCCTGGCGTGAACAGGAAGGTGGCAGCGCCCATCAAGGCGATCGCAGGGGGCACACCGAAGCGGCGAACCAGCAGCCAGATGGTGCCCGTCACCAACACCAACACCTGGATGGCGACCAGCAGGATCATGGCCACCTCCGGATCCGGTACCACCGCGAACAGTACAGCCGATAGATGAAATGCGGTCTGCGTCGCATCGGTCGTGAACGTGCTGACCCCGACATTGGCCCCCGGACGCCAAAGGGGCAGGACCCCCTGCCGGAGCCATTCCCCCGCCTCGGTCCGGCTGTGGTAGATGATTGCGGGGTCGGCAGAAGTCACCGGGAGCTGCCGGCTCACCAGATAGTCCTGAAAGAAGAACGCGATGAGCAGGGCCACGCCGCCCGCGATCAGCCATCCCCGCCGCCTGGGCAACTGTGTCACCGTATTCCGCGATGCTTGAGGACTACCACGTGTGATCCTGGCTGCTAGAGGTTCCGCAAGAATCGCTTCATAAACTGGTAGCCGTAGTACAGCGTGCCACCCTTCTTGCTCTTCCCGGAGTGGCGGGCCAGCACACGCACCGGCACCTCGGTCATTCGAAGCCCGGCTCGATGCGCTTTAAAGACCAGTTCGAGCGTGTGGTACTGGGGCTCCTCCAAACGGAGCGTCATAAGTGCGCTGAGTCTGAAGGCGCGGTAGGTGTTTGAACAGTCCCAGACTCCCATGCCCAGCACCGTCCGCGTCAGGAATCCCGTGATGTGGAGACCGACGTAGCGCCATGCGCTCTCGACCTCCCAGCCTCCGAGTGCGCGGTTTCCGACAACCACGTCATGGGTCCCCGCCGCAATCGGCGCGAGGAGCGCCGAAAGCTCGTGCGGATCGTGCTGACCATCCGAATCCATTGACACCACCGTGTCGACGCCATGCTCGGCGCAGAACCGATACCCCAGGCGAAGAGCCGCCCCCGAGCCAATGCGAACGACCTGGCGAAGGAGTACTACCTGGGGAAAACGCCGCACGACCTCGACAGTGGGATCATCCGGCCCGTCGACGACAACCACAGCACCCACAGGCCGTCCCCCAACGGAGCCCGGCAGAGCCTCGAGCACCTTGGCGATGTTCTCGTGCTCCCGATAGGCCGGCATGACGACCATGATCGGCTTGAACAAGGCCGGGTCTGCACCACCGCGCCCTCGCTCCACTTCGGCGCTGGTACGCTCAACCAACTCGGCATAGCGTGCAGCCTGCTCATGGCCTCGCTCACGCAACACCAGGACCATGACCAACCAGACCAGCTGAGCGCACAGCAGCAACACGACCAGCCGGGCCAACGGCACCGCCCCAACCCCTGACTCGAGGAACCGGTCGACAATCGACGGATCGATGATGATCCACAGGGACACGACGCCGATCGCACCGTAAAGGAGGACGTCTCCCAGCCTCGGCCCTGGCCGACGCAGCGCCCGCCAGAGCATGATCGCGACGATCATGCTCCCGAAGAACCAACGCAGTCCGAGCCAGACAGTCATGGTCAGTGAAGACGCGGCTTGGTCGTCGGCGGCGACACCGTCGGAGGCGTACTGCCCTCGGCTTGATCCAGCACGGAACCGAGTGTTACTCGGGGAGCGACCTTCATCGGCTCCAGTCGTACCTGCATCCGATGGAGCGGCACACCCTGTTTGTTACAGATCCGGACGAGGGTCGCAAGTCGGGCGGTCTCGACATCGGTACTTATTACTACGCCGGCCGCGCCACTGTTCAGGGCCTCTTCGAGCCGCTCGATCCCGCCCAGAACGGTGAAACCGAGCAACGTGCGCCCGTGCATCGCCGGATCATCGTCGAGGAAACTCACCGGCTGACACTGGTGATCGCGGTTATTCAGCAACTCCTTCGCCAACATGACGCCGGCATCGCCGGCGCCGTAGATCACCACCGGGCGACCCAGCTTCTCCTCACGACGGCGCCCGAGCTCACCGACAGCTCGCACCGACAAGCGCGCCCCCACCAGGAAAAAGAGCAGCACAAGCCCAGTGATGATGAAAGTGGTGGTCGTCTCAACGCTGAAGCCGTCGACCATCACGGTAACACCTGCCGCCAACACCAGTCCGACTACGATCGCCCGCACGAACACCGTCAGGTCGGTGAGTCCGAAGTACCGCCAGACCCCACGGTAGGCGCCAAACATCCAGAGGCTGCCCATGGTGCAGCCGATCACCACCGGGAGCATGTTGATGAAGCCGGGGAACTGCTCGCTGAAGGGATCTCCGAGCCCGAAGCGCAAGCGGTATGCGGCGTAGAACCCCATCGACACGAGCACGAAATCGAGCAGGATCTCGAACACCCGGCGCTTGTAGGTGAGCTCGATCAGAAGCGGTGTGTAGGACCGATTCCGCAGCAGCTCGAGGTTCCCGTCCTTATAGACGCCCACGCGAGCTAGCTGGACCCCGAAGAGCACCATCACAACCAGGACGAGCCCGATCAACAAATTAACGTTGTCGAACCCGTAGCGGCCGACCAAAAACGCGGTGAATCCGGACATGGCCGCCAGGGCGTAGAGCACGAGCACCGCACCGCGCTCAGAAAAACCGAGCGCGACCAAGCGATGGGAGCTGTGGTCGGTTCCGCCCTGCGATGCGGACCGCCCCGAGAGTTTCCGCGACACCGTCACGAGGGTGGTGTCGAAGATCGGGATCAGCAGGATCAACACCGGAACCGCAATGACGCTGACAATGTTCGAGTCGACGTCGGGAACATAACCGCCAACGGTCAGCGCACCGACCGTGAAGCCCACGAACAGGCTGCCGCTATCGCCCAGGAAGATCGAGGCAGGTTTGAAGTTGTACACGAGGAACCCGGCAAGCGCCCCCATCATCGCCGAGGCCACGACCAGGGATGGCGAGGGTTCGGCGCCAAATCCGGCCGCCAGATAGGCACCGAGCGCGATCAGTGCAATTCCGGCGCAGAGCCCGTCCATGTTGTCGAGCAGGTTGAAGGCGTTCGTCAGGCCAACGATCCACAGGATCGTGAGCATGGCGTCGAAGGTAAGTGACCCGGTCCAGGTCGCATTGACCCCGAACGCCACCAAGATAGAAGCTGCGATGATCTGCGCGGTCAGCTTGGTGGCGGGTCTGAGACGCATGCCGTCGTCGACCACGCCAACCAGGAACATACAGGAGGCGGTGCCCATTACGACAAGGCTGGACTCGCTGAAGACGAGGGTCGCCGCCACGCTGGCGAGCCACACCCCGACTCCGCCCAGCAAGGGCGTCGGCTGCTGGTGCCAGCGATCTACCTTCGGAGCGGCCACAATCCCGCGATCGCGGGCGAACGCGCGAACCAGTGGCGTACACAGCAGCGACAGCGCCGCTGCTACGACGAACGGCCAGACCACTCCGATATCAAGCAGGTTCAGTGGGGTCTCCCTTGGCGTTCATCCGATCGGCACGACTAGTTCGCGCCCCTCGCCAGTGAGCGGCAGATCGACCCTGGCGTTGCCGCGGCGCTCGGACTCGTGAAACGCGACCACCATCTCGAGAGCAGCGAGCCCATCTTCCGGGGTCGAGCTGATCGGACCGTCGCCGGCCAGCTCCACCAGCGCCGCCCGCGTCAACTCGACGATATCCCACGACGGCGCATCGAAATCTACGGGCGTCATCGGCAGACCGTAGCGCGTCAGCGGCGCCGCCCGATCCTCAGGCGATCGCGCCCGGACCGTCCATTCGCCGTTGAGCTCATCAATGACGATGCGGGCGTAAGTGGTAGCCATCGTGAAGAAGTACTGCACACCCGTGTCCTCGCCTGAATCCACCAGGCCGCGGCAGCCATTGTCGAACATCACCAGACCGTAGCCGGCGGGATCGCTGAACTGTGCACCGCGCGGGTTGGTTGTCCCGGTCGGATCGAGCGCTCCGGCTACCCACGCTGGTTCGGCGCCAGTGAGATAGCGCATCAAGTCGAAGGCATGAATGACGAAGTTGCCCAGACCCGTACTCCCTGAGTGGAAGTACACGTGGCGCAATTCTCCCCACTCCCCGGATCGCAGCCGCTCCAGCAGTCGCGCATAGCCGCCACTCCACCGCCGGATGTGATTCACCGAAACGCGTCCGCCAGTCCGGCGCGTCGCGTCGATGACCCGCTCCGCTTCGGCAAGCGAGGTGGCCACCGGCTTCTCGCAGAGGACGCGTGGCACGCCCGCCTCGAGCGCCGCGACCGTGATCTCGGCGTGAGTCGGACCGTTAGACACTACACTCAGCAGGTCGAGCGGCTCCTGCTCAAGCATGCGTCCGACATCGTCGTAGATCTGATCGGGACGCAGCTCCGGCGCCGCTTCGCGCACCCGGCCGGAACGCTGGTCGCAGACGGCCACCACCTCGAGGTCAGTACCCGCGTAGGCGCGATAGTGCCTCTGACCCATCCCGCCAAACCCGACGATGCCTGCTCTCATGACGCCTTGACGGTGACCACGGCAAACAGAGTGTCGCAGAGAAAGCGTGCGACGAGATCGTCTGCGTAGGCCCGCTTTAGACGGTCGCCGAAGATATCGTCGTACTTCCCCATCCCTCCGGGTCGTCCGGCCATCATCCAGTGCATGTGGTTGGACAGGTCGTACCGTTGTTTCGGCAAAATCTCGTACTTCGGTAGACCAGCCTTCTTGAACAAGCGGCCTAGGGTGTCCTTCGAGTAGTAAAACTGGTGGGCTGGCGTGAAGTAAAAGTTGTTGAACTTCGGGATGTTGTAGGTCGAGAGCAGTACGTCGTCGACGTTCGGCACCACGATCATGATCGAGCCGCCGGGCCGGCACACCCGTCGCGCCTGAGCCAGAAACTCCATCGGCTCGCCCAGATGCTCCAGCACGAAGAAAGCGAACAACCGGTCCACCGAGGCCTCCGGCATCTCCTCGAGACGGTCGTGGATCGGGATGCCGATCTGCTCGCAGTACTGGCGTAGCTCCAGGTGGGTCTCCAGTCCGGCCACCGATCCCACCCGGTCCTTGATCACCGCCAGGAAGTAGCCGGACGCGCACCCGATCTCAACACAGTCGTCGGTAGGCTGTAGCCAAGGAGACACCCAGTCCTGATACATCCCGGCGTCCTCCTGTCGTGCCTCAAAGAGATCCGCTGGAGTGGTGTTCTTTTCTTGGCTGTAAATGATGCCGTATTCCTCTTCGTAGAACTTCCGTTCCTCCTCTGGGCTCATGGGAGGATGGATGAAGACCAGCGAACAGGTACTGCAGCGATACCCGGTTTTCTCGATCGGGTAGCGAAACTCGCGAGCGACGACCTCATGGTCGATGCCGCCGCACAGATAACAACGTGGCGTCTCGTCGGTGCTCATCGATTCAAACCTTTCGCTCTCTCCCCGTGGCGTCCGCCACGCTCCTCGCCCAGTCGACCATCTCGGGAATGCCGCGCTCGAGCGTCACCTCGGGCCGCCATCCGAGCTGGGTGCGTATCCGAGTGATGTCGGCCACGCTTCCATGCATGTCACCCGGTGTGCCGTCGGCGGCAGTCATCGGACAAGCGGCGGCCGGATATCCGAACGCCTGGCCCAATTGATCCAGTAGCTCCGCAACGGTGGTCTTTCGGCCGGTGCCCAGATTGTAGAGCCGGTCGGCAGCCCCCTTGGCGTCGAGCGCCGCGAGCCAGGCTGTTGCCACATCGTCCACGTGCACGAAGTCCCGGTAACGGTCTAGCGCGCCCTTGACGACCACCGGCTCGCCCCTCAGGAGATACGCCAGGTAGATGCTGACCATGCCCTGTCTGAGATTGGCCAGGTTCTGTCCAGGACCGTAGACGTTGAACATCCGGAACGTGGTCGTCTGCAGACCACGACCGGCAAAAAACCGTACGGCCGCCTCGCCGGCAACTTTGGATACGCCGTAGTAGGAACCCGGCTTGGTTGGCGCAGTCTCGAGCACCGGCCCCTCGACGGATCCATACACGGCCATCGAGCTCGCATGCAGGAACCTACTCACTCCGCTAGCCTCTGCCCACCGCAGGAGCAGCAGCGTACCTCTGGCGTTGACGTCGAAGTCGCGCGCCGGGTTCAGGTGCGAGATCTCCCCAGACGACTGTGCTCCCAGATGGAGCACCGCATCGAACGCCCCCTTCAACCCTTCGGCGTAGGTCCGCTCGTCAGACAGGTCGGCGACAACGAGCGTCGCGCCTTCGGGCGCCGTCCGCTCCGACGAGGTGGACAGATCGTCGAGGACGACCACTTCGTCCCCACGTGCCACCAGCCGTTCGGCGATCCGGCCCCCGATAAAGCCGGCTCCGCCGGTCACCACATACCTGCCCACCTCAGTCCTCCTCCGTCACTGGCCAACCGCCGGAGACTCCTGAACTGGGCCAGGGCGGTCGGCGTCCTTCAATTCCAGACGCGCTCCGTCAAATGGGGACTGAACGACAGTTGGAACTCACTCGTTTCACTGGCCTACCCGACAGAGCTCGAGGAGCCCTTCCCGGATACGGTCGCAATTGCGTCCATCGGCGTAGTAGTCCGAATCTCGGCGCAACCGATCCCATCGGCAATCGACCCCGTCGAATCCAATAGCCACACCGGCCACCGCGCGCACGAGATCGTCGGCCGTCATCAGAACGAAGTCTGACCCGTAGATGTCCGGAGGAAAGTACAGATCCTCCTTTAAGGTATAGCCGAAGGTAAAGGTTCGTTTGCCCGCGAGTATCGCTTCATTGATCCCGAACGAGGCATTCGCCGTGACGACCAGATCACTCGCCAACTGCAGCTCGGGCGTACCGAAATTCGTATGATCGAGAATCATGCGCGGATCCCGCTCGGCCGTCTGCACGATGGGTACCCCATTGGGGTGCTCGCCGAAGGTGCTCTGACGGAAGCGCAGGAAGATGTGGGCGTCGAGTTCCAGTTCGGCCAGCCGACGCACGCCTTCGTGCATCTCGCGCCACTGTGATGCCAAGCACATCTTGCTGACTACGCTGGGAAACATGAGCAGCACGAAGAATCGACGATCACCGTAGAGTTCGCGGACTCTGGCTCGGATCGCGTCGACATCCTGGTTCGACTGCGTCAAGAGAGTGTCCAGTGATTCGCGACCACTGCGCACCAATCCCACGTCATCCCAGTAGGTCCCGTAGGTACGGCTGTAGAGCTCACACTGCGCGAAGTACCTGTCCAGGTGCACATAGGCCAGTTGGGGAGCGTCGAACAGAGACGCGGCGTGGGCCGCACCCGCCACTTTCCGGCCGTGCCGATGTGCAACGAGGGTGTGGATGACGTGTCCAGGATTGTAGTCGTTGCGGACAAACGCCACCCGGTAGTCGATGTTTCCCATCTCGAGCACGGCCCGGAGGTAGTGGTAGACGCCTTTCGACACCGCCGACAGGAGGGCCAGGCTGACCCGGTCGGCGGGCAGGGGTCGTAGCATCCGCAGCAGCATCAACTCGGCGCGTAGAACCTCCCGCACAAAGGCCCAGGTCACCGAGAATCGGCGTCGGTTCCGGAAGGTCAGCCCCCGTTCGACCATCGCCAGACGGAACGTCTTCTCGTCTTCCGGCATTAACCCAATGTCGCCGAACAGGTGGAGAATTCTCCCCGGCGTGAGCTCGGCGCCATACAGATACAGGTCATCGATGGACCGTTTGACCCCAAACTGAACATTACTCTCATTGACCGGGTAGACGCCCCAGGCCACCGGCATGACGACATCGTAGGACCCGTCGGGTCGCCGCCGAACTCCGTGACGCGCGTGCGCCAGGAACAACCCGATCGGCATGAGCCAGGCCACCAACCGGGCTGCAAGCAAGCGGCCTACGTAGCGGATCCTGTTGATCCGATCCACCCCCGGAGGCACCGCACGGCGGACGCCGTCCAGTTCCGGGTCGTCCCACTGGTCATCGAGCGGTCCCTCGGGCACCACCGTGACCGGGGCGTCGCTCTGAACAAGATCCCGGGCAACAAAGGCGAAGAGTCGCCAGCGCGGTTCGACCAACGCAAGGAATCCCTGCAGGTAACGAACCAACACCGGGTCGTCGCCAACAATCTCTCGGAGCGTCCAGATCAGCGAATGCTCGAACAGACCCGGACCAACGCGATCGATCCGCGACGGCCCCTCCTGGTTAAGGCGGTAGACGTGCGGCGCGACCAGCTCCATCGAGCACTCAAGCGTCTCCACGTCGCGGTTCAGCCAGGAGAGAACACGAAGGAACAGGCGCCGACTGCGCTCCGGGTTGTACAGCCCAAGTCGTACCAGCAGAGCGTCGGACTTGAACGCGGGGAGTCCCAGCCGCCCCCCGAGCACCCGCTCGACGGCATGGGCCTGGTCCATCACATAGACCCGTCGCACCCGTCGAGCGATCCGCCAGACGCTCAACAGCTGCCACACCGAGTAGCGCTCGAAGACGAGCGCACCGTCACTCATTCGAGGGAGAAGAAGGCCTTGAGCTCTCGCAGCCCCTGCTTCGCCTTGTCCACGGCATCGACCGTCAGGCGCCCACGGGTCTTCGAGTCGATCATGATTCAGGATTCCGCGCGCCGGCCCGGGTCAGCGCGTCTCGATACAGCTGTTCGAGCTCCAGGTGAATCGCGTCCGCACGATACCGGGCCTGGACGTCCCGCCGCGCAGCCTCAGCGACACGCGAGCGCTCGGCGGGCAACACGAGCGCCTGGTGGAGCACCTCGGCGAGCCGGTTGGGATCGTCGAGCGGGGTGAGCCAACCGTTCTCACCGTCTCGGATCAGGTCGACCAACCCTCCAACGGCGGTGACGACGAGCGGCACGCCGGCGGCCATCGCTTCCAGCGCCGCGATCGGCACGCCCTCGTTTCGCGACGAGATAACGAGCACGTCCAGCGCCGCGTACACATCCCGCAGGTCCCTCTGAAAACCCTGAAACCTTACCCGGTCTCCGATCCTCAAATCGGCCACCTGGCGCTCCAGCTCGGCCCGGGTTTCACCCTCACCCGCGAGCAGCAGCTGCACGTCAGGAACGTCTTCTCTGGACTGCAGTCGCGCGAACGCGTCCACCGTTAAGGCGTGGTTCTTGATCGGCGCCATCCGTCCCAACATGCCGACCACCAGGGGCGCATCGAGCCGAAACCGGCGTCTCACCTCGCGCTGGTCGGGCAAAGTGGACGCCTCGTCCACTGAGATGCCGTAACGCACCACGCGCGTCTTCTCGGCAGGAACGATCCGAAAATCGACGACGATCTCATCGCGTTGAGACTCGCTGGGGAGCAGCACCATCGAGGTCAGGTAGCCGAGCCAGCGCTCGATCTGCACGATCAGGGCTTCGGCGATCGGATGGAAGTACCCTCGGAAGACGTGGCCGTGGTAACTGTGCACGCGCACCGGCACCCGAGCCGCCCAGGCCGCGAGTCGTCCCAGGGCGCCCGCCTTGGCCGCATGGGTATGCACGACGTCTGGTCTGAGCCGGCGAAGGAGACGGACAAGCTTGAGAAATGCCGGCAGATCGCGCCAGAACACGTCGCGCCCCAATTCGGGAATGAAATGGAGCCGTCCTGGCTGACGGTCGACATAGTCGAGCATCTGGCTTTCGAAGCGACCGGGCCGCCCCGTGATGAGCGTGCACTCGAACCGTTCCGGATCGAGCCCCTCGCACACGCCGATCACCTGATGGGCAATGCCTCCTACATTGAGACGCGTGGTGATCTGTACCACCCGAATCCTGGTCATGCCGACGGGTCGCCACCCGGGCGCCGTGCCACGATTCGAACATGGGAGCTGAGCTCGCTGTCCTGCAGAAACTGCTGAAACCGTCGCCGTACGGGCTCCGGGGCCGCCAAGATCTGGCGCGCGAAACGGGATACCTGGAGCTCGGGGCGATCCCGGAGAGCGTTGGCCAGGATGTCGACATCGAGCCGCCCCGGCGTGCTCAGATCCACCAACTCGAGACCGGCACGTTCAACCAGTCGTCGTAGACCGCCGGTGCTAAGCAGATTGAGATGACTGGGCGGCATGACCGATTTCGACTCGCGCCAGAGCTCCACAATGTCGAACCCGGAGGCGGTCAGCGTGGTGAACAGCACCATGCCCCCCGGTCGCACGATCCGCTTCAGCGCACCCAAGAGGCGCAGCGGATCATGCACGTGCTCGAGGACCTCGAAGCAAGTGCAGCAGCTGGCATCGACCGTCTCCGCGATCGCTTCGGCCGGCTGCTCGATCACGCGGAATCCCTTGTCTCGGCACACCCCGGCCAACCGGGAGGCTGGCTCCACAGCAAGCAGGTCGTCGAAGACGCCCAGCTCACGGGTCTCTTCGAGATAGGTGCCGTACCCGGAGCCGACGTCGGCCAGGCAACCGGTCGCCTCCAGTCGGCGCGCCCACTCCGCCGTCATCTCCGCCTTGGGACGAACGAGCTCGCGTCGCCGCGCGTCTTCGGTTTCCTTGTAAAAGTGGGTCGCGAAATACGCCACCGCTTTCGACATGCTGTAGAACTGATCCAGCTGCGCCGCCGACGGTCGGGGACTCAGGTAGAGCGACTGGCACTCGGCGCAGCAGCGATACTGAAATCCGTGGCGATCGAACCGTTCCGTCACACCCGCAGCGGTGCAGGCCGGGCAAGCGACCTCGTCGAACTCGGTCGCTTCGGCCAGGAGCTCACGCGCATCCTCAAGCGCGATCTCGAGATAGCGGTCGAACAACCGCGCAGGGCGGATCTGCTCTTCCTTCATCGCCGGCTGAGGGGATGGATCCACACCAGGCGCCACTACATGTAGCCCAGCCGCTTGAGCTCTTGCCGCACGGTGGGGTTGGTCATCAGGGCACCGGCCGTCCGACCGATGGCGACCGGGTATTGCTCGATCACGAACTCCGGATCGACCGCTTCATAGAAGGCGACCATCCTGGAGTGCAGATCGTCGGCAATCTCGGGATACTCCTCGAGCACGTTATGCTGATCGTCCTCTGGCGTTCCGGTCCGGAACAACAGCCTCTGACCATTCGATTGCCAGATGTACTTGAACTCACTCGTTCGCGCCGCGCGGGCGATGATGCTCAGCAGATAGAGCAGCTTCGGGTACTGCTTGAACCGTTCGGGCAGTACGGCTGGCGGCGAGTCGACGACCAGCGTACGGTCGGGATCGACCTGCGTGTCCGGCGCCAGCGGCGCGCCGTCGAGCGTCGTGCGATCCGCGAGCCACTCCTCCTTACCGATGAGCGAGAATGCGGTCGGCACCAGATCCAGCGCCGAGGTGAGCCCGCGCACGACGGTTCCGGCTGGAACCGCCTCCGGATAGCGGATGAGGCAGGGCGTGGAATAGAGCGGCTCCCAGACGCTGGCGCCGTGGTTGGCCAGCCCATGCTCGCCGAAGAGCTCGCCATGGTCAGACGTCACGATGAGCACAGACTCGTCAAGGATGCCACGTTCGGTGAGATCGTCAGCAAACTGCCCGAGCTGCTCGTCCCCGTAGACGAGGTCTGCCTGGTAGCAGAGCTTCAGCGCCTCGATACCCTCCCTGGCCTCTCCGAAATCGCCGTTGGCGTAGGCGTGGAAGTTGGCCTGGATGTCCAGCGCCTGCGCCGGGACCGGTCGACCGTGGAAGAAGCGGTCAAGGTAACGCTTGGGCGGGTAGTAGGGCGTGTGCGGATGGAGGATCGTCGAGTAGGCGAAGACCGGCGCTGACCCGTGATGCTCCGCCAACCGGTCGCGCAGGTACCGAAACGAAGCATGCCCGTCGAAGTAGCGGGCCGACGCCGCCAGCTGACGCTCCCGACCGAGCATGGTGCCGTAGAACCGTTTCGCGGTATTGAAGGCCCATGGCCAGCGCCGCAACAGGTCGAGCGCACGATCACGCACTCCGCCCGAGCGCGCCCGGGCCGACGCCTTACCCGAGTACCACATCTCATCGAACCCGAAGAGGTCCTCGTGGCCAGCCGGTGGGATGAAGCTCGCCTTGCTATGACCATAGGTCCGATACCCCAGCTCCCGGAGCAGCTTGGGCATGGCCAGCAGGTCGTCACGCACCTCGCACAGGTTGTGGACCATTCGATGGCGCGCCGAGTGCTGGCCGGTGAAGGTGCTGACGTGCGCCTGGGCCGAGCCACACCCCGCGGCATAGTGATCCCAGAGCAGCATCCCTTCCGACGCGAGCCGATCGAAGTTTGGGGTCAGGCCGAGATTTGACCCGTAGCAGCCGAACATGTCCCGGCGAGCCGAGTCCAAGATGATCAAGATGATCGAAGGCTGGTCCATCAGTGCGTCTCTCCCCGCGGAGACGAACCTGTACTCCGAGCGTCGAGACCGAGCAGCCGACTCCACCGCGGGAGCGACGGGTCCAGACACCAGTAACTCTCGACGAACGCCCGTTTCGTCTCGCGGTCGACCCGCGGCCCCTCCGCGCAGAAGGTGGACACAAGCGCCCGCAGCTCCTCTGGCGAGTGCACGCGACGGTACACGTCATCGAAGCCGGCCAGCGGCGTCATAGCAGGGAACGTGCCGAACACTGGGACGACCACCTCGCACCCATAGGCCAGAGCCTCGATCGCCACAGCGCTCGTCGGAACGACGACCAGGTCGACCTCTGGCAAGAGCGCCGCAATGTCGCCCTCTTTGATGACGAGGCGGGGATCGTCGAGCGACAGGCCGACCCGCTCGGCGACCGGGACGATCGGCTGCGACGGGTGTCCCTTGAGCCACAGCGTCACGTCGGCGTCCGGCAAAGGGGAACCGTCTGCCGGCCACGTCGTACCGACCAGAGAGAGCAGCGCGGCGGTCTCCCGCTCGATGATCGAGCCGGCCACGAGCACCACGGGGCGTCCGTCACCCGTCGGCCGGTCCGCCGCCAGCGCGGCGCGCAGACCCAGATAACGGACACTCTCAGCCATCACGAGTCCGGGATAGCCTGACTCGGCTAGGAGAGCACGGGGACGCTCGCCGTTCGCGACCAGCTGGTCTGGCACCGCCAGCCCGTCCGGCGTCGGCGCACCGTCAAGCTGGCCTGGAGCCTGGCTATAGAAGTAGTAGTTCCGTGACACAGAGGTGTGCTGATAACCGAGCGTGGGCACCCCCGCCCGCCGCGCCGCGGCCACCAGGGCATGCTCCCAGGTCTGCATCTCACACAGGTAGAGACAGCGGCTCGCGGTGCGGGCATCGGAGATTGCCTGCTCGCACACCGCGGCGTAATACAGCCCGCGCATCAAATCGATGCCCTCGTAGGACCGCCGCCACAACCGTCTGGCGAGCACCTCAGAGCTGGGTGGCAGCAACCCGCGCGCGAGCGGAACCTCCATGGCGAGCCGCAAGCGGCGGGCCCGGCGGGAGAGCCGCCACCACTCCAACCACACGCGTACCATCGCCAGCGGCGTGCCATACGCCTCCAGGAGTGCCAACCGTTCCCCGCCAGCCACGAATCGACGCGCCAGGCTGGCCGCCTCGCGGAAACCCCGACCGTCGATAAACACGAAGAGCCCGAGCCACCAGACCGGCCCGGCCTCGGTCAGCCTGTCCTGCAGCGGACCGACATAGCGGTTCACGAACCGACCGGACGCAGCCGCCCGCCGGTCGACATGGGGAAAGTAGGACACGAACAGCGTGGCGGGCGGCTCGAGACCGGCCGCGCCAAACGTCAACCCCCGCGCCATCAACCCCCACGCCAGGAAACGGCTCCAGACCAACCAGGCGGCCATTGGGGTCGCGACGGCGCCGTCCCCCTCCAGCCACGACCGCAGGCGCGCCCGCCACGAACTGGTGGTCGAGGACGCGGCGACCGACACGTCGTGCGCACGGGCGACATCGACCAGGGTGCGCCGCAATAAACCACCTCCGAGCAGCAGACGACACGCCTGATACCCTCCGTCCGTCAGCTGTTTGTCCACCGCTCGGACCTGCGCCACGAGAAAGAGCTCGGGCGTCTTGAGCGGGTTCTTCTCCGCGATCGACCCGGACCAAAACGAGGACTCGACACCTGGCTTCCGTCGCAGCCAGCTCGCCACCGGACGCCCATCGACCACTCGCTCGGCGACATCGCGGGCCCACGCGGGGAGACGCTGGCGAAGCCCCGTGACCTCGGCGTCCACCAGACGGGGCACGTCGAGCCGCCGCAACGTCTCGACCCGGGCCTCGAGCTGACGCTCGATCGCTCGAAGACGGTCCCATCTGAATGTCAGTGGAAACAGATCGACGTGGGTCGCGCCGACCGCACCAGCCACAACCGCCTCGGGCGTAGCATCGTCGTCGAAGACAAGCAGCGTCCGCATACAGGATCACGCCGCGTCGATCTGATCGATGGCCGCCTGCAATTCGCTGAGATCCCGCACCTGCCAGCGGCACGACGCGAGGGGCCCAGGACCGGTCACTCGCGCCACAAACGGCACCCCGGTCTCGTCAGCGGCGTCCCGGTCGCT
This sequence comes from Acidobacteria bacterium UBA2994, assembly GCA_002346545.1. Classification (GTDB taxonomy): domain Bacteria; phylum Acidobacteriota; class Vicinamibacteria; order Vicinamibacterales; family UBA8438; genus UBA2994. The sequence goes on from DEAA01000042.1 coordinate 87,871, forward strand.
CTCTCCGTCGCCGACCATAACCATCCCCTGGACGGGCACCGCCTCGGCGGCGGCAATCCGCCGTAGCAGCGTCGGCTTGGTCGTCGGTGACCCGTAGACCTCGACAAAACTGGACGAGAGCCCGTGACGCCCGGTCAGCCGTCGCAACTCCGGCTCAGGCGTCCCAGACGCGACATACAGGTGATAACGGCCCTGGGCCGCGCTCAGAAACTCTCGTGCGCCCCGCACCACGGGAGCGGCGGCGACCTGCTTTTCAACCAGCACCCTGAATCGCTCGGCCAGATCCTCGAAGCGCCGCTCGTCGGCCGGCTCGCCCAGGATAGCGGTCACGATGTGACGGATCTTGACATGCCGCGAGATCCCGGCGTGACGAAGGTGATAGTGGCGGATGGCATCGTGGTGCGCGTGGTGCTTGGAAAAGAGCTGGGCGAACGCCTCCGTCTTGACATCAGCAGACTCGACAAGGACACCATCGAAGTCGAGCACCACGACCTTAATCACGCCGGCGCACCCCCCTCGTCGGTCCGATCCGTTGAGGCCGAGACAACCAGCCCCAGTATCGCGAACACGGCCGTACTGGTGCCAAGACGGAAGAGCGAAGGCAGATGCGCCAACGCCACATAGCCGATGAACACCACAAGAAACGCGCCGGCATAGCGTGCGCGGGTCGCCACGTCGACCGCGGCCCAACTCGTCCGACCGGCGATCCAGAGACCCAGGGCGCCGCTGGCTAGTAGCAGCAGCGCGCCGACCAAACCGAACTGCTCAAAGAACTCAAGCACCTTCATGTCTGAGTAGGAGGCTGCTGCGAAGCGGTCCTCCGCAGCGACGACATCGCCGAAGAACACCACGTTCCAGTCACCGTAGGCCGCACCTCGCCCCAGTAGGACCGTGACCCACATGGGCCGCCCCGAGGCCTGGAAGCTCGACTGAACGAAGCTGCTCGGCTCAAGGAAGCTCGGAGACGGCGACGCCGCCCGTCTCGGAGTGTCTGGCGACGCGGATGCTTCCAGCGGAATGTCTGGCGACGCGGAGGCTTCAAGCGCAACGAAGATCGAG
>DEAA01000042.1:89273-92251 GCA_002346545.1 Acidobacteria bacterium UBA2994
CGCAACGAAGATCGAGGGCGTCGCGGACACTCCAAGACCTGCCATCACCCCCGTCCGCGTCACATCGGGCCTTCCACCCAGGAGTACAACCCCCGCATCAGCGATCGAGAGGCGAACCGAATCGACATAGACCGGTAAATCGCCTCTGGCGTCGATATCCACCACCAACTCCGCCAGCCCGGGCGCCACCTCGGCCTCGACGGCGACGCGCTCCCAGGACCCGCGTCCTCGCCGTGGTCCTCGATGAAAGTCGGATAGCCAACCTTGCGTGCCGTCGTGAATCTGGACTCGAACCTGCTCCTGCTCTTCGGCCCACACCCAGGCTTCCGCCAACACGACCTGGCCGGCCAAAGGTTGCGGATCGGACAACGTGAAACGCAGTTCGACACCTTGGCCGCCCTCGGACGGGAACAGCGCCACGCTGGTCGGATGCTCACGGAGCTGGGTGTCGGCGTCTGAACGGACGAAACCTGTCACCACTTGCCAACCGTCGGGCGGACGGCGCCATTCCGGGACGTAGCCAGTGACACGACTGGCGGTCGGCATCGGGTTCCAGCCGATGACCTGCTCGAGGTCCATTCCAATGGCTCGCGCGAGGCCGGGCAGCGCCCGACCACCGAGAAACCCCAGATCTCCTTGAAGGTCGTACCGAACCCCTGGAATCAGGAAAGACGACACCACCGGCGCGGCCACGGCCAGGGCCACCAGCAGCGCGACGGAGCGACGCCAGCCGGCGCGACCGAACGCCACGGCAAGCAGCGACGCCGCCCCGACCAGCAGCAGCACCGTCCTGGATGTCCAGATGCTGTTGATCATCAGGAACAAGAGCGCGAATGCGGCGCCGACGAGCATCGGGCGACTACGGGCACTCAGCGTAAGCGGCAACCAGAGGCCGAAGCCGAGCGCCACGAACAACCCGCTCATGTGCGTCTGGTACATGAACCCGAGCGGAATATAGCGCCCCTCGAAGAAAGTCCGCTGGGTGTCCGGCGTGTAGCCGAATTCCGACGACAGATACCCATTGGCCCACGGCAGGCTCGACGGCTCGCCGGCCACAGCATTCAGCAGGAGGTTCTCGCCGTAGAGCTCGAATCCAGCCACCAGCGCCACAACACCGAGCACTGTGATCAATCGCTTCCGATCGCCCTCGGCTCGCAGCAGGTAGCGAGCCGGGAAATAGACCATCGCCGCGAAATAGTAGTAGCGGAAGCCATTTAATCCGGTGAACAGCAAACCAGTACGGTCATAGGTATTAAGGATCTGGAGGACCCCCCAGCCTATGAACGCCACCATGACAAGATCGAGCGGCAGCAGGCGCCCCTCACGCTGGTACATAGCTCTGAGGAAGAGACCGAAGAAGAGCGCGGCGCCGACCGTGAGAACAACCGTCGCCACACCCATTGGCCCGTTGCCAAGCAACTCCCTGGTCGACGACAGCGCCGAGTCGGTCAGGACCAGACTGACGGCGCCCACCCAGATCTCCGCTGTCACGATCGCCCCGACGATGAACCCGATCGTTGCCATCGCCACAAACCATCGAGGACGGGCGACTCCGCGTTCCTCGAGGACCCGGGTCAGCTCACGGCCCGTGATCACCAGCAGCAGCACGCCGGTCAACAGGTACGGCCAGAGAAAGAACACTGGGCTCCCGGCCGAGCTCTCCCGCAAGATCGAATAGAACGGGGTCACCGCCACGAGGAACGTCAACCCGACCAGCGGTCGAGACACACTGATCCCGGCCACCAGGAGGCAAAGTCCAATGAATGACACGGAATAGACAGTGGTCAACAACTGTACTCAGCCGCCCTCTTCATGCCCGACTGGGATCAGGCCCGTGGGGTCGTCGACGCGCACGCCCCCCGACGACGCCACGCACGCCCAACCGGAAGAACCGCGGCATCAGTCGGTAGAGGAAGAGGACGAACAGTAATGGAGCGTTAAGGCGGGTTCGTCGGAGACGACCGACGGCGGCCCACTGCAAGCGGAGACACTCAAGGGCATAGCGGACCATGCGCCGTCCCTCGAAGTACTGGCGTACGTGGGTCCGCTTTCCCACCAACGGGGAACGGATCTTAGCAAGTTGATACCCGATTGACACAAGGCGGAAGTAGAGATCCCAGTCGTACAGGGCGTGACGCCGCGCGTCGTAGCCCCCGACACGCTCCAGGGCCGTACGCCGAAACAGCACCGAAGAGTGCGACAAGGGATTGTAGTACAAGAGTTCCCCCCCCACATCGCGGGCTTCAGGAACCTCAGTGATCGGATCAAAGACCGGCTCGGCGTCTTCGACTAGCAACAACTGTCCACTGCCTACGGCCGCCAGATCGGACCTGGCGGCAAGCATCCGCACTTCGATGGCAAGCCGATCGGGGTGTGCCACATCATCGGCGTCAAGGATGGCCACGAAGTCATGGGACGCTGTCTCAAGCGCAAGGTTGAGCGCCCGACCACGCCCCACCCGACCCGCTTCGACAATCCGTACCCGAGCATCCTCCAGCGCCCGAACCATCTCCACAGTGCGATCCTCAGACCCGTCGTCGACCACGACGTGCTCCACCTCGATCCCACGCTGGTCGAGCACGCTTCGCACGGCGGCCACGATGAACGGCTCGGCGTTGAAAGCGGTGGTCAACACCGACACCCGCGGGAGCTGATCTTCAGGCACTCGTGCCATCGAGGACGCCCTGCATCCATCGCTCCAGTACCACGAGCTGCCAGACGGCAGGATACGGTTCCCGCCCCGCCTGGAACGACCTCAGCAGGTCGGACACCGCACGCGGCTCGAAGAGGCCGCGGGCCCGGATCACCTCGGGAGCCAGCGTCTCCTCGACCGCAGCGCGCAGCTCATGCCGCATCCAGTGCTCGAGTGGAAACGCGAAACCCTGCTTCGGGCGACCAACAACCCCGTCAGGCAACAGGTCGCTGACACTCTCGGTCAGCAGCCGCTTGGGATGGCCGTGCTGTGCCTCCCACCCCTC
>DEAA01000079.1:0-3178 GCA_002346545.1 Acidobacteria bacterium UBA2994
AGCTGCTCGACGAAGTAGCGGTCGTGCGATACGAAGATCAAGGTGCCGCCGAAGTCGCGCAGCGCGTCTAGCAGCACGTTGGTCGAGTCGATGTCGAGGTGGTTCGTCGGCTCGTCGAGCAGGAGCGTGTTCGACGGGTGCAGCAGCATGCGCGCGACGGCCAGGCGCGTTCGCTCACCGCCCGAAAGCACCGCGACGGGTTTCTCGACGTCGTCGCCGGAAAAGAGGAAGCCGCCCAGGATGTTCCTAATGGCGGGCAGCATGTCGACCGGCGAGCCGCCGCCCAGGGTGTCATAGACGGTCAGGCCTGGGTCCAGGCGGGCTGCCTCGTCTTGGGCGAAGTACTGGGCTACGAGATTGTGTCCCTCGGTCCGGGTCCCGTTGTCGGGCGCCTCGGCCCCAGACAGCATCCGCATCAAGGTGGATTTCCCGGCCCCGTTCGGGCCGACGATGGCGATCCGGTCGCCTCGTTCGACGTGCACGTTCACATGGTCGAGCACGGTTTGCTCGCCGTAGCGTTTAGTCACCCCGTCGAGCTCCAGCGCCACCCGACCGCTTTGCCGGCAGTCCGGAAAGGTGAAGTGCACCCGCTTGCGCGCGACCGGGACTTCTATCGGCACGATCTTCTCGAGCATCTTGATCCGGCTCTGGACCTGCGCCGCCTTGGTGGCCTTGTAGCGGAAACGGTCGATGAAGAGCCGCATCCGCGCAATCTCCTCGTCCTGCCGCTTCTTCTGCTCGACCAGCGCGGTAATGCGGGCGTCGCGTGCCTCCAGATACTCCGAGTAGGTGCCGACATATGGTGTCAGCGTGCGCAGACCAACTTCGGCGATCCGGGTCACGACCCGGTCCATGAAGTAGCGGTCGTGCGACACGAGCACGAGCGCGTAGGGGTAGCCGGCCAAGAATTCTTCGAGCCAGTTGCGCGCGTCGAGGTCGAGGTGGTTCGTCGGTTCATCGAGCAGCAGGATGTGCGGTCGCTTGAGAATCAGGGTGGCCAGCGCGATCCGCATCTGCCAGCCGCCCGAGAAGGTTTCGGTCGGTTTCTCGAAATCGTTGGGACTGAAACCGAGGCCGCGCAGTACGCCGGCAACTTTCAGCTCAATGTTGTAACCGTCGCCGTCCCGGAACTCGTGCTGGAGGTCCGAGTAGTGTTCAAGCATCGCTTCCTGTTCGTCGCGAGAGTGGTCGTCGTCGGCGAGCTGCTCCTCGAGACGCGCCATCTCTTTCTGGGCGTTGAGCAGCGTCTGGAACGCGCTGCTGACCTCTTCGGCTAGCGAGCGGCCCGAGTGCGTCAGTCCGTCCTGCGGGAGGTAGCCGACCGTCAGGTCAGCTTGGCGGGCGATGGTGCCGTCGTCCGGCTCGTCGAAGCCCGCCAGCATCCGGAGCAGCGTGGTCTTTCCGGCGCCGTTCGGGCCGCACAGCCCCACCCGGTCTCCCTTGGAGATCTGCCAGGTGATCCGGTCGAAGAGGGTGCGGCCTCCGAACCCTTTCGTGAGCGCGGAGAGTTGGAGCATGGTTACGGAAACGGCGGATCGCGCCAGGATAGCGCGTGGTCGCTACTCGTCCAGCGCCCAGGCCGCGACCGACAGGACCTTGGGGGCCTTGAATGGCTTGGTCAGGTAGCCGGAGACGCCGACGTTGGCCGCCTCAATGGCTCTGGCTTCTATCGAGAATCCGGTGATGACGATCACGGGCAGGTTGGCGTGTAGCCGACGGGCTTCGCTGATGACCGTGAGCCCGTCCATGTCCGGCATCTGTAGTTTCGTAATCAGTAGGTCGTAGCCGGATAGCCGGAGGCGCCCCAGCGCGGCGTGTCCGTCGGGATTTGACCCGCCTTGATGAGACGGTAAATCGTTCGCAGGTTAACCTGCAGATATCCGATTACCTCGTCCGTTGTGAGAAAAGGCCTCGTCGAGCATCCTAGATCGTCCGCCGCGTAGAGTAGCACTTTCTGCCATGCTTGGGCAGTGTCGGCTAGGGGTCGCGACACACCGGTGAAAAGGACAAGACTAATGCGGCGCTGCTGGCGTCTAATGGTGTGTGGGCGGCTGCCTGTCATCAGTGGCGGTTGGCCGCGTGATTTTGACCACGACGATGGAGACGATCCAGGCACGGAACCATGAGTGGAACTCAGAGCGGCGTGCTCAGCATGCAACGAACTGACGAAGAGTTGGTTGCGCTCGCGACCGCCGGTGATCCAGAAAGCTTCAACCAGCTTGTGGTGCGCTGGGAGCGGCAGATCTTCGCCCTGGCCTACCGCGTTCTCGGTCGTGAGGAGGATGCGCGCGATGTCTGTCAGGAAACCTTTCTTCGTGCTTTCCGAGGGATTAAGGGTTTCAAGGGGCAGGCCAAGTTCTCCTCCTGGCTGTATCGCATTGCGCTCAATCTCTGCCACGACTGGATGCGTCGAGATAAGCGGGGCAACCATCTGCTGCCCCTCGACACCGAGTCCGAGCCGGAGCCGGTGGGCCAGCCGGTCGAGACCGCTGAGGGCCGTGCACTCCGACGGGATCTGGGGCGGGTGATCACCGAGGCGATGGCGACGCTGCCCGAAGAGCAGCGGACGACCATCGTCCTGAAGGAATACCATGGGCTAACGTTTCAGGAGATTGCCGACCTGCAAGGTTGTCCGCTGAGCACGGTCAAGACCCGGTTGTATCAGGGACTCGGGGTGCTGCGGCGACAGCTGAAGCGCAGCGGACTCGATGGTCCGGGCAGCGTGGCCGCTCTGGCCGGTCGCGGCGCGATCGCGAAGAGTAGCCGGAAAGTCGTGAATCTGGACCGATGACTGAGACAACGCATATCGCACAGGAACAGTTACTCGACTACCTCTACGGAGAGGCTGATGCGTCGGCACGGGCGCGGGTCGAGGAGCACACTCGCTCGTGTCCGCAGTGTGCGGCCGAAGTAAGCGAGCTTCGGAACGTGCGCGCGACCCTCGGCGAGTGGGGGCCGCCCGAGGCAGAGCTTGGGTTTCGCCTGGTATCGAAACGTGACGAGGCGTTCTTCGGCCCGGCGCCGCCGAGCTGGGCTGCGAGGACGCTCCGGCCAAGAATGTGGGGCCTGGCTGCCGCGGCGGTGCTGGTCCTCGCCGCCACGGCGACGCTAGCCAACCTGCAGTTCGAGGTGGGCGAGCAAGGCCTGGTGGTTCGTCTCGGGTGGGGCGAGCCGCAGG